>NZ_JAIQDD010000004.1:0-572716 GCF_020036995.1 Corallococcus sp. AS-1-12 | reverse complement strand
GTGCTGGTGAGTCACGGCGTGACGATGGGGTTGTCATCGGCACTCTCGTTGATGCCGCGCTTCCCGGACGCCGTGCGATTGGGCTCGACACAAGCGGGCTTCAACCCGGCACGCGTGCTGGACGTGAGCGCGGTGGCGGTGGTGGACGGCGTGGTGGAGGTGACGCTCGCGTCCACGGCGGTGGCCATGGCCACGATGGGCCCGCCTCTTCCGAACAGTTCAGGAGGCCCGGGCAAGTGGGTGCAGGTGAATGAATCGATGTCCGACCGTGCCCGCGACTATCAGGCCCAGGTCACGGGAGCCCCGAAGGGCTCCGCGTATCGGGTCAAGAAGGGGAATGAGGAGCTCGACTTCGACGGCTACGACCCGGTGGAGAACCTCCTGCTGGAGGCCAAGGGACCGGGCTACGAGCAGTTCTTTGGTACCGACCTGAAGGCAAAAGATTTCTTCAAGAAAGAGAATGCCCTGGTTGATCAGGCTCAGCGGCAGTTGAGGGTATCTGGAGGAATGCGCGTTCGATGGGTGGTCGCAGAGGAGAAATTCGCGGATGCATTGCGCGCTCTATTCAGGCGTCGAAACGTCAGAGTGGAAGTACGCTCCCTGGCGCCAAACCAATGAGCTGCATCGACTGAATGACTGACTACTACTACGTAGGGGGCTACTGGCTGGGGCGATCCGAGGATGCGGGGTCCTGCGCCACTCGAGCGTCAAACCTGTTCAACGAACTGGGCCGCCTTGAGCCTGAGTGGCGGGTGTGGCACGAGTCAGGACGTACGTTCAAAGAGGCCAGTGCACGTACGTTCTCGACCGACCGTGCGAACTTCCTGAAGCTGTTCGCGCGGAAGAAGAACCGGCTGGGGGATGCCTTTCGTTATTGGCTGTGGACGGGAACACATCCGGAGGAGACAAGCCTGGTCGATGGCTACTGCGGCTCCGCGGATGATGTGCCGACTTCGATCTGCCTGGTCAGCCCGCCTCGTAAGGGCGCGGTGGCCGGACGCGTGCTGACAGCACCCGTCTTGCGCGAGGTGCTCCGTTCCGTGGTGCGCTGTTGGGCGCCGACGTGGGGCGTTGTTGCATCCGAGAAGTATCGGGATGAGGTGTCGCCTTCCTCGTCAGGGGACGTGGGCACCTTCGTGGGCTGGATGACCTACTTCTCCCGGCAGTGGGGAGAGGTTCCGCCGCTTCCCGCCCCTGTGCGCGTTGAGCCTGTAGAGGACCTGGGGACCCTGGTGATCCTCACGGAGGAGCGGTTCACGGTGACGAACCCGGAGCACGTCCGGCTGGCCACGGAGGTGCACCAGGTTCTCGATGCCGCCGGTCTACTGCGCCCCTTGTGACAGGAACACCTCCGCGGCTCCTGGCTGGCCCCGCGCCTGCGCTTCCTGCCGGTGGAACGCCGTGAGCGTCCGCGCCAGGTCGTCCACTCCGCCGAACTGGAAGCCGAGCTGCGTGCCGTAACGGATGCAGCCCTCCACCTTCTTCGGCAGGTGCTCCGTGATGTCCACCGCCAGCGGGCGCAGGCCCTGCGGCACCGCGGCGTCCGGGTGGGCCTGCGGCTGGCGCACGGCGTAGGGCGTGTCCCGGTAGTAGAGGAGCCGGGTCGTCGGGATGCCCAGCCCCTTCACGGCCCGCACCACCTGCACGTGGTCCACGTGGCTCCCCAACGCCTGCGGCACGAAGACCCGGTCCGGCTTCAGGTCCCACAACACCGGCTTCAAACACCCCGCCACCTTCGCTTCGATGACGTCTTCCGCTCGCGGTGGCTGGAACAGCGCCTCCGGGCTCGCGTAGCCCCGGTGCGGTGCCTCCTCCAGGTCTCCCCACCACAGATGGTCCACGCCCATGCAGGCGGCGAAGGCGCGGTCCTCGTCCCGCCGCAGGGCCATGTAGTCCACCTCCGGCGCCAGCCCCTTGGAGGTCTGACAGTGCAGCGCGAAGCCCTTCGGCCCCGGCACCGACCGCGTGAAGACGGTGACGAGCGCCACCGTCCACCCCTTCGCCTTCAACGCCGCCAACGTGCCGCCACAGGAGAAGGCGACGTCGTCCAGGTGCGGCGACACGAACAGGGCCGTGCTCATAACAGGTGCGGCGCCGCCCGGAACCGGCACGTGGGGTCCGCGCGCTCCTCCGTCATCGTCGGGTCGTAGAGGTGCGTCCACCGCGTGTCCGGCCGCGTGCCGGTCAGGTTCCGGTAGACGCCCTGAATCCGCCGCCCCACCGCACGCCACGAATACAGCTCCCGCACCTCGCGCAGCGCCGTCGCCGCCAGCCGCTTGCGCAGCGGCGCGTCGTCCATCAGCCGGCCCATCGCCTCCGCCAGCGCGGCGCTGTCCTTCGGCGGCACCAGCAGGCCGTCCCGCCCGTCCTCCAGGCAGTCCACCACCCCCACCGCGCGCGTCGACACGATGGGCAGCCCGGACGCCATCGCCTCCAGCAGCGTGTTGGAGAAGCCCTCGGAATACGTGGGCGACACGAACAGGTCCCCGCTCCGGTACAGGTCCGGCGCCTCCGCGTAGCTGGACACCCCCGGCAGCTCCACCACGCCCTGGAGCCCGTCCGCCTTCACCCTCGCGCGCACCGCCTCCAGGTCCGGTCCAATCCCAGACACCCGCAGCTTGAACGTGCGCCCGTCCGCCACCAGCCGCCGCACGGCGTCCAGCAGCTCCATCACCCCTTTCCGGGCGTCCACCCGGCCGTGGTACAGCCACACCGGCACGTCCCGCGTCTCCCCCAGCGCCGGCTCGCTGCGCGGATGGAAGCGCTGCGTGTCCGTGGCGCCGGGGACGATGGTGAAGCGCTCCAGCGGGGTCCCGTGGTGCCCGCTCACCTCCCGCGCGAAGGACAGGCTCCCAATCAGCAGCGCCCCCGCGTGGCCCAGCACCGCGAGCATGGCCTGCTTGTGCGTCCCGCAGCAGGTCCCCACCCAGTGCCCGTCCCCGCCCTGGATGGAGACGACGTTGGGCAATCCCAGCAGCCTCGCCGCCTGCAGCGCCGCCAGTCCGCACGGATAACCGTACTGCGCATGGATGAGGTCGAAGGGGCGGCGCCGGTGCTCGCGCACCACCGTGTCCACCATCACCTCCAGGTCGTGCTCGAAGCTGGCCGGCTGCCCCTGGTTGATGCGCTGCTCACCCACCGACTCACAGCCCAGCACGTGCGCGCCCGGGATGCCCGGCGGCGGACCGCCCCCGTACACCGCCATGCCCGCGGGGTCGCTGCGGTACTGGCTCACCATCGTCACGTCGTGCCCGCACGTCACCAATTCCCGCACCAGGTTCAGCGCATAGACGCTCATCCCGGAGATGGCCGGGAAGAACCTCCGGGAGATGAAGCAGATCCGCAGTCCGTTCACGCTGTTCACGCCGCCACCTCCGCGCCCGTCGGCAGGCGCTCCCGCAACCATTCCAGCGCCCGGGGCACCAGCTCGTGGGCCCGGTGCGCGTCCCGCGAAAGCTCCACGCACACCAGCCGGTCGTAGCGGGCGCGCGTCAGCTCTCGGAGGACCGACGGCACGTCCACGTCCCCTTCGCCAAACGGCAGGTGCTCATGCACGCCGCGCTTCATGTCCTCCAGCGCCACCGTGCCCAGCACCGGCGCGAACTCGCGCACGGCCTCCGCGGGCGTGCGCTCCTGCGTCACCAGCAGGTGCCCCACGTCCAATGCCAGACGCACGCCGGGCACCTGGGCCTGCAGCCGGCGCCAGCCGTCCACCGTCTCCACCAGCATCCCCGGCTCCGGCTCCACCGCCAGCACCACGCCGCGCGCCGCCGCGTACTCGAAGAGCCGCTTCAGGCCGTCCACCAGCCACGGCCACGCGGCCTCCTCCGTCACGCCCGGGCGGGGCACGCCCGCCCAGAAGGACACCGCCTCCCCCCGGCACGTGCCGCACACGTCCACCGCGCGCTTCAGGAACTCCAGCCGCCGCGCGCGGCCCTCCGCCTCCGGGGTGATGAGCGTGGGCTCGTGCTTCCGGCGCGGGTCCAACAGGAAGCGCGCCCCCGTCTCCACCACCAGCCCCAGGCCCAGCCGCTCCAGCCGCGTGGCGAGCTTCACCGTGCGCCGCTCGAAGTCCGGCGCGAACGGGTCGAAGTGGTGGTGGTCCAGCGTCAGCGCCACGCCGTCGTAGCCGCTGTCCGCGATGAGGCCCAGCGCGTCCTCGAAGCGGTGGTTCGACACGCCGTTGGTGTTGTACGCGAAGCGCAGGGCCATGGCTCACTGCCCCCCGAAGCGGCGGCTCGCGAGCACCTTCGGCACCGCGTGGCGGTCCGGCTCCCGGTAGAGCGCGTACAGCCGCCCCACGCGCGCCTCCGCCAGCCGCACGTTGAACCAGACCGGCCCGCCCAGCCGCGCCTCGGCCTCCGGCGTCAGCCGCACCGGCTGCGCGCCCGGCGGCGGCGCTCCCAGGCCCACCAGCGGGTCCTTGCGCTCCAGGAGCCGCGCCGCGTTGCGCTCGCCCAGGCGGTTGTACGTCATCGTCTCCACCTCCAGGCCCGGCACCAGCGCCTTCACCACGTGCACGTGGTGGCCCGGCGGGGACAGGTCCGAGACCAGGACGTCGAAGCCCGCCGCGTGCAACTGCCTCACCACGTGGTCGCAGCGGAGCGACGGGTCCTCCACGGAGGGCGTCCGGGGCAGGTCCTCGAAGCGCACCTTCTGGCGGACCGTCAGCGTGCACGCCGTCAGCTCGCGCAGCGCCTGGGCCGGCATCCGCGCCCACTCCACCATCGCGTTCAGCGCGCGCGGCTCCTCCGCGTCCAGGTCCACCTGGGGCACGAAGCGGTCCATGTATTCCGGCGGCGCCACCCGGGCCACCTCGCTCAGCGGCCCGTGCATGAACGCCTTGCGCGCGCGCGAACAGGCGTACTCCAGCAGCGCCTTGCGCAGCGCCCGGTCCCGGTCCGGATCCGCCGCCTCTCCGCACGCCGTCACCATCAGCGGCTGGTCCCCCACGGACAGGTCGCGGCCCACCACGTACAGGTTCACCATGCCGAAGTCCGTGCCGGCCAGCTTCGCCATCACCTCCACGCCCGCGCGGCGGTAGCGCTCCAGCAGCTCGCGCACGTCCGGCGCCAGGTCCGTGCCCTCCAGGTCCAGCACCACGCCCTGGTCCATGGCCCGGTACATCAGCCCGTTGCCGTCGCGCTGGATGAGCTCCAGCAGGCCGTGCGCCAGCGCCTGGGGCCGCGTCAGCCCCGCGCCCTGGCCGTTGGTGATGGGGGTGATGAGCGGGGTCCGCCCCTGCAACTGCCCGGGGTGGATGGCGACGTACTCCTCCGGCACCAGCACCCGCTCCCCGGTGGACAGCCGCTGCATCTCCACCCAGACGAGCGGCAGGTCCGGTTGATACGGACTGCCAGCGGGCAGCCCCAGCGTGAGCGGATCCGCCACCGCCGTGGGGCCCCGAGCGCGCACCAGCGCCGCGTAGCTGCCGTGCACGCGCGGCATGCGCTGCATGGCGAGCTCACAGAAGGTCTCCTCCACCAGCTCGCCCAGCGCGCCCACCCGCGCCTCTTCGTCCGTGCGGCCATAGCCGTTGCCGTGCAGCACGGAGCCCGGCCCGCCCCCCAGCGCCAGGCTGGCGGAGGCCACCGGAATCCCCAGCCGGTCGATGGGGTCGATGCGGAACATCTGCAGGGCGCCGGTGGACACGGCGTGGTGATACGCGTCGATGGCTCGGGCAATGCTCATGACAGTTCCTCCAGGGGAAGGGGACGGGTGTGCGGCATGCCCGAGAGCAGCCGGTCGAACAGCGCCAGCGCGTGCCGGCGGGTGACGCCGCGCGCGAACTCGAACGAGGTGAAGACGTTCTCGAACGGGAGCTCCTTGAGCACCGCGCGGTAGCGGCGCAGCTCGCCGTGGCTCAGCGGAATCGCGGCGTGGAAGCCCTTGTGGCACGACAGGCCCGTGGGCCTGCCCCGCGCGTCCAGGTCCACCTTCAGCGCGTCGCCGCAGAACAGCGAGCGGGTGCGCGCGTCGTACAGCACCATCTGGCCCTCGTAGTGGCCCCCCACGCAGTGCAGCGTCAGGCCCGTCGCCAGCTCGTGCTCGTCATCCACCGGCCAGCGCACCTGGAAGGCCTTGCTGTAGGGCACCGCGTCCCGGTGCAGCACGAGCAGCGGGTCGAAGTGCTCCTGCAACTGCCACAGCGCCCCGAAGCCGTGCGGGTGTGACGCGGACAGCCTGTGGATGCCGCCCATTACGTCGATGAACTCCAGCGCGGGCCGCGAGTACCAGGGCGCGCCCTCGAAGCAGACGTTGCCCTCCGGCCTGCGCAGCAGCCAGCCCGTGGAGCCCAGGCCGAAGGTCGGCGTGCAGGTGAAGCCCCAGACGCCGGGCAGCGTCTCCTCCCAGCGCGTGGTGAGCCGCTCCGACACCTGGCCCGCGGTCTGGAAGTCCCAGCCGTCGCGCGGCAGCGCGTTGCGCACGTCCAGGCAGGTGGGACAGCCCGTGGGCCGCTCGCGCGGGAAGCCCGGCTGCCACGTGCCGCAGTGGGTGCAGGCATAGCGGGTCAGTGGCATGACGGAAACGCCCTCCCTGCCTGCGTCGCCTGCGTGAGCAGCCCCACCAGCCGCACGTCGCGCTCCGGCGCGAACGGCTGCGGACGGCCCTCCAGCACGCACGCGGAGAAGTTCTCCACCTGGTGGAGGAAGGGGCTCCGGTCTTCTTCCGGCGAGAGGGGGACCCACGTCTCCTCGCCCGTCTTCGCGTCGGTGAGCGACAGGGAGCCGCCGGGCGTCTGGCCCATCGTCTTGTACGCCAGCGCTCGCGCCCGGGTGCCGATGAGCTCCAGCGTGCGCCGGGGGTACGCGTCCGGGCAGTTGTAGGCCACCTGCAAGAGGCCCAGCGTGCCGCTCTTGAACTGGCCCATCAGCACCGCGCCGTCGTCCACGGCGTAGCGGTGCACGCGCCGCTGGGTCATGGCGATGAGCGACTCCCACTCGTCGCCGAGCACGACCTCCAGCAGGTCCAGGCCGTGCGGCGCCAGGTCGATCATCGCGCCGCCGCCGGCCTGCTCCGGGTCGATGCGCCAGTTGTCAGGGGCCCAGTCCTCGGGCAGCCAGCAGGCGTAGTGGATGCGCGCCTGGGTGACGGTGCCCAGCACGCCCTCCTTCACCAGCGTGCGCAGCTTGCGGTGCGCCGCGTGGTGGCGCTGGTCGAACGCGGTGGCGTAGTGCACGCCCGCGCGCTGGCACGCGGACACCATGCGCAGGCCGTCCCGGGGCGTGACGGCCATGGGCTTCTCGCACAGCACGTGCTTGCCCGCGGCGGCGCACGCCTCCGTCATCGCCGCGTGCAGGTGGTTGGGCGTGGCGATGTAGACGGCCTGCACGTCCTTGTCCGCCAGCACCGACCCCAGCGCGGTGTAGCGCTTCACGTCGTCCGCCGGGATGCGCATCAGCGCCTCCGCGTTCGCGTCACACAGCGCCACCAGCCGCGCGTTGCTCGCGCCCTGGAGCGCCGGGATGACGTAGTCCCGCGCCACCCAGCCACACCCCACCACCGCCCAGCCCAGCCTCCGGGCCTTCGGCTTCGCCTCGAACATGGTCACCGCCTGTTGGGAAGGTTCAGGAATGGCCGCCCGCTCATGGCCACACCGCCGCGTCGCGCAGGACTGCGTTGCCGAACGTCTGGAGCGGGCCGGGGTGGATGAGCTCCAGGTCCTCCATCGCCTGGCGCAGGGTGAAGCCCGCCGCGCGGGCGTGGGCGTCCAGCTCCAGCACCCGGTCCAGCGCGTCCGCGGCGTTGAAGGCGCGCGCCTCCGCCGAGTCCACGTTGCCGGTGAGCGCCAGCGCCTGCCGCACGACCCCGGCCAGCCGCTCCGGCAGCGACGCCAGGGCCTTCTCCGTGAGGCGCTTCATGACGGGCTCCAGCAGGTCCCCCAGCAGCGCCTCGCCGCCGTAGCCCGCGTCCGGCAGCGCCGCGTTGAAGAGGTGGTGGGAGAGCCCCGCCACGAAGGGCAGGGCCGGGGACGCGCTGAAGCAGGGCGCGACGAGCACCGCGCCCACCGCCACCGCGTAGCAGTGGTCCGCGTGGCCCTCCTGCGGGGACACGAGGATGCGCGGCCGGCCGGGGAACGTGGCCCCGGCGCGGGGCTGGCGCACCAGCCGGTCCACGAACGCGGGCGGAGGCACGTGACAGGCCTCCTCCCGCGTCTGGGAGAGCGCCACGGCCAGCCGCTCCCGCAGGCCGGGGTCCAGCGGCCCGGCGACCGCCTCCAGCCCCCGGTGCAGCACCCGCGTCGCGTCCAGCGGGGACAGCCCCGCCCGCTGGAGGACGTCCATGTCCAGGCCGCCCAGCCGCACCGCCGCCAGCGCGCGCGCCGTCTCCTGCAGCGCCACGCCGCGAGGGTCCATGCCGGAGGCCAGCGCGGCCCACGCCCGGCGGAAGCCGTGCGCCGCCAGGCCGTCCGGATGGTCCGGGGTGCGCAGGCGCTTGAGGTCCATCAACTCCGACAGGAGCGGGCGGAGCTCCGCCAGACGGCTCGGGGAGGCCGTGTCACGCGCGGGTGCGTTCATGGCTTCAGCCCCTGATGCGTTCCGGCTGGCGCTCCACCTGCTGAGCGCGGCTCTTGCCCAGCCACGCCATCAGGCGGCGCTGCTGCTCCGGCATGGCGTGCTCCACGGGCTGGCCGTCCTGCGACATGGGGGCCTTGAAGAAGCAGCCCAGCGCGTCGATGACGCCGCACTCGCCCCGGCGCTTCGCCAGGTCCAGCGTGCGCGCCAGCTCCACGACGAGCGGCGCGGCGAGGATGGAGTCCTTGCAGAGGAAGTTGAGCTTCAACTGCATGGGCTGCCCCAGGAAGCCCGTCACGTCGATGTTGTCCCAGGCCTCCTTGTTGTCCCCGCGCGGGCGGTAGTACTGGATTTGAACGACGTGGTCCTGGACCTTGTAGCCGAGGATGCTGTCCAGCGCGGCGCCCTTGGTGTCGAGCTTGTTCTGCCGCGAGGCCGGGTCGTTGAGGGCCTCTCCGTCGCGGTTGCCCAGGATGTTGGTGGAGTACCAGCCGTCCACGTGCAGCGCGCGGTCGCGCAGCGCGGGGGCGAGCACCGTCTTGAGCAGCGTCTGCCCCGTCTTGCCGTCCTTGCCGGCGACGGGCGCGCCCGTGCGCTTGGCCAGCAGGAGCAGCGCGGGCACGTCCGCGGCGACGCTGGGCGTGAAGTTGGCGAACGGGATGCCGTCCACGATGGCCGCGTACGCGTAGAGCATCGCGGGGCCGATGTCCGGGTCGTTCGCGTCCAGGGCCTTCTCGAAGGCCTCCGGCGTGGCGAACTCCGGGCGGGTGAGGTCCACGGCCTTCTCCGTGGAGGCCAGGTTCACCACCACCACGCGCTCCAGCCGCTCCCGCTCCTTGAAGCGGGCCAGGTCGTCACGGATGGCCCGCACCTGGTCGCGCAGGGTGCGCGCCTTCTTCTCCGCGGTGCCCACGACGTTCTTGCAGAACTTCGCGTTGGAGGCCGCGGGCCACGGCCGCATGCGGCCCAGCGTGGGCGCCACCGCCTCCAACTGTCCTTCCGTCAGCACGGCGTGGTTGCGCGCCGCGTGCGCCAGGTCGTCCTCGAACAGGTCCCAGCCGCCGAACGTCAGCGCGCCGTACTCCACCAGCCCCATGCCCTGGGCGTCCGCCAGCGGCAGGCCCCGGGTGTCCACCCGTCCCCGGCGCAAGAGCTCCATGCCCGCCACCGCCGTGGTCGCCACCGCGCCACCCAGTCCCACCACCGCCACGCCCAACCGCTCATTGCCCGCCATGTGTGAAGCCCCTCCCCCACCGTTGTGCCCCGTGCTCTCGCGATGACACCTTGGCGGCGCCCCGGGGTGACGGGAGCCCCGTGGCTGGAAGCGCTTCCTGCGCCCACCCGCTGCGAGAGTTTCGGGAAAGTCCGCACTCCCGGAGGGCTTTCAACTCAGCCCCCGGACGGTGCGAACTGTCGGCTGGAGGAGGGTCGTCTCAGACGTGGCGCAGCTTCCAGCCGCCGCGCCGGAAGAGGGCGGCGCTCGCCAGCCCGAGCGCGCCGTAGGTGACGGCGATGGCGATGAACGCGCCCGAGGGCCCCAGGCCCAGGGGATGGGAGAGGACCCACGCGAGCGGCAACTGGAGGCCCCAGGAGAAGAGGGCGTTCACCACGGTGGGGGTGGTGGTGTCGCCCGCGCCGTTGAAGGCGTGGGGCAGCACGGTGACGAAGGCGTAGAGGGCCAGGCTGCAACTGACGATGCGCAGGCAGCGCACGGCGTGCAGGCCCACCTCCGGCTCGGTGGTGAAGCGGTGGATGAGGGGCTCCGCGAAGAGGAGGAAGCCCACCGCCACCACGCCCAGGAACGCGAGCGTGTAGAAGCTGGCGCGCCACGCGGCCCGCTCCGCGCGGTCGGTGTCGCCCGCGCCCAGGCTCTGGCCCACCAGCGTGCCCGCCGCGTGGGACAGGCCCCAGGACGGCTGCTGCGCGAAGAGCAGCACGCGCATGGCCAGCGTGTAGCCCGCGAGCGCGGTGCTGCCGAAGGTGGCGACGATGCGCATCAGCACCAGCCAACTGGACATGCCCAGCAGCGACTGGAGCGTGGCGCCTCCCGACAGCTTCAGCAGCGAGCGCAGCGCGGACGGCTCCACGCGCAGGTGGCGGCGGCGCAACTCCAGACGTCCGCTGCCCTTGAGCAGGCGGTACACCTGATACAGCACGCCGGTGGAGCGGCCCAGGGTGGTGGCCAGCGCGGCGCCGGTGACGCCCATGGCGGGCACGGGGCCCAGGCCGAAGATGAACAGCGGCGCGAGCACGATGTTCACGGAGTTGGCCAGCCACAGCGCGCGCATGGACGTGGCCGCGTCCCCCGCGCCGCGCAGGATGGCGCTGATGAGGAACAGCAGCATGATGATGGGGAAGCTGGCCAGCATCAGCCGCGTGTAGCCCGCGCCGTGCTCGACCACGCCGGGCGCGGCGCCCAGCGCCAGGAGCAGCGGACGCGCGAAGTAGCTGCCCGCGAACGCCAGCGGCACGGCCAGCGCGAGCCCCAGGCCCAGGGCCTGCACCGCGGCGCTCGCGGCGCGCTCCGGGTCCTTCTGCCCGATGCGCCGCGCGATGAGCGCGGTGGCGCCGATGGACAGGCCCAGCGGCAGGGTCTGCAGCAGCGTGAGCATGGACTCGGTGAGGCCCACGGTGGCGATGGCGTCCGCGCCCAGGCGCGACACGAAGAGCACGTCCACCAGGGCGAAGACGGACTCCATCACCATCTCCAGCACCATGGGCACGGACAAGAGCAGGAAGGCGCGGTCCACGGGCCCGGTGGCCAGGTCCTCGGTGGAGCCCTTCAGCGCCAGCCACAGGGAGGCGAGGAGGCCCCTGGCTCCAGCGGCAGGAGGGGCGGCGTCCCGGGCGAAGGTTTCAGGCGGGGGTTGCGTCATGGATTGCGCGTTGCAACGGGACACCTTCCGGCTTTCATCCCTCGCGGTTCCCCGCCTGCCGGCGCGCGCGGGCGGGTAGATTCAGGGCATGGCTTCCGGTCCCCGCGTCCTCCTCCTCGCCGAGCGCTTTCCCCCTGACATCGGAGGGCTCGCGCGCAGCGGGGCGCGCACCGCGGGCTCGCTCGTGCGGCTGGGCGCACGCGTGGACGTGGTGGCCTGGACGCGCACGGCGCGGCCGGGGGCGCTGGAGACGGCGCCGGACGCGGGGGACGTGTCGCCGTTCGCGAAGGGCGTCACGCTGCACCGGCTGGGGTTGTTCGGCAGCGCGGACCTGTCCATGCAGCACACGCTCGACGTGCTCGGCCACCTGCACTCGCGGCGCAAGTACGACCTGGTGTGGGGGCACTACCTGTACCCGCCGGGCTTCCTCGCGGTGGTGTTCGCGCAGAGCGCGGGGCTGCGCTCCATCCTCAGCGCGCGGGGCAATGACGTGGACCAACTGATGTTCCCGCCGGGGGACTTCGCCCGCCTGCTCTGGACGCTCCAGCGGGCGGACGTGCTCACCGCGGCCTCCGCGGACCTGGGCCGGAAGATGGCGATGCTGCTGGGCCGCGACCCGGGCGTGGAGGTCATCCCCAACGCGGTGGACACGGCGCTGTTCTCACCGGGCCCGGCGGACGCGGCCCTGCGGGAGCGGTTGGGCATCCAGCCGGGCGAGGCGGTGCTCGGCTTCTCCGGGGAGCTGCGCCACAAGAAGGGGTTGCCGTTCCTGCTGTCCGCGCTCACGGAGGTGCGGCGCGTGCGGCCCGCGTGCCTGCTGGTGATTGGCGAGGTGCGCGCCCGGGACGCGGAGCACCTGGTCGCCTACCGGGCGGAGCACCCGGAGGACGCGGCGCGCGTCCTCATCTCCGGCGCGCTGGAGTCCCCGGAGCTCATCGCGGAGCACCTGCGGTTGTGTGATGTGTATTTGCAGCCGTCGCTGTGGGAGGGCATGCCCAACGCGCTGCTGGAGGCGATGGCGTGCGCGCGGCCGGTCATCGCCAGCGACGCGGGCGGCATCCCGGAGGCGGTGGAGTCCGGGGTGAACGGCTTCATCGTGGAGAAGGCGCTGCTCAACCACCTGGGGCAGGCGTGCCTGGACGTGCTGGGCCTGCCCGAGGCGAAGCGCGCGGCGCTGGGGGCGGCGGCGCGCGCGCGGGTCGAGGCGGGCTTTCAGGCGGACGCGGAGGCCGCGGTGTTGTCGCGCGTGCTGACGCGCGCGATGCCCAGGTCGTCCGAGTAGGCGTTCACCAGCGCCTCCTGCGCGCGGCCCCAGGGGAAGTCCCGCTCCACGCGGGCGCGGGCGTTGGCGCTCAATGAAGCGCCGAGCGCGGGATGGGCGATGAGGTCCCTCACGGCCTCGGCGATGGCCTTGGGGGAGCCGGGGCGGATGCGGTAGGCCTCGGTGGCCTCCGCGAGCGCGCGGGTCACGGGCAGGTCGCTGACGACGACGGGCGTGCCGGTGGCCATGGCTTCGAGGAGCTTCAGCGGGCAGCAGCCCTGCACGCAGTTGCGGTCGTTCACGGGCAGCGGCACGAGCACGACGTCGCAGGCGTGGTGCAGCCGGGCGAGTTCTTCCTGGGGCAGGGGTTCGAGGATTTCGACGGCGCCCTGGAGCACGAGGTCGCCGCAGCGGTCCAGGAGGGCGCGGCGCGCGTGCTTGCGCAGGGGGCCCACGAGGGTGAGGGTCACCGGCAGGTCGCGGCGCAGGAGGCGGCAGGCCTCGATGGCGTGGTGCACGCCCTGCCACGCGGTCATGGTGCCGCTGTAGAGCATGCGAAAGGGGCGGCCCGCTTCGGGGGGGCGTGGGGGCGCGTGGCGGAACACGTCCAGGTCCACGCCGTTGGGGATGACGCGCAGGCGCTTCGGGTCCGCGCCGCGGGAGCGCAGGTACTCGGCGGTGACGGCGCTGGGCGTGACGAGGAGGTCCGCGGCCTGGAGGCAGGCCTCTTCCTGGGCGAGCAGCTTGCGCATCAGCTCCGCGTCATCCGCGACGTCGGGGTGGTGGTACTTGAGCTCGATGGAGGGCAGGCCGTTGACCTCGTAGACGAGCGCGTCGGTGAGGGCGGCCTTGCGCCGGGCGATGGGGTAGCCCTCGAAGATGGAGCGGACGTGGACGACCTTCGCGCGCGGCCGACCCCGCCACCACGCACCCAGGTGCGAGCGGAACGTCAGCGCCTGGGCGACCAGGTCTTTCCCGCGGGCACCCAGCGGGTGGTAGGTGACGTGGGAGCCCAGGGCAGGCGGGGGAGCCCCCGGCGCATCGCCGATGGCCACCAGGTCCACCGGGCCGAACGCGGCGCCCAGGGCCTCCACGAAGGCGCGGATGTGCACGGCGGCGCCCTTGGGCGCGGGGAAGCGGTCGAAGGACGCGTAGACGATGCCGGAGGTGCCCACGGCCCGGTGCTACCGCGACACGGGGCCGGCGGCAAACGGGGCACGTCCGCCGATTTCAGGGAAGCGAGCGTAGGCGCGCAGCAGGGCGTCGAGGTGGGCGGGGTCGTCCAGGTCGAGCGGTGCCTCCGTGAGCTGGACGAGCCACCCTCCGCTCGCGGTGCGCCGTGAGCGGGTCAGAAGCTCCGCGTCACGCGTCGCATCCGGGAACCCGAGCAGCCGCGCGGTGGCGGCGGACCAGTAGTTGAGCCAGCCGAGATAATGCGGAACGTCCGGGGAGCGGAGCTCCCAGGGGAGCTTGAGCGATGGCAGGCCCCGAGGGGGGGAATGTGGCTCATCCCCGCGGTGGTGGAACTGCCGCGCCACGATGAGGGCGAGACCTTCGGGGAGCACCCGTGCCCAGAACGCATCGGCCGCCTCCGATACCGAAACCAGCGCGTCCCGTAGCGATGAGGTGGTTGCGATGGCCGGCGGGACCTCTGCGTGGATCTCAAAGACGGGGAGGCCTCCCGGTGAGCTGCCCGCGGAGCCATCCAAACCGTAAAATGTAACGAGGGCGTCCTCGTCCCCATTGCAGAGCATGGGGAGCTCCATGCGCGCGGCGGCATCCGTGAGCCACGCATCACGTTGGGGAAGGGCGAGGACCGTCCCGTCGTCGGAAATCGTCCGGTCCAGGCGCAGTCCAGGAACCGCCCGCTCCATGGCATGGGTCGCGGCGAGCGTCCGACGGTCACCCCTCACGAGCGCGGGCGCATAGGCAATCAAGACGCAGGTCTTCCGCGGGTCCGCCATCTCAGCACCAATCCATGACCACGATATCGAGAGAAGCATCTTGTTCGAGAAGCGCGGCCGCATGCGCGGCGCTCCGAACACCGACCCGAAAGTCAAATCCGCAAGCCTTCGCGATATCGCGTTCCCGGCGCAGTTCGAGCAGTTGCTTCCCTACGACGATCTTCCGCAGCGCGGACGTGAACGTGTCGAAGTTGTCAGTCTTGATCTCCCACAGCACGCGCGCGCGGAGCTGCATCGCGTCGAAGCGCTTGCCGTTGATGAGCACATCCGAGCCGGCGAAGTCGTTCGAGGGCACCCGGTCCGCGCACTGGTTGTGCAGGGCATCACCGCCCAGGTGCGCCAAGGGCTGAGGCCGGCACTCCGGGCGTCGCTCGTGCGGGTCTCCCGAACTGGGAGGCCCTGGCGGAGGAAACCAGTCTCGTCCGGAGGCGCTCCCCTGGGGTTCCGGGCTGTGCTCCGCCACGGGCTGCCGCGCGAGAGGCCGTGTCCGGGGTGCATCTTCATCCGGATACGCGTGCCGCAGTTCATACGCCTCCAGCGCATCCGCGATGGCGACCGCCACGGCCACCGCGCCAATGACGACCACGGCGCCCACCGCGATCTCCGGCTGCGTCAGCAGGCAGACGCCCACCACCATTTGCAGACTCGCTGCGTCCGCCGTGGCCACGGGACATCGCTGCTCGACGTCCCGGAACCGGACCCGCCGCGTGTCCAGCGCGGGAAAGCACTGCTCCACCACTTCGGACCAGGGCCGGGATGCCTCCCGCACCACGCACCGCCCTTCGTCCCTCCAGGGCAGCGCCGCCGCGCGCTGGAGGTTGGCGAGCCTTGGGCTCCGGGACTCGGGCGGCTGCGTCGTCGCGCAGGCCGTGGCGACGAGGAGCAGCAGTGCGACGCAAGTGCGGAAACACATGGCCTGTCTGCCATAGCACCTCTTCCGTCACCTGGGACGTGACGAAGCCGCATGGCGCCTTCTCCCTGCTGGACGTGTTCCCGGAGAAGGAGGTCGTCAAGGCCCTCAAGGCGGACGGCTTCGTGAAGCAGCACGTCTCCGACGACGAGGCCTTCAAGAAGGCCAGGACCGTGGAGGCCCTGATGGAGAGCCTGGAGCAGGGGGACGACTGCGTGGGCTTCAACTCCTCCGGCACGGAGAGCATGAAGCGCTCCGTCGCGTTCCACCACGTCAGCGGCGACAAGGTCGCCGTGCGCATCGCGTTCAGCTACGACAACGAGTCCTGCCGCGGGAACATGTTCGTGGTGGGCGTGCTGCTGCCCATCCCCGCCTCCCTGAAGCCCGCCCTGGAGCGCGCCCGCACGCGCCAGGAGGGCTTCCTCATGAAGGACGCCAAATCCGTCAAGGCGCCCTCCATCCAGTTCGACTGGGAGGGCCACGCGCCCGACAAGCCCTGACTCAGGCCGGCCGCTCCACCTTGCCGTCCGCGTGCCGCGCGAAGCGGCCCTCCTCCCGCGCGTGCACCGGGTCGTGGCTGGGCCACGGCCAGCCGCCGAAGCCCGTGCGCTGGTAGTCCGCGAAGGCCTGTTGGATCTCCTGCCGCGAGTTCATCACGAACGGGCCGTACTGCACGACCGGCTCGCCAATGGGCTTGCCCTGGAGCAGGAGCAGCTCCGCCGTCTCCGGCCCGTTCTCCAGCACCACGTCCACGTCCGCGCGCAGCTCGACGGCGCTCCTCGCCGGCACCGCCCGGCCGCCCACCTTCATCCCCGCGCCCAGGAAGAAGTAGAGCATCCGGTTCGTGCCGCGCTTCGCGGCCGGCAGCGTCCAGCGCGCGCCCGGCTCCATCTTCAGCGTCCAGATGGCCACGTCCGCGTCCGGGTTCGCGGCCCACGACCGGGGCGGCGACGGCGGCGCCTGGAGGTCCCCCAGGTTGCCCGCCACCACGGTGACGTTCGTGACGCGGCCCGCGTCGTCCTTCGCCACGTGGCGCGGGATGACGTGGTTCCACAGCATGGAGAAGTGCGCGGGCACCATCTTGTTGGCGCGCGGCAGGTTGAGCCAGATTTGAAACAGCTCGATGTGGTTGCCCTGGTCCTGCTTGAGCAACGGGAACATCTCCGAGTGGTTGATGCCGCCGCCCGCGGTGAGCCACTGCACGTCGCCCTCGCCGAAGCGCGCCGCCGCGCCCAGCGAATCCGAGTGGTCCAGCAGCCCGTTGCGCACGATGGTCACCGTCTCGAAGCCCCGGTGCGGGTGCTGCGGGAAGCCCGGCACCACGGTGCCGTGGTACATGTTCCAGCCGTCCCGCCCCGCGAAGTCCTGGCCGATGTCCCGGCCCGCGAGCGACGCCCTGGGCCCCAGTTGCTCGTTGCCCTGGGGGTAGCGGTCGTCATGGTGCACGCAGAAGAGGAACGGATCCGGCGTGCGCCACGGGGTGGGGGACGGCCCCAGCGCGTCCACGCGGACCACGGCCTCCGGTTGCTGTGCCTGCTGCTGACCCATCTTCGACTCCTCCGCCTTTCCCGAGCCGCGTGAACACCCCGCGACGGTGGTGACACCCGCCGCCGCGATGAGCTTCAGCGCTGCCCTCCGGCTCACTTCATCCACGGTCCACCTCGCGCTCCATGCCGTTGGGGCCGCCCATTCTACCTAACGTCGCCGCCTTCCCGGCGCCCGGCCTGCCTGCATGGCCGGCGGTTCACCCCTGGTGGGACGCCCCGGAGGCCCCTACGCTCCCGCGCGGGTCCGCCCGACGGGCATCGCACGGAGTCCACCGCCTTGGCGGTCAACGTCAGCCGCTTCCACGAGGTCTTCCGCTACCAGTCCCGCGCGCCGGTGCCGGCGCTGCTCGAGGACCTGGAGGTCCTTGCCCACCTGGACGCCCGCGCGGAAGGGCAGCGGCGCGCCTTGCTGTGGGGCGGCGGGCTCGCCGTGATTCCCGGCGGGGTGATGGCCCTGCTGGCCTACGGCGTGTGGGCGGGCAACGTGGAGGCGGAGACCAGCGCCTCCGAGGCCGCGGAGCAGCTCCTGGCGCTCACGGGCGCGGTGGGCGGAGCGCTGCTCGTCGTGGGGCTGCTCCTCTTCCTGTGGCGCTACACCCTCAGGCCGCGCGACCTGGACAACCGGCGCTACGGCCTGGCCCAGGTGCTGCTCCGGCGCCTGGAGCTGGACCTGGCCCCGGACGCGCCGGTGCGGCTCAAGCTGGACCTGCGCCCGCCGGACGCGCTCGACAAGCGCGTGAAGCAGGACCTGGTGGGCTGGTGGAGCACGGACTTCTTCGTGGACCCGTGGTTCATGCTGGAGACCCGGTTGGCGGACGGCGCCTTCGTGCGGATCCGCATGGTGGAGCGGCTCCAGAAGCGCGAGCGCTCCAAGACGAGCGCCAGCGGCAAGACGAAGACGAAGACGAAGCGCAAGGGCTTCGCCCGGCTGGAGGTGTCCGTGCGCGTGAAGCCGGAGCGCTACCCCGGTCTGGAGCGGCTCAAGGTGCGCGCCACCGCCGCCACGCGCCTGCCCCGGAAGGTCGAGCTGGAGCGGGTGCGCGTCGCCGCGGGCCGGCTGTCCCTGCGCGCCCGGCTGTCCGACCAGTGGGTGGCGCGGGCCGGCCGCGAGCCGGGCTCGCCGGAGACGCCCGCCTTCTGGAAGCAGGCGCTGGAGCAGGACGACGCGTCCCGCACCGCGACGATGATGCTCCTGAGCATCTACCAGGTGCTGGGCTCCACCCGCGGACGCGCGAAGCAGCGGGCCGTGCTCCGCCGCCAGCCGGTTTGACCCGCCCGGGAGCGCCTCCTACGCTCGCGCGCGGCTTTCCCTGAACAAGGCTCCTCTCCCGTGGCGTTCGACCCCTCCGCGTTCCAGAAGACGTATGTGTACGAAGCCCGCGCCACGGTGCCGGAGGTGCTGGCCGACCTGAAGGCCCTGGGGGAGCTGGACGCGCGAGCGGAAGGGAAGCGGCGCACGCTGTGGATCGCCGCCTGGGGCCTGCTGGCCTTCAGCGTCGCCGGCTGCGCGCTGCTGTCCGTCGTGGTGGGACAGCTCTCGTTCGCCCGGCAGGACGCGCTGGCGGGGATGCCGTGGCTCGTGGGCGTGGCGAGCTTCGTCGCGGGCATCGTCCTCTTCATCGTCCGGGGCAGCACGAGCCGCACGGACCTGGACAACCGGCGCTATGGATTGCTGGCCACGCTGCTGAAGCGCTTCCAGGTGGACCTGGACGCGAGCGCGCCGGTGGACGTGAAGCTGGACCTGGCGCCCGTGGACGACGCGCGCAAGTGCGTGGGCAAGCGCAAGCGGGGCCGGTGGGACAGCGAGGACTTCACGGACACGTGGCTGTCTTTGCACGGGCGCTTCGCGGACGGCACGCACCTGCACCTGTCCGCCGTCGAGCACCTGCAGAAGCGCAGGCGCACCGGCCGTGGCAGCAGCGGCAAGACGAAGCTCAAGACCAAGCGCAAGGGCAAGACGCTGCTCCAGGTGGGGCTGCGCGTGAAGCCGGAGCGCTTCCCCGGGCTGGCGGAGCAACGCGCGAACGCGAAGAAGGCCGCGAAGCTGCCCCCGGGCGTCGCGCTGTCGCGGCTGGACGTGGCGCAAGACCGGGTGGCGATGCGCGCGGTGCTGGATCAGGAGTGGACCGTCCTGACGACGAAGCCCGCCCCTCCCGCCGGCACGACGCCCCAGGCGGGGAGGCTTCCGGCGCGCCAGGACGCGGCGCGCGCCGCTACGATGATGCTCTTGAGCCTCTACCAGGTGCTCAACCACTCCCGCTCCCGGAGCCAGCCCGGGAAATCGAGGTCCACGCCGTGAAGCTTCGTGTCCTGTTCCTCGTGGGCCTGGGAGTGCTGGGGGCCTCGGCGTGCCAGCAGGGAAGTGCCCCCGCCCCCGCGCCGCACACCCAGGCGATCCCCGCCAACGCCGCCGCTTCCGCCGCCGAGCCGAAGGAGGCGGGCGCCAAGCTCAAGTTCAAGGATGGCGATGACCGCGAGCGCTTCTCGCTCAAGCCCAAGGACGACGGCGCGAAGCTCGTCGACGGCTCGGACCAGGAGGTCGCCCGCTACAAGTGGAAGGGCGGCGAGCTCAAGGTGTCCGGTCCGGACGACACGGTGCTGGCCTATGTGACGGGCGGCCCGGACGCGTACCAGGTGAAGGACGCCGCGCGCTCGGCGGTGCGCTACACGCTCGCGCGCGAGGGCGCCGGGTGGAAGCTCACGGATGCGCAGGGCGCGGTGCTCTACACCGTGGCCCCTGACGGCGGCGGCGCGTCCGTGAAGGGCGCTTCCGGCGCGGAGGCGGTCCACGTGAAGGTGCGCGACGGCAAGCTGTCCCTGCGCGACCCCTCCGGCAAGACGGTGCTCGCCACCAAGCAGCCGGTGTCGCCGGAGGCCGCCGCGTGCCTCGGCTTCGATTCGCTGGACCTGCCCCTGCGCATGGCCCTGCTGTTCCGCCTCCAGACCCCCGCGGGCGCCGCGTCGCCCTGAGCCTCCCAAGCCATGTCCCCTTCCTTCGCTTCCGCAGAGCAGTGCCAGGAGACCTCCGGCTTCCTCTTCTCCCACCCGTGTGAGCGGGGGGCGACCACGCAGTGCATGCGCTGCCAGAAGGCCATCTGCCTGCTGCACATGCGCACGCTCGACGGCGAGGAGACGGTCTGCGTGACGTGCGCGCGCGCCGCCGACAACGGCGACGAGAACCGCGACCCCTCCGACACCTCCGACTACGACGAGGACGACCCCAGCTACTACTACGAGGACTACGGCTACTACGGCCGCGACGCGTGGCGCGGCTCCGGGTCCTCGTCCTCCGGCAGCGACCCCAACGACTTCACCGAGGCCGACGGCGAGAGCGTGCGGCGCGAGGACGACGCCTCCTTCGAGGAGGACCTGGGCGGGAGCTGAGCGTGGCCGCGCGACGCCGGCACTGGCGCCTCTACGCGCTCGGCGGAGGCCTGGGGCACCTGACGCGCGCCGCGGCCCTGGCCCGCGCGGCCGTGGCCCGGGGCCACGCGGTGGACCTGCTCACCAACAGCCCGTTCGCCCCCGGCCTGCCCCTGGAGTCGTGGCTGGGCCCCGGCGCCACCGTGCACCGCGTGGACGCGCGGCTGGACAAGGCCGCCACCGTGGCGGCGGTGGGCGCGTGGCTCGCGGAGTCCACGCCGGACGTGCTGGTGGTGGACACCTTTCCCCGAGGGCTCGCCGGGGAGCTGGTGGCGCTGCTGCCCACGGTGCGCGCGCCGCGCGTGTTGGTGCACCGCGACCTGAACCCCGTCTACGTGGAGCGCTTCGACGTGGCCCGCGCCGTGGACGCGTTCGACCTGCTCGTCGTGCCCGGTGAGGACGCGCCCTTCATGCACCACCCGCGCGCGGTGCGCACGGCGCCGTGGCTGCTCCTGGACGCGGACGCGTGCCTGTCCCAGGTGGAGGCCCGGCGGCGGCTGGGGCTGGATGACGGGGACTCGCGGCCCCTGGTGGCGGTGATGGGCTGTGGGCGCCCGGAGGAGGTGGCGGAGGCCGGGGAGACGGTGGCCCGGCTGCGCGCGTCGCTCACCCCCCATGCGGAGGTGCTGTGGCTCGTCCCCACTCCCCACGAAGGCGGGCTGACGGTCTGGCCCGCGCTCGAGGTGCTGCGAGGCGTGGACGTGCTGGTGGGCGCGGGGGGCTACAACACCGTGCAGGAGGCCCGGGCCACCGGGACGCCGCTGGTGGCCTGGGCGCGGCCCCGGCTCTATGACCGGCAGGCCCTGCGGTTGAAGGCGGCGGAGCGGGTGGAGGACGCGGCGGAGCTGGAGGCGAAGGTCTCGTCCCTGCTCCTGCACCAGGCCGGGCCCCCGCGCCCCTCGACCTGGGTCAACGGCGTCCACGCGGCGGTGGAGGCCATCGAGCGCGTCGCGCGCTAGTGCTTGAAGCCCTGGTGGCCGGTGGCCGGCTCGATGCCGTGGGCCATGATGAAGTGGTACATCACCTGCGGGTCCTCCTTGGGGCCGCCCATCAGCTCCACCAGGAAGTGGCCCGCCTGCGGATCCGCGTCCGGATCCGGGGAGATGGTGACCTCGGAGACCTCGCGGCCCACCATCACCATCTCGCCCACCAGGGACTTGCCCTTGATGAGCTGGAGGACGTGCTGGCGCTCCTCTTCCATCAGCATCCAGTGGAAGTCGTCATGGTCGAACAGGGTCATGTCGGGGGAGCCACACCGCAGGATGCAGTTGGTGTGCTCCTGGAGCCAGCGCCAGAAGGCATCGAAGTTCAGGGTGCGGGCCGGTGGTGCGAGCAGATCCATCGGGTGACCTCATCGAGAAGAGCAGGCGCCCGAGCGCCGGGTGCGCATCGGGCCGCGTGTCCGTGCTGACTAACATGGCCGGGCCTCGGGAGGCCGGCTCCTTTTGGGGGCCCCGTCCGGGGGCGGCGGCCCGCCAGCAGCCGGGGCGCGAATCCACGAAATCGGACGCTTGTTGCTTTCCTGGGAAGAGGGCGGCGACCAACTGGGTTGGCGCGGCCCGGAGGGAGGATGCGCGACCATGACGAAGCGGGACGCCAGCCGGAGGTTCGCGCGGAGGCCGCGATGAGCCTTCGCGCCTTCTTTTCCACCGTGGTGGGTGGGTTGGTCCTGCTCACGACGGTGTCCGCCACCCTGCTCGTGGTGCTGACGACCGCCCTGGAGCACATGGCTTCCACGCTGAGTGAATCCGTGGAAGGCGTCCGGCAGGCCGAGGAGCTGGAGGTGGACCTGCTCGTCCACTCGCGGCTGCTGGCGTCGCCGGGGACCCCCATGGTGGCGGACCCGTCGCGCGGGCGCTCGCCTCCCCAAATCGAGTCCGACCTGCGCCGCCAGATGGTGGAGATGCACGCCATCGCGTCCACGGACGAGGAGCGCCAGACCGTGACGGAGGTGCAGCGGCAGGTCTACGCCTACCTGGCCGCGCAGCATGCGCCGCTCGGTCCGGGGGTGACCGCGGCCCAGCACGACGCGTCCGCCATGGCCTCGCTGGACGCGGCGCTGCGCTCGCTGGAGCGCCTCATCCAGATCAACGTGGACCAGGCGCAGGAGGCCCGGCAGAGCGCGGCGCGCTGGAGCGAGATGGCGGACGTGCTGGGCCTGGTGCTGGGCCTGCTGGTCCTGTCGACGCTGGGCCTGGTGGTCTTCTGGCTGAGGCGCTTCGCGCTGCGCCCGGTGACGGCGCTGCGCAGCGCGATGGCCGGCTTCGGCCGGGGCGGGCGGCACCTGCGCGCGCCCGAGGAGGGCCCGCTGGAGATCCGCGACATGGCCCACACCTTCAACGAGATGGCGGACAGCCTGACCCACCAGCAGGAGCAGCAACTGGCGTTCCTGGCGGGCGTGGCGCACGACCTGCGCAACCCCCTGTCCGCGCTGAAGCTGTCCACCGCGCTGACGGGCCGCGGAGAGGTCACCCCGGAGCGGATGCAGCGCACGCTGGCGCTGGTGCGCCGTCAGGTGGCGCGCCTGGACCGGATGGTGGGGGACCTGCTGGACGCGACCCGCATCGAGGCCGGCAAGCTGGAGCTCCAGCCGGAGGTGCGCGACACGCGCGAGCTGGCGCGCTCCGTGGTGGAGCTGTACCAGTCCAACGACTCCGGGCACACGCTGGAGCTGGTGGTGCCGGACAGCCCGGTGCTGGTGCGCGCGGACCCCGCCCGGCTGGAGCAGGTGCTGAACAACCTGGTGAGCAACGCGCTCAAGTACTCCCCGTCCGGCAGCCGCGTGGAGGTGTCCGTGCGCGGAGAAGCGGAGCACGTGGTGCTGGCCGTGGAGGACCAGGGCATCGGCATGTCGCCGGACGAACTCCAGGGGCTCTTCATCCCGTTCCAGCGCGCGGGCAACGCGAAGCAGCGCGCCCCGGGCGTGGGGCTGGGGCTGTCGGTGTCGCGGCGGATCATCGAGGCGCACGGCGGCCGCATCGAGGTGCAGAGCCAGCCCGGCCAGGGCTCCGTGTTCCGCGTCCACATGGCCCGGGTGTCCGCCGGCCCGCCGAAGTCGCCCGTGCCCTCCGACGAGGAGGAGCCCGCCAGCGAGGGCCCTGGCGCGATGCACTGAAGGCCAGGGCAACCGTTGCCTGAAGCGGGCCCGGGTGAAGTGGAGGGATGCGCCCGGGCGGGGCAGGGCGTACCTTGCGGCCCCATGTCAGGAGCCGTCTGGATGATGAAGCGTTCCTACCGGGTCGTGCCGCTGGCCGCCGCCCTGCTGGTGCTGGGAGGGTGCGCGGGGCGCACGCGGACCGAGCCCCCCGTGTCCCCCGCCGCGCCCGTGCGGGAGGCGCCGTCCTCCGTCGTCCAGTCCCAGGAGGGGGGCTTCAGCGTGACGTTCCCCGGCCCCGTCACCGAGGAGCGGCGCGTGCAGCCCACGGACGTGGGCGAGGTGACGTTGCACACGTTCATCGCCGCGCGCACGCAGGAGGACACCGCCTACTACGTCTCCTATACGGACTTCCCGCTCGCGGCGGTGGCGCAGGTGCGCCCGCGCGACGTGGTGGACCGCGCCAGCCAGGGCGCGCTGGAGGCCCTGGGGGCGACGGCCATCAGCGCGAAGCCGCTGGAGATGGAGGGCGGCTTCCCGGGCCAGGAGGTGGGCGGCGTGTCCGGTTCGCGCCGCCTCCGGGGCCGCTTCTTCATGGTGGGCCCGCGCCTGTACCAGCAGCTCCTGCTGCACCCGGAGGGACGCGCGCCCGAGGACGCGGACCGCTTCTTCGACTCGTTCCGCCTGGACCCGGCCGTGGTGGGCCAGTTGAGTCAGCGCACCACCGGCGGCTGAGGGGCTCGCGTTTCTTCAGTGCAGCGGGTGCACGAAGCGGCGCACCCCGGCGAGCAGGGCCTCGCGGTCGAAGGGCTTGGAGAGCACCTCGCGGATGGCGGGGTGGCGCTCCTCGCTGGAGCTGATGGCCATCACGGGGAGGTCCGCGAAGCGGGGCTCGCGGCGCAGCGTGTCCAGCAGCCGCCAACTGTCCTTGCGCGGCGTCCACATGTCCACCAGCACCAGCGCGGGGCTCGGGTGCGCTCCCAGCCACGCGAGCGCCTGGTCGCCGTTCTCCGTGGCCGCGACGGTGTGCCCTTCGGCGAGGAGGATCTCCACGAGCGCGTCGCGCAGGTCGCTGTCTTCCTCGACGAGGAGGAGGGTGGGGGGCGCGCGGCTCATGGGCCCGACGCATAGGGCAATCGCGTGGGGAGTGACAGGGAACATCTGCCGGGTGTGACCGGCAGCGCACGGCGCGTGCTTCAGCGCTCGTCGAACATGGCCTGGAGCACGCGCCAGGCGAGCTTCAACTCGGAGCCGGAGCGGCACGCGAGGAAGTCGCAGATCTCCGCCACGCCGTCCGTGCGCTCCAGGTCGAACGAGTGGAAGAGCGTCTTGAGCGACACGTCCAACCCCACGGACAGCTTGCCCAGCGTGTCGAGCGATGGAGAGAAGGCGCCCCGCTCGATGCGGCGGATGGCGTCCACCGACAGGTCACAGCGCTCGGCGAGAGCCTCCTGCGTGAGCGCACGGCTGTTGCGCATGCCTCGCACGTGATTGCCAAACCGCCGGTGGAGCTTCGTCCACGTCGTGAGCCTGTTCTTCGCCATATTCGCGGCGGATAATTTGGGGGCGCGCCGCGCCATGTGAAGGGAGCATGTTCGCGGCCTGACCCTGCATTTGCACTGGGGTACGGGAAACCGGTTCTTCCACCGGGGGGGCTGGCCAGGACGTGTGCTCCCGGACGGATTCAATGTCCGGGAGGTCACGCCGGGGCGGCTCGCGAGGCGGCCAGGCGTGGGGTCCAGAACATGCGTGTCCCCGGGCTTTCGTCTACGCTCCCGGGCCACATGACGGTTCTCGATGTCTCGCGCGGGCGCTGGCGGGCGGGGTTGCTCGCTGTCCTGGCGGGGGCCCTGCTCCCCGGGTGCGAGTCCCGCACACCCCCTCACCGCTTCCCCCTGACGCTGCCGCCCGCGACGGACTCCGTGCCGCCGCCAGGAGCGGGTGTCTCGCGGCCCGCCTCCGAGGAGGCGCGACCTTCCGAGGCTCCCGGGTCCCCGGTGACGGGTGCGGCTTCGCCCCGGGTGGTGCCCGCTTCCGCGAGCCTGCCCGCGCAGGCTCCCAGCAAGGCGCGGCCGGTGGCGCGCTCCGCGTTCCGCGCGCTGCCGCCCACCACCGAGCGCGCCGGACACCTGCACGCGCTGGCCACGCGGCTGAAGGCCCCGGGCGGCGCGGTGGAGGACCCCTGTCTGGAGCAGGGGGACGCCGGCTGCGCGCGGTCCGCGCTGACGCCGTTCTTCACCGCGCTGGACGGGCTCGTCCAGGCTCCGGGGGCGGCGCCCACGGTCATCGCCGCGTTCGGCAACTCGCTCATCGCGGGGGACCGCATCGTGGACGTGGTCCGCGAGGAGCTGGTGGCGGGCTTCGGCGGCGCGGGGCGGGGTGTGCTGCTGGTGGACCGCATGGCCCCGTACGGCGGACGGGGGCGCACGGCCGCCGTGAGCCACGGCTGGCAGCCGCGCACGCTGGGCGAGCTGAAGGCGCCGCCGCACCCGTTCGGCATCACCGGCGTGTATCACCTGGCCACGGAGGACCGCGCCCGGGGCCGCTTCAAGCTGGAGGGCGAGCCGCGCGGGACGCTGTGGTGGAAGGACGTGAAGGGCGCGGGCCGCCTCGTCGTGTCCGTGGATGGCGCGGTGCTGACTCGCACGGAGCCCCAGGAGGACGGGGCCAGCCGCACCACGTCCTTCGATTTGCCCGCGGGCGCGAAGTGGCTGGACATCACCGCGGAGGGCAAGGGCGCCATCGTGCAGGGCGTGGTGCTCCAGAAGGACGGGCCCGGCATCGTGCTGGACATGCTCGGCGTGCCGTCCGCGGACGCCACGCTGTATGCCCGGCTGGAGGAGGACGCGCTGAAGGCGCAGCTTGCCCAGCGCGACCCGAAGCTGCTGCTCTTCTTCCTGGGCGGCAACGAGTCCAAGCGCCTGGAGTGGAAGCGCACGGACCTGCCCACCGTGCGCCAGGACCTGGCCGCGCTGCTGCGCCGCGCCCGCGCCGCCGCGCCCGGCAGCGCGTGCCTGGTGGTGGGCCCCATGGACGCGGTGCGGGACGGGCACGCGAAGGGCAAGCCCCTGACGCAGCGGCTGTTCCTGGTGGCCGCCATCCAGGCCGAGCGCGAGGTGGCGCTCGCCGAGGGCTGCGGCTTCTTCGACCTCTACGCGGCGATGGGCGGCGCGGGGTCGCTCGAGCGCTTCAACCAGGCGGGGTTCATGCACGATGATTTGGTGCATCCGCGGGGGCAGGGATTGGACCTGCTGGGGCAGGTGGTCTCGGACGCGCTGCTCGCGGGCTGGGTGAACGAGGGCGCGGTGCCGGCGCTCACGACCGCGAGTGAAGAGGCCGCGGACACCGGCGCGAGCAGCGAGACCGCGGAGGTGGTGCCATGAAGCGGCTCTTCGTCGCGCTGTGGGTGTTGCTGGAGGCGGGGCCCGCGTTCGCGCAGGCGACCGCCGTGAAGCCCCCGCTGGAGGCCAGCGCGAAGGCCGCGCCGGAGCCGGACGCGAAGGCCTCCGAGTTCCCTCCGGAGGTGCAGCGCGCGCTGGACGCGCTGGTGCGCGCGGACCTGAAGCAGGGCCCCACCGCGGGCCTGTCCGTGGGCGTGATGCGGGGCGGCCAGCGGTGGATGAACGGCTACGGCTACCGCGACCTGGCGAAGAAGCTGCCGGCCACGGTGCGCACCACGTACCGCATGGCGTCCATCACCAAGTCCTTCACGGCGGTGGCCGTGATGCAGTTGGCGCAGGCGGGCAAGCTGGACCTGGACGCGGACATCCACACGCTGGTGCCCGAGTACCCGGTGAAGCAGTGGCCGGTGACGGTGCGGCAGTTGCTGGGCCACCTGGGCGGGGTGCCCACCTACGACAGCCCGAGCGCCGGCAACAACACGAAGCCGGTGACGACGAAGGAGGCCATCGGGCTGTTCGCGGACCGGCCGCTCGTGTCGGAGCCGGGCACGCGCTACCTGTACACGACGTGGGGCTTCAACCTGCTGGGCGCGGCGGTGGAGACGGCCTCCGGCCAGTCCTACCGCGAGTACCTGCGCGACCACGTCTTCGGCCCCGCGAACATGAGCCACGCGGACGTGGACGAGATCAGCACGCGCGACGCGCAGCAGGCGGTGGGCTACCGGGTGTCGGGCGCCACGCTGAAGCCCTCGCGCTTCCTGGACGTCACCAGCCGCTTCGCGGGCGGCGGCACGCGCGCGACGGTGGAGGACCTGCTGGGCTTCGCGCGCGCGGTGCTGGACCACAAGCTGGTGTCGCGCGAGACGATGGGCCGCATGCAGGCGACGATGGTGACGCGCGACGGGCACATCACCGACTACGGCATGGGCTTCGCGACCTATCCGCTGCGCGGCCACTACATCGTCGCGCACGCGGGCGGGCAGCCGGAGACGACGACGCTGCTGGTGCTGCTGCCGGCGGAGGACACGGCCATCGCGCTCGCCACCAACGTGGAGGACGAGGCGAAGCGGCTGCGCCGGCTGTCCATCCGGTTGATGGAGACGGTGCTGGACGAGGGCGCGCCGGCCCGGGGCGGACACTTCACGGACCCGGTGGACGCGGTCGTCTACGAGGGCATGGGGCGGCTGGCGAGCTACGGGCTCGCGTACCACGACTGGGCCACGCGCGGGCCGGGCACGCTGCCGCCGGAGACGGACCTGGCGGGAGCGTTCGCGAAGGTGTCGTCGCTCTTCGACCGGGCGGCGATCGCCCGGGACGGCCGGGGCGCGATGGAGCGGATCCGCGGCGCGCACGAGCCGCGCGCGGAGTCGCTCTTCATCCGCGTGGGCGCGCATATGGCGGCCACGGTGGAGAAGGCGATGGGCGCGGAGCGGCTGCGCGCGTACCGGACGCAGGGCGCGGCGGGCTTCTTCGCGGACTACCTGTCGGCGTGTGAGACGCTGAAGTGTCCGGAGGCGGAGCGCTTCAGCCCGTCCGTGCGGAGCGACGTGGCGCGCTTCGTCGCGGGGTGGAGGCGCGCGGAGGTGCCGGCGCTGAAGCGCACGCGCCTGGAGGCGATGAAGGATCCGGAGCGGCTGTGGCCGGCGCTGAAGGAGGCGGCGGTGCGCGCCCCCGCCGTGCGACCCGACTACACGGACGAGCTGCTGACGCTGGCGGACCGCGCGAAGCGCAAGCCGGTGGACCGGATGCGCTGGTTGGAGCGAGCGACGGAGCTGCATCCGGAGTCGATGGACGCGCACCTGGCGCGGGCGGTGGGGTTGATGGAGGCGGACCGGGAGCCGGAGGCGATTCCCCACGTGCGTGAGGCGTTCGAGACGCCGGAGGGGTCGCTGGTGCTGTCGCCCACGGGGTTCCTGAAGCGGCTGTTGGACACGCGTTCGCCGAAGGTGGCGCGGGGCCTGTTGCGCGCGGCGGTGACGCTGCATCCGGACGCGCCGGAGCTGTGGGACGCGCTGGCGAAGCGCGAGCGGGCCCTGGGCGACGCGGGCGCGGCGAAGGCGGCCCTGGCCCAGGCGAAGCGGGCCCGTCAAGTCCGGGCCGCGCAGGAGGCCCGGGCCCCGAAAGCGCAGCCAGGCGTCGTGGCACCCGCGGGCAGCGCGCCGGCACAGGACAAGGCTGGGAGCACGTCCCCCACGGTGCCGGTGGATCCGGAGTCCGCGCCAGAGCCGTAGCGCCCGCGACCGGGCATCCCGGGACGGCACGACTCCCAAGCCTCCGGACACGGAGGTTGTCCCTGGCGCTGAGAAGGTGAGAGCCCTGCCGCGTCCACCCGGCGGAGGCGGGCCGTGGAAACCTGTCCGACAGTCGGACAGGTTTTGAGACCGCGCGGCCGGGAGCTCCGCTCCATCGGCTGTGCTCATGACGGGGTCCGAGCCGTGCGAGGATGCGCGGCGATGACGCCTTCCTGTCCTTCCTGTCAGGCCCCCTTCACCCCCGGCGCGGAGACGTGCGCGCGGTGCGGGGCCTCGCTGCTGGTGGCCCCGGCTCCCGGCGGCGCCGAGCCCGTCTGCGCCGTGCACCCTGAGTGGCTCAGCGTGGCCACCTGCCCTCGCTGTGGCGTGTTCGCCTGCGCCCGCTGCATTCGACAGGGGCCCGAGGGCACCGTCTGCGCCACCTGCCTTGACCGTGAACCCCTGGGCCAACTGCCCTGGGACCAGCGCGCGGAGCTGGGGACGCTCAAGGCCTTCTGGCGGACGTGCTTCGGCATGCTGATGCGGCCCACGGAGACCCTCCGGGGCGTCAACCCCGACGCGCCCGTGAGCAGCTCCATGGGCTTCGTGATGCTGTCGGCGATCGCCGGCTTCCTGTCGACAGGCCTCGTCTACACCGCGCTCATCGGCGTCATCATGGGCTTCATCCCGGAGACGGAGACGGGCGGGAGCGGCGCGGATCCAAAGACCGTCAAGCTCTGGATGACCGTCGGCATGGCGGCCTGGACCGTGCTCATGCCCGTGTTCAGCACCGGCATGACCCTGGTGAACGCGGGCCTGGACCACCTCATCCTCCGCATGGGCGGCGTGGAGCGCGGCTTCTCCGTGACCCTGCGCGCGCACGCCATGTCCCAGGCTCCGTACATCGTCGGCGTCATTCCCTTCGTCGCCGTGTACGCCGCGCCCTTCTGGGCCATGGGCCTGCGCGCCTTCACCTACCGCACGCTGCATCGCACCAGTTGGGGCACGGCGCTCGCGGGCGCGCTCCTGGTGCCCGTGCTCTCCTGCTGCCTCTGCGGTGGCGTCTACGGCGCCATCGTGCTCGCGGCCCTCAAGAGCACGGGGCAGATGTGAGGAGCGGCTCGCGCGCCTACGGTTGACCGGACGCCGCCGTGGCTCCGCGCGGCACCCTCGAGCCCGGCTCCGGCCAGAAGCGCACGCTCCGGAAGCCGTCGAAGGACGCCGCCAGGCGCCGCGAGCCCAGGTCGTAGACGCGCGCCTGCGTCTCGCCCGCGAGCAGCAGCAGGTCCCCGCGCGCCAGCGCCCGCACGGGGCTGTGGGCGGGCAGGGCGAGTCCCTCGGGCTCGCCCAGGTGGCCGTCCTCCACCTCCCAGCGCACCGGCATCATCAGCGCGGTCTGCTCACCCGCGGTCTGCCACGCGAACAGCGGACCGCCGCGCGACTCCACGCGCGCCCAGCCGCCGAACACGTCGTGCCCCCGCTCGGGCACCACCGCGTCCAGCCGGGCCGCGTCCTGACTGCCCTCATCCAGGCCCTGCGCCGCCAGCGCGTCCACGTCCCCGGCCACCGTGGACGACACCAGCATCTCCGTGGTCGCGAGCGCGAACACCGCGTCCGCGTCACCGCGCGTGGCCACCGTCTCGATGCGCTTCCACGCCCCCGCCTCCAACCGGTACGCGTGCGCGAGCCCCGCGCCCTCGTCCAGCTCCGGGATGGGGATGCGCCGGCCCTCGAAGAGGAAGACGTCGTCACGCCGCACCAGCTCGCCCGTGTGCGCCGTCAACGCCACCAGCCGCCCCACCGAATCAAACCCCACCGCGCCCGTCAGCCCCTCCTCCGGCAGGAGCTGCGCCGAGCCCTGTCCGGACGACAGGTCCACCATCCACACCCGCCCGGGCCCCCGAGCGCTGCCGGCCGGGTCGCGCACCGCCGCGTGCCTGCCGTCCGGGCTCCACGCGAGCTGCAACCCGTCGCACGCCGCGTCCACCGTGACGAGCGCCCTGCGTCTGCCGTCTGACTCCAACCGCAGCCAGGTACAGCCCGACGGCGCCACGTCCCGCAGCGCCGACAGCGAGAACGGCGCCACCTTCACCGGCGCGGCCACCGGCGCGGCGGCGGTCGCGGCCGGGGAGGCCTCCGGGGGCTTCTGGCAGGCGCTCAGGAGGAGCAGGGCGCTGAAGAGGCTCGAGGTGCGGACCATGTTGAACTCCTCCCGGAAAAAGATGACCTCCATGGAATATGCCAGAGCCCCGGGTGCATGCGGAAGGCACCCACGGCCCTCACAGTGAGGTCCGGCGTGAACCCATCAATTCCTCTCCAGCCCGGGTCTCCTCCCCGCAATCCCTCACCAGACGGCGTGGAATGGGGCCGTGTGACACCGGGTCTGGATTGACGTTGGCGGGTCCGGGCGGATGTGACTGACGCGGGCCGACAATTCCTTGCGTCAATCCAGCATTTCCCCTGTTTGAGTATATCTCATGGCTGTTATTGACTTGTGATTTGATGAGACTATTCTCGATATCGGCACGGCGCCATCGTGGCCCGAAAGCCAATCCAGGAGAGTCTCATGAACAGCACTTCGACGCAGCCGGCGATGAAGAAGTTCACCATCCGCGAGATGGAGACCGTGAAGACGACCGCCGCCTACTACGACATCTGGTGCATCCTGACGGGCGCCGGCGCCAACTAGTCTCTTCTGTGACCGGGATGGAAGGGTGGACCCCCATTCCTTCCATGCCGGGTTGGAGTTCCCTTTCGCGCTGCTCCACGGGGGCCGGGTGTGAGCCACTACGCCGCGACGTCGACGTTCATCGTGGCTGCCTTTACCCGGCAGCAGGAGGGCGGAGAGGTCATCATCGGCCTGCCGGCGCAGGGCGTCTTCCTGGCGCTTCCTCCGGATGCCGTGGAGCTCCTCGACCAGTTGCGCGAAGGAAGGACGCTGGCGGAGGCGGAGGCCTTCTACGTCTCGAAGTACGGCGAAGTGCCTGATGCGCAGGGGTTGATTGAAGCGCTGGAGCCGCGGGGCTTCCTGCGCGACGCGACGCGCGCCGTGACGGCGCAGCCGCCTCCGGAGTCCGCGCCGCGGACGGATCCGGTGCGCTACCACTTCGCGGGCTTTCCCCGGGGGCTCGCGCAGGCGCTCTTCGGACCGTGGGCGCTCGGGGCCTATGGCGCGCTCATCATGGCGGCGGTGGCCTCGGTGGTGCTGCGGCCTTCCATCCTCCCCGGCTGGTCGTCCCTGGCCGTGTCCCAGCACATGACGGTCACCCTGCTGGTGCTGCTGGCCCTGAACTACGGGATGCTCTTCCTGCATGAGATGGCGCACCTGGTGGCCGCGCGCGCCGTGGGCGTGCCGTGCCGGCTGGGCATCAGCCACCGGCTGTGGATCCTGGTGGCGGAGACGGACATGACCGGGGTCTGGGGCATCCCCCGGCGCCAGCGCTACCTGCCCTTCCTGGCGGGCCCGCTGCTGGACCTGGTCCTCATGGCCCTGTCGTTGCTGACGCTCTTCGCGCAGGCGCAGGGCTGGGTGTCCCTGGCCTTGCAGACGCAGTGGCTGCTGCGCGCGTCGCTCCTGATGCTGGCGTTCCGCGTGCTGTGGCAGTTCCAGTTCTTCCTCCGCACGGACATGTATTGCGTCTTCGTCAACCTGTTCGGGTGCAAGAACCTGATGGGGGACACGGAGGCGCTGCTCAAGCACCGGGTGCGCGGGCTGCTGCGCTCCCGCCCTCCAGAGGGGGACCCCCTGGAGGCGGTGCCCCCGGCCGAGCGCCGGGTCATCCATGTCTACGCGGGCTTCTGGGTGCTGGGGCGGCTGCTGGCCTTCGCCCTGCTGTTCGGCGTCCAGCTCCCCGTCGCCCTGGCCTACGTCCGCTCCATCCACCACGCGCTGGCTTCACCGGGGGACCACGTCTACGCGGTGGTGGACGCCCTGGTGCTGGGCACGGTGGGCCTGGGCACGCTGGGCGTGGGCCTCTTCCTGTGGCTGCGCGGCATCGCGCGGGACCGCTCCGGCCGCAAGCGCGCCGCGGCGGCGCTTTCCCAGACAGTGGCGCTGGAGTGACCATGACACGAGCGAACGACGTCTTCCCGGTGGTGATGGAGTCCCCGTCCGTGCTGCTGCTGGAGTGCGAGCCCGGTGCCCGGCGACAGGCGCTGCTGGCCCGGTGGGCCGACGAGGCCGGGCGCGGCGGCGCCCGCGTCTGGTCCACGAACGGCGACATGGCCTGGGGCGGCCCGTGGGCGGGCCTGCGGGACCTGCTGGCCGCGAGCATCCCCGCGCTCCGCGAGGAGGCGCCCGGGCTGCTCGTCCAGCACGACTACGAGCTGCTCGCGGTGCTGCCCTCCCTGCGCCGGGAGATGAAGGCGCGCCACACCACGCTGACGGACGGCGCGCTCAGCCACGAGAAGGTCCGCAACTTCCCGGCGGACCGCGTCTTCCGCATCTCCCACGGGCTCATCGACCTGATGGCCGCCTGGAAGCGGCACGCGCCGCCGGCGCCCTGGGTCATCCTGTGTGATGCGTTCGACCAGGCGGGGAAGCTGGTCCAGCACTTCTACCTGGAGCTGCTGCGCCGCCGCGCCGCGCCGCTGGGCCTGCGGCTGGTGCTCGCGGTGGCGCCGGGGCAGGCGGAGCCGCTGATGGCGCGGCTGCCGCGCACGGTCCCCATCCACCATGTGCGCGAGGACTTCCCCCGGGAAGCGGCGCCGGCCGCGCTGGCGCCGGACGAGGCCTCCCGGCGCGCGGAGGCGCTGGAGGCCGAGCTGCGGGAGGACCCCATCGCGCTGGAGATGCGCCTGCCGGAGCTGCTGCGGCTGTGGGAGGCGAGCGGCCGTGAGGCGCCGCTGTTCGAGGCCCGCGTGACGGCGTTCCGGCTGGCCAGCCACTACGGGCTGTACTCGGACGCGCTGCACTACGGCGAGCCCCTGCGCGAGCAGGCGGAGCGGATGGCGGAGGACGCGCCGGGGTCGTACTGGACGGTGATTGGCCTCTTGTTCAACAGCTACTCGGCCCACCGGAACACGGATGCCATCCTGGCCCTGGCGACGCGCGTGGGCGCCCAGCGGACCTCCCCGCTCATCCGCACCAAGCTCCACTACACGCTGGGCATGCTGCATGGGCGGTTCCTGGCCCGGCCGGACCTGGAGCGCGCCGAGCACTACCTGGACCTGGGCCTGGAGGACATCGACGCGGCGGACATCCCGGAGGAGGAGCGCATCTTCCTGCGCGTCTTCAACCGCAACGCGCTGGCGTTCGTCCGCCACCGGCAGGGCCGCTCCGAGGAGGCCATCGAGCTGTGCAGGGCCGGCTTCCAGCAACTGGAGTCGCACCTGCACCCGGAGCGCCACCGGCTCCACCGCTCCGTGCTGCTCTACAACATCGCGCAGGTGCTGGCGGGGCTCGGCTCGGACGCGCAGGCCATCGAGTACTACACCGCGGCCATCCAGATGGACCCGGACTACTCCGAGTACTTCAACGAGCGCGGGAGCCTGCTGATGCGCGGGCGCCGCTACGCGGAGGCGCTGGAGGACTTCCAGCGGGCGCTCCAGTTGAGCCCGCCGTACGCGGAGGTCCACATCAACCGGGGCCAGTGCCTGCGGGCCATGGGGCGCATGGAGGAGGCCGCGGAGGCGTACTCCACCGCGCTCGACCTGGAGCCCTCCCGGCTGCTCGCCCTGCTGGGCCGTGCCCAGGCCCACGAGGAGCTGGGGCGCGTCGAGGCGGCCATCGCCGACTACTCGGGGGCGCTCGCGCTCCAGCCGTCCCAGCCGACGGTGCTCGCCAACCGCTCCCTGCTCCACTACTCCCAGCAGCGGCTGCCGGAGGCGCTGGCGGACCTCAACGCGGCCATCGCCCTGGCCCCGACCGTCGCGGACTTCTATACGAACCGGGCCATCGTGCTCGCGGAGCTGAAGCGGCGCGACGAGGCGGCGTCCGACCTGCGCGCCTACCTGGACATGGCGCCGGAGGCGGAGGACCGGGCCAGCGTGCAGGAGCGGCTGGCGGCCCTGACGGCGTAGCGGGGGCGCGAGGCCCGGGGCCCGCGGCGCCTCACAGCGCCATGTACGCGCGGGCCGCGGGCACGGAGTAGAACCGCCCCTCCGGCAGGACGTACGCGGTGAGCTTGCCGCCGTAGACGCAGCCGGAGTCCAGGCCCACCGCGAAGGGGTGCCGCTGCAGGCCGCGCATGGCGTCGTGGCCGAAGATGACCAGCTCCGGGCCCTGCCACAGGCTGCCCCACGGCTCGCCCGCCTCCAGCCGCTTCGACGGTGTCCCGTCCGCCGCGATGCTGCGCAGGTTGAAGAGGAACTCCTCCCGCTGCTCCTCCAGCGGCACCCCCGGCACCAGCCCCGCGTGCACCGCCAGCGCGTTCAGGTCCGGGAAGCGCAGGTAGGAGGGCAGCGTCCCCATCCAGGCCCAGTCCGCCGCCGTCAGCGTGTCCAGCACCTGCCGGTGCTCCGGCTTGAGCTTCTTGCCCTTGGACGCGTGGCCCCCGTGCCAGCGCAGCACGTGCGCGTCGTGGTTGCCCTTCACCGCCTGGAAGCCGTGCTCGCGCGCCCGCCGCACCACGCCCGCGGAGTCCGGCCCCTTCGCCACCAGGTCGCCCACCAGCACCACCCGGTCGCCGGGCGTCCAGTCACACGCCTTCAGGAGCGCGTCCAGCTCGCTGGAACAGCCGTGCACATCTCCGATGAAGAGCGTTCGCATCTCTCCCCTCTTTAACGCACTGGCCCCGGATGCCCCGCCGGGATTCTCGGACGCCTCGCCTGGGGACGGGGCGTCGCGCGCCGCGTTACTCGGAGGGCGTGCGCAACAGCCGGCTCAGGCTCACGTCCAACTGGCTGGAGATGAGCCGCAGCACGCTGTCCAACTGGGAGCGCGTCAGCCGCAGCCGCTCCGTCAGCCGCTGCCGCGTCCCGTCCAGCAGCTCCTCCTGCGCGCCCACCACCCACCGCGCCGCCGTGGAGCGGTGCACGCCGTACAGCGCGCCCAACTGGTCGATGCCCAGCCCGTCCAGGTACTTCAGCCGCAGGAAGTTGCGCTGCCGCGCGGACAGGGCCGCCAGCGCCGCCTGGAACGACGCGCTGAACTCCGCGCGGTACGTCTGCTTGAGGTACGCCAGCTCCGGGTCGTCCCCCGGCGCCACCAGCATGGACAGGTCGCCGTCCTCCGACTGCGCCTGCCCGGAGCGCTGCCGCTGCCAGTCCAGCGCCAGCCACAGCGCCGCCGCGCGCACCCAGCCCGCCAGCGGCCCCGTGCCCGGGTACGCCGCCAGCCGCGCCGGGGCCTCCGCGCTGCCCACCAGCATCCGCTGCCGCAGCGCCTGCCGGACCTCGTCCAGCCCGGCCGGGGGCAGCTTCAGCCGCGCCACCGCCGCGTCCACCTCCGGCATCAGGCGCTCCTCGAACGTGGCCAGCGCCGCCGGCACCCCGTCCGCCGCCGCCCGGGCCAGGTACACGTCCGCCATGTGCAGCCGGCCCCAGGCGTCCTCGTGGCCGTCCGCGGGCACCAGCCGCGCCAGGTGCGCCGCGAAGCGCGGCCCCTCCAGGGGGATGTCCGGCCACGATTGACGGGCCGCGTCCAGGGCCTGGGCCAGCCGCTCCTGGAGGACGGAGAGGGCGCCTGCCGGCTCCGTCTTTCCTCGGGCGGTCATGAAAGCCTGGGCTAGGGGCAATTCAGGTGCGGCCACGGCAGGGAACACTACCACCGGCCCCTGTCGCGCCGCCGGGTCACCCGACATGTCGCGCGGAGGCTCCCACCCGTCAGGTGTCCCCCGGGACACGCTCCCTCGCCGCGCGTGTCCACCCGTGCACGCCCCCCTGGCCGTGCGGGGTGGCCCCCCTTTTTCCGCCCTCGTCCGCCCGAGTGGCATGCGGCCCCCGTGGCCCGCCGGCCACGGCCGCCCATGGCCCGCGCTTTGCTGGTAGAGGCGTCAGGCAACATGGGCAGGCGCGGAGGTGTGAACGTGGGAGAAGTCGGTGTGGGGCTCGGGGCCGGGCCTGGTGACGCGGTGTACTCCTCGTGGCTGGAGGTGAGCGCGTCCCACCTCCGGCACAACGTGGCGGCGTTCCGCGCGCTGGAGTCCACCGGCCCCACCCCCCGTGCGCTGGGCGCGGTGCTCAAGGGCAACGCCTACGGCCACGGCCTGGCCCAGGTGCTGCCCGTGGTGCACGCGGGCGTGGACGTCCTCTACTTCATCGCGCCGCAGGACGCGCTCACGGTGCGCGCGCACGAGTCCGCGCACGGCCTGCCCGCGCGGCAGGTGGTGGTGCTGGGCGCGGTGGCCCCGGAGGAGGCCGTCGTGCTGGCGCGCCAGGGCATCGACGTGGTGGTGGCGGACCGCTCCTGGGCGGACGCGGTGCCGGCCCTGCGCGCGGCGAACCTGCCGCGCCCCCTGCGCGTGCACGTGCACATCGACACGGGCCTGGGCCGCGAGGGCTTCACGTTGGATCAACTGCCGCGCGAGACGGCGTTCCTCGCGGAGGCGCCGGACGTGTTCGAGCCGGTGGGCGTGCTCAGCCACTTCGCGAACACGGAGGACGTGACGGAGCAGGCGTACGCGCTGGCGCAGTTGGACGCGTTCGAGACGGCGCTGGGGCACCTGGCCGCGCAGTTGAGGCCCGCGAAGCCGTTGCAGCGGCACATCGCCGCGAGCGCCGCGGCGCTGGTGCTGCCCCGGGCGCGCTACGAGGCGGCGCGCGTGGGCATCTCGCTGTACGGCCTGTGGCCCTCGCCGGAGACGCGGCTGTCCGCGCGGCTGGTGCTGGGCGAGCTGCCGGTGCTCAAGCCGGTGCTGTCGTGGCGGTGCAAGAGCCAGGTGGTGAAGTGGCTGCCGGCGGGCGCGTACGTGGGCTACGGCTGCACGTACCGGACCTCGGAGCCCACGCGCATCGCCGTACTGCCGGTGGGCTATTACGACGGCTACCCGCGCCTCGCGTCCGGCAAGGCGCACGTGCTGGTGAACGGGCGGCGGTGCGCGGTGCTGGGCCGCGTGATGATGAACCACCTGATGGTGGACGTGACGCGCGCCACCGCCGACGAGCGCCCGGTGACGGCCACGCTCCTGGGGCGCGACGGTGAGGAGTCCGTGTCCGCCGAGTCCCTGGCCGGCTGGGCGCAGACCATCCACTACGAGCTGGTGACGCGCCTGGGCGCGCACCTGCGCCGCGTCGTCGTGGAGTAGCGCGGGCTACTTCGGCGGAGTGCCTTCCGTGAGGCCGGGCGCGGGCGCCGTCGCGAGCGCCGGGGGCTGCACCTTCCAGCGGCGGTGCAGCCACAGCCACTGCTCCGGGTGGCGGCGGATGGCGCGCTCCAGCGCGGCGGTGACCCGCGCGGTGTGCTCGGTGATGGGGTCCGCGCACTCGCCGGGCGTGGGCGGGAGGATGGGGCCCTCCACCTCCAGCTTGTAGCGCGCGCCGGGGCCCGGAGGCCGCACGCCCATCACCACGAACACCGGCACGCCCGTGCGCTCGGCGGCCACCGCCATGGCGGGCGTCGTGGACGCGAGCCGGCCGAAGAAGGGCACGAACACCGCGGACTTCGCGGGCAGCGCCTGGTCCAGCAGCATGTACGCGGACTCGCCGCGGTTCACCGCGTCCGTAATCTCTTGAATCGCGCCCTTCGGGTAGATGAGCCCCGCGCCCGCGCCCAGCCGGTTCTCCGCGATGCGCGTGTTCAGCGCGCCCTTGAGCGGACGCACCAGCGCGTTGAGCGGGATGCCCCAGCGGATCAGCATCTGGCCCACCAGCTCCCAGTTGCCGAAGTGCGCCGTCACCAGCAGCGCGCCCTTGCCCGTGGCCACGTGCGCCTTCAGCGCCGCGAACGCCTCCTCGCCCTCGATGCCCTGCTGGTCCCAGTCCGGCGTCATCCGGTCCCCGGACGGCAGGGACTCCACCACCACGCGCGCCATGGTGAGGTACGCGCCCCGCGCGATGGCGTGGCGCTCGGCTTCACTCTTCTCCGGCATCGCGTGGGCCAGGTTGTCCAGCGCCACCTTGCGGCGGATGCCCAGCGTGTAGGCCAGGTTCGCCACGAAGCGAGCGAGCGCGTCCCGCGCCTTCGGTGACAGCGTGGTGAGCAACGCCCAGACGCCGCGCGTCAGGAACGCCACGAGGGGGCCCGGCGGCGAGCCGATGATGCGGCGCAGGTGCTCCGGCGGCCTTTTCCCCTCGGGAGGGGTGTTCGTTTGCGGTGGCAGCGGATGCGAGGAGAGGGGAGCGGACACGGCCGCGCACTCCACCGCGAACACGACCTGACAGCAAGGCCACGCACCGCGCGCGCGTCGCTACCTTGCCAGGCTGCTCTGGTCCACACTGCGCGGCCATGCCCAACCTGCTCCGTCCGGTGGCCCTGGCCACCGCAACCTTCCTTGCGGCATGTGGTGCCCGACAGGGCAACGCTCCCGCTCCCGGTGCCGTTGAAACGCCCCCCGTTGTCTCCGAGCTCAGTGCAGCCACCGCGCCCAAGCCTCCCGAACTGCGGCTGCCGGACGACGTGCGGCCCACGAAGTACGCCATCGTCCTGAAGATGGATCCGAAGGCGGAGGCCTTCGAGGGCACCGTCGACGTGACGCTGGAGGTGGCCCGGGCCACGAACGTCATCTGGATGCACGGCAAGGACCTGGCCGTGAAGGAGGCCACGCTGGAGCAGGGGGGCGTCACCCAGAAACTCAAGGCGTCCTCCGCCGGCGAGGACCTCCTGGGCCTGACGCTGGAGAAGCCGCTGGCCGTGGGCGGCGCGAAGCTGCGCCTCGCGTACACGGGCACCGCGTCCGAGCGCGAGAACTCCGGCGCCTTCCGCGTCAACGAGGGCGGCGACTGGTACATCTACACGCACTTCGAGCCGTTGGACGCGCGCCGCGCCTTCCCGTCCTTCGACGAGCCCGGCTTCAAGGTGCCGTGGCAGCTCACCTTCCACGTGCCGGAAGGCAACGTGGCCGTCACCAACACGCCGCAGTTGGCGGAGGAGAAGGGCGCGGACGGCTGGCGCATCTTCCGCTTCGCCCCCACGCAGCCGCTGCCCAGCTACCTCATCGCCTTCGGCGTGGGCCCGTTCGACTTCCTGCCCGCGCGCGACGCGGGGCAGAAGCAGGTGAAGACGCGCATCATCACGCCGCGCGGCCGGGCGAGCGAGGCGGCCTGGGCCGCGAAGGTGACGCCGGACATCCTGGAGCGCCTGGAGGCGTACTTCGGCATCCCGTACGCGTACGAGAAGCTGGACGTGCTCGCGGTGCCGCTGATGCCCGGCGCCATGGAGAACCCGGGCCTGGTGACGTTCAACTCGCGCCTGGCCCTGGCGAAGCCGGAGGAGGACGCCGTCTGGCGCCAGCGCGCGTTCGCCAACGTGCAGGTGCACGAGCTGGCGCACCAGTGGTTCGGCGACCTGGTCACCCTGGCGTGGTGGGACGACCTGTGGCTCAACGAGTCCTTCGCGTCGTGGATGACCCCGCGCATCGTGGAGTCCTGGCAGCCCACGTGGGACGCGCCGGTGGAGCGCGTGCAGGACCGCAACGGCGCGCTGGACGCGGACAGCCTGGTGGCCGCGCGCTTCATCCGCCAGCCCATCCAGGACGCGGGTGACATCGAGAACGCCTTCGACGGCATCACCTACGGCAAGGGCAGCGCGGTGCTGGCCATGGCGGAGACGTGGCTGGGCCGGGACGTCTTCCAGAAGGGCATCCAGCGCTACATCCGCGCGCACGCGGGGAAGAACGCCACCGCGAAGGACTTCCTGGACGCGCTGGCCGCCGAGTCCGGCAAGGACGTGGCCCAGGTGATGAACAGCTTCCTGGACCAGACGGGCGCGCCCTTCATCACCGCGACCCTGCTGTGTGACGGCGGCAAGCCGCGCGTGGCGCTCGCCCAGGAGCGCTACGTGCGCCTGGGCTCCAAGGCCCCGGGGGCGCAGTCGTGGAAGGTGCCGGTGTGCGTGAAGTACCCGGGCGCGGGCAAGGACGCCACCGCGTGCACGCTGATGACGGAGGCGAAGGCGGAGGTCGAGCTGCCGGAGGCGAAGGCGTGCCCGGCGTGGGTGTTCCCCAACGCGGACGGCGCGGGCTACTACCGCCTGCGCCTGGCGGACGACACGCGGGCCCGGCTGATGAAGTCCGGCCTGTCGAAGCTGTCGCGCGCGGAGCGGGTGGTGCTCTTGAGTGACTCGCTGGCGCTCGCGCAGGCGGGGCTGATGCCCGCGGCGGACGCGCTGCCGCTGCTCACCGGCGTGGCGCAGGACCCGGACCGGCAGGTGCTGGAGGCGGGCCTGGAGCTGATGGACCTGGTGTCGTCGCGGCTGCTCACGCAGGCGCAGGAAGCGGACCGCGCCCGCTACGTGCGCGACACCTTCGGGCCGCGCGCGCGCAAGCTGGGCTTCAAGCCGCGCGCCGGTGAGAGCGAGGACCTGCGCCTGCTGCGCCCCCGCCTGCTGGAGCTCGCCGGCAACGAGGGCAACGACCCGAAGCTCGTCGCGGAGGCGCGCACGCTGGCGGAGGCGTGGCTCAAGGACCGCAAGGCGGTGGCGCCGGACGTCGTGAGCGCGGTGCTGGCCATCGCCGTGGAGCACGGGGACGCGGCCCTGCACGGCAAGCTGATGGAGGCCCTGCGCGCGGAGCAGAGCCGCTACCAGCGCCAGCAGTTGCTGGGCGGCCTGTCCCACACCACGGACCCGGAGCTCGTGAAGGTGAACCTGGCGCTGCTGCTCGACCCGAAGCAGGACCTGCGGGAGAACCTGTGGCTCCTGATGGGCGCGTCGCGCGACCCGCGCACCCGCGACACCGCGGTGGAGTTCCTGAAGGCGCACTACGACACGCTGGTGGGCACCGACGGCAAGCCGGGCCTGCTGCCGGACGGCATGGCGTCCCGGCTGCCGTACCTGGGCGCCGGCTACTGCGACGCGTCCAGGCGCCAGGAGGTGGCCGCCTTCTTCGAGCCGCGCGTGGCCCGGGAGCCCGGCGCCGACCGCGTGCTGCGGCAGGTGCTGGAGATCGTCGACCAGTGCATCGCGCTGAAGGAGGCCCAGGGCGCCAGCATCGGGGCCTTCCTGTCCGGCAAGCCGGCCCAGACGCCGCAGGCGCCGCCCGCGCCCCGGTAGTCCGTCCCTGGAACGACACCGGGTCCGCGTGACAGGCACGCGGACCCGGGAGGGAGGCCTTCGTCGCGGCGGGGAGGGCTACTTCCGGCCGCGCGACATGAAGGACATGAAGGCCTCCCTGGCCTCGTCGGAGCCGAGGCGCTGGACGAACTCGGCGCCCTCGCGCTTGAGGGCGGCGTCCACCTGCTCGCGCAGCGGGCCGCGGATGAGCGCCTTGGTCACCTTCAGCGCCTGGGCGGGGCGCTGGGCCAGGGCGCGGGCGCGCTCGGTGGCCACGTCCTTCAACTGCGCCTCCGGGACGGCCTTGTTGATGATGCCGGCGCGCAGCGCGGTGGCCGCGTCGAACGGGTCCCCGAAGAGCAGCAGCTCCGACGCCAGCGCGAAGCCCGCCGCGCGCGGCAGGAGCAGGCTGCTGGCGCCTTCCGCGCACAGGCCCAGGTTGACGAAGGGCATGCTGAAGCGCGCCTTCTCCCCGGCCACCACGTAGTCGCAGTGCAGGAGCATGGTGGTGCCGATTCCCACCGCCGCGCCCTCCACCGCCGCGAGCACGGGCTTGCTCAGCCCGGCCAGGGCGCGCAGGTAGCGGAACACCGCGCTGTCCTCGCCCGTGGGCGGGTGCTCCAGGAAGTCGCCAATGTCGTTGCCCGCCGTGAACGCGCCGCCCGCGCCGGACAGGAGCACCACCCGCACGTCGTCGCGGCGCTCCGCCTCCTGGAGGGCGGCGGTGGCGGCCTCGTACATGGCGTGGGTGAAGGCGTTCTTCTTCTCCGGCCGGTTGAAGGTGACGGAGAAGACCCCTGCGTCGAGCTGCGTCAGAAGCGTGTCGGACATGGCCGGGCAGCCTAACGCGCGTCGGGCCGCAGTGCGCGCAAGAGCAGCGGGGCCAGCGTCACCACCTGGTGGGGGAAGGGCAGGTCCTCCCGGTGCTCCACACTGTCCGTGCTGAACAGCCGCTTCACGGGCACGCCGCGCAGGCGCTCCAGCGCGGGGCCCACCAGCAGGGCGTGCGTGGTGGCGAGGATGAAGTCGTCCACGCAGCCCTCGCCCTTCAGCTCCTTCGCCGCTGCGGCCAGCGTGCCGCCGGTGGACACCATGTCGTCCACCAGGATGGGGCGCATGCCGCGCACCTGGCCCAGGAGGCCCAGTGTCTCCACGTCCTTGCCGCTCAGCCGCGCCTTGTGCACCACCGCCCACGGGCGGCCGAGCAGCTTCGCCAGCGCCTCCGCCCGCTTCACCGCGCCCAGGTCCGGCGCCACCACCACGGTCGTGTCGGTGACGTGGGGGCGCAGCGCGTCCGCCAGCAGCGGCAGCGCGGACAGGTGCTCCAGCGGGGCGCCGAAGCAGCCCTCCAGCGCCGGGTTGTGCAGGTCCACGGTGAACACGCGCGTGAAGCGGCCGTGGGACACCATGTCGGCCACCAGACGTCCGCCCAGGGGCTCGCCCGGCCGCGCCCGCCGGTCCTGGCGCGCGTAGCCCACGTAGGGAATCACCGCCTCCAGCGAGGCCGCGCCCGCCCGCCAGCACGCGTCCGCGAGCAGCAGCAGCTCCATCAGGTTCTCCCCCACGGGCGGGGCGGAGGACTGGAGGATGACGACGCGGCGGCCGCGCACCTCCTCCGGGGGCACCTCGATGTGCAGCTCTCCATCCGGAAAGCGCTCCCGCTTCACTCCCACCGGCTCCGCGCCGAACGCCTGGGCGAGCGCACGGCCGAGGTGGGGACTGGCACTGCCGACGACGAGGGCGATGGGCGTCATGGGGGGACACCCTAGCGCGGGAGGTGCTCGCGGTGCCCTGGCCCCCCGGGCATGCCGACAGGAGAGCCACTGAACGTGCCTCCGCCGACACACTCCGGAGGGAAGACCACCTTCCGGGGGTGGAGGCTGGCCAATGCGTTTCCGGGACAGGGCGGAGGCGGGACAGAAGCTCGCGGGGGTGTTGACGCCCTACCGCTCCGGGGACGTGTGCGTCCTGGGGCTGACACGCGGCGGGCTGCGCGTGGCGTACGAGGTGGCCCGGGGGTTGAGGGCCCCCCTGGACCTGTGGGTGGCGCGCCGGCTGCGCGTGCCGGGGGGCCGCCTCACGCTGGGCGCGGTGACGGAGGGCGGCGGGCTGTACCTGGACCCCCAGGCCGTGCTCCAGGCGAAGCTGTCCGGGGAGATGCTCCAGCGCTTCGTGCGCGACGAGGTGGACGACGTGGAGCGGCAGGCGCGGCAGTTGCGCGGCGGCCTCACGCCGAGGATCCGCGGGTGCCTGGCGCTGCTGGTGGACGACGGGATGGTGACGGGCGCGACCATGGCCGCGGCGCTCCTGGCGCTCAAGCAGCAGGGCGCGCGCCAGCGCGTCGTGGCGGTGGGCGTGGCGACGCCGCGCTCGCTGGAGCTCATCCGGAGCCGCGCGGACGCGGTGCACGCGCTGACGCTGGACCCCGCGCTGCGCGAGGTCTCCGAGGCCTACGACAATTTCCCCGCGCTCAGCCAGGACGAGCTGCGGCGCTGGCTCACCCGCGCCCGGGAGGCCAGCCCCGCCCGGGCGCAGGGCCCGGCGCCGGACGTGGCGGGCGGGTGGTGGTTCTGACGCGGGGGCGTGGATTGGGAAGCAGGCGACGACGAGGACAGGAGGAGGACGTATGGACGTGGAGACCGTGCACGCGGAAGACCGCAGGCCCCGGACGCACTGGGAGCACTTCACGCACGATGAGCTGCTCGGGGTGCGGGGCGTGGGCCGCTCCATGGAGCAGGCCTTCGAGATGGCGGCGCTGGGACTCTGCGCGCTGGTGACGGACCCGCGCAGCGTGGAGGCGCACGAGGAGCTGGAGGTGGACTGCCAGTCCGCGGACCACGACCAGTTGCTCGCGGACTGGCTGCGGGCGGTGGTGGGCGCGATGGCCGGCGGACGGCGCCTGCGCTTCCAGTGCTTCGTGGTGCGCCTGGACGGGCTGAACCTCTTCGGCCACGGCTTCGGCGAGCGCGCGGGACAGGCGCGCCACGGCACCCACGTGGCGCTGACGGGCGCGTCGTTCACCCAGGTGTCCGTGCGCCAGGGGCCGGAGGGCGTGTGGACCGCCGAGGCGCTGGTGGACTTCTAGGGAGGCAGGCGGGCGCGGCGGGCGGATTCGTCCACGCGAGGGATGCACCGGGGCTCCGGGCTGCTATAGGGACGTTTCCCTCTTCGCGACCAGGACCCTTCCGGACATGGCTTCCCGTGACATCCGCTTCGTGTGGCTCGACCTGGAGATGACCGGGCTGGACCCCAATACCTGCGGCATCATCGAGGTGGGCATCATCGTCACCGGCCCGGACCTGCGGCCGCTGGGCGAGTTCGAGCGCGTCGTCTGGCAGCCGGAGGAGATGCTCCAGCGCATGGAGCCCGTCGTGCGGGAGATGCACACGAAGAACGGCCTGCTGGAGAAGGTGCGCGCGTCCACGTCGTCCCTGCGCGTGGTGGAGCGCGAGGTGACGTCCTTCATCGCGGACTACTGCGACCTGGGCGAGGGCATCCTCGCGGGCAACTCCATCCACACGGACCGGCGCTTCCTCATCGACCACATGCCCATGGTGGACCGCTACCTGCACTACCGCATGGTGGACGTGACCAGCCTCAAGGTGATTACGCGCGCCTGGTACCCGGCGCTGGTGGAGCCGCGCAAGCCGCCCAGCGGGCACACCGCGCTCGCGGACCTGCGCTCCAGCATCAGCGAGCTGCAGTACTACCGGGACGTCCTCTTCCGCGCGACGCCGGGCTGAGCGCCGTTCAGGCGCGGGCCTCGTCCGCGGGCAGTTGCTTCTGGAGGGTGCCCAGCAGGTCGTCCAGCTCGAAGGGCTTGGCCAGGAAGTGGGAGCTGGCGCGGCGCTCCTCGTCCGTGAGGCGGCCCGCGCTCATCACCACCACGGGCAGGTCGCACAGGTCCGGGTGGGCGCGGATGCGGCGCAGCAGCTCTCCGCCGTCCATCACCGGCATCATCAAGTCCAGCAGCACCAGGTCCGGCTTGGAGGCCAGGAGCCGCTGGAGGCCCTCGTCGCCGTTGTACGCGGTGACGATGTCGTAGCCCTCCAGGGACAGGATGTCCTCGAGCGCCTCCACGATGGCGAGCTCGTCGTCCACGATGAGCAACCGCTTCATGCGCGGCCCCCCTCCACCGCTCGCACGGGCCCCGGGACCCCCGTCGGCCCGGAGGCCCGGGGTGGGAGGGACGGGATGCGGGCGGGGTGGGACTTCACGCGGTGGCTCCATTTTCTCTCGCCGCAGAAGGTAGGTCCGCGCGCCAGTTCGGCCAGGGGCCGGTGTGGGTTCTGTTGGTCAGGTGGCGGTGGATGTGTCCTGGGCGCCAGCCAGGCGCTCCTTGAGGATGTGCTTCTGGACCTTTCCCAGGGCGTTGCGGGGAAGGGCGTCGGTGAAGACGACGCGGCGGGGCTTCTTGAAGGCGGCGAGCCGTTCGCGGCACCAGTCCACCAGGGCCTGGGCGTCGGTGGGGGCGCCGGGGTGGGGGACGACGACGGCGACGACCTGCTCCCCGAAGTCCGGGTCGGGGAGGCCCAGGACGGCGGCCTCGGCGACGGCGGGGTGCGCGGTGAGGACCTCTTCGACTTCGCGGGGATAGATGTTGAAGCCACCGCTGATGATGAGCTCCCGGGCCCGGCCGGTGATGCGCAGGAAGCCGTCCGGGTCCCATTCGCCCAGGTCACCGGTGCGGAACCAGCCGTCGGCGTCGAAGGCCTCGGCGGTGGCGTCCGGGCGGCGCCAGTAGCCGGTGAAGACGTGGGGGCCGCGGACCTCGATTTCGCCTGTCTCGCCGCGGGGCAGGGGCTGGCGGGAGCGCACGTCCACGACGCGGGCCTCCTGGCCGGGGAAGGGCATGCCCACGGTGCCGGGGCGGCGCTCGCCGTCGTAGGGCTGGGTGGTGTTCATGAGGGTCTCGGTCATCCCGTAGCGCTCCAGGATGCGGGCGCCGAAGCGCGCCTCGATGTCCAGGCAGAGCTGGGGGCTCAAGGGGGCGGAGCCGGAGACCCACAGGCGCAGGGGGTGCGGCGTCACGCCGGTGCGGCGGGACTCCTCCAGGAGGCGGCCGTACATGGTGGGCACGCCGAAGAAGAGGGTGAGGGACGCGTCGTCATGCAGGGCGGTGAGGGCCTCGGAGGCGACGAAGCGGCGGCGCAGGTCCACGCTGGCGCCGGAGAAGAGGGTGCCGTGCAGGCCCACCATGAGGCCGTGGGTGTGGAAGAGCGGGAGGGTGAGCAGGAGCCGATCCGCGTCGGTCCAGCGCCACGCCTCGGTGACGGCGCGCACGTTGGCGAGCAGTTGCCGGTGCTGGAGCATGGCGCCCTTGGAGCGGCCGGTGGTGCCGGACGTGTAGCCGAGCACGGCCAGGTCCTCCGCGCGGGGCAGGGGCAGGGCCGCGGTGGACGCGGCGCCCTGTGCGAGCACGTCCGCGAAGGCCACGGAGGGCAGTCCGGGAGGAGGCGGCTCCACGGTGATGAGCCATTGCAGGGAGGGGAGTTGGTCGCGCAGCGGCACCAGCTCCGATGCACCGGAGGTCCCGGTGACGCAGACCTTCACCTCCGCGTCGGAGAGGATGTGGGCCAGCTCGACCTGGCGGTAGGCGGTGTTGACGAGCACGGCGACGCAGCCCGCGACCTGGACGCCCAGCCAGGTGACGACGAACGCGTCGCTGTTCTCCAGGAAGAGCGCGACGCGGTCGCCAGGAGCCAATCCCCGGGCCTTGAGCCCGCGAGCGAACGCGGTGACCCGCTCCGCCAGTTGTCCGCGCGAGTACGTGGTGCCCTCGAAGGAGAGCAGCGGGCGCGAGGGTTCGTGACGGGCATGGTCCAGGAACACTTCAAGCAGGGAGGCCGGCATGGCGCGCGAGCCTACCTGGGACGGGATACGCCAGGCGCGGCGTTCCTCGACGCCTCAGAACAGCGACATGCCCAGCGTGACGCTGCACAGGAAGCCGCCGTGCTGGCTGGTTCCGATATCGAGCGCGTCGAGGAGGTTCGGGTCGCGGCCGTCCGACGTGTTCCAGTTGTCCTCACGCAGGCGGAAGCCCCAGCCCGCGCGCAGACCCAGGTACATGGGGCCCATCGACTGGCGCATGCCCACCGCCAGCGTCGCCACCGGCGTGAACAGCTTCTCCGTCGTGTACACCTCCGACTCGTCGCCAATCGTGAGCGTGGTCGTCGACGTCGTGCCCATGTTGAAGCTCATGCCCGCCTCCAGGAACGGGCTCGTGCGCACCTCGCCCAGCGGATACAGGCGCGCCACCGGACCCACGCGGAAGCCCCAGGCCCCCGTGCCCGCGCTCAGGTTGAGCCCCAGGATGGGCGCCACCCGGTACTCCAGCTCACCGCCAAAGATGCCGGACGGGCTGTTGAATCCCAACGCGAGGCCCAGGTCCAGGTTCGTCCGGCCACCGCGCCGGGGAGGCAGCCGCGGGCTCTCCGTCTCGCGCCCCATCGAGTCCCCGTCCATGCCCTCATAACGGGACGCGTCGTTGCTCAAACGCTCCGACACCAGCGAGTCCGAGCCCGCCGCGGCGGGCACCTCCGCCGCCGCCACCGGCGTCTCCTGGCTCGCGGCCTCCAGCTTCTGGGCCTCGGCCAGCACCGCCTGCGCCATCACCACCGAGCCCTTGTCGCTCAGGCTGGGATTGACGAAATCGTACGCCAGCGTCTTGGTGCGCACCGGCGTGTGCGTCGTGGCCAGTTGATACGTCAGCCGGTACTTCTCCCCGGCCCGCGTCACCTTCGCGCTCACCGTCACGTCGGGTGAACCCTCGTGCTGGGCGTCCAGCAGGATGGCCTCCGTGGTGGCGCTCTTCAGCGCCTCGCCAATGCCATAGCGCGTGCGCTCCGCCACGGTGCTCGCCGTCAATCCGCTGGCTTCCACCTCGCTGCCCACCTCCGTGAGCTGGAGGTACAGGGCATCGGCGAAGGCGGAGAAGGGCAGCAGCGTCGCGGCCAGCAGCATGCCGGCGCGCGTCCGCAGAGCGGTGGAGCGCATGAGGTGTTCCTCGAAATTGTGTGGGAATTGAACCGAGCAGCCAGACGGCCTGACGCTGTTTCTATTCAGCCCCAGCACACGCCTTCGCGGTGTCCGTTCCTGGGACGCGCGCTTCGCGCAAGCGGTCAACGCGGCCGGACAGCCCTCCGCCACCTTCGTGTTTCCAGGGGCTTGGCCCGGCTCGAAGCCCTGGCACACGGCTCGCTATGGCCCGGGGCGTGGACATCCCGAAGCCCCGCGCACCCCGCCGCAAACCCTACCTCCTGGCCGCCCTGGGCCTCGCCGCGCTCGTGGCGGTGACGGTGGGCCTGTCCCGGCTGCGCCCCGCCGCGCCCACCGTGGACCGGGCCTCGGTGTGGCTGGACACGGTGAAGCGCGGCCCGCTGGTGCGCCAGGTGAAGGGCACCGGCTCGCTCGTGCCTGAATCCATCCGCTGGCTCACCGCCGACACCGCCGGCCGCGTGGAGCGCATCCACGTCCGCCCCGGCGCCACCGTCACCGCGGGCACGCTGCTGCTGGAGCTGTCCAACCCGGACGTGCAGCTCCAGGCCCTGGAGGCCGAACGCCAGCTCGCGAGCGCCGAAGGCGACTTCCTGGAGCTGCGCGAGGTGCTCCAGACCCAGCGGCTGTCCCAGCAGGCCACCGTGGCCACCCTCACCGCCGAGTCCGCCGACGCCACCCGCCGCGCCCAGGCCAGCGCGGCCCTGTTCGAGAAGTCCTACGTCGGCGACTTGGAGACGCGCCAGGCCCAGGAGAAGGCCCGGGAGGCGGGCCAGCGTCTGGAGTTGGAGCGCCAGCGCCTGGACGTGATGTCCCAGAGCCTGCGCCAGCGCCTCGCGTCCCAGCAGGAGCAGGTGGAGCGGCTCAAGGCCGTGGCGCGCTTCCGCCGCCAGCAGGTGGAGTCCATGAAGGTGCTCGCGGGCGAGGACGGCGTGCTCCAGGAGCTGCCGCTGGAGCTGGGCCAGTGGGTGACGCCCGGCGTGCTCCTGGCCAAGGTGGTCAAGCCGGAGCGGCTCAAGGCGGAGCTGCGCATCGCGGAGACGCAGGCGCGCGACATCCTCCCGGGCCTGAAGGCGCGGGTGGACACGCGCAACGGCGTGGTGGAGGGCACCGTCGCGCGCGTGGCCCCCGCGGCCAGCCAGGGCACGGTGCGCGTGGAGGTGTCACTGCCGGACACGCTGCCCAAGGGCGCCCGGCCGGACCTCACCGTGGAGGGCACCGTGGAGCTGGAGCGGCTGGACGACGTGCTGTCCGTGGGCCGCCCCGCGGGCGCCCAGGCGGAGAGCACGCTGGCGATCTTCCGCCTGCTGCCCGGCGGCGACGAGGCGGTGCGCATCCCGGTGAAGCTGGGCCGCGGCTCGGTGAACGCGGTGGAGGTCGTGCAGGGACTTTCGGAAGGCGATCAGGTGGTGCTGTCGGACATGACCGCGTGGGATGCGGTGGAGCGCGTGAGGCTGCGATGATGACGACGATGACGAACGACGGCGAGGCGAAGGCCGTGGCCCCGGGCGCGGTGCCGGGCAGGGCGCTGCTCCAGCTCGACGGGCTCACCAAGGTGTTCGAGACGGAGGAGGTGGAGACGCACGCCCTCTCCAACATCCAGCTCACCATCCGCCAGAACGAATGGGTGGCCATCGTCGGCCCGTCCGGCTCCGGCAAGTCCACGCTGCTCGCGGTGCTGGGGCTGTTGGACACCGCCACGCGCGGCAGCTACCTGCTGGATGGCCGCAGCGTGCTGGAGCTGTCGCCCACGGACCGGGCGAAGGTGCGCAACCAGCACATCGGCTTCATCTTCCAGAGCTTCAACCTCATCGGAGACCTGACCGTCTTCGAGAACGTGGAGCTGCCGCTCACCTACCGGGGCCTGCCCGCGCAGGAGCGCAGGCAGCGCGTGGAGCGGGCCCTGGAGCGCGTGGGCATGGCGCACCGGGCGCGGCACCTGCCGGGGCAGTTGTCCGGCGGCCAGCAGCAGCGCGTGGCGGTGGCGCGCGCCGTGGCGGGCGACCCCCTCATCCTCCTGGCGGACGAGCCCACGGGCAACCTGGACTCGAAGAACGGCGAGGCGGTGATGCAGCTCCTGTCCGACCTGCACAAGGCGGGCTCCACCATTTGCATGGTGACGCACGACCCGGCGCACGCGCGCATCGCCACGCGCACGGTGAGCCTGTTCGACGGCCGCGTCGTGCAGGACGAACAGCTTCGCTGAAGGACGGGGGACACGGCCATGGAACACCTGCTCGGTGACTTGCGCTACGCGTGGCGCTCCCTGAAGAACGCCCCCGGCTTCGTGGCGGTGGCGGTGCTGACGCTGGCGCTGGGCATCGGCGCGAACAGCGCCGTGTTCAGCGTGGTGAAGGGCGTGCTGCTCACCCCGCCGCCGTTCACGCGGCCGGAGGAGCTGGTGCTTCTGGCCCCGAACTTCGACGCCTTCGGCCTGAAGGAGGTCTCGAACTCCGTCCCCGAGTACCGGGACCTGACCACGCACACGAAGGCCTTCGCGTCGCTCGCGGCCTTCCGGCCCGACGACATGACGCTCACCGGGGGGGACTCGCCCCGGCGCCTGCGCGTCGTCGCCGCCACGGCGTCGTTCCTGCCCACGCTGGGCGTCGCGCCGGTGCTCGGCCGGGGCTTCACGCGGGAGGAGGAGACGCCGGGCCTGGACGCGGTCGTCATCCTCACGGACACCGCGTGGCGCACCCTCTTCGCGAAGGACCCGGAGGTGCTGGGGCGGGCGCTGCGGCTGGACGGCGTGCCGCGCACGGTGGTGGGCGTGCTGCCGCCGGGCGGCGTCCATCCGGAGGACATGGAGGCGGTGCTGCCCTTCGCGCCCACGCCGGAGCAGCAGGAGGAGTCCCGGCGCGGCAACCGCTTCCTGAGCGTGATGGCGCGGCTCAAGCCGGGCATGACGCTGGACGCGGCGCGCGCGGACCTGGTGCGCATGGGCAACGCGCGCCCCGCGGACCTGGTGGACCAGTACCGGCGGTGGGGCTGGTCCATGAGCGTGAAGTCGCTGGAGGAGCAGGTGGTGGGCGGGGTCCGCGAGACGCTGTGGCTGCTCTGGGGCGCGGTGGGCTTCGTGCTGCTGGTGGCGTGCTCCAGCGTGGCGAACCTGCTGCTCGCGCGGGCGGTGTCGCGCGGCCGCGAGGTGTCCATCCGCGCGGCGCTGGGCGCGGGCCGGCTGCGGCTGGTGGCGCAGTTCCTCACGGAGAGCCTGGTGCTGTCGCTGGTGGCGGGCGCGGTGGGGCTGCTGCTCGCGCTGTGGGGCACGGACGCGCTGGTGGCCACGGTGGGGGACAGCCTGCCGCGCGCGCAGGACGTGAAGCTGGACCTGGCCTCCGTGTTCTTCACCCTGGGGGTGTCGGTGCTCACGGGCGTGCTCTTCGGGCTCGTGCCCGCGCTCCAGGCGAGCCGCGCGGACCTGCACGCGGCGATGCGCGAGGGCGCCCGCGCCACGGGGAACCACCGCACGGGCCGGCTGCGCGCGGCGCTGGTGGTGGCGCAGGTGTCGCTCGCGCTGGTGCTGCTGGTGGGCGCGGGCCTGTTCGTGAAGAGCTTCCTCGCGCTCCAGCGCGTGGACGCGGGCTTCGAGCCGGACGGCGTGCTCACCGGGCAGCTCGCGCTGCCCCGGGTGCAGTACCCGGACCGGGCGAAGCAGGCGGCCTTCCTCCAGGCCTTGCTGCCCCGGCTCCAGTCGCTGCCGGGCGTGGAGTCCGCGGGGCTGACGAACGTGCTCCCGCTGGGCGGCTCCACGGACAACAGCTTCGACATCGAGGGGCGTCCGCGCCAGCCGGACGAGCTGTGGAAGGCGGTGGAGTTCCGCGCCGTCACGCCGGGCTACCTGCGCGCGCTGCGCGTCCACCCGCGGCAGGGCCGGCTCCTGGAGGACTCGGACGGGCCGGAGGCGCCCTGGGCGGTGGTCATCAACCGCTCCTTCGCGGACCTCTTCTGGCCGAAAGGTGACGCGCTGGGGCAGCGCCTGAAGCTGCACGGCAAGGACATGCAGTGGACCACGGTGGTGGGCATCGTGGACGACCTGCGCGAGTGGGGCCTGGACGTGCCGGCGCGCCCGGCGGCGTACTATTCGCTGTCGCAGTTGCCATCCGTGTCCATGGGCCTGGCGGTGCGCGTGAAGTCGGGGAACCCGGAGGCCCTGCGCGCCCAGGTGGAGGCGGAGGTGCGCGCGGTGGACGCGGACCTGCCGCTGTTCGACGTGTCCTCGCTCACGCACCGGATGGACCAGTCCACGGGCCCCCGGCGATTGTCCGCGCTGGTGATGGGGCTGTTCGCGGGCGTCGCGCTGCTGCTCGCGGCGCTGGGCCTGTCGGGCGTCATCGCCTTCTCGGTGACGCAGCGCACGCGGGAGCTGGGCATCCGCATGGCGCTGGGCGCGGCGCGGGGGGACGTGCTGCGGCTGGTGCTGGCGCAGGGCCTGCGCCTGTCGCTCACGGGCGTGGGGGTGGGGCTGTGCCTGTCCCTGGGGCTGGCGCGGCTGTTGGGGTCGTTGCTGTATGGCGTGTCGGCGGCCGACCCGTGGACGTTCGGCGGGGTCGCGCTGCTCTTGACCGGGGTGGCGCTGGGGGCGTCGTGGCTGCCTGCCCGGCGGGCGACGCGCGTGGACCCCATCATCGCGCTCCGGGCCGACTGAGTTCCCTCCTTTCTGGCACAGTCCCTCACCGTGGCGTCCCCCGTGTCCGAACCCACCGCTCCCTCCCCGCGCACCACCCGCATCCTCGTGGCCGACGACCAGCCGGACGTGCTGGAGGCGTTGCGCCTGTTGCTCAAGCGCGACGGCTACACCGTGGTGAGCGCGCAGTCCCCCGCGGGCGTGAAGGCCACGCTGGACGCGGAGGACGTGGAGCTGGTGTTGATGGACCTGAACTACGCGCGCGATACGACCTCCGGGCGTGAGGGCCTGGACCTGCTGGGCGAGCTGCGCGCGCGGGACGCGCTCCTGCCCGTGGTGGTGATGACGGCGTGGGGCAGCGTGGAGGGCGCGGTGGAGGCGATGCGCCTGGGCGCGCGCGACTACGTGCAGAAGCCCTGGGACAACACGCGCCTGCTGGCCACGCTGCGCACGCAGGTGGAGCTGTCCCGGGCGTTGAGGCGCGGCCGGCGGCTGGAGGAGGAGAACCAGCACCTGCGCCGCGAGCAGGGCGGGCGCTCCCCGCTGGTGGGAGAGTCGCGGGCGATGCAGCCGGTGCGCAGGCTCATCGAGCGGGTGGCGCCGTCGTCCGCGCCGGTGCTGGTGACGGGGGAGCACGGCACGGGCAAGGAGGTGGTGGCGCGGCTCATCCACGCGGCGAGCACGCGCGCGGACCGGCCCTTCGTCGCGGTGAACTCCGGCGGCCTGTCCGAGGGCGTCTTCGAGAGCGAGCTGTTCGGCCACGTGAAGGGCGCCTTCACGGACGCGAAGACGGACCGCATCGGCTGCTTCGAGCTGGCGGACGGCGGCACGCTCTTCCTGGATGAGATTGGGAACATGCCGCTCACGCAGCAGGCGAAGCTGCTGCGGGTGCTCCAGACGGGGGAGCTGCACCCGGTGGGCTCGTCGCGGACGCGGCGCGTGGACGTGCGCGTGGTGAGCGCGACGAACGTGGACCTGGGCCGCGCGGCGGCGGAGGGCCGCTTCCGCGAGGACCTGCTCTACCGGCTCAACACGGTGGAGGTGCAGTTGCCGCCGCTGCGGGAGCGGCGCGAGGACATCCCTTTGCTCGCGACGCACTTCCTGGCGGCGCAGGGGCAGCGCTACGGCCGGCCCGGCATCCACCTGGCGCCGGGGGCCATGGAGGCGCTCATCGCGTATCCGTGGCCGGGCAACGTGCGCGAGCTGGAGCACGCGGTGGAGCGCGCGCTGCTGATGGCGGTGGGGGACCGCGTGGAGGCGGAGGACCTGCTGCTCAAGCGGATGGGCCCGCCGGGCGGAGCGGGCACGCGCCTGGAGGAGATGACGCTGGAGGAGGTGGAGCGCTACCTCATCGAGCGCTCCCTCGGCCGGCACGACGGCAATGTGAGCGAGGCCGCGAAGGCGCTGGGCCTGTCGCGCAGCGCGCTCTACCGGCGGCTCCAGTACTACGGCATCAAGGGCGCAAGGTGAGCCGCGGCGCCGCGCACGACAAGGACGCGCACGAACCGCGGTCCCTGGTGCCGTACGACCTGCGCGTGACGTGGCTCGCGGTCCTCGCGGGGCTGCCCGCGGTCGTCGTGACGCTCGCGCTCCTGTGGACGGGGGACTTCACCGCCAAGGTGCGCTGGACGCTGTCCGTGCTGGTGGTGGGCGTCCACGCCGGGGTCTGCCTGGCGCTCCGCGAGCGCGTCGTGCGGCCCCTGCACACCGTCGCGGGCCTGCTGGCCGCCCTGCGTGAGGGCGACTACTCCGTGCGCGGCCGGGGCGGACGCGCGGGGGATCCGCTCGGGGAGGTGCTCCTGGAGGTCAACGCCCTGGGGGACACCCTGCGCGAGCAGCGCCTGGGCGCGATGGAGGCCGGCGCGCTGCTGGGCCAGGTCATGGAGGCCATCGACGTCGCGGTGCTCGCCTTCGACGCCGCCGGCACCCTCAAGCTGGTGAACCGCGCGGGCGCCCGGCTCGTGGGCCTGCCTCGCGCGCAGTTGTTGGGCCAGCGCGCGGACGCCCTCGGCTGGAGCGACCTGCTGGAGGGCCCCGCCCCCCGCCGCCTCACGCGCGTCTTCGCGCAGCAGGACGGCGGCCCCTACGAGCTGTGGCGAGGCACCTTCCGCGAAGGCGGCCAGCCCCACCAGCTCGTCGTGCTCACCGACCTGCGTCTGGCATTGCGCGAAGAGGAGCGCGAAGCCTGGCGCCGGCTGGTCCGCGTGCTCAGCCACGAAATCAACAACTCCCTCACCCCCATCCAATCCATCGCGGACGCCCTCCGGGACACCGTCGCCCAGGTGCCGCGCCCGACGGACTGGGAGGAGGACACCCGTCACGGCCTGGGCATCATCGCCCGCCGCGCGGAGGCCCTGTCCCGCTTCATGTCCGCCCACGCGCGGCTCGCGCGCCTGCCGCCCCCCACCCCGGGCCCCGTCGAGGTGGAGCCCTGGGTGCGCCGCGTGGTGGCCCTGGAGCCGCGCCGCCCCGTCGCCGTGCGCCCGGGCCCCGTCCTCACCGTGTCTGGCGATGGCGACCAACTGGAGCAACTGCTCATCAACCTGGTGCGCAACGCCGTGGACGCGGTCCTGTCGGACGGGGGCGCGGGCGGTGTCTGGGTTTCCTGGGCGGTGCACGCGCCGGGCGCCGTGGAGGTCTGGGTGGAGGACGAAGGCCCCGGCCTCGCGGACACCGCGAACCTCTTCGTGCCCTTCTTCACCACCAAGCCCCAGGGCAGCGGCATCGGCCTGGCGCTCAGCCGGCAGATCGCCGAGGCGCACGGAGGCAGCCTGCGCCTGGAGAACCGCACGGACGGCCGGGGCTGCCGCGCGAGGCTCAGGCTCCCGCTGGACGCTCCGCGCGCGTGAAGCCCTTCTTGCCGGAGGCGGCCCCGGGCCCCGAGGGCGCGGCGGGAACGGCCTCCGGCTCCGGCAGGGGCGCGGCCAGCCGGTAGAGCAGCGCGGTCGCCGCCCAGAAGAACAGCACGGTGAAGCCCACGTGGATCCACCGCGCCCCGGACCACTGCTGGAGCGAGCGCGGCAGCGCCTCCAGCGCGACGAAGCCGCCCAGCCACTGCCCCAGCCAGCACAGCGCCGTCACCCACAGCACGCGCTGCCACGACGCCACCCGCGAGCGCCCGAAGGCATAACGGTGCAGGGCCCACAACAGCCCCACGGCGCAGCCCCACAGCGCCAGACGTGTCAGGGAAAGGCCCCGGTGCGAAGGACCCCATGGGTCCAGCTCCAGCACCCCGAAGCTCGGCGCCAGGATGAGCACCTGCACCAGCACCACCCGGCGCACCCGCTCCGTCAATCCCTTGAGGAGCTGCCCATACGTCCAGGTCAGCGCAATCATTGGAGCCCTCCTCGGGCACGAATGAGCGGTGCTGCAGGAGAAGAACGGTTCGCCCTTTATTTCTTGATTTATTTGTTTGGGATGAACTCCCGGGCTCCACCCCGTGAACAACTTCCGTGGGTTGGAGGGTCGCCCGCAATGACTATTCAAAGATGGACAATTCGGAGAGGGAATAGAACCCAGCGGGTGGGGTGGTGCCGTCGTAGGTAAGGGATTCCACGGAGAGCCGCACGAAGCGCACGGGCCCGTCGCCGTAAGGGGGAGTCTCCCCCCGGACGGCGGACCGCGAGGCGAATCCCGGGAGTGCCTTTTCACGCGATGTCCATGGGATGCGGCGCCAGGACTCGCGGGGCCTCACGAGACACCGCCATTGCCCTCGCGGCGCGCCACTCCGTCCCCAGGGGCGGCGCGCTGTGTGAACGCGCACGGCCTTCTGTCCCGAGGTGCCGCCCACTGGAGCCGCGACCTGGGCGGTCGTTACACTTTTTCATGTCGAGCGGAAGCCACGGCCAGGGTTTCGCGGGGAGGGCGCATGCGCACGCCGAAGGACGAACTGCTGCTCCGGGCGATGGACCATGCGTTGTCAGCGCGGACGATGGACGCGGTGGAGACGCTGGCCTCGCTCTATCGGTTGTTGGATGCGGAGCGCATCCCCGAGGACGAGAACTACGCGGTGTTCGCCACCGCGTTGTCGCGCCGGTTGGAGGGGGCGACGGGGGCGCTGCATCCGTACCGGGCGTCGGAGGTGGACGGCGGCGCGCCACAGATTGAGTTGTTCCGGCGGTTGATGAAGCACCTGCCGCTGGCGTCGGCGGCGGACGCGGTGGCGAACGCGCTGCTCGCGGACTTCCTGCGAGGACACGCGGAGGTGACGCTGCTGGACGTGGGCATCGGGCAGGGGCGGCAGGAGTGCAACCTGCTGCGAGCGCTGGCGAAGGCGGGCGCGCTGCCCCGGCACCTGACGGTGGTGGGGGTGGACCCCAGCGGCACGAGCCTGGTGGAGGCGCGCGACGCGGTGCTGGCGGTGGCGGAGGAGGTGGGGCTGTCGCTCGAGTTCGTGAAGCTGGAGTCGCCGGTGGAGGACCTGGACCTGGCGACGTGGGCGGCGCTGCGAGCGGTGCGCCGGCCGCTGGTGGTGAACGCGGCGTTCGCGCTGCACCACGTGGCGGAGAAGGAGACGAAGGGCCTGGAGGCGCGCGACGCGGTGTTGGAGCGGCTCGCGTCGCTGGGCCCGGTGGGCGTGGTGATGTGCGAGCCCCACGTGGATCATCACCGCGCACCGGCGCGTGAGCGGTTGAAGAACGCGTGGAATCACTTCTCCCGGGTGTTCCAACTGCTGGATACGCTGGAGATCCCGAGCGCGGAGCGCCGCGCCATCAAGCGGTTCTTCGGCCGGGAGGTGGATGACATCGTGGGCACGGTGAACGAGTCGGAGCGGTGTGAGCGCCATGAGCCGGCCCTGGCCTGGTGGGAGCGGTTGCGGCGCGCGGGCTTCGCGCCGCGAGGCGGGCTGTCGGCGGTGTGCCCCCGCGACGTGCACCCGGCGGTGGGGCTGTGCGTGGAGGAGGGCACGGTGGGCATCACGTTCCGGGGGGATGTGCTGGTGTCGGTGTTGGCGGCGGTGCCGGGGGAGGGCGCGTGAGCGACCTGGAGGCGTTGGCGCCGAAGGTCATCGCGAGGTGCCGTGAGGCCGGGGTGCGGCTGGTGTTGGCGGAGGCGTGCACGGGAGGGCTGATGACGGCGGCGCTGACGGAGGTGCCGGGGGCATCGGCGGTGGTGGAGCGCGCGTTCGTGCCGTATTCGAACGAGTCGAAGGGGGAGCAGTTGGGGGTGCCGCTGGCGTTGTTGCAGGCGCACGGCTCGGTGAGCGCGGAGGCGGTGGGGGCGATGGCCGCGGGAGCGCTGGAGCGTTCGTGGGCGGACTGGGCGGTGGCGGAGACGGGCATCGCGGGGCCCGGGGGCGGGACGGAGGCGAAGCCGGTGGGGCTGGTGTTCATCGCGGTGCAGCGGCGCGGGAGGGCCGCGGTGGTGGAGCGTCACCGGTTCCAGGGGGACCGGCGCCAGGTGCGGCAGGCCGCGGCGGCGCGAGGGCTGGCCCTCCTTTGGGAGCAGGTGGGAGTGGAGTCCTGAATAGGGGACTCATCCCGCCGGACGTTGGCACGCGCGGGGCGGATGGAGGAGAAGGTTTGACGCAGTCTCACGAAGGGGGCCTCGATGTATCGAATCGACGTGGACCGGGCGGAATCCATCGTGAGCTTCGCGCTGGAGGGCTACATCCGGCTGGAGGAGATGCAGCGCTTCGTGGAGGAGCTGCGCGCCGCGACGGATGAGGTGGCGGGGCAGCCCATCAAGATCGAAGCGGACCTGCGCACGTTCCGGCCGGCGTCGCCGGAGGCGGCGGACCTCATCCGGAGGGTGCAGGAGTACGGGTTGCGCTCCGGGGTGACGCGGGTGGCGGAGCTGGTGCAGAACCAGATCGTGGCGTTGCAGTTGAACCGGGTGGCGTCCGGGAGCGGGACGGACAAGATCCTCCGTCGTTTCTGGCAGGAGTCCGCGGCGAGGACCTGGCTGAAGCACGGAGACGCGGAGCTGGGCGTGGCGCTGCAAGGCTGAGCGGAAGCGAACATGCCAGCGCGCGGGTGGTGCGTGCTGTGGGTGTTGTTCGTGACGGGCTGCGCGACGTCACGAACGGTGCGGTTGGACACGGGAGAAGGCCGGGCGCGTGAGTACACGCCGCGCACGGACACGCGGCCCGTGACGCTGGAGTCGGACACCTTCGAGCAGGCGGTGCGGACGCTGGCGCGAGGAGCGCCGCCGGGAAGGGAAGCCCTCCGGCTGTTGAATCCCGGGACAGCGCGTCCGAGGACCTCCCTGGGCGTCGTGTCCGTGGACGACCCGAGCCAGGGGCGCGTCCGGGTGGCGCAAGGGAGCACGGAGCTGGAGGCCGCCTACGGACGCTGGTGTGAGCGCAAGCGGCTGTCCGGAGACTGTCTGCACCTGTTGGACCGGGGACTGACGCTGGATGAGGAGGGCAAGCGGACGCTGGCCTTCCGCATCGCGTTGGACTCGGTGTGGGAGGAGACGGCCGAAGCGCTGGAGGGGATGGTGGACCCCGAGGCGATGGTGTCCCTGCTGGTGACGACGGGAGCGGTGTACTTCAGCCTGTGGCTGGTGCCGGAGCCGCTGCTGACGAAGGGAGTGGCGGCGACGCTGACGGTGGCGCTGATTGCATACCTGGGCTGGGACACGGTGTGGAGTCTCATCCAGGGCTGGAGGGCGCTGGCGGCGGAGGTGAAAGAGGCAGAGACCTTCGACGGCATCCGGGACGCGGGAGAGAAGTACGGCGAGGTGATGGGGAAGCAGGCGGCCCGGGCCTTCGTGATGCTGGCGATGGCGGCGCTGGGCAGCACGGCGCAGACGCTGGCGAGCCGGGTCTCGACACTGCCGGGCTCAGCACAGGCCGCGCTGGTGGGAGCGGAGCAAGGAGGCTTCCGGCTGGTGGCCGCCGCGGAGGTCTCAGCCATCGCGGTGTCCGCGAGCGGCGAGGTGACGATTGCCCTGGCACCCAACGCGGTGGCGATGGGCACGAAGGGCCCGAATGTCCCAGCGCCGGTCGAAGTGCACGTGCACCACATCGCCACGAACAAGTGGTGGGAAGCGACGCGCGATGGTGGCCCCTGGTCGCCCCAGTTCCAGAAGCTCTTCGACCGGGCAGGGATGTCCCTCGATGACGAGGTGAACACCGTCCGTGTGCCCGGTCATAAAGGCCCGCATCCTCGGGAGTATCATGAGGCAATCTACGAACGCCTGAGCAAGGCGCTGGGAAGGTGCAGGAGCATTCAGGCGTGCAGCAAGGCGCTCGTGAAGGAGCTTGAGTCACTGGGAGCTGAGATCTCCACGCAGAACACCCACCTCAATTTGCTGGTCACGCAACCCTGACGCCCAGGAAGGCTCATCCCGATGAGGTACTTCAAACTTCTCGACGACATGGATATCCGTGACCGCTGGCTCCCAGGCGAAGCAACGAACGCCCAGGGGCAAGAGATCGATGACATCTGGCAGTTCGCGGATGGCTGCCCGGTCCAGGTCGATGAGCGTCTGACGATTCCCATTGGGCATCCGGGAGTGGTTCAAGACTTCTCAACGTCGAGTGTGGGAGGGACGCCTGTTGTCCACAGGCGCGTCGCGAATGTGTTCGCGGAACTGGCTCAGGACGACGTGCAGCTCATTCCCGTCGAGGTCGAAGGACAGTCCGAGCCCTACTTCATCCTCGTCGCGACGCGGACCGTCCGATGCATTGATGACGAGCAGTCCGCCGAGGTGAAGTACTGGCTGCCAGAGGATGACCGACCTGAACTGACAGGGACTTATCGAGCCGTCTACGGCATGCGCATCGATCCGACGAAGGTGGGCGATGCCAAGGTCTTCCGTCCCTGGGGGTGGACCGTTGCGCTCCTCGTCTCCGAGGACATCAAGGATGCGCTGGAGCGTTCAGGCGCCACGGGAATGGCGTTCAGAGAGGTTACCGGGCCCAGTGAAGTCACCCCGGAACAGCGCGAGCACAGTCGCAAGCTCAAGGTGCTCTACGACCGGACCGAAACGGCCCGCACCGCGTTCTGGCGCACCCTGGGCACGTTGGATGACAAAGCCATCCTCCCCATCGTCGTCGGAGGAGGCTGGCCCGCGAGGCGCCAGGTCTGGCGCGTCATCCACCGTCCCGAAGGGCGCACCCTCTTCGTGACGGACGGCCTCTCCGACTTCTTCGTGGACACCGTGGAGCCCTCCGTGGGCTTCGGCCTGGAGCTGGCGCTGGAAACCGACGAGCCGAAGGCCACCTGGCCCGTGACGTTGCTGGAACGAATCGCCAACGAGCTCGTGGGCCACGAACACCTGCGCGAACCCGCGAGGACCGGCATCCTCTCCATGGAAGTGGACGGAGAGCGCATGCCCGAGCCGCTCCTGACGAAAGAAGGCCGCGTGGCCGTGCTCCTGGGCATGGACACCCCAGCGCTCCCCAGCCACTTCACGATGCCGGACGGACAGGTCCGGCTCGTCACCGTGAAGACGCTGATGCCCCGGGAGCTCACGTACCTGCTGGAGCACGGCCGGGAGGAACTGCTCCACCGCTTCAACCGGACCCACCCCGGCCACCTGTCCAAGGCCTGGCGCCAGCCCGTGGTGTAGCTACCGCATCCCCAGCACCAGCCACACCGCCAGCGCTCCATACAGCGGCACGTTGAGCGCCAGCGTCAGCCGGTTGATGCGCCGGAACCGCTCCTGCTCCGCGTCCGCGAACCACACGCCGTCCTCGCCGGTGGTGCGTCCCTCCACGGCCTGGTGGAACAGCGCCGCGTACGCCACCTCCACCATCAGGCTCACCAGCACCAGGCCCACCAACGCCAGCGCCCACACATCGCGCCCATCGAGCACCCCGGCCCACTTCTCCCCGGTGTACACGAGCCCCGCCCCCACCAGCGCGACGCACCCCAGGTCATGGCCCACGCCATACGGCGGCCGCCAGTTGCGCGACACATAGAGCATGTAGAGCTCCGCCGCACCGCGCAGCCACATGGACACCGCGAACGCCCCCAGCACGAGGCGCGCCTCCACCGGCACGGACGCATCCAGCGCCACCAGCGGGCACACCAGGAACCAGAGGAACACCGCGTACAGCAGCCACGCCAGCTTCGGCCCGGAGATGCGCCCACCCCGGCCGCCCTGCGCGTTCTGCCGGCGCCGGAACCCCAGCGCCACGCTCGCGCACGCCAGCAACGCCACCACCAGGAACACCCGCGTCGACGAAGTGAGCATCAGGAGGAACGGGGCCGGGGATAGTGGTGGGGAAACCGCTCGACGTACCACGCGCGAAGCCGGGGCAGGTGCGTGAGGGACACCTGCGGGTGCAGGTGATGCACCACGTGCATCCCGATGTGCCGGGGCGCCAATGCCAGCCGCCCCCACCACCCGAGCCCATGGTCGCGGGTGCACGCGAACACATCCCCCAGCGTCCGCCCCTGTACGGGCGCGGCGGTGTGCTCCGCGAGCAGCCGGTACGCATTGAACCCGGACGCCACCAGCAACGGCACCCCATATCCCCACAGCACCGCCGAAGGCCACCGCACCGCCAGCGCCAGCACGCCCAGGTGGAACAGCACCTGCCCCGCCTCCGCCCGGGCACACGCCGCCACCTCCGCGTCGCGTGAAAGCACCCGCCCGGAGCGGTCCTGGAGGAACACGCGCCCATACGCCGTGCGCAGCGAAGGCAGCACCCACGCGCAGAGCCCCACCGGTCCCCGCAGCACCCAGCCGGGAATCACGCTCAGGAGCAGGAACCACCGCCACGCCGTGCGCAGCGGTCCTCCATCCGGAGGCTTGCGGTACGGATCCGACGGCAGCCCCGCGTCGCGGTGATGGCGAAGATGGTGGTAGCGCATCGCCGCCAGCGTGGACGCGATGGGATATCCCGCGACGGCCTCCAGCAGACACAGTCTCCATTCGCGTCTTCGCGAAGGCAGGTGGACCGCGTCATGAAGCAGGACGCCCAGGGCATGCAGCCGTCCCGCGACGGCGAGCACCGCCAACGGCCTCAGCACCGGAGGAGCCCAAGCCATGACCGCCCACCCCAGGGCCATCCCCGCCCACTCCACGGCCGCCAGGCGCAGCAGTCCGGGGGGCGTCGCGGGAACGAGCAGCTCGCGAGGCACCGCCGCGCGGCGAGGCAGGGAAGAGGACATCGGGTGCCAGGACTCCACGCATGGGCGCCGGACGCAAGCCCCGCGCGGATTGGACACCCGGAGACGGGCGCGGCACGCTCCGCGCGTGCACCGGGACGGTCAATCATGAGTGTGGATGTGCCGACGCAGCCGGCCCTCGCGGGCACGCGCGTGGAGTGGGGCGGCTGGGTCTTCCCCCGCTGGAACGACCCGCGGCTGCCCTTCGCGGCGCTGCTCACGCTCTACGGCGTGCTGGGCTTCACCTTCTTCGGCTTCAACCGCAGCCCCGGGCAGATGGCCTTCCTGGTCGTCTCCGGCACGCTGCTGGACGCGGTCCTGGGCCAGGTGCTCAAGCGGCGCAAGGAGCTGCCGCTCTCCGCGTACATCTCGTGCTGCTCGCTGGCGCTGCTCCTGAACTACTCGCACGCGAGCACGCTCTTGTGGCTGCCGGTGTGGCTGGCCATCGGCTCCAAGTACGTGCTGACCTTCCAGGGGCGGCACGTCTTCAACCCGTCGATGTTCGCGGTGGCCGTGTCGCTGCTCACCACGCGCGAGCTCATCACCGCCGCGCCCGCCTACCAGTGGGCCAACGGCGAGGTCGCGCTGTCGGCCTTCATCGTGATGGCGGCGCTGGTGCTGTTCTTCTTCCGCGTGGGGCGCGGCTGGCTGGTGGTGAGCTTCCTGACCTTCTACTCGCTCCAGACGGCGCTGCGAGCGTTCATCCTCCGCCACCACCTGCCGCCGGAGGTGCTGTTCCTGGGCACGCTGGGCGCGCCGTCGTTCTTCATCTTCGTCTTCTACATGCTCACCGACCCGGCGACGTCGCCCGCGACGCCGAAGGCCCAGGTGCTGGTGGCGCTGGCCATCACCTGCGTGGACCTGGTGCTGCACCTGAAGGAGAGCGTCTACACGTTCTTCTACGCGGCGCTCACCGTGGCCACCTGCCGCTTCGTGTTCATGCACGCGCGCGAGCTGTGGCGCACCCGGGGCGCGTCGCTGCGCCGGCTCCTGGCCCCGGACATGCTCAAGCGCGTGGGCGTGGTGGGGGGACTCGGGGCGGCGCTGGCCACGGGCTACTCGGTGTCGGCGGCGCAGGGGGAGCGTCAGGCGCCGCTCGCGTTCCACCTGGACGCGCAGGACCTCCAGCAGGCGGGCCTGGACTCGCGGATGGGACACACGCTGGAGGAGCTGGATCCGCGAGTGGCCCACGTCGCCAAGTGGCTGGTTGCCGTAGGCGACGCGGTGGCCACTGGCGACTTCGACGGGGACGGCAGGCTGGACCTGTTCCTCACGCACCCGCTGGGCACGCCGGAGCACCACGCGGGCCTGTACCGCAACCTGGGCGGGCTGCGCTTCGAGCGCGTCTCCGTGCCCGCGCTGGAGCGCTTCGCCACCCGCTACAAGGAGGAGGGGCTGGCGGGCGGCGGGACGTTCGTGGACTGGGATGGGGACGGGGACCTGGACCTCGCGGTGGCGGTGGCCTTCGGGCCGGTGCGCCTGCTGCGCAACACGCTGCGCGAGACGGGCACGGCGGGCTTCGAGGACGTGACGGAGTCCGCGGGCGTGACGGACCACGCGGTGAGCCTGGGGCTCACGTTCCTGGACTACGACCGGGACGGGCACCTGGACCTGCTGGTGCTCAACGCGATGGCCACGCACCTGCCGGACTACCCGGAGCCCGCGCCGCCGCTCAACCTCTTCAAGCTGCCGGAGCCGGAGTCCGCGGGGGACCGCCGCATGCTGCGCTTCATGCATGACGGCTGGCACAACGCGAGCAACGGCGGGAAGAACGCGCTCTACCGGGGCCGGGGGGACGGCACGTTCGAGAAGCAGGACGTGGACGCGCTGGGCCTGAAGGAGACGCACTGGTCGCTCGCGGTGAGCACGGTGGACCTGAACCACGACGGGTGGACGGACCTCTACGTGGCCAACGACTTCGGGCCGGACGACCTCTACCTGAACGAGGGCGGGCGGCACTTCCGGCACCTCGTGGGCGACCGCTTCGGGGAGATTGGCCGCGACACGTACAAGGGCATGAACGCGAGCGTCGCGGACTTCGACCGCAACGGTTGGTTGGACGTGTACGTGTCCAACGTGCACCACTCGCTCCAGGCGGAGGGCAGCCTGCTGTGGATGGTGGGGCCGGGCGAGGACGCCTTCGTGCCGCGCTTCCAGGACGAGGCCACCTTCCGGGGCGCGCTGAACGAGCGCCGCTTCGGTTGGGGCGCGGCGGCGGGGGACCTGGATGATGACGGGTGGCCGGACCTGGTGCAGGCGAACGGCATGGTGGACGCGCGCCTGGACGCGGAGAAGTGGCGCATCCCGGCGGGGCAGCGCAACGACTACTGGTACGTGAACCACAAGCTGATGCAGTCCGGCCCGGAGGTGCACACGTACGCGGACAAGTGGGGCGACATCCGGGGCCGCGTGCTCTATCCGAACGAGGCGCGCCGCGTGTACCTCAACCTGGGCGACGCGAGGCCGGGGCACTTCGTGGACGTGGCGAAGGAGGTGGGCATCGAGGCGCCGGACAACTCGCGAGGCGTGTTGATGGCGGACCTGGACGACGACGGCGACCTGGACGTGCTCATCACCAACCAGCACGCGCCGGTGTCGCTGTACCGCAACACGCTGCGAGCCAGCGCCACGGACGCGAAGCCGGACGCGCACTTCGTGGGGCTGTCGCTGGTGGGGGACGGGCAGCGCACGCACCGGAGCGCGGTGGGCACGCGCGTGGTGGTGTCCTACGAGGAGAACGGCCAGCGCGTGGAGCAGGTGCGCGAGGTGGGGCTGATGGGCGGGTTCTCCGCGTCGGCGGATCCGCGGCTGCACTTCGGTCTGGGGCGTCACGCGGGGCCGGTGAAGGCGGTCATCCACTGGTATGGCGCGCCGCCGCAGGAGGTGACGTTGGAGGCGGACCGCTACCAGGAAGTGCGCCAGCCTCCCGCGCCCACGGCGCTGCGGGGAGGGCCCTGAGGCGATGCTCTCCGCGATGAAGGGCACCACGGTGCGGCGGGAGGACCTGGACGCCGGCACCCGGGCGCGGATGTTGGCGCTGATGCAGTGCTGCTACGTGGGCGTGAGCGCAGAGCGCTTCCACGCGGACCTGGACGCGAAGCAGTGGGTGTTCCTGCTGCACGCCCGGCGCACGCGGGAGTTGGTGGGGTTCAGCACGGTGCGGGTGGCGGAGGAGGACGGGGCGGAGGTGCTGTACTCGGGAGACACGGTCATCCACCCGGACTGGTGGGGCCACAAGACGTTGCAGGTGGTGTTCGGGAGGTTGTTGCTCGCGCGCAAGCTGCGCCGGCCGTGGAGGCCGCTGTACTGGCTGCTCCTCTCGGGCGGATACAAGACGTACCTGTTGGCGGTGAACTACTTCCCGCGCACGCATCCTCGCCGGGACTGGACGCCGCCGGAGGGGCGCTCGGAGTTCCTGCACGGGCTGGCGACGCGGTGGTTCGGCGCGCAGTACGACGCGGCGAAGGGGACGCTGCGCTTCGATGGCGAGCACTACCGGGTGCGGGACGGCGTCTCGCCCATCGACCGCGACGCGGCGGCCCATCCGCACATCGCCTGGTTCGCGGAGCGCAACCCCGGCCACGCCGAGGGCGAGGAGCTGGTGTGCCTGGTGGAGATCCGCGGCTGGGACCTGGCGAGGGCGCTGGCACGAAGTGTCTGGGGCCAGCTCCGCCGCTGGGCACGCAAGGAGCGGGACACCTCGCGGGTCCGCGTGGGGACGTGACGTGCTGACCGCGACGATGGCTCGGCTGACACCGTCCGCGCGGCTCGCTGCTCCGTGCGGAGGTGAGGCGTGCTGACTTCCCGCGCGATGCTCTCCGCGACGATGGCGGCGCTGACGCCGTCCGCGCTGCGCTTCCGTCATGCGCTGCGCGAGCCCGAAGCCGCGCAGGCGGAGTGCCTCACACGCGTCCTCCGCGCCGTGGAGGGCACGGCACAGGCGGCGCGGGCGCCGCACTTCGGTCGCATCCGCACCGCTCGGGAGTTCCAGGACGCGGTGCCCATCGCCACGCCGGACACGGTGGCGGAAGACGTCGAGCGCGTCGCGCGAGGAGAAGCGCGGGTCCTCACGCGCGAACCCGTGCTGCGCTTCGAGCTGTCCGGTGGCTCCTCGGGCGCGTCCAAGCGGGTGCCGGTGACACAGGGCCTGCTGCGCGAGTTCCAGCGCGCGCTCGCGCCCATGCTGCACGAGGTCTTCCTGCGCCGTCCCGCCGTGCGCGAGGGCCCCAGCTACTGGTCCATCTCCCCGCTGGGCCGGAGACTGCACAGGACCTCGGGAGGCATCCCGGTGGGCTCGGCGGAGGACAGCGCGTGGTTCCCGCGCCCGTTGCAGCCGCTGCTCTCGCGCGTCTTCGCCGTGCCGGGCTCGGTGGGCCAGGCTCCCCACGTCGAACCGTGCCGTTACGTCACGCTGTGGTACCTCGTGCGGTGCACGAGCCTGTCGTTGATCAGCGTCTGGAACCCCAGCTTCCTCACGCTGCTGATGGACGCACTGGAGCGGCACGGCGAACGGCTCGCGGAGGACCTGGAGCGCGGCACGCTGCGGCCCCCTGAACATGACGCGGAAGGCGCGCCCGTGGGCAATGACCCTGCCTGGACAGCGCTCGTACAGGGGCTCCAGGGCATACGAGACATCCCGAGTGCCCAGCGACTGCGTGACGGACTGTCCTCCACACGCACGCTCTGGCCAGGGCTCGCGCTCCTGAGCATGTGGACGGACGCCCAGGCCTCGCACGCCGTGGCCGGCGCATGCCGCCGCTTCCCGGGCGTCGAGGTCCAGGGCAAGGGCCTGCTCGCCACGGAGGGTGTCCTCACGGTGCCCCTCTTCGAAGCACCCGCGCCGGTGCTCGCGGTCCGCAGCCACTTCATCGAATTCATGGATCCGGAGCACCCGGACGCACGCCCACTCCTGGCGCACGAGCTGACGGCGGGACGCACCTACGCGGTACTCCTCTCCACGTCCGGCGGGCTGCTGCGCTACCGGCTGGGGGACCTCGTCCGCGTGGAGGGCTTCGTGCACGCGACGCCCTGCCTGCGGTTCCTCGGCCGGGCGGATGCCGTGTCGGACCTCGTGGGCGAGAAGCTCTCCGCCGCGCGAGTGGGCACGGTCCTGGATGCCGCGCTGGGCCCCACACGTCCCGCCTTCGCCATGCTCGCGCCGGAGTGGGGGACACCGCCGGCCTACCGTCTGTTCGTCGAGACGGATCAACCCACCGACGCACTGGCCGCGAAGGTGGAGCGCGCCCTGTGCGAAGGCCATCACTACCGCTACGCACGGGAGCTGGGACAGCTCGGCCCGGTGCGCGCGGTGCGCGTGACACAGGGGGCCCGGCGTTACGAGGCCCGATGCATCCATCTCGGACAGCGCGCGGGCGACATCAAGCCCGTGGACCTGCACCGTCAGGCCGGCTGGGCGGAGTGGTTCGGAAGAGGGACGTCATGACGATGCCCACGGTGGATCTGGACGCGGAGGCGGACCTCGCCCGCTGCGGCGCGCTGAAGGACTTCTGGTACGTGGCCTGTCTCTCCACGGAGTTGCCCGCGAACAAGCCCGTCGCGCGCACCGTGTTCGGCACGGGGCTGGTCCTCTTCCGGGGACCCGACGGCGCCCCCTCCGCGCTGAGAGATCGCTGCCTCCACCGCAACGCGCGTCTGTCGAAAGGAGACGTCTTCGACGGACGGATCGGCTGCCCGTACCACGGCTGGGTCTACGACGCGTCCGGCGCGGTGGTGGAGATCCCCGCGCTGGGCCCGCCCCAACGCGGCGAGAAGCTGGACACGCGAGCCTGCGCGCACGAAGGGCTCAAGCCAGCGCCCTGTGACGTGGGACAGCTCGCGCGCTTCCCCACGCGAGAACAGGACGGGCTCGTCTACGTCTACCTGGGCAAGGACGTGACACAGGCCCGAGCGGAGCCCTTCCGGGTCCCCTACTGGGGTGAGCGCGGCTGGACCGTGTACTTCATGGTCACGCGCTTCGCGAACGGCGTGACGAACCTGGTGGAGAACTTCATGGACGTGCCGCACACGTCCTTCGTGCACCGGGGCTGGTTCCGCAATCCCACACGCAAGCGCGTCCCCTCCACCGTGAAGCGTCACGCGGGCCGGGTGCGCATGACCTACCACCAGGAGGAGGACGCGCTCACCGGCCTGGGGCGGTTGTTCAACCCGCGCGGCCTGCCACTCGTGCACACGGATGAGTTCATCGTCCCCAACGTCACGCGCGTGGACTACCAGTGGGGAGACAGCGGCTTCGCCATCAACTCACAGTGCACGCCCATCGGGCCCACGGACACGCTCGTGTACACGGCCATCAGCTACCGGCTGCCGGTGGACGTGCCGGGCGCATGGGTGGGCCGGGCGCTGACCCCGCTGGTGCGCTGGTACACGCGGCAGGTCATCCAGCAGGACGTCGTCATCATGGAGACGCAGCGCCAGGGACTGACGGACGGCCCCGGCGGCGGCGTGTACTCCAGCACGGAGGCGGACCTGCACCACGCGGACATCGAGGCGTACCGCCGCTGGCTGCGCGAAGGCGCGCACGGCCCCGGCCCCGAGGACGCGGAGCGCGACGTGGTCTTCTGGGTCTAGACCGTGCTGGCCTGCGTCTCCTCGGCCCCCGAGGACGGAATCAGGGCCAGGCAGTAGCCGGAGAAGAAGGTCGCGCCCAGGAAGACCCAGTGGATCAGCCCCAGGGTGAGCGGGAAGGGCATCGGCGGCAGGTGCTCATGCAGCCACATCAGCGTCGCCATGGCGTTGGACGCATGGCACGCCGCCGCCAGGCCCAGCAGCAGCGGGCCCGCGATCTCGATGAGGGAACTGACGGAATCCATGGCCGCGACCCTGCCAGAGGGCGCACGGCCGGTGCAAACCCTCTCACCCCATGCGCCGCAGGCCCGGCAGGTCCTCCGGCCTGAGCACCCAGCGCGGCGGCTCAGGCGGCGACGTGCGCGTGCCCACCTGCGCCGCGGGGAAGCCCTCCACCAGCGCGTAGTCCGGGAACACCGCGCGCGCCTTCACCAGGCTTCCGGCCGCCACGTGGCAGCCTTTGCCCAGGTGGCTGCCCTCGCAGAGGATGGCGCCGGGCTCCACCACCGTGCCCGCGCCCAGGTTGCACGCGTGCAGCACGCAGCCCGGGCCCACCACCACGCCTTCATCCAGCACCAGCATGGTGTCCGGCTGCAGGTGCAGCACCGTGTTCTCCAGGATCTGCACCCGCGCCCCAATGCGCACCGGGCCGTTCAGGTCGCCGGTGATCTTCACGCCCGCGCCAATGATGGCCCCCGCGCCGATGACCACGTCACCGGACACCTCCGCGGAGGAGAAGAGCGTGGCGGTGGGGTGGACGAAGGGGTGACGGTCGCGAAAGGCATACAACTGTCCCATGGGGGCGTCCTCGGCGCGGTCCCGCGCGGAGAAAGGAGTCAATGGAGCGGCGGGGAGCGACAGGTCACCGCCCCGTCGCTGCTGCAGGTGGGTCAGGTCCTCGGAGGAGAGCATCCGCAGGACCTGTCCCGGCCGGCCCAGCACCACGGATTGATCCGGCACCGTCATGCCCGGCGGCAACACCGTGCCTTCGCCCACCAGGCAGCGGTCGCCCAGCGTCACGCCGGGCATCAGGATGGCGCCGTCCCCGATGTCGCACAGGGACCCCACGCGCGCGCCCATCACCAGCGAGCGCGGACCGAGCAGGGTCTTCTCGCCAATGGATGTGGGCCGTTCGGGCGTGCCCACCACCACCGCGTCCTCGCGCAGCGTGGAGAAGGCTCCCAACGTCACGGAGCCCCCCACCGAGCGCACCACCGCGCCGCGGGAGATGATGGCCCCGGGCCCCACTTGCGTGGTGCCCAGCAGTCGCGCGGACGAGGCGAGGGTGAAATGAGGACCTACCGCGGTGGGCAGGAGAGAGGCGGTCGCGGATAGGGAACTCATCGGGATGCAGCAAGCTACTCCTGGCCCTCCCAAGGGCATGTTGTCCAAAGGCACGACGCCCCCGTCCAACAGCGGACGCTCGCCCGCCGGGCCGATGAGGGTGGGTGCGGCACCTTCAGATGTCAGGAGTGGGGAGCCAGCGGCGTAGGAAGCGGCGTCGCTGGGCGCCACGTGTGGGCGTTTCGCGGTAGGAAGTCCCCTCGCTCTCGAAAGGCCTCACCCCGTGGAAGAGACACCGCTGGCGGACCGCCACGCCCAGGCGCCCGAGCCCGTGGCCAGCCGCGACGCCGTGAAGCAGGGACTGGGGTCCCTGGTGAAGGAGGCCCTGCACGGCTCGGAGCAGGACCTGACCCGGCTGCCGCTCGGGAGGGCCATCTTCCTGCTGGCCGTGCCCATGGTGCTGGAGATGTGCATGGAGTCGGTGTTCGCCGTGGTGGACGTCGCCTTCGTCGGCCGGTTGGGCGCGGAGGCGGTGGCCACGGTGGGGCTCACCGAGGGCATCCTCACCATCATCTACGCGGCCGGCATGGGCCTGAGCATCGGCGCCACGGCGATGGTGGCCCGCCGCATTGGAGAGAAGGACGCGGAGCGGGCGGCGCGCACGGCGGTGCAGGCCATTGGCCTGGGCGTGGTCATCTCCACGGTGCTGGCCGTGGCGGGCATCGTCTTCGCCCGGCCGCTGCTGGCGGCGCTCGGCGGCTCGCCGTGGGTGCTGGAGCACGGCGTGGGCTACACGCGCGTGATGATGGGCGGGGTGGTGAGCATCCTGCTGCTCTTCCTCATCAACGCCATCTTCCGGGGCGCGGGCGACGCGGCCATCGCGATGCGCGTGTTGATGCTGGCCAACGGGCTCAACATCGTGCTCGCGCCGTGTCTCATCTTCGGCTGGGGGCCGTTCCCGGAGCTGGGCGTGGTGGGCGCGGCGTGGGCCACCACGCTGGGCCGCAGCGCGGGCGTGGTGTACCAGCTCTTCCGGCTGGTGCGGTCCAACGGCCGGCTCCAGGTGCGGCGCGAGCACGTGTCGCTGGAGCCCGCGACGATGCTCGCGATGCTGCGGCTGTCCGGCGCGGGCATGGTGCAGGCGCTGGTGACCACGTCCAGTTGGGTGGTGCTGGTGCGCATCGTGTCGACGTTCGGCAGCACGGCGCTGGCGGGCTACACCATCGCCATCCGCATCGTGATGTTCGCGCTGATGCCCGCGTGGGGCCTGGGCAACGCGGCGGCCACGCTGCTGGGACAGAGCATGGGCGCGGGGGACCCGGACCGGGGCGCGAAGGCGGTGTGGCTCGCGGGCAGGTACAACCTGATGGTGCTGGGCAGCATCGGCGTGGCGTTCTTCCTCTTCGCGCATCCGCTGCTGGAGGCGTTCACGACGGACGCGGCGGTGGTGGACGAGGGGGCCAAGGCGCTGCGCATCTTCTCCTTGAGCTTCCTGTCGTGCGCGTACGGCATGGTCATCACCTCCGCGTTCAACGGCGCGGGGGACACGCGCACGCCCACGCTCATCGACCTGGGGTGTCTCTGGGCGCTGGAGCTGCCGCTGGCGTGGGTGCTGGCCCATCCGGTGGGCCTGGGCTCGGCGGGCGCGTACTGGGCGGTGCCGGCGGCCTTCGCGTTGATGTCCGTGCTGGGCATCGTCCTGTTCCGGCGCGGGCGCTGGAAGACGCGCGTGGTGTGAGCGTCAGGGCAGGCAGATTTCGAAGCCGGTGCGTCCCCCGGGGAAGGTCCTCGGGGGGCGCGAGGCGGGCGTGACGGCGTAGAGGTGGAAGTCGAGCCTCCGCTGGATGAAGCCGTCGAACGCGGGGGCCAGCGGATCCCCGGCGTCCTGCTGCACGGTGAAGAAGTGGAAGCCCCGGCCGTGGAACGCGGCGTAGACGGCGTCCAGCAGCGCGCGCAGGACGGCGGGGTCCTCCGACGGGATGCTGGTGTTGCAGAGGTAGAAGTAGCGGAAGTCGCCGCCGGGCGCGGGAAGGCGGGGCGCGCCGGTGACGGTGGCGAGCGCGTTGAAGCCCCGGCGCACCCACCTCATGCCGCCCCGGTACGCGAGCACGCGGTAGCGCTTCACGGCGTCGGGGTTCCAGGCCGAAGTGCAGCCGGCGAGCCGCCCGGCGGAGTCGAACGCGAGGAACGAATCCTCCACGCGAAGCCCCGGCCAGTGCGCGAGCCGGTGCTCCAGTTCGCCGGTGTCGAAGCGGTAGCCGAAGGGGCGCGAGCGGTGGTCCGCGTCCAGCAGCGCGGCCATGGCGGGCACGTCCGCGGCGGTGGCCCGGCGCACGGAGTAGCGGCTGGGGCGCGGCTTGCGGCGCAGGACGAACTGGAGCGAGACGGCGGAGAACGCGCGCATCAGGTGGTAGTGCGGCTGCGCCTCCCGGGACGCGCCCCGGCGCACCAGGGCCTGGAGCGCGGCGGCGTTGGAGGCCATGACGGCGGTGAGGAACACGTCCACGCCATGGCGGCGGGAGGTCTCCTCCAACACGGGCCCATAGAACCGGGCCAGGCCCCGGGCGCGGCGCGCGGAGAAGCGGGTGCGCAAATCGCCCAGGTAGCCCACGCGGCACGGTCTGCCGTCCAGCCACCCGTCGCGGACGTGGATGGCGCCCATGCCATCCAGGCGGGACGGCTCCCCGTGGGCCCAGACCTCCGCGTCCCCGCGCTGCATGGCGAAGAGGCCGAAGTAGTCCGGCGAGCGCTGCGTGCTGAGCACCAGGTCCCCGGTCATGGGCACGTCGCCGAACAGGTCCAGCAGCGCGGCGTTGTCGTCCCGGGTGGCTCGGCGGAGGGGGCTCATGGGTCGCGCGGCAGCCTATGCGACGGGGTGGACTTCCGCCCCCGCCTCCCGTGCGCCACATTGCGGGCCAGTTCACACGCCGCACACGGAGGACGTCATGGGGCTGCTGGGGTGGATCATCTTCGGCTTCTTCGCGGGGCTCATCGCCCGGGCCGTGCTGCCCGGGAACCAGCGCCTGGGGTGCATTGGCACCACGCTCCTGGGCGTCGCCGGGGCCTTCGTGGGCGGCTTCCTCACGTCCGTCTGGCGGGGCACGAACTGGCGCGACCCGGAGCCCACCGGCTTCCTGGGCGCCATCCTGGGCGCCATCGTCCTGCTCCTGGTGTCCCAGGCCGCCTTCGGCGGGCGCTCCCGGTAGGTCCCCCTCCCGCCGGGAATCCCGGGACGTCCCACCGGTTGGGGGGCCGGCGGCCGGTTGTCCTACCTGCATGGACCCCCTTCCGGGGAAAGCACGGTTCCCAAGAGGATGCCGGGCACTTTCTGTAGTAGACCGCGCCCCCAGGCATGCAGCGGGGGGCGGTCGGCCGCCGCTGAGCCAAAGGAAAGGCGACGACATCATGATGAAGAAGACGATCCTGATCGCGGCGATGCTGAGCCTCACGGCCTGCCAGGGCCAGGGCGCGAAGCCGGGCGAGACCTCCGCCACCGGCACCACGACGGCGGGCGCCGCCGGTGCTCCCCAGACCGAGGAGCAGAAGACGCTGTACGCGCTGGGCCTGTCCATCGGCCGCAGCATCAGCGTGTTCGACATGACCCCGCAGGAGCTGGAGTTCGTGAAGGCCGGCCTCACCGCCCAGGTCACCGGTCAGAAGACCGACGTGGACCTGGAGACCTACGGCCCCAAGCTCCAGGACCTCGCGCGCGAGCGTTCGCTGCGCAAGGCCAACGCGGAGAAGGAGAAGTCCGCGAAGTTCCTGGAGGAGAAGGCCAAGGAGCCCGGCGCCGTGAAGACCGAGTCCGGCCTCATCTACAAGGAGACCCAGGCGGGCACCGGTCCCCAGCCCCAGGCCACCGACATCGTGAAGGTGCACTACAAGGGCACGCTCGCGGACGGCAAGGAGTTCGACTCCTCCTACAAGCGCGGTGAGCCCACGCAGTTCCCGCTCCAGGGCGTCATCAAGTGCTGGACCGAGGGCCTCCAGAAGATGAAGGTCGGCGGCAAGGCGCAGCTCGTGTGCCCCTCCGACATCGCCTACGGCGACCGCGGCGCGCCCCCGAACATCCCCGGCGGCGCCGCCCTGGTGTTCGAGGTCGAGCTGCTCGAGATCGTGAAGCCCCCCGAGGCTCCCCCGGGCATGCCCGGCGGCATGGGCGCCCCCCCGGCCCCCGGCGCGAAGCCGCCCCCGGCCGCCAAGCCGCCCCCGGCGACGAAGTAGTCACCCCCTCCCTCTCGCGGGAGCGGCGGTAACGAGGGCCGACGTGAGGGACACCCCCTCGCGCCGGCCCTCTTCGCGTCCGGGGCTCAACGCGCTGGCGCGTCCGCCTCCACCGCGCTACGCCCCCAGGGCACGCGGGGAGCGGCCCGGACTGCCCGGGCCCCGAAAGGACACGGACGATGAAGCCGGACATGAAGAGGCTCACGTGGGTGCTGGCGGCGGCGCTGATGCTGGGCGCCTGCGCGACGAGCAGTCCGGCGGAGGTGGCGCGCGCGCCGTCCGCCACGGGCGCCGTCTCCGAGGAGGAGTTCAAGGCCATGCACACCCTGCGCACGGACGCCGCCCCCGAGCGCAAGGGCCAGCCGGTGGAGCTGTCCGACGGCTCCAAGGCCTACCTGAGCCTGCCGCCGGGCGCGAAGGGCCCCCTGCCCGCCGTCATCGTCATCCACGAGTGGTGGGGCCTCAACGAGCACGTGCAGGCCTGGGCGGACCGGCTGGCGGCCGAGGGCTACGCGGCGCTCGCGGTGGACCTCTACCACGGCAAGGTGGCCACCACGCCCGACCAGGCGCTCGCGCTGGTGAAGGCCGCGGACGACGACGAGGCCACCAAGACGCTGCTGGCCGCGCACGCGTTCCTCAAGAGCGACCCGCGCATCCAGGCCCCGCGCACCGGCAGCATCGGCTGGTGCTTCGGCGGCGGCTGGTCGCTGCGCACCGCCATGGCCATCCCGGAGCTGAGCGCGGCGGTCATCTACTACGGCCACCCGGTGACCGACCCGCAGCAGCTCTCCACCATCAAGGCGCAGGTGCTGGGCATCTTCGGCACGAAGGACAAGTCCATCCCGCCAGCGACGGTGAAGGCCTTCGAGAAGGCGCTGGACGAGGCCGGCGTGCGCAGCCGCATCGTGGAGTACGACGCGGACCACGCCTTCGCGAACCCCTCTGGCGCCCGCTACGACGAGCGCGCCGCCGCCTCCGCCTGGGCGGAGACGTCCGCGTTCCTCGCGCGCACGCTCAAGCGCTGAGGCGGCACGGGGCCCTCAGTAGGGACGCTGGCCCGTGAAGTTGCCCGGGGGCGCGTAGTTGCACACCCAGAAGTCCCACGGGGAGGAGCCACCAAAGGGAGAGTTGGTGGTGCAGCGCTTCGTGGCGCAGCCCAGGCGGCGGGTGTTGCGCCACACCACCTGCGTGTAGTGGCCGCAGACCTCGCCCGCCTTGCAGGTGTTGCTCGCGTAGTCGTAGTCCGCCGCCTCGTCCACCCAGCCCTTCACCGCGCCCTTCGCGTCCCAGAGCCCCGGCGTGGCGGCGGCGATGTTCTCCCCCGCGTTGCCCCGGCCGTCGTTGTGCTTGAACTGGCACTGCTCCACCCACTTGCGGGCCGTCTCCTCCACCGAGGGGTCCCACGTGAGCGGCTCCAGCGCGGGGGACGGCGTGGGCTTCGCGGCGGCGCGGGCCGCGTTGTGGGCGTCCAGCATGTCGCGGGCGAACTGCGTCAGCTCCACGCCGCCGCCGTCCGCGCCGGTGCCCCCGTCCTCCAGGACGCCCGCGTCCTGGGGCGTGTCGTCCGGGTCCCCGTCGGGGATGCAGGCGAGCAGGAGGAACGGGCTGAGCAGGGACAGGGCGCGGAGGAGGGAAGGGCGTCGCATGGCGGGGATTATCCGCGCGCGGGTGGGTGTGCGGGCAAGCGGACAGGGGGGCCGCGAGGATGGGGAGGCGCGGGCGCCCCGTGATAGGGTCGGGGGCCGGTCAGGAGACGCGACATGAGCCACGATGAATCCCGCGCGCGGAAGATCCAGACAGCCCTTGAAGGGAACGATGAGTTCAGCACCTTCTCCATCGACCCGGACCTCAAGAAGCTGAAGCAGAAGCTGGACCTCCAGTCGGAGGCGCAGCACCAGCAGTCCGGCCGTCCGGAGACCGCCCCCAAGTCGGGCATGTTCATGCGGCTGTTCCACAAGATGTTCCGGGGTTGAGGAGCACGATGGTCAAGGAGTCCTACCGCGCGCAGTGGGAACGCTCGCGGGCGTATCTGGAGACGGGGGACCTGGGGCTCGCGCTCCAGGAGCTGCGGGACGCGCTGACGCTGGCGCCGGACGACGCGGTCCTCTGGGAGGAGATCTTCAACCTGTCGCTGCTCGGGGGCCTCACGCAGAACGCCCTGGCCGCCGCGCTGCGGCTGCGGCAACTGGCGCCGGAGAACCCCAACTTCATCGGCCTGCACGCCATGGCCGCGCTGCTCGCCGGCAAGCTGACGGAGGCCCTGCCCCTCTTCGAGGAGGTCCTCCAGCGCGACCCCGAGTCGGTGGAGGCCCGCCGGCAGCTCGCGCGCGCCCTGGACATCGCGGGCCAGCGCGGCCGGGTGCGCACGCTCCTGGAAGAGGCCGTCGCGCGGGCGCCCAAGGACCCGGGCGCGCCCAACGACCTGGCGGTGCACTACCTGGAGCACGTGCCCCAGGAGGGCCCGGCGCTCGCCGCGTCCATCCTGGCGCCGGTGCTGGAGGCGCACCCTCGGGACCCCACCACGCACTTCAACCTGGCGCTGGCGCTGCGCCTGGCGGAGCCGGCGAAGGCCCGTCACCACGCGCAGCAGGTGCTCCAGGGCGGTGACAAGGAGCTGAGCGCGAAGGCCCAGCAGTTGCTGTCCATGATCCCCGCCTGAAGCGTCAGGCCGCGCCGGGGCCCCCCGTCCCCGGCGCCATGGATTTCCAGAGACAGACCTTGAAGACCCCGGGCGCCGTGTCCTCCCTCTGCTGGAGCGGCGACGCCCTGGTGGACCCGGTGGGTGGCATGGTGCGCTACCACCTGGACGGCAGCACCTTCGACCCGCACCTCCGCTACGCCTACCGCTTCGACCGCGCGGTGATGTCCCCGGACGGCCGCTACGGCGTGCTGTACGAATCACTGGGGACGGCGGGGCTGTTGCTCGAAGGCACGCGCGTGGTGCGGCAGCTCACGCGCGACTTCTACCAGGCGCACGTCTACGACTACCCCGTGGCCCTGCACACGCTCCCCAGCGGACGCACGCTGCTGGCGCACTGCCCGGAGTCGTACTGCGTGGTGGAGCTGGAGGACGCCGCCACGGGCGAGCGCCTCACGAAGCGCGACAACACCCCGGTGGACATCTTCCACTCGCGGCTCCAGTTCAGCCCGGACGGGCGCTACCTGGCGAGCGCGGGGTGGATGTGGCACCCGGTGGACGCGGCGTCGGTGTTCGGCGTGCCCCGCGCGCTGGAGGAGCCCGCGTCGCTGGACAGCGCCGCGCTGATGGAGGGCGTGGAGAACGGCCTCTTCCTCACGGCCGTGGCCTTCGGCGCACGCGACACGCTCGTGTTCGTGCGGCTGGAGGAGTCCCGCGATGACGCCCGGTTCTTCCTGGGCACGTACTCGCTGACGGAGAAGAAGGTGCTGACGGAGGTGGCGCTGGAGGAGCCCGCGGGCCCGCTGATGGTCGTGGACGCGGAGCACGTGGTGGACTTCTTCGGCCACCCGAAGCTCGTGTCGCGCTCCACCGGCCGCGTGGTGCGGCGCTGGGAGGACCTGGACACGGGGCAGGTGCTGGCCAGCATCCGCCACCACCTGCCGCCCCCGCCGCCCTTCGCGCTGGACGCCGCGCACCGCCGCTTCGCCGTGGGCACGGCGAGCGGCATCGAGGTCGTCACGCTCGCGGCTCAGTAGGGCTTCTCGCCCACCCAGTTGCCCGGCGGCGCGTAGTTGCACACCCAGAGCTGCCACGTCTTCACGTCGCCGCCGAAGGGCGAGTTCTTCGTGCACAGCCGCGTCGCGCAGCCCACCGCCTTCGTGGTGCGCCACACCACCTGCGTGTAGTGGCCGCACATCTTCCCGGCCTTGCACCTGCCGGTGGCGTGGTCGTAGTCAGCGGCCTCGTCCGCCCAGCCCTTCACCACCTGCGCGGTGGTCCAGGTGTCCGGCGTCGCGGCGGCCAGGTTCTCTCCGAAGCGGCCCCGGTCCGGGTTGTGCTCGAAGCGGCACTCCTTCACGTAGGCCTCCGCCTTGCGCGCCGCCTCGTCGGACCAGGTGAGCGCGGGCAGCGCCGGCTTCGGCGTGGGACGCGAGGCCTTCGCCCGCGCCTCGTTGTGCGCGGCCACCATGTCGCGCTTCAGCTCCGCGGCGGACGGCACCGGCTTGCGCGTGCCCTCGGAGGGCGCGGGCGCGGGGGCCTTGCGCGCGGCGGCGGTGGCCGCGGCCTTCTTCGTGGAGGCGGAGACGGGCCGCTGCGCGTTCGCGCTGGAGCCACAGCCGAGCAACGGGGCCAGCAGCCACACGGCGAGCCCGCGACGGAACACAGGAGGTGCCATGCGCGGAATCATTCCGCACCCGGGCCCCGCGTGCTGGAGAACCGAACGGGGCAGGCGGCCCCCGGGGGGCCCGAGCCCCCTCCTGCCCTACGCCCCCAGTCCCGTCAGCGGCCCGGTGCCGTCGTCACCGAAGGTCGTCGTGGGCACGCCGAACATGTTCAGCAGCGCGATGTAGAGGTTCGCCAGCGGCTGCCCCCCGTAGCGGATGTGCCGGCCCGGGGCGAGGGCGCCGCCCGCGCGGCCCGCGAGCAGGATGGGCAGGTTCTTGTGCTCGTGCATGTTGCCGTCGGCGATCTCACTGGAGAAGTACACGGCGCTGTGGTCCAGCAGCGTCCCGCCCTCCTCCTGCACGCCCTTCATGCGCTGGAGGAGGTACGAGAACTGCTCCACCTCCCACTTGTCGATTTTGGCCAGCGCGTCGTAGTTGGCCTGGTCCCGCTGGTGGTGCGAGTACGTGTGGTGCTCGCCGGACAGCCCCAGGAACGAATACACGCGGGTGCTGCGCGCGTTGCCCAGCATGAAGGTGCACGTGCGGGTCAGGTCGCATTGGAACGCGAGCACGACGAGGTCCAGCATCGCCTTCGTCTTCTCGCGCACGTCCTCGTCGTCCGAGGGCGTCACGGCCGTGCCGCACGCGGGGCCGCCGCTGTCCATCGCGTTCACGCGCAGCTCCAGCTCGCGCACGCCGGTGAAGTACTCGTCCAGCTTGCGCCTGTCCGTGGTGCCCAGCTTCCCCTGGAGCGCCTTCGCGTCGTCGCGCACGGCGTCGATGATGCTCAGGCCGTACGCCTTGCGCTTCGCCAGCTCCGCCTGCGTGGCGTCCGGGTCGAAGTCCGCGAACAGCCGCTCGAAGGCCGCGCGGGGCTTCGTCTCCTTGGGCACGGGCGTGGATGGCCCCGCCCACGCGATGTTGTTCGCGTACGGGCACGCGTAGCCGGAGTCGCAGTTGCCAATGCCCTTGCCCTGGTCGATGCCCAGCTCCAGCGACGGGAAGCGCGTGGCCTTGCCCACCGCGTTCGCCAGCACCTGGTCCATGGAGATGCCGGTGCGGATGTTGGTGCCCTCCGTCTTGTGCGCCTTCACGCAGGACAGGAACGCGGCCGTGGCGGCGGCGTGGTGGCCGTCGCCGTCCGGCCTGCCGGGCAGGTTGTCCAGGCCGCTCAACACCAGCAGGTCGCCCTTCACCGGCGCCAGCGACGCGAGCGTGGGCGTCAGCGAGTAGTCCGCGCCCTCACCGCCGGGCGTCCACTTGGGCATGTGGATGCCGCAGGGCGTGTAGAAGGCCACGAAGCGGCGCGGGGCCGGCGTGGCGGCGCGGGCCGTGCGGGGGCGCATGACGTCCAGGAGCGGCAGCGCCATCAGCGCGCCCATGCCGCGCAGGAGCGTCCGGCGGGAGAGGGCAGGGGTTCTCATGGCTTCGTTCCCTCCGCTTCGCCACGCCGCTGCAGGAACGCGTCGCTGCGGACGATGGCGAGGATGTAATCGGTGAGCCGGCCGCCCCGGCCTTCCGCCTTCTGGGAGATGTCGCGCACGGTGCAGCGGTCCTGTTCCTCCGCGCCGCGCCCGAGCGCGTAGGTGAGCAGGTGGCGCGTCATGCACGCGGACAGGTCCGGGTCCTGCTTCACCACCACGCGCATCTCCACCACGCCGTTGAACGTCTTGCCCCCGGGCAGCTCGCCGCTGGGGTCCACCGCCGCGCCGCCCTCCTCCTTCGTGCGCCAGCGGCCCACCGGGTCGAAGTTCTCCATGCCGAAGCCCAGCGGATCCATCAGCGTGTGACAGCCCGAACAGGAGGGGTTCACGCGGTGCTGCGCCATGCGCTCCTTGATGTTGAGCGTGGGGTCCACCGCCGGGGCCAGCCCGCCCGCGTCGGGCGGTGGCGGGGGAGGGCCCTTGCACAGCAGTTGCTCCAGCACCCAGACGCCGCGCTTCACCGGCGACGTGCGGTCCGGGTTGGCGGTGACGGTGAGCAGCGCGCCCTTGCCGAACAGGCCCGCGCGCTCCGGGTGGTCCTTCAGCTCCACGCGCGTCATCGCCGTGGTGCCCGGCTTGCGCAGGCCGTAGTGCGAGGCCAGCCGGTCGTTCACGTAGGTGAAGGGCGCGTCCAGCAGGTCCTTGAGGCGGTGGTCCCCGGTGACGAACTCCTGGAAGACGAGCTGCATCTCCTGGCGCATGGCCTGGCGCAGCGGCTCGTCGAAGCCGTAGCGCGACTCCGGCTGGGCGAAGTCGAGCGCGCGCGTGTAGAGCCACTGGCCCGCGAAGTTGTCCACCAGCGCGTGGGCCTTGGGGTCCGCCAGCATGCGCCGCACCTGCGCCTCCAGCACCTCCGGCTCGTGCAGGTGGCCGGCCTCCGCGGCCTGCAGGAGCGCCTCGTCCGGCATGCTGCTCCAGAGGAAGTAGGACAGGCGGCTCGCCAGCTCCAGGTCGCTCACGGCGTGCGGCGCGGTGGACGTGGGCGCGGGGTCCAGCTCCACGCGGAAGAGGAAGTGCGGCGACACCAGCACCGAGCGCAGCGCCAGCTTCACGCCCACCTCCGGCGCGTCGCCCTGCCGCCGGGCCAGCGAGACGAACGCGACCAGCCGCTCGACTTCTTCCGGCGTGACGGGCCGGCGCCAGGCCTTGCGCGCGAAGGTCTTGAGCAGCTCGCGCGCGCACGCCTCCGGGCGGGCGGGGTCGAGCGCGCACGTGTTGAACACGCCTCGCGTCCACGCGGCCTCCACCAGCCCTTCCGCCGCGTGGGAGTACTTCTCCATCAGCAGCGGGGACATGCTGAGCACGTCCGCGTTGTTGTCGAAGCCGAAGCCGTGGTCGTCCGGCGGGAAGCTGCTCGCGGGCGAGCCCGTCTCGCCCAGGAGGTCGCGCACGGTGTTGTTGTATTCAGCGCGGTTGAGGCGGTGCAGCGTGACGCGGCCCGGGTCGCGCGCCGCCGAGCGGCACAGCACGTCCTGGGGATCCACGTTGCCGGGCGCGTCCGGCCCCGGCAGCACCCGCGCCTTGGGGGGAGCCTCGTTGCAGCCCGCGGCCAGCACCGCCGCCACCGCCGCGAGGCCCACCCTCCGCCATCTCCGACCGCAGGCCGTCACCGCGCGCACGCCTCCTCCGGGCCGTGAAAGGGCCCTGGCGAGCGCTCCAGAAGCAAGACGCTCACCAGCCGCGGCGTGACGACAGGCCGACGCCACGCTCCGTCCCCGGGGTGGAGATGGGCACGCGCGGGGGACCCGTGTGGAAGGGGAGTTCCGCGACCGGGCAGCGCCCGGGATGCGCGAGGGTACCGCGCGCGCCGACTCCTGCCCCGGAGGGCGGGTCAGGCGGCGCGGCGGGTCCCGGAAGCGGGCAGGAGCGACGCGGCCCGCCTCCGGGGAGACGGCGGCGCTACTTCGCGTCCTTCGCGGTGCCCGTCGTCTTCGCGGCGCCGTCGAGGTATGCGCGGTAGGCCTCGAAGCCGTACGGCCGGCCGAGGAAGTCCTTCACCTGCTCCGCGGCGGGCTTGGAGCCGCCGGGCTCCAGCACCGTCTTGCGGTAGTGCATGGCCGTGTCGCGGTCCAGGTAGCCGTTCTCCTGGAACTTGGACTCCAGGTCCTTCGCGATGACGGAGGACCAGAGGTACGTGTAGTACGCGGCCGAGTACCCATCCAGGTGCCCGAAGGCGAGCTCGAAGTGGGTGCCGTCGCGGTACTCGTGGCGGAAGGGGGACAGCTTCTTCTGAAGCTCGGACAGCACCGCGGACGTGTCGAAGCCCGGCGTGCGCGAGTAGTACTGGAGGCTGACCGCGGACAGGAACAACTGCCGGCGCGCGTACAGGCCCTGGCCGAACTCCTTCGACGCGCGCAGCTTCTCCACCAGCTCCGCGGGGATGGGCTCGTTGGACTCGTGGTGCTTGGCGAAGCTCTTGAGCACCTCCGGCTGCTCGGCCCACTGCTGCAGCAGCATGGACGGCGTCTCCACGAAGTCGCGCTCCATGGAGATGCCGGAGATGGGAGTCCACTTCTGGTGGCCGGAGAAGATGGTGTGCATCAGGTGGCCGAACTCGTGGAAGAACGTGCCCACCTCGTCGTGCGTCATCAGGTCGCCGGGGCGCGGGAAGTTGCACACCAGCACGCCCTCCGGCAGCCGCTTGTCCTGCTCACCCGTGACCAGGTCGAACTGCGCCGCGTGCTTGTACTTGTCGTCACGCGGGTGCATGTCCAGGTAGATGCGGCCCAGCGGCTTGCCGCCGTCCAGGACGTCATACGCCTCCACGTCCGCGTGCCACGTCTTCGCGTCCTTCACCGGCTGGAAGGCCACCCCCCACAGGCTGGAGGTGATGCCCATCACGCCGTCCTTCACCCGCGCGTACTCCAGGTAGGGCCGCACCGCCTGCGAGTCGAACCCGAACTTCTCCGCGCGCAGCCGGTCCTCGTAGTAGTCCTGGTCCCAGGGCTCCACCACGGTGGCGCCCTTCACGTCCTTCTTCTTGCGCGCCAGCAGGTCCGCCATCTCCTTCTTCGCGCGCGCCTCCGTGGCCAGCGCCAACTGGTCGATGAAGTCCGCCGCGGCCTGCTGCGTGCGCGTCATGCGCGTCTCGGTCGTGAAGGCCGCGTAGGTGTCGTAGCCCAGGAGCTTCGCCAGCTCGTTGCGCTTCTCGATGAGCTGCGCGAGCACCGCCTGGTTCTTGGGGAACGCGCGCTGGCGGTAGGTGCGCCAGAGCTTCTCGCGCGCCTTCGCGTTCTTCGCGTACGTCATGAACGGGAAGTAGTCCGGGTAGTTGCTGGTGATGACCACCTTGCCGTCCGCGCCCGGCGCGTGCGCCTTCTTGTAGTCCTCCGGCAGCCCGTCCAGGTCCTTGGGCGTGAAGGCCACGCTGCGCGTGTCCTCCGCGATGTTCTGCCCGAACTGCTGGCCCAGCTTCAAAATCTCCTCGTTGAGCGTCTTCACCTTCGCGCGCGTGGCCTCATCCCGGTCCACGCCCGCGCGGCGGAAGTCCAGCAGCGTGCGGTCCACCCAGTGGCGCGTGACCGCGTCCGCCTTGGACAGGTCCACCAGCGACAGCGCGTCGTAGACGCCGCGGTCCTGCGACAGCGCCACGTTGGCCGCGTCCACCTGCTGCTCGCACTCGCGGGACGCGTCGCGCATGGCGGCGTCCGGGTGCACCTCATGCGTGAGGCTGGAGCGGTTGGCCGCGTTGATGAGGGCCGTCTGCGCCTCGTCGTAAGCCTTGAGGACGCCCATGCCGTTCGTCTTGGGGTCCAGCTTCTTCAGCGCCGCCACCTGCGCCTGGGCGCGCTCCAGGTCCGCCTTGCACAGGGCCTTGAAGGCGTCCGGCGTGCCGGCCAGCGCCTCCGAGCCCTTCATGGGCGCCACCTGCGGCTTCGCCGCGTTGGCGGCGACGCGGGCCATGGCCTCGCGGTTCTGCGTGATGCTGCCGTTGGAGCAACCCGTCGCGGCGAGCGCCGCCACCACGGTGAGCGCGGGGATTCTCAAGGGGACTTCCTCCACATGGGGAACGACCTGCTTCGCGGGCCCGTCATGCCACATCCCCGCCCCTCCGCGCCCGTCCGCCGTGAACAGCCAGGCCGCCCTCCGGTGCAGGCCGGATGCTGGGAGGCCCTGGCTGACGCACCCCGCCTTGTTCCCCGTCCAGCCGCCCGGTAATCCCGCACTCGCCTCGAATTCTTGGAAGTTGTCCTGGCCGGAGGGTGAACACGGATGCGCAAGGCACTGGGTGGTGCGGTCGCGGCGTTGTTGCTGTGGGGCTGTGGCGGGGCGGGCACGGAAGCGCCCCCGGCGTCCGCGGAGGGGCTGTCACTCACCTCCGGCACGGGGCTCACCGAGGGCACCTGGTCGCACGACGGTCAGACGGTGTCCTTCGCCTCGCGCGAGGTGGAGCCCGGGGTGTACCGCCTGGAGGTGCGCATGCACGGCATGACGCTGACGGGCCTGATGGACCCGGCGTCGGGCGTGTCCACGCTGGACGGCTTCGCGGACGCGAACGTGCAGGACACGCAGGTGGTGGACGCGGACCGCCAGGTGCTGAGCGCGCTCTACGGCGCCCTCAACCAGGGGCTGCCCCAGGGTGACGCGGCGGCGCCGGAGGCCATGTACCTGCGCCGCGCGGTGGGCATGTGGGCGCAGCAGCCCACGAGCGTCACGCTCAAGCGCACGGTGATGGGCGAGCAGGGCCGCGGCTATACGATGCTGTGCAGCTACGCCAAGTGTGCCGGCAAGTGGACGGGCAGTTGTGGCGGCACGTACAACTGGTACTCGTACGCGAAGCACGACTGCAACGTGGGCGGCTTCGACAACGCTCGCAACCAGCAGATCGCCCAGTTGGGTGACCACACGACGTGCAGCGGTGACGAGTACTACCTCAACGGCAGCACCTGGGTGTGCGGCGAGCCGGACCACTGGTCGCGCCCCAAGGTGATGGGCAACTGCTTCGGCCGCTGCGGCGGCGGCTGCGGCGGCGACACGCAGTACACGCTGGACGCCACCAACCACGACGGTTGCGTGCGCAACGGCCACATGCTGGCCTCCGGCTACTGCGATGATCAGTTCATGTCCGCCACGGACGACGAGCTGTTCGCGCCCAACTGCTACTGAAGGCCGGATGGGACGACGCGCGGTGAGACACGCGGTGGGGGCGGCGGGGCTGTGGCTCGCCGCCGTGGGCTGCACGTCCACGACGTCCTCCAAGGCGGAGGCCGGAGAGGCGGCCGTGCGCCGCTTCTTCCAGGCCCTGCCGTCCGGGGACTGCGCGGTGCTGGGCCCCCTGCTCGTGACGGGGCAGGGCATGCCTTCGTGCGAGGAGACGGTGAAGGACCTGCATGAGCACGGCATGGGGCTGGTGGACGTGCTCGACGCGAAGGTGGATGGCCGCGACCCGGACGCGGTGGTGGTGCGGGCGCGGGTGTCGCAGGGAGGAAGGGAGCGCGCGGAGCCGTTCCTCTTCCGGGTGGAGCGCCAGGGTGACGGCTGGCGCCTTCGGTTGTAGGGGGCATGGACGATGCGGAACCGTGAGCGGGTGATGCTGGGGAGCGCGGCGGTGCTGGTGGCCGCGCTCATCGCCGTGGCGTTCTGGCCGTCGCGCGAGGCCTCTTCGCCCGCCGCGCCGCCTCCCGCGCGGAGCGTGGGCCCCGGCCCGGTGACGGCGGCCCAGGTGTCGCCGGAGCGCGCGGAGCCGGTGCGCACTCCGGACCCCGCGCCGCCCCACGCCACGGTGGTGCCGCCCTCGCCCGGGGACGTGCCGCCGGAGCCGGAGGTGGCCAACGCGCCGCCGCAGCCGAACGACGCCATCGAGGAAGAGAAGCCCCAGACGGCGCGCTGGAAGCTGGAGAAGACGGAGCACATCGCCACGCTGCTGGGGCGGGACGTGTCGCGGCTGGAAGGCGAGCGGCAGGAGGCGAAGTCGCGCGGGGACAAGGCCCGCGTGGAGCAGGTGGACGCGCTGCTCCAGCGCCACCGCGTCCGCCTGGACGAGCTGCGCGAAGAGGCCCGCACCCTGGCCGAGGCCGCGCGCGACGAGCCGCCGGAACCCTGACGGCTGGGGTTGCCCGCCTGGCTGCCCTCCGGCCGGAGCGCCGCGCCCGCTTCACGCGAGGACCCCGCCGCTTCGCGCTGGGAGTACAAGCGCTTCTGCCGGACGCGGCGCGGCCTTCACACATGCGTGACAGGCACGGTGCCGCGTGCGCATAGAAAAAGACGTGTCCGTTTCCACCGCGACCGCCTCCACCGCGCCCACGAGCACCCCGTCCACCCGAGGCTCCCGGCTGGCATCCATCGCGGTGGCCAGCGCGCTGTTCATGGAGTTCCTGGACTCCACGGCGCTGTCCACCGCGCTGCCCACGCTGTCCGTGGCGTTCGGCACCGACCCCGTCCACCTCAAGCTCGCGCTGACGTCGTACATCGTGGCCCTGGCGGTGCTCGCGCCCGCGAGCGGGTGGATCGCCGACCGCTTCGGTCCGCGCCGCGTCTTCATGACCGCCATGGTCGTGTTCCTCGCGGGCTCCGTGCTGTGCGGCTTCTCCCAGACGCTCGCGCAGCTCGTCGTCTTCCGCACGCTCCAGGGGCTGGGCGGCGCGCTGATGGTGCCCGTGGGCCGGCTCATCGTCGTGAACTCGGCGCCGCGCGAGAAGCTGGTGTCCGCGATGAGCTGGTTCACCATGCCCGCGCTGATGGGGCCGCTGCTGGGCCCGCCGCTCGCGGGCCTCATCCTGGGCGTCGCGGACTGGCCGTGGATCTTCTTCATCAACGTGCCGGTGGGCCTCCTGGGCATGTGGGCCGTGGCGCGCTTCGTGCCCCCGCTGAAGCAGCCGGACCCCGGCCCCTTCGACACGAAGGGCTTCGCCCTCGCCGTGGTCGCCATCACCGCGCTGATGGGCGCGGCGGAGACGGTGGGCATCGGCCTGGTGCCGTGGCCCGTGCAGGCGGGCATCACGTGGGTGGCTGTGGGGGCGCTGGTGGCCTACGTGCGGCACGCGCGGCGCACGCCGCGCCCGGTGCTCAACCTGCGCCTGTTCCAGGTGGACACCTTCCGCGCCAGCATGATGGGCGGCGCGCTGGTGCGCATCGGCCTGGGGGCGACGCCCTTCCTCCTGCCGCTGCTCTTCCAGGTGGCCCTGGGCTGGGGGCCGCTGGAGGCGGGGCTCGTCACCATCGGGACGGGGCTGGGGGCCTTCGCGTGCAAGCCGGTGGCGCCCGCGCTCATCCGCCGCGTGGGCTTCCGCCAGACGCTCATCGCCTCCAACCTGCTCACCGCCGCGCTGACGGCCGTGCCCGCCTTCTTCGGTGTCACCACGCCCATCCCGCTCATCATCGGCACGCTGATGTTCAGCGGCTTCATGCGCTCGCTGCAGTTCACCGCCACCAACACGATGGCCTACGCGGACCTCCCCCGGGAGTCGGTGAGCAACGCCTCCACCGTCGCGGTGGTGACGCAGCAGATGGCGCTGAGCGTGGGCATCAGCTTCGGCGGCCTGATGCTGCACGTGGCGCGCGGCGGCGGTGACGTGCGCCTCACGCCGGACCGCTTCCTCCTGCCGTTCCTCGCCATCGGCCTCGTGTCGTCGCTGGCCGGGCCGCTCTTCCGCCGGCTGCGCCCGGACGCGGGCGAGCACATCGGCGGCCGGGCCGCGGCGCGCGGCTGAAGCGTCCGGCGCGCGACACCGCCGCCGCTCCTTCGTAGGGCAGGCGGGCAGGCGGAAACCCTTTTTCCCACCTTCTTTCATCCCTCCCTCCCCACCAGTTTCCCGGCGGGGAATCCAACGGATGGGGGTGGGAATGGGTTGGGCTGCACTCACAGGACTGCTGCTCGCGGGCATGACGGCGGCGACGCCGCCCACGGCCATCCCGGTGCGGGGGGGCAACGCGCTGACGCTGCCCGCGCACCGGCACATCGTGCGCGTGTCGCGCAGCGAGGGCTCCGTGCTGCTCACGGCCGTGCAGCAGGGCGGACAGGACGGGCACGGCCTGCGCCTGTTCCGCAGCGACAACGGCGGCGGCACCTGGAAGCAGGAGGGCGTCATCCACGACGGCTCCACCTACGACCGCGCGGACCTGGTGGCGGTGGGCAGGGACGTGGCGCTCGTCTACGCGGTGGAGACGCCGGACAGCACGGGCATCAGCGGCTCCACGGCTCGCGACGTGTACTTCCAGTGGTGGCGCTACAGCGCGTCCAAGAACCACTGGCTCCCGGACAAGCCCGTGCGCGTGTTCGACTCCACCAGCTCCAGCACCGCGTACTACCGCGCGGAGCTGGCGCGCGACTCGAAGGGCCGGCTCTGGGTGCAGGCCTTCTTCCGGGAGAAGGACGCGAGCAACACGCTGGTCATCTCCGTGAGCAGCGACGGCGGCTCCACCTTCCGCACGCAGTCCGCGCTCGCGCGGGACATCCCGAAGCGCGGCGGCGGGCGGCTCATCAGCCTGGGCAGCCGGCTGATGATGCTGTGGAGCTCGCACGACGGCCGCGACACCACGCACTACCGCATCCGGGATGACAGCGCGTCCGTGTCCACCTGGTCCTCCACGCGCACCGCCTTCTCCGACGGCATCTACCACGGCGCCGCGATGAGCGCGGTGGCGGACGGGAAGGGCGGCCTGCACCTGGTCTACAAGGACAACTCCGAGCGGCTGAGGTACCGCCGCTTCGACGGCTCCAGCTTCGGCTCCGCGGTGAAGGTGCTGGAGGACGGGGACTGGGCCACGCAGCCGGCGCTCGTGCGCGCGGGCAGCAGCCTGTACCTCTTCTACAACCAGCCCCGGAGCGACGGCTCCGGCTACCGGCTGTGGGTCCGCGCGCTGTCCTCCAGCGGCAAGCCGGGCGCGGGCAGGGAGCTCGCGTCGGTGTCCGGCTTCGCGGGCTACCCGGCGGCGCCGGACGTGCTGCCCTCGGGCGTTCCGCTGGTGTGCTTCTTCGGCATCGAGCCGTCCTCCGGCTCCAGCTCCCGGCTGTCCTTCTTCTCCACCAGCGCGTCGTCGCTCAAGTCCCAGACCGTGGCGGCGAGGCAGGCCCCGGCGACGGAGGACGAGGACGGCGAGCGGTTCACCGCCACCGGCGGCCCGGCCGCGTCCCCGCCGCCCCAGGACCCTGGCGCGCTGGTGAGCGCCGCGACAAGCCCCTCCCAGCAGGCGATGGCCGCCGGGTGCGGCGGTGCCAGCGCGATGCTCGCGGTGGGGGTGACCTTCAGCCTGATGGAGTGGGGCCGCCGCCGGCGCGCCCCGGTCCTGCCCGGCTAGCAGGGCAGGCCTTGCGTCGCGGGCCGCGGAAACGAACGCGGGCGGTCTCCCCGGGACATGCTTCCCGAGGGGCACCGCCCGTGGGCGCGTCCCCCGGCGAGGGGAGACGCGAGCCTGCACGCGGCTACGTCGTCGCGGGCGCGGTGTCCGGCGCTTCGTCCGGCGTATCGTCGTCGGCGTCGCTGGCTCCGTCGGACTCGACCGGGGCCGTGGAGGCACCGTCCGCGCCGGGAGCACCACCAGCCGCCTGGGGCTTCTTGCCAGCACCCGGGGGCGGGGACTTGCGGGCGGCCGCCGCGGCCTGCCGCGCCTGTTCGCGCGCCTTCTGCGCGACCTTGGGCGTGGGGGCCAGGATCATGTACATCTGCCGGCCTTCCATGCGCGGCAACTGCTCCGCCACGGCCACGTCCTTCAGGTCCTTGATGACGTCATCGAGGATGGCGCTGCCCAGCTCCTTGTGCGTGATTTCACGCCCGCGGAACTGGATGACGACCTTGGCCTTGTTGCCCTCTTCGATGAACCGGCGGGTGTTGCGCACCTTGAACTCGTAGTCGTGCTCCTCCGTCTTGGGACGGAGCTTCACTTCCTTGAGCTGGATGACCACCTGGGTGCGCTTCGCGTCCGAGGCCTTCTTCTTCTCCTCGTACTTGAACTTGCCGTAGTCCATGATCTTGCAGACTGGCGGCTTGGCCATGGGGCTGACTTCGACCAGGTCGAGCGACTCGGAGCGAGCCCGCTCGAGCGCGGCCTCGATGGGCATGACTCCGAGCTGCGAACCATCGGAGCCCACGACACGGACTTCCCGCGCGCGGATGCGGCGGTTGGTTCTCTGGTCCCGGTTGGGACCGCGGCTGCTGTTTCTCTGTTCGCGAATGATGTGAACATCCTCCAAAAAGGGTTAGCGGACCCACCACCCGTGAAGATGTGGCGGACCCTCCAATGTGTCAGTCCCCTCCGGCGGAGAAGGCAGGCGGGCGGCCTTCCGCCCCTCGGGGCAGGGAGACGTGCAACGGACTCTATCCGGTTCACGTCCCCCAGGGGCAAGGTAACGCGGGGCACCCCCCATTCCCATGACCCCCTGTTGCCTATGATGCGCCCCATGGTGAAACGGTCCGCCGCGTCCGCCAGGGAGAGGACAGGATGCCGACCCTGGAGGGAGGTTGCGCTCGGGGCCGGGCTGGTGCTTGCCTGCCTGCCCGCCTGCGGGCCGGTGGACGGCGGCCCTGGGGGGCCCCCCACCCCTGACAGCGCCCGGGGCCAGGCCCTGGTCCAGGGCACGGACGCGCCTGGGGACCCGGCGGCGGTGGCGCTGGTGGCCCGGCGCGCGCGCTGTGGAGGGGAGGCGCCGGTGCTCCTCTGCTCGGGCGCCCTCATCGCCCCGGACGTGGTGCTGACGGCGGCGCACTGCCTGGCCGTCTTCGGGGAGGCGGGCCCCTACGAGGTCTTCCTGGGCTCCACGCTGCTCCCGGAGCCCGGCCCCGGCGGGCGGTTCGTGCGGGTCACCCGGGCGGTGGCCCACCCCGGGTTCGTCCCGGCCACGCACGCCTGGGACGCTGCGCTCCTGCGGCTGGCGGTGCCCGTGACGGACGTCCCGCCCTTCCGGCTCCCCCAGGCGGGGGACGCCCCGGTGGCGCCGGGGGAGCTCGTGCGGGCGGTGGGCTACGGCGACACGAAGGACGCGGCCCGGCCCGCGGGCCAGCGGCGACAGGGGCTGCTCCAGGTGACGGCCGTCACCGGCGGCGCCTTCCAGGCCGGCCCCGCCCCGGCCATGACCTGCGTGGGGGACAGCGGAGGCCCGGTGCTGGGCGGCCCGGCGGGGAACGAGGTGCTCCGGGGTATCACCGTCAGCGGGGACGTGGCCTGCCGCACGGAGGCGGTCCAGGTGCGGGTGGACGCGCTGGAGGACTTCCTCCGCCCCTTCCTGGAGGAGGCCCCGCCCCCCGCCCCCACCGGGACGCTCCCCCTGGACGCCCTCTGCGAGGAGGCCTGCGCGAGCGACGCGGACTGTCCCTCCGGCCTGCAATGCGTCACCGCCGGCGCGGCTCCCGCCCGGTGCCTCCTGCCCGCGCTCCAGGCCGGGACCTACGGCGCGGCCTGCACGGAGGACGCGGCGTGCGGCGCCCGGGGCGTGTGCGCCCGCCTGGAGGTGGACGGGGACGGCGCCTGCCGCTGCTTCACCCCCTGCGAGGCCACCGTCGACCCGCCAACACCGGACCTGGACCGGCCCGACGTCAGATGTGGCTGCGGCAGCGGCCCCGGCGCCCTGGGCGCTACACTCGCCGTCCTGCTGGGGCTGTTCTGGCGACAGTCCCCTCGCGGGCTTCCAGGAGGCCGGTTCCGGGTGTGACTCCGCGTGAAAGCGCCTACAGAACCGCAAGTGTAGGCGAAACTCCGCGAATCCATTTCCGAGAATCAGGCATACACGTTTTCGGCAATCGCGAAGGTCCTTCCCCCCATGGACTACAAGATCAAGTCGGGCGACACGCTGAGCGCGCTGGCCAAGCGCTTCAACACGGACGTGGATTCGCTGGTGAAGGCGAACCCGAACATCACCAACAAGGACCTCATCTACGCGGACGCGACCCTCAACATCCCGGGCAGCAAGGATGAGTTCCAGGCGCAGGGCGTGTCCAAGGGGCCGGACCTGACGGGCGGGGCGCAGCAGACGCAGGGCGCGCAGCCGGTGGGGGACGTGCCGCCGGGCCAGGTGGGGGACTGGATCAAGCAGGCCATGGACATCCTCAAGGCCAACGGCGTCCCCACGGACAAGATGAACCCCCAGGACATCGCGAAGATCATCCAGCACGAGTCCAGCGGGAACCCGAACGCCATCAACCTCTGGGACTCCAACGCCCAGAAGGGCACCCCGTCCATCGGCCTGATGCAGACCATCCAGCCGACGTTCGACGCGTACAAGCTCCCCGGCCACGACAACATCCGCAACCCGGTGGACAACATCATCGCGGGCGTCCGCTACTCCATCGAGCGCTACGGCTCCGTGTCCAACGTCCCCGGCATCCAGGGCCTGAACAGCGGCAGCGGCTACGTCGGTTACTGACCGGCGCTGACAGGGCCCGGACGCACCGCGCCCCGCGGTGGAAGACGGTCGTCGCCGTCTCCCACGCGGGGCGTCGTCATTTCCGGAAGCGGGCCGTCAGCCCCCGTGCAGCGGAGAGCGCTCCCGCGGGCCACCCGCGCTCTTGATGTGGATCTGGCTGGGCGCCTTCTTGCGCCCCCGGAGCCCCGTGCCCCGGTTGTTGCGCTTGGGGCCGTGGTCGCCAGCGGCGGGGCCCAGCGTCACGCGCTTCAGCTCCTTCTGCCGCAACAGCGCCGCCGCGTCGTCATGGGCCAGCGTCTTCCGCCCATTGCTGGCCTGCACACTCGCCTGGGCCGCATGGGGATCCACGCGCCGCCTGTTCTTGATGCCTGCCACTCGGGTCCGCACGGACATGAAGTCCTCCTTTGAGTTGAGGTAGGGACCCCGGCGGGGTGTTGCCATCCCTGGCGACGGGCGGGACAGGGGCCGCCCCGTGAGCATGCGGGACGCGGGCGCCCGGTGGCGCGGGATGACAGGGGGCACGCGGGCTGGCGGTCTCCCGGGAGCGGGAATCCCGCCTGGACCGCGCCGCGGCCTCAGGTCAGGTCTTCGTTGTCGCGGCGGGCGCGCTTCTTCGCCTTGGGCTTGCCAGGCCTGGCCGCCTTGGCCTTCTTCTTCTCCGTGGTCTCCGGCGGGAACAGCCAGCCGTCCTCGGGGCGGGGCTGGGAGGCGTTCACCGGCTCCAGGTGCTGGCCGCGGCAGCCCCGGCACCAGGACTGCGGACGGCGCTGGCCCTGGCTCATGATGCGGAAGCCGAAGTCCTGCTCCGTGGGCCCCACGTGGCCGCAGCGCGGGCAGCGCGTCATGGACGTGGTGCCCGTCTCCCGGGCCTTCTCCTTCCCGTGCTCCACCACCAGGGCGAGCGCGGCGGCGAACCCCAGCTTGCGCTCCGAGGGCACGTGGAACTGACGCGCGCGCTTGCGGGCGCCCCGGCCCATCACGGGCAGGAGGTCCAGGCCTCCCAGGAGGTTGCGCTGCTCCAGGACTCGCGACGGAGACGATGGCGGGGTCGAGTGGCTCACGCGATCATTTCTACGCGAGGGGTCTGACATGCCCGATTCACGCGCCGGGTCGCCAGGTCCCGCTCCATTCGGAGGTCTGGACACATGTTCAGTAACCCCTGGCATTTCCAGGGGATTCCCCCCGGCGGCCGGGTGGGGGTGGGGCGCCGGGGGGCGGGGCCCGCCTGCCTGCCGGGCGCGGACCGGGGTGGGGGTGCCCACCTTCCAGGAGGTCCCGTTCCCCCCCTTCACCCGCCGGAGGTGTGCCCATGGCCCAGGCCCACGACACCGAAACCGAGAAGCAGGAACGCCAGGCGCGGCGGCACGAAGCCCACGTGCGCTCCACCTACGCGGCGTTCATCCACCACCTGTGTGACTTGAGCGCCCTGCCGCCCGCGCTCGCGGAGTCCGCCGCCGTGTCGGTGCTGAGCGCGCTGGAGCGCCGGCTCATGCCCAACGGGGCGCGCAACCTGGAGTCGCAGTTGCCGAGGATGCTGGTGGAGTTCCTGCCGCCTCCGGAGGCGCGCCCCCCGCGCCCGCACCGCTTCGGCCGCGAGGAGTTCGTCGCGTCCGTGGCGGAGGACCTCCAGATGCCGGCGGACCAGGCGGAGCTGGTGGTCCGCGCGGTGCTGCGCGCCTTCCAGGACCAGATTTCAGAAGGCGAGGCGGACAAGGTCGCCAGCAACCTGCCCGCGGACCTGCAGGCCCTCTGGCGCCTCACGCAGTAGCCCAACGTGAGGCGCGTCCCTGGGGGCCCTTGGCTACTCCGCGGGGCCGCTGCCCGCGCCGTCCCCGGTGGTGAACACCGGGGTGCCGCCGGGGATGCTGGGGTCGTGCGGGAGGCTGCCGCGCGGGCTGCGCAGGTAGACGAACGGCGTGGCGAAGAGGAAGTTGCTCACGCGCGACGTGTAGATGTCCGCGTAGCGCTCCACCTGCCGCGCCAGGTGGCTCTTGTCGTTGCCGGCGCGGGTGAGCAGGCCCCAGTGCGGGTTGGACAGCTCGCTGGCCGCGCGGGCCATGGGGCCCAGCTCCGCGTCCAGCGCCTCCAGCTCCGCGCGCAGCTCCGTGAGCCGCGTCACCAGCTCGCCCTCCGTCACGTCCGAGCGGGGGCCGTACTGGTGCCTGCGCCGCTGGAGCTCCAGGCGCACCTGGCAGCTCTCCGCCTCCAGGCGCTCCTTCTTGAGCATGCGCTCGCCAATGCGCACCTCGGTGGCGCGGAAGGCGGCGATGGCGCGCACCTCGTCCTCCAGCTCGCGCAGGATGAGCGCGGTGCGCCAGCGCAGCACGTTCTTGCTGACGTGCACGTCGCCGAACATGTGGTCGCCCACGTAGAGGATTTCGTCGCCGGACAGGCCCAGGTGCCGCTCCAGCTCCAGCGCGCTGCCGCCGAAGTAGGGCTTGCTCTTGTCCAGCGGTCCGGAGTGCGGCCGCAGCAGCGCTTCACCATTCGCCTCCACCACCTCGAAGAGGGTGGAGCGGGTGGTGAAGAACTCGGGCTTGCGCGCGCTGACGATGACCACGTCGAAGAGCTGGCGCCAGGTCATGCCCTCGGGCAGGTGCCGGTCGAAGGCGAAGTGCATCATGGGCTCGGTGTAGGCCCACTCGCTGTTGGTGATGAGCAGCACCTTCTTGCCGGCGTTCTTCTGGTCCAGCAGCGCGAGCGGCGTCTCCGGGTCGTCGATGACGTAGCGCTCGGGGTCCGCGATGATTTCGGCCTTGAGGCGCCCCTGCATGTGCGTGGCGTCCAGGTTCTTGCGCACGTGCTCGTAGAGGTCCGCGTAGCCCATGGGGCCCGGGAGCTGGCCGGCGTCCAGGCGGTCCACGAGCTGCGCGTAGATGCAGGCCTCGGAGAGGGAGAACAGCGTGTTGAGGAACACCCAGCGCCGGTCCGCCAGGTCGATGACGGTGCGGGTATAGGCCTCGCGCTGGGACTCGAAGTCCATGGGGCGGCTGCCGTGCAGGGCCTTCTTCACGAAGCCGAAGCGGTTGGCCTTGAGGAGGTTGCCCTTGGCGGTGTCGATGATGAGCCCGCGGATGGCGAGCATCGGGTCGAACGTCAGGTCAGCGACGGGCCAGCCCTGCTCCACCAGCCGGTCGCGAATGTATTCGTACGCGCGGCGTTCCCACGCTTCCACGCGGTAGTGGATGAGCGTGTAGTCCATGTCGTAGCCCACGGCCTTGATGGCGCGCATGTTGAGGGTGCGGTTGCAGAACAGGCCGCGTTCGGGCGGGGGACCGGAGAAGTGAGGAGCCATGGGGGCAAGGCTTGCCAAGGCTTGCACGCAAAGTCGAGCGGCCCGTGTGCCCGGGTCGCCCCGTGGGCAGGCCCGGGGCGTCCGGGTGTCGGAAAGATGGGATACAGGTGACGCACGCGCCGCGAAGGCCGGGCACGCGCGGAACCAAAGGGCAGACACATGTCGGGAATGACGCGGCGCTGGGGCCTGGCCCTGGCGGTGGTGCTGGCGGCGGGCGTGGCGGGGGCTCAGGAATGGGAGACGGTGGCGACGAAGCCCTTCGTGATCAAGGTGCGGCCCCGTCCGGGGACGAAGGCGAAGGACATCTGGGCGGAGGGCGAGCTCAAGGCGAGCGCGGCGCAGATTCAAGCGGCGCTGGAGGACCAGGGCTCGTACCGGCTCTTCATGCCGTACGTGAAGGAGTCGCGGGTGGTGCGGCCCACGGATGACGGCGGGCGGCTCACGTACACGCGGCTGGACCTGCCGGTGGTGTCCTCGCGCGACTACATCTGTCACGTGGTGACGGACTCGAAGGTCGCGCCGGACGGGACGGGCGTGTACCAGCAGCACTGGAAGGCGGAGCCGGACGCGTTCCCCGCCAGGCGGGACGTGGTGCGCCTGCGGCTGAACGAGGGCAGTTGGAGGGTGGAGCCGAAGGGCGAGGGCACGTCCTGGGTCGTCTACAAGTTCACGGTGGACCCCGGGGGTTCCGTCCCCGGGTTCCTGGCCAGCGTGGGGCAGAACGACGCGGTGGTGGACACGCTGCGCGCGGTGGAGAAGCGGGCGAGGTCGCTGCCCGTGGAGCCGCCGCCCACGAAGTAGAGGTTGGAGGCGGAGGGGATGGAGGCAGGCGGCCCGGGTGTTCCTCCCGGACGCCATGGCTGACAACTCCAAGATTGAGTGGACGGACGCGACGTGGAACCCGGTGCGCGGCTGCGTGAAGCTGAGCCCCGGGTGCAAGCACTGCTACGCGGAGACGTTCGCGGAGCGGTTCCGGGGCGTGCCGGGGCACCCGTACGCGCAGGGCTTCGACCTGAAGCTGATCCCGGGGAAGCTCGCCGAGCCGCTGCGCTGGAAGGCGCCCAAGCGCGTGTTCGTGAACTCGATGAGCGACCTGTTCCTGGACGACGTCCCGGAGGCGTACATCGAGGCGGTGGCGCGGGTGATGGCGCTGGCGGACTGGCACACGTTCCAGGTGCTGACGAAGCGCGCGGAGCGGATGCAGCGGCTGTTGTCCACGCGGCTCGCGTTCGCGGCGAGGCTGCCCAACGTCTGGTGGGGCGTGAGCGTGGAGGACCGCAAGTACGGCCTGCCGCGAGTGAAGCACCTGCAAGCGGCGCCCGCGCGGGTGCGCTTCCTGTCCATCGAGCCGCTCCTGGAGGACCTGGGCCCGGTGGACTTCACGGGCATCGACGGCGTGATTGTCGGAGGCGAGAGCGGCGCGAAGGCGAGGCCGCTGGACCCCGAGTGGGTGCGCTCGGTGCGCGAGCAGTGTGACGCGGCGGGCGTGGCCTTCTTCTTCAAGCAGTGGGGCGGCAAGCGCAAGGCGGCGGCGGGGCGCGTGCTGGACGGGCGCACGTACGACGCGCTCCCCCGGAGCACGGCGGCCCCGTTCCCGGAGGACGCGCGGCGCCTGCGCCTGCTGGAGGAAGCCGAAGCCCTGGCCGCGCCGTGGCTGATGCCGCCCGGGGAGCTCAGCGCCGCCGCTTCAGCTTGAAGAAGTCGATGAGGGCCTTGAGCTTGGGCGCCACCTGGACGCGGCTGGGGTAGTAGAGGAAGAAGCCGGGGAGCGTGGCGGAGTACGGCTCGAGCACGCGCACGAGCCGCTTCTGCGCGAGCAGCTCCCGGACGCGGCTCTCCGGGACATAGGCGAGCCCCAGTCCGGCGACGGCGGCGTCCAGCACCAGCTCCGCGTCATCGAACGTCACGCGGCCCTCGACGGCGGCCTCGATGCGTTTTCCGCCGTCGCTCAGCCCCCAGCGGAGGAGCCCGCCGGTGGTCCGGCTGCGGTAGTTGATGCAGTCGTGGTCGCGCAGGTCGCGAGGGTGCTTCGGCTTGCCACGCGCAGCGACGTACGACGGCGACCCCACCACATGCATGACGATGTCACCGCTCACGGGGATGGCGATCATCTCGCGGTCCACGAGCTCCCCGACGCGGAAGCCCGCGTCGAAGCCCTGCTGGACGATGTCGACCAGCGCGTCCTCCAGGTGGATGTCCACGCGGATGTCGGGATGGGCGGTGAGGAACTCCGCCAGCCGGGGCCCAAGCACCTCCTGATAGCCATACCGGGGCAGGGTCAGGCGCAGGAGCCCCGTGGGCCGGTCGCGAAGCTCGCCCAGGGACTCGAAGGCGTCCTGCACGCCGTGCAGCGCGGGTTCGAGCCGCGACAGGAAGCGCGAGCCGGCCTCGGTGAGCCCCACGCTGCGGGTGGTGCGCTGGAGGAGCCGCACGCCGACGCGCTCCTCCAGGGCGCGGAGGCTCTGGCTCACCGCGGAAGGGGTGACCCCGAGCTCCGACGCGGCGGCGGTGAAGCTGCGTCTGCGAGCCACCGCGAGGAACGCCATCAGGCCGGAGAGGTCGTCGCGCATTCCTTAGCGTAGCTACAAAGTGCTTCCAGAGACGACGCGTTTCGGAGCGGAGGCCCGGGGCGTACTTCATGGGTCACGGAGGCAGTCATGAACGCACAGGGCAAGGTCTGGTTCGTCACGGGGTCGTCGTCTGGGTTTGGCCGCAACATCGTGGAGGAGGTCATCGCCCGGGGGGAGCGAGTCGTCGCGACGGCGAGAGACCCGCGCACGCTGGAGGACCTGGTGGCGAGGGCCCCGGACCGGGTGCTCGCGGTCCGGCTGGACGTGACGAAGCCGGAGCAGGTGCAGGAGTCCATCACGGCGGCGCTGAAGCGCTTCGGCGCCATCGACGTGCTGGTGAACAACGCGGGCTACTCGGTGTTGGGAGCGGTGGAGGAGACGAGCGACGCGGAGCTGCGAGCGGTGTTCGAGCCGCTGTTCTTCGGAGCGGTGGCGATGACGCGAGCGGTGCTGCCGCACATGCGCGAGCGGCGGACGGGCATCCTCGTGCAGGTCTCGAGTCTGACCGGGCTGGTCGGGTACCCGGGGGCGGGGGCGTACAGCGCGGCGAAGCACGCGCTGGAAGGCATCTCCGAAGCGCTGGCGAAGGAGGTCGCGCCCTTCGGCGTGAAGGTGCTCCTCGTGGAGCCGGGAATGTTCCGCACGAAGCTGCTGGGCCCCGGGTTCCGGCCGATGCCGGAGCTGCCGGCCTACGCGGAGTCGATGGGCCCCACGAGAGCCTGGGTGGCGCAGGCCGCCGGAGCGCAGCCCGGGGACCCGGTGAAGGCCGCGAAGGCCATCGTGGACGCGGTGGCCGCCGGAGCCCCGACGCTGCGCCTGTTCCTGGGGTCGGACGCCCCCGGAACCATCCGCGAGAAGCTCGCGCAGGTGCAGGACGACGTGAACCGCACGGAGCAGCTCGCACTGTCGATGGACTTCTGATCAGCGGGCCAGTGGCTCATCGTCCCATCCGGCGCGGGAGCGGCCCGCGTGGATGCGTCTGACGTCCATCCATGCAGGCGCGTTCCCACTATCAGGGGATGGGAGCGTGGCGCTCACCGGGCGATGAAGCACCAGAGGCGTACAGCCCAAAGACCCAGGCTGCCCAGGAGGCCCGGACGCAGTCTGGCCTCCCGGGGATTCACCGCATGGGTGTGTTCGAGGTCCGGACACAAGACGCCAGAACCTGCCGGACAGGCGGACACGTTCTCCAAGACCGCACCCGCCACTGGCCCATCGCACGCTCCACCGAGCGCGGAGGGGACCCCAGGTCTCTCAATGTCCCCAGAAGCCGGCGCAAGATCGCCCAGGTCCTGTCCTTCCACGCCAGGGCATACCTCCGGCCTCCCGTCTTGTGCGGTGGCTGGCGCGAGGCGGCCAGGGACGCATGCCTCGTCGTGAGGGTCCTCGGGGGATGCGTGGTGCTGGGGGACGGGGGCAAAAGCCTGCAACAAATGCTCATCGCACGCCTTCATCCGCGTCGGCAGCTCGTGCTGAAGCGCTCGCGTGTCGCGCTCCGTCAGGGCATGCATTGCACAGAGGGCCCACTCGCGCAGCGCCCCGCCGCCCATGAGGGGCTGCAGTCGGTCCGCGACGCCCAGGAAGGCCCGCTGCAGGGACTGAACGAGGAGCACGTACCCGGGACGCTCCGCCACGCGGGCCGCCAGTCGCAGCAACTCGAACTCCACCTGCGCGCACCAAGCCCCCGACTCCCAGCGCGCCACGTCCTGCAACTTGAAGCACAGGTCCGCCAGCCGGTTCAGGTCCCGCGCGGAGGCTTTCGCGCAGCAGTCAACCAGGAGCTCCGCCAGCACCTGCCGCTTGAGGCTGAAATAGCCCTCCAGGAGCCACCGGGCGTCCGGGGAGCGCACGTCATGCAGCGCCACGCCCAGGTTCTCCAGGGTCAGTGATTCATCCAGAGCCACCGCGCGCGTTCTGCGCCCTGCGCGTTGCACCACCAGCCCCCGCGCCGCCAGACGCCGCAGGGCCTCGCGGATGGTGCCCCGGCATACTCCATAGTGACGCGCCAGCTTCGCTTCCGAGCCGAACCCCCCGCTCGGGTGCAGCCGCCCCAGCGCGATGTCGCGCTCGATTTGCGCTTCCACGTAAGTCACGAGCCCGCCCCGTCCCATCCCCATCCCCTCCTCCGTTTCAGCATCGCCATCCAACCATGGGGGTCTGACACGGACGCGAGGCCCGCATCGCCCGCCGGGGGGGCGCCCCCCGGCCCCGGTCGATGAAAACCTGTCCGACAGTCGGACAAGTTCACGGCTTCGGGCTTCAGGCTGTTTGAACCTGTCCGACTGTCGGACAGGTTTCCCGGTTGCGCGCCCGGCGGGCGGCCTCCGTCCGTGGCGTTGCTTCGCGTCCGATGAGTCACTGAGAGGCGGAGGTGCCCTGCCCGGCGTAGGTTGATCAGATGGTGGGAAATCGCACTCCTGGCAGGACGAGCAGTTGTGTGCCTGCCGCGTCCTGGAGCTCCAACGTGTAGACGCCGCGAGCCTCCCGGAGCTGTGCTTCGGCTTCCACGATGATTCGCGCGGTTCTGGCTTCGGACCTGGGGGGCACCTCAATGACTTCCACGACCCGCAGGGTCTGATGATTCGAACCGCCGAGAATCGCCCTGGTGACCGTGCCGGGCAGGAGCGTACTTCCTGGGAACTCCAACTGCACTGCGACCCGTCGCGCGGAACGGAAGGTCCTGACCTGGAACCCTGCGTTGGAAGGACCCTCGAGCTGCAACGCCTGGACTCCCCTTTGCTCCAGGAGCGCCGCGGAGAGCATCGCCGCCAGTCCTACGTCGGGACAGACTTGCTCGGGAGGGGGGATGACCGCGTCGCCGGACGTGCCTCCATCAGCGACTGCCAGGAACGGAAGCAGGAACAGGAGCACTTGTCCTCCTATTCGTCGTATCGCCACACTCCCCGCACGGACATCATGTTGGGAACGACGGCGGTGTTCTCGTCTCCTCCCTCGCTGCGAGGAACGCCCCGCGTGCGGTCATCCAGGAACCAGAGCTCGATACAAACGGGGAGTGTTTCACCTGTTTTGTTCTGACGCAGTTGGGTGAAACGACCGTAGACCCGTTTGGAACCGACGTAGAGCGTGCCGGTCAACATGGAGCCGTGCCGCACCTCCCCCTCACTGCCGAGGGTGTAGACAGCGGCGCGTCCCTCACGGACGGTCACGAACTGGGAGTGTGTGTTCGGATCGAATTTGGCGGCCCACTGCATGCCCTCGATCTCCAGCTTCTGCATGGCCGCCTGCGCATCCAATGGACAGTCCTCGGCGGGAGGCGTGGGCCGGTCCACCAGGGGCGCGCTGGCGCAGGCCATTCCCGCCATGCAGGACGCAAGCGTCGCGGCCTTGAGCGCACGGACAGGTTTGGGAGACGGCGGGGCAGGGGGCTTGATCGTCACGGGAGTGTGTTCCTCTTTCTTCGCCGCCACGGGGGCGGCGACGGGAACACTGTGCGGGCGGTCTGGCGGACTCGCCAGTTTATGACCAACAGGGGCGGAAACACTCTCCGGGACCCGTGGGGTTGTATGGCGAGTCCAGCCCCGCAGCAGGACCTCCCAGGTCCGGGGGCCCGCGAGCAGCAACCCCAGGCAGGCCACCACTCCCACCCAGCCCCAGGCCGGGAACCGGCGCGGAGCCGCTGGCTCGGGCGCGGGCCGGGGCCTGGGCGCGGGCGTCAGGTACGGCTGCGCCGGCCACGCCGGACGGCGGATCTGATTCGGGGTGCCCGGAATCTCGTCGAAGAGGTGCGCCTCGAACGCCGCCGCTCCCCCCGAGAGCAGCCCCCGCATCAGCTCCGAGTGCGCCGCCTCCCCCGTGCGCGGGCGCTGCTCCGGCTCCTTCTCCAACAACCGCAGGATGGCCCTCGACAGGGGCTCCGGCACCTGGGGGTTGATGTCCCGGGGAGACGGCGGCAGCCGCTCCGTGATGGCCACCGCCAGCAGCTCCGGCTCCTGCCCCGGAGGGAACGGGTAGTGCCCTGTCACGGTCCGGTAAAGGCACACACCCAGGGCATACAGGTCATCCGACTCCCGGTATGGGTAGCGCAGCTCCGGCTGCCTCCAGTGACGCTGCTGGAAGCGGATGGCCTCCGGACTGCGCAGGTGCAGCGTCCCCGGGGGCAGGGTGGTGGTCGTGAGCGTCGCGGCCCCCGCCTGGTCCCCGGCCCCGAAGTCGATGAGCACCGGCACCTGCTCCCTCGCGCGGACCAGGATGTGCTCCGGCTTCAGGTCGCGGTGCAGCACGCCTCGCGCATGCAGCACCCCCAGCGTCATCGCCACCGAGCCGCCCACCATCGCCACCTGCCGGAACGTGGGGTTGACCGTCTCCGCCCAGAGGTGGAGCGCCAGCCCCTCCACGCAGTCCATGACGAAGTACGGCAGCCCCTCCACCGGATCCGGCCACCGCCCCGTGGCATGCACCCGCACCACGTTCGGATGCCACGCCCGGTCCAGCAACAGCGCCATCTCCCGCAGCGCCCGGGCCGGGTCCGGGTGCAGCGACAGCTTGAGCGCGAAGCCGCGCCCCGGCGCGGCCAGCGGCTCCACCCGGTAGACCGCGCCGTACCCGCCCACCCCCAGCGTCCCCTGCACCCGCCAGCCCCCAACCACCGCGCCCGGCTGGAGCGCCCCCGGGAACACCTGTGACCCGTCCTGACCCATGGACCCGGAGGGTCGCATGAAGGGTACTCAACCTGGAAGGTCACCCGGGGCCAGGTGCCGGAGCCAACCCTGCGTCTGTGTGTTCCTACGTCAGGAAGTCTCGCCTCATGGATCCGGACGGAATGGTCCCAGCGGAACTCAGGGGCAGTGACTGAAATGTGACAGGGAATCGGCGCGCATCAGGCCAGTGCTGTCAGACGGATTTGATGTATTAAGCCGCGCCTCATCGCAGCTCTCCCCCCATTCAGGAGTTCCTGATGCGTCGTATTGGCTCAGCCCTTCTTGCCGTGAGCATGCTCGTTGGTTGCGGTCCGGGTACCCAGGCGGAGACTCCCTCCGAGTCCGCCCCGGCCGCCGAGCAGCAGCAGCAGGCCCCCATCCTCACGACGACGAACGTCGACGTGGCCATCGAGTGCTCCGGCATCCTCGAGTTCGCGAACACGGCGTCGTACGCCATCCTGGACCGCTACCTGCCCAGCAACGTGGTCACCAACATCGTGAACCGCCGCGCCACCGCGCCGTTCACGTCGCTGGCGGACCTGTCCTCCGTGCCGCTCGTCGGCCCGACCCGGCTCAAGCAGTTGGAGGGCGGCGCCCGGACGCTGGACTACATCGACGCGGACTGTGTCGGCATCATGGATGGCCTGGCCATCTCCCGTGACGACCAGACCGCCATCGTCGCGCTGGTGAACAGCATCGACGACTCGGAGCTGCACGACGTGCTGCCGGACGCGTGGAACGGCGCCGTCAACCTGCTCAACACCCGCCCCTTCACCACCGCGCAGCAGATCGCCGACACGGCGGGCATCGGTGAGGTGAGCTTCCGCAACATCCGCAACTCCGCCACCCTGAGCCGTCCGCTGGAGGCGCTCTTCACCGCCATCAACGCCATCCCCTCCAACGGCTCGTATGGCGCCACCACGCTGCGCCACTTCGACTGGTGGAACATCGCGTCCGCCGGCCACTACTACCGTGACGACAAGACCTGCTTCGGCCTGGAGCCGAGCAGCGTCCCCTCCGGCGCCGCCATCCGCCCGAACCTGGCCGACGCCGCCGAGGTGCGCGCCGAGGTCCAGCGCGCCTTCGCCTACGTCAACGGCAACGGCCACATCTCCACCGCGGTCCGTGACGCGGGCTTCGCGAACCTGGACGCGCTGACCCAGGGCCGCTCCTTCAAGGGCTGCATCATCACCTACGAGAACGACCCCTGGAGCCGCAACACCGTCCACATCTACGTGGACACCGTGAACGGCTTCAGCGTGATGACCGAGACCTGGTGGGCGGAGTAGTCCTCCCCACCTGACGTCCCCGCCGTCCCGAAGCCCCGGGTTCCCGCATGGAGCCCGGGGCTTCGTCGTGTCCGGAAGCAGGCGGGCCCCTGGAGGGCAGGCGCCCGGCCAGCGCGTGGCCCGGGAAGGAAACCGTGCATCCCCGCGTGTCTATGGGTATAGACACGCCCCATGTGCCCCCTGGTGAACACGAAGGACCTGATTGACGCCCAGGAGGTGGCGGGCCTCCTGCGCCTGGCCCACCCCAACAGCGTCAGCACGTACCTGCGCCGGTACCCGGACATGCCCCGTCCGGTGCTCGACCTGGGCGCCGGGCGCCCGCGCCTCTGGCTCAAACCCCAGATGCTCCGCTGGGCCCGCGCCCGCCAGGCCGCCGCCACCACCGACACAAGCTCCCGAGGCTCCCGATGACCACCGCCACCCCCCGAACCGCCCCCGCCGTCCTCCCCGGGCCCAATGACGCCTGCTGGTGCGGCAGCGGCTCCAAGTACAAGAAGTGCCACCGCGGCGCGGACACCGTGGAGGCGCGCCGCAAGGGCTCCGACACCAATCGCAAGGGCGTCCGCCCGGGCATCGTCAGCCCCCGCCGCGTGGTGCCGCTCACCATCGGGCGGCCGGACTACGCGGACTCCGTGAGCGGCCGTCCCTCGCGCTCGCGCAACGAGCCGGACGTGAAGTCGCCGGACGTCATCGCCCGCATGCGCCGCGCCTGCCAGGCCGCCGCCCAGGTGCTGGTGGAGACCGCGCAGCACGTGCGCGAGGGCATCACCACGGACGAGCTGGACGCCATCGCGCACGAGGCCTACCTCAAGCGCGGCGGCTACCCCAGCACGCTGAACTACCACAAGTTCCCCAAGTCGCTCTGCACCTCCGTCAACGAGGTCATCTGCCACGGCATCCCCGACAGCCGCGCGCTGGAGGACGGCGACATCGTCAACCTGGACATCACCATCTACCTGGATGGCGTCCACGGCGACTGCTCGGCCACGTACCTGGTGGGCAACGTGGAGCCCCAGCACCAGCGCCTGGTGCAGATCGCCAGGGAGTGCCTGGACATCGGCATCGCCGCGGTGAAGCCGGGCCGGCCCATCAGCGACATCGGCCGCGCGGTGGAGGCCCACGCCGTGAAGAACGGCACCAGCGTGGTGCGCGCCTACTGCGGCCACGGCATCGGCGAGACCTTCCACACCGCGCTCCAGATTCCGCACTACTACGAGCCGGAGGCCGACACCGTCATGCAGCCCGGGATGGTCTTCACCGTGGAGCCGATGATCAACCAGGGCCACTGGGACCACCGCACGTGGAACGACGACTGGACCGTCGTCACCGCGGACGGCATGCGCAGCGCCCAGTTCGAGCACACCCTGCTCGTCACCGACACGGGCGCGGAGATCCTCACCGTCCCCTGAGTGAGGCCTCCCCCCTGAAACAGCTCGGGCCCCGGACGCGCTTCGCCTCCGGGGCCCGCTTCATTTCCAGACGGAGCCCTGAGCCCTTACGCGCGGCGGCGGCGCAGCTTCAGCGCCAGGCCGCAGAGCATCAGCAGGCTGACGGCGCCCAGCGGACCGGGCACCGTGCTCTGGCAGCCGCAGCCGTCGGACTCGTCCGGGTCCTGCGGATCCGGATCCGGATCCGGGTCCGTCGCGTCGTCGGTGACGAACACGGCGGTGCTGCGCGCGGGCACCGTGAAGCCGCCCGTGGCCGCGTCGTACGCGGACGTGCGCACCACCGGGTCCGTGGAGGCCTGCAACACCGGGTGCAGCTTGAGCTTCAGGGACTTGTACCCGTCCGCCTTGAAGGTCTGCGCGTCGTCCGTGCCGTTGAACAGCACGATGGCGCGCTTGCCCTCCGTGTTGGTGCCGTGGTCCTGCATGGCCATCACGATGAGGCCCGGGATCTGGTCCGGACCGGTGTTCTCGAAGCGAACCAATTGCTTCACCTCGTCACCGGTGCGCAGGCGGAACAGCCGCGAGCTCTTGCGGATGGTCAGCATCTCCTCGAAGTGGTCGCGCGCCCGGAGGATGTCCGCCGACGCGGGCTTGAGCGCCGCGTCCGCCAGCAGCGGCCCGAAGAGCCCCCAGTTGCCCTGGTTGTCCGCGGCGGGGGGCAGGCCCACGCCCCAGTTGTTGGACTGGTAGGTCCAGTCCACCTTGTTGAACCAGTCACCTGAGTTGTAGCTGTTGCGGTCCAGCGACTTGGAGCGCAAGAGCTCGTCACCCGCGTGGAAGAAGGGGATGCCCTGTCCCAGCGCCACCAGCGAGATGCCCAGGTTGTGCATGCGCACGCGCTCCGCCATGGGCAGGTCGCGGCGGGCCTTCAACTGCACCGCGTCGAACAGGGTCTCGTTGTCGTGCGCGGAGACGTAGGTGATGACCTCCTGCGGGTCCAGCGTGTAGCCGGCCTTGGCCCCGTTGTAGTCCACCCCTTCACCCGTGACGGTCGCGCCGGTGCGGTCCACCAGCGAGTAGTCCTTCAGGTTGCCGGCGAGGCCCACGCGGATCCAATCGCTGTAGCGCAGGAGCTTGTCCTTCTGCTCCGCCGGCGTGCCCTGGTTCGTGCTGTTGGGGTCGGAGAGCAGGCCCGTGATGAAGCCCTGCTCCTGCAGGCCGCTGAAGGGGCCACCGCCGCGAGCGCCGTCGCGCAGGCGGTCGTTGAACGAGCCGATGCCCGTGCCCGCCATGTTGGCCTGCGTGGCGTTGGTGCCGCGCGCGTTGCCGGCCACCTCGCCGAAGTCCCAGCCCTCGCCGTAGACGTAGATGGCCTTGCCGTCCACGCCGTCCTTCTCCAGGGTGAGCGCGTCCAGCGTGGCGCGCAGCTTCACCATGTTGGACTTCATGTGGTGGCCCATCAGGTCGAAGCGGAAGCCGTCCACCTTGTACGCCTTGGCCCACGTCACCACGGAGTCGATGAGCAGCTTCTCCATCATCGCGTTCTCCGACGCGGTGTTCTGGCAGCAGGTGCTCATCTCCACGTTCCCGTCGTCGCTGAGGCGGTGGTAGTAGCCGGGGACGATGCGGTCCAGCACGCTCTTGGCGTCCTGCCCGGCGGAGTTGGTGTGGTTGTAGACCACGTCCATCACCACGCGCAGGCCGTGCTGGTTGAGCGACTGCACCATCTCCCGGAACTCCACCGTGCGCGTCGTGCCCTGCGCGTTGGTGGAGTAGCTGCCCTCCGGCACCGTGTAGTGGAACGGGTCATAGCCCCAGTTGAAGCCGTCCAGGTCCGCCACGGCCTTCACCGCCGCCTGCTGCTGGTCGGAGTCCGGCGGCAGCGACACCAGGTCGCCCTGGGGGTGCTGCTGCGCCGCGCGGTCCTCGTTGATGGTCGCGATGTCGAACACCGGCAGCAGGTGCACGTGCGTGAGGCCCGCCTTCGCCAGCCGGGTCAGGTGCTTCATGCCGTCTGATTCGCGCGTGAAGGCCTTGAACGTGCCGCGCTCGTTCTCCGGCACCGTCAGGTCGTTGATGCTGAAGTCTCGCGCGTGCAGCTCGTAGAGGACGATGTCCTCCGGGGCCTCCAGCGCGGGCTTCGCCAGCGTGCTCCAGCCCTGCGGCGCGAGCGCCGGGTCCGTCAGGTCCACGAGCTGGCTCAGCTCGCTGTTGGTGGAGAGGGCCACGGAGTAGGGGTCGGTGACGCGGTTGGTGACGACCTTGCCCTCCTTGCGGGCGTAGACCTCCACCTCGTAGAGGAAGAAGCGGTCCTTCCACGACGCGTCGCCCGTGGCGCTCCAGACGCCCTTGTCGCCGGCCGTCATGGGCACGCGGGTGAAGGTGGACGTGGGGCTGCCGTCCGCGAACAGGAGCAGGTTCACGCTCTTCGCCGTGGGGGCCCACAGGCGCAGCGTGGGGATGCCGTTCTCGAACGTGGCGCCCAGCGGCCCGTCATACGCGTCCAGGTCGTCCAGCGCGCCCGCGAGCTGCGCGCTGGTGGCGTCCAGCATCACGCCCTCCGCGTTCGTCGCGGACACGGCCACCTGGCCCTTGAGCCACGTGGCCGCGTTGGCCACGTCCGCCGCGGCCAGCTTCAGCACCGTGCGGCCCACCAGGTGCGGGAAGCGCGCGGCCTGCGCGGCGGTGAGGCCCGCGGCGTCCACCGTCAGCGTCACGGAGGTGCCGCCCTGCACGCCGGTGCCGCCCAGCGTCAGGCCGCCCGTGGGCGACGTGTGCAGCTTGTACACCGTGCCAGCGGGCGCCGAGACCTCCGGACTCCACACCACGGTGTCGCGCGAAATCCAGTGCGCCCGGGCCAGCAGCAGGTTGCCCGCCGGAGCCCCCGCGGCCCGGATGGTCACCTTCTTGGACGTGCCGGAGTCGAAGGTGATGATCATCTCCTGGTTGTCCGTCTCCACCGTGAACGACGCGTTGCTGCCCGGGTAGGCGGTGGACCAGTTCTCGTCGAGCGCGACCTTGCACTCGTAGTTGCCCGCGGGCAGCGCCTTCGTGGTGAAGGTGTAGACGCCCTTGTCGTCCGGGTACTGCATCATCGAGCGCAGGCACTCCGGCTGCCAGTCACCGGGACAGCCCAGCTCGCTCTGGAACGAGCCCGCCACCGTGGCGATGACGCCGGAGCGGCTGCTCGTCACGTACAGCGAGGTCGCGTCGAAGTAGAACTTCACCGCGCCCGCCGTCGTCTGGTTCAGCACCACGTCCGCGCCGCCCGGGCCGCCGTACGTCTGCGACAGCGAGCCGTCCAGCGCGACCTTGAAGTGCCAGGTGCCCGCCGGGACGTTGAACGTGCCCTGCCACTTGTCGTCGTCCGCGTCGTACGTCAGCGCCGTCTGCGCGCAGGTGGGGTCGTTGTTGGCCGCGCAGCCGGCGGCCGTCTGCAGGTCGCCAATGACAGTCACGGACGTGGGCGCCGCCAGCGATGACAGTGGCACGAGCGTGGCCAACAGCCCGCTGAACGCGAGCGCTCGCGTCATGCGGGGAACCGCGAATGGAACTCTCAGGGGAAACCTCCAGGGGGGATGGAATCCCGGGCACGGTAGCAGCCGGTCCTGTCACGGAAACCCCTGGGGCATTTTCGCGGTTTGCCTGACCCGCTGGATGATCGCGTCGGGACCGGCGCATCCACCCCAGCACGTCGGATGGGGAAGGGCGGCCAACCAAGACGCGGTGCGGCAGGAACCACGCGCTCCGTTGAGTCCGCTCACGCCATGCGTCACACGGGTGTGCAGAGGAAGACATTGGGCACATGGCGCGTTGCGCCATCAGCCGATTGTTCCGACGGCCCTTCACCCCTTTCAAGACTGTTGGATACAGTGCCGCGCCCAGATGTCCTCCAGCCTCCCCTGCCCACAACCGAACGCTGTCTCCCACCGCGGTCGGTGGCGCCCGATGCTCCGGGGCCTTGTCGCCCTGTGTCTGGCGGGGTGCGCCACGGCCCCCACCCCGACGCAGCCCGCGACACAGCCCGCCGCGACACAGCCCGCCACGCAGGCGGCGCCGGCGCCGGCCCCCGAACCCGTGAAGGAGGCCGCGCCCGCGCAGCCTGCTCCGGCTCCGGCGAAGAAGGAGCCCGCGCGGCCCTGGGCGGATGAGGTCCTGTACTTCGTGGTGGTGGATCGCTTCGCGGACGGCGACCCCTCCAACAACGAGAAGGGGGACGTGAAGGCGCCGGGCACCTTCCACGGCGGCGACCTGAAGGGGCTCACCGCGAAGCTGGACGAGCTGTCCTCGCTGGGCGTGACGGCGCTGTGGGTGACCCCGCTCTTGAAGCAGATCCCGGGCTTCGTCACCGGCTCCGGCTTCCCGGACTGGGGTTACCACGGCTACTGGGCGGACGACTTCCACGCGTTGGATCCGCGCTTCGGCACGGAAGAGGACTTCAAGGCGCTGGTGGACGCGGCGCACGCGCGCGGCATCCGCGTGCTGCTGGACGTCGTCTACAACCACCCGGGCTACAACTCGCGCTACCTGAAGGACCACCCGGACTGGCTGCGCTCGGAGGACAAGGGCTCCTGCGGTTCGGATGACCTGACGACGTGCGTGGCGGGCCTGCCGGACTTCAAGACCGAGCGCCCGGACGTGGCGAAGTACCTGCTGGACGCGCAGATCGACTGGGCGAAGCGCTCCGGCGTGGACGGCTTCCGGCTGGACACCGTGAAGCACGTGTCCCACGACTTCTGGAAGGAGCACCGCCGCCGCACGCGCGCTGAAATCTCCCCGGACTTCTTCCTCCTGGGCGAGGTGTGGGGCGGCGACGTGCAGGTGCTGGAGCCGTACTTCACCCCGGACGAGATGGACGCCGGGTTCGACTTCGCCTTCCAGGGCAACGCGCTGGGCTTCGTCCAGGGCCGTGGCCGCGCGGTGGCGTTCGACCGCTATCTCCAGTCGCGCGCGAAGGTGACGCCGGGCCACCACCTGTCGCATTTCCTCTCATCGCACGACGTGGACGGGGCGCTGCATCAGTTGCAGGGCAACGTGCCCCTCTTCCGCCTGGCCGCCACGCTGCAGCTCACCACGAGCGGCATCCCCGTCATCTATTACGGCGAGGAGGTGGGCCGCGCGGGCGGTGACTGGCCGCAGAACCGCAGCGACATGCCGTGGGGCAAGCAGGCGGTGAAGCCTGGCGCGGGGAAGAAACGCGACGAGGCATTGCGCGAGTATTACAAGCGCCTCATCGCCATCCGCCGCGCGCACCCGGCCCTGTCGCGGGGCACGCACGCGCCGCTCTCCACCGAAGGTGATGTGTATGTCTTCCAGCGGCGCGACGAAGCGTCTGGCGACACGGTGGTGGTGGCGGTGAACCGCGGCAAGGCGAAGGGCACGGTGTCCGTGCCGTGGCCGGAAGCGTGGACGGGCGTCGGCGAGGTGGAGGACCTGCTGAACGGAGGGCGGACGAAGGCTGGCGCCACGCTGGACCTGGCGCTTGCGCCGCTGTCCGCGCGCATCCTCGGACGCGTGCCGTGAGGCACCCGGCGGTGCATGCGCAGAACCTGACCCGGACGTGCTGTTGTCACCGGCGCGAGCGGGGCTCTTGCTGGAGGGCCTGATGGCCGGCGTGTCGTTCAAGGACGTGGCGAAGCGGTACGGAGACGTGTCGGTCATCGAGGGGCTCAACCTCGATATCCGCGACCATGAGTTCATGGTGCTCGTGGGGCCGTCCGGTTGCGGCAAGTCCACGGCGCTCCGGATGATCGCCGGCCTGGAGGAGATTTCCGGAGGCACCATCTCCATCGGTGAGCGCGCGGTGAACGCGCTGCCCCCGAAGGACCGGGACGTCTCCATGGTGTTCCAGAACTACGCGCTCTATCCGCACATGTCCGTGCGGCAGAACCTGGAGTTCGGCCTCAAGATCCGCAAGACGCCCAAGCCGGAGATGGACAAGCTGGTGGACGAGGCGGCGGAGATTTTGGGCATCACGCACCTGCTGGACCGCAAGCCCAAGGCGCTCTCCGGCGGCCAGCGTCAGCGCGTGGCCCTGGGCCGCGCCATCGTGCGCAAGCCGGCGGTGTTCCTCTTCGACGAGCCGCTCTCCAACCTGGACGCGAAGCTGCGCGTGCAGATGCGCTCGGAGATCAAGAAGCTGCAGCACCGGCTCCAGGTCACGTCCGTCTACGTCACGCACGACCAGATCGAAGCGATGACCATGGGCCACCGCATCGCGGTGATGAAGGACGGCAAGCTCCAGCAGCTCGGCACCCCGCTGGAGGTCTACGAGAAGCCGGTCAACGTGTTCGTGGCGCAGTTCATTGGCACGCCGCCCATCAACATGCTCACCGCCACGCTGGACGCGGACGGCGCGTCGCTCACCGGTGACGGCTTCAAGCTGCCGGTGCCGCAGAAGCTGCGCGCGGCCACGGCGGGGAAGGGCGGGCGCAAGGTGAAGGTGGGCCTGCGCCCGGACAACGTCCTGCCCGCGGGCAGCGTCGCGCGCGGCGAGTCCGCCCCCGCGGAGGCGCGCGTGGAGCTGGTGGAGCCGCTGGGCAACGAGCTCATCGTGCACGCCCGCCTGGGAGACAACCCGCTGGTCTTCCGCCTGCCGCCCCAGGCCACCCCGGAGCCCGGCGCCGCGCTCCCCGTGACGGTGGAGCTGGAGTCCCTGCACCTCTTCGACGCTGAATCCGAGCTTCGGCTTTCCGTTTGATATCCCGGAGGATTTTCCCAATGACGCACCTGCGAACGCTGCTCGCGGCCCTCTGTCTGTGCGCAGTCGGCCTGTTGCCCGTCCCGTCCTTCGCCGCCACGGAGCTGGTGCTCTGGCACGCCTACCGCGCGGAGGAGAAGGCCGCGCTGGAGAAGGTGGTCGCCGAGTACAACAAGGCCAACGAGGGCAAGGTCAAGGTCACCACGCTGGCGGTGCCCTACGACGCCTACGCGGACAAGATTTCGGCCACCGTGCCGCGCGGCAAGGGCCCGGACCTCTTCATCTTCGCGCAGGACCGCCTGGGCGGTTGGATTGAAGCGGGCAACACGGTGGAGCCCATCGACTTCTTCCTGGATGACGCGACGAAGAAGCGCTTCATCCCCACGACGATGGAGGCGATGACCTACCGCGGGACGGCGTACGGCCTGCCGCTGAACTACAAGGTCATCACGCTCATCTACAACAAGAAGCTGGTCCCCACGCCGCCCAAGACGTCCGGCGAGATGGTGACGATGGCCAAGAAGCTCACGGACGCGAAGGCGGGCCGCTTCGGCCTGGCGTACGCGTACAACGACTTCTACTACCACGCGTCGGTGATGAACGGCTTCGGCGGCGGCGTGTTCGACGCGAAGAACGCCCCCACGCTGAACTCGCCCGCCAACGTGAAGTCGGTGGAGCAGGTCCTCAAGTGGAAGAACAAGGACGGCATCCTCCCCGCGGAGCCCTCCAGCGCGCTCATCACCTCGCTCTTCAACGAGGGCAAGGCCGCGATGGTGTTCTCCGGCCCGTGGTTCCTGGGCGAGGTGGCGAAGAACGTGGACTACGGCCTGGCGCGGCTGCCCACGCTGGATGAGAACAAGGGCACGCCGATGAAGCCCTGGATGACGGTGGAGGGCGTGTACGTGGCCGCCCCGTCGAAGAACAAGGAAGCGGCGTACGACTTCGCGAAGTTCCTCACCGACGCGGGCCCCGGCAAGACGCTGGCCCTGGAGGGCCGCCAGAGCCCCGCGAACCAGGCGGTGTACCAGGACGCGAAGGTGGCCGCGGATCCGCTGCTCAAGGCGATGAAGGACCAGGTGGACGTGGCGGTGCCCATGCCCAACCTGCCGGAGATGTCCATGGTCTGGACCCCGGCCACCAGCGCGATGAACACCGTGTTCAAGAACACCGCCACCCCCAAGGCGGCCCTGGACGCGGCCCAGAAGAGCGTGGCGAAGGACGTCGCCGGCCTGCGCAAGAAGTAAGTGAGGAGCTGAAGTGAGCCAGAACGCCCCCCAGCAGCCTCCTTCCGCGGCCGGCGCCCCCACGCCGGCCCGTGTCTCTCCGAACGGTTCAGCGCCGGATCCCTCGACGCCGGGAGCCGCTGGCCGCGCGGGCGGCTACCGGGGGCGCGTGCTGGTGGGGCTCGCCCTGGCGCTGGGCGTGTCCCTGTTCCTGGCGCACGGCCTGCTCCAGCGCGCCAACCAGGAGCGCGCGGCCGAGCGCGAGCAGCGCACGGCCACCGTGGCCCTGCTGGGGCTGACGGACCTGGTGCAGCGCGCGGGCGGCACGGGCGACGCCGTGAAGGCCGTGGTGGCGGGCTGGCCGGGCATGCCGGGCAGCTCCGTGCGCGTCATCGCCTTCAGCGGCATCCGGCTGGAGGCGTCCACCTTCCCGGATGACACCGGGGACAAGGCGGCGCCGCGCCGGCTGTCGCGCGACGAGAAGCCGCTGTACGACCGCGGCCAGCGCCTGCGCGCTGCCGTGGAGACGAACCGCGAGGAGGGCGGCGCGCGCAAGGCGGAGGTGGAGTCGGAGCTGCTCGACAACGGCGCAAGCCGCCTGTTGTCCGCGCCCGTGGAGGTGGACGGGCAGGTGGTGGGCTCCGTGGAGTCCCTCACCCCGGTGGTGGTGAAGGGCCAGGCGCCCTCCTGGACGCCGGTGCTGCTGGCGTTCCTGCTGCCGCTGGCGGCGTGCGCGGCGGCGGTGTTCGCGCTGTCGCGCCAGGGCGTGCGCGTGGCGGTGGCGGCGGCGCTGTTCCTGGCGGGCCTGGGTGGCTACACCGTCTATTCGCTGCGCGCGCTGGACGCGGAGCTGCGGCAGACGGAGGACGCGGTCAGCGCGGAGCTGCGCACGCGCGGCGAGAAGGCCCGGGCGCTCATCGCCGCCAACAACCTCAACGCGGAGCCCGCGCTCAAGCCCGGCGCGTGGGACGCGGACGCCATGCGCCGCCCGCTGGGCAAGCTGACGGAGTCCGGCGCGCCGGATGAAGCGAAGCTCGCGGCGGCGGGCGCGCAGGTGCGCGGCAACGCGAGCAAGGCGCTGGGCGCGCTGGGCGTGGTGGGGCTGGCGGTGCTGCTGTTCATCGGCCTGGGCGCGCTGCACCGCGCGGTGGCCACGGCGGTGGAGCACCGGCAGGCCTACGCATACATCCTGCCCGCCATGGTGGGCATGGTGGTGCTGGTGTTCTTCCCGTTCGCCTACGGCATCACGCTGTCGTTCACGGACGCCAACCTCTACAACAGCAGCCAGCCGCTGTCCGAGTTGTGGGTGGGCTTCCGCAACTACGTGGACATCCTGGGTGACTTCAGCTTCGCGAAGACGGCGGCGGACGGCTCGCTGGTCTTCAACTACCTGAACTTCTATTACACGCTGCTCTTCACCATCGTGTGGACGGTCACGAACGTGACCATCGGCGTGACGGTGGGCCTGCTGCTCGCGCTGGCGCTCAACGTGCCGAACTTGAAGATGCGGCCGGTGTACCGCGTGCTGCTGATTCTTCCGTGGGCCATGCCCAACTACATCACCGCGCTCATCTGGAAGGGCATGTTCCACCAGCAGTTCGGCGTGGTGAACCACGTCATCCGGATGTTCGGTGGGGACGGGCTGGCGTGGTTCGACTCGCCGCTCACGTCGTTCTTCACGGCGCTGGCCACCAACGGCTGGCTGTCCTTCCCGTTCATGATGGTGGTGTCGCTGGGCGCGCTCCAGTCCATCCCGGGTGAACTCTATGAAGCGGCGCGCGTGGACGGCGCCAACCGGTGGCAGCAGTTCACCGCCATCACGCTGCCCGCGCTGAAGCCCGCGCTGGTGCCGGCGGTCATCCTGTCGGTGGTGTGGACCTTCAACATGTTCAACATCATCTTCCTGGTGACGGGCGGCGACCCGGGCGGCTCCACCGAAATCCTGGTCACCCAGGCGTACAAGTTCGCCTTCGAGCGCTACCGCCACGGCTACGCGGCGGCGTACTCCACCGTCATCTTCGGCATCCTGCTGCTCTACAGCATGGTGCAGAACCGCGTGAGCCGCGCCACGGAGGCCGCGTAAATCCCATGGCGCTCTTCTCTGAACGTCGCGAGGGCATCCCCCACCTGCCGCTGCACGCGGTGCTGGTGGCCTTCACCCTCTTCACCATCTACCCCATCCTCTGGGTGGTGAGCCTGGCCTTCTCCGGCAAGCAGAGCCTGGCCATCGCCACGCTGCCGGAGAACCCCACCTTCTGGGACCGGCTGCGCGCGGTGACGCCGTGGCCGGAGACCTTCAGCGTCTCCAACTTCGCGTCGGTGCTGGCGGACCAGCCGTTCGCGAAGTGGATGCTCAACAGCGCCATCGTGGCCATTGGCACCACGGTGCTGGGCGTCTTCATGGCGTGCACGGCGGCGTATGCCTTCAGCCGCTTCAAGTTCCCCGGCCAGCGCGCGGGCATGATGGCGTTCCTGGTGTCCCAGATGTTCCCGGGCACGCTGATGCTGATTCCGCTCTACATCATCCTGGTGCAGTGGCTGGGGCTGGGCAGCAGCCGGCTGGGGCTCATCATCGTGTACGCCACCACGTCCATCCCGTTCAGCGTGTGGATGCTCAAGGGCTACTTCGACACCATCCCCAAGGACCTGGAGGAGGCGGCGCTGATGGACGGCGCGTCCCCGGGGCGCATCTTCTGGAGCATCATCCTGCCGCTGGCCAAGCCCGCGGTGGCGGTGACGGCGCTGTTCAGCTTCATGACGGCGTGGAACGAGTTCATCCTCGCGGCGACGTTCATGGACCAGGAAGCCATGTACACGGCGCCGGTGGGCCTGCGCTTCTTCGTGGGCGGCTTCAGCCAGCAGTGGGGCTACTTCGCGGCCGGCTCCATCATCGTGTCCGTGCCCGTCGTGTTCCTCTTCCTCTTCCTGCAGAAGTACCTCGTCTCCGGGCTCACCGCCGGTGGCGTGAAGGGTTAGTCCCGCGGTCTTTCTTCGCAGTCCTTCCGTCTGTCGTTGCAAGGAGCAAGCACCCCCATGATCAACCCCCGCATCGCAGTCCTCACCCTGGCCGCTTCCCTGTCCGCGGCGCCGGCCCTCGCCGAGAAGGTGTCCTTCAAGGACCCCACCGGCGACGACAAGGGCCCGGGCAAGTACACCTACCCGACGGACCCCGTGTACAAGCCGGGCTCGTTCGACCTGACCGGCTTCAAGCTGGACCAGGGCGGCAACAAGACGGACGTGGAGATCCAGCTCAAGGCGTCGCTGGAGAACCCCTGGAAGATGGCGGACGGCTTCTCCGTGCAGGAGGTCTTCATCTTCATCGACACGGACCACAAGGCCGGCAGCGGCTTCACGGACAGCCCCCCGGGCCTGAACGTCTCCTTCGCGCCGGAAGACGCGTGGGACAAGGTCATCATCATCTCGCCGCAGGGCTCGTCGCGCGTGCGCGCGGAGGCCAACAACAAGGCCGGCGCGATGAAGGGCGCCGTCGTGGTGCCCACCAAGGTGCGCGCCTCCGGCAACAAGATCACCGCCACGGTCATGAACTCCGACCTGGGCGCCGGTGACCCCTCCACCTGGGGCTACCAGGTCGTGATGCAGTCCAACGAGGGCTTCCCCGCGGACAACGACCTGCTCACCCGCCGCGTCAACGAGTACGAGGGCCAGCACCGCTTCGGCGGCGGCTCCGACTTCAACTGCGATCCGCACGTGATTGACGTGCTCGCGGGCCAGGGCAAGGGCGACAGCTCTGAAATCAAGGCCCAGTACGAGATGCTCGCGTACGAGTGCGCGGGTGACGGCTCCGCCACGAAGAAGGCCACGCTGAAGATGGTCTCCGGCCCGAAGCGCCCGGCGGCGCAGGGCAGCGCGGCGGCGGCTCCGGCCCCGGCTCCCGAGGCGGCTCCGGCGGCCCCGGCCCCGGCCCCGGCTCCGGCGCCCACGCCGGCCGCTCCGGCTGGAACGACGGTCGCTCCGGCGCCGACGACGGCCACGCCGACGAAGTAGTCGGCGGCGGACTGTTCAAAACAGTCCGTTTCAAGGTTTGATGCAACACGGGGAGGGCTGCCGTGGAGACCCCGCGGCGGCCCGGGAGAGGGGATGACCCCCCTCTGGTTCAAAAGCTTTCTGAGAAGGGTTTTCCGGACATCATGAAGAATCGCAAGAACGTGGTGCGGGGAGCGTGTGCGCTCACCGTTGCGGTCGGCCTCATTCCCGGGGCGGCCATGGCGCAGGACAGCGGCCCCAAGCTCACCATTGGTGGCACGACCTATACGAAGTACCTCTGGGGCACGCAGCGTGACCAGGGCGCGCTGTACAACTTCACCACGGTGCCCGGTGAAGGCTACGGCGACAACGGCATCGGCACGGAGCTGGAGCTGCTCCTGAACGCGAAGATCTCCCCGCAGGTGGAGGTCAACGGCCGCATCCACAGCCGCTTCAACCAGAACTTCTGGACGAACTTCGGCGGCTTCGGCGGCAGCAACACGGCCACCAACTGCACCGCGGGCGACTGCGGCGAGTTCGACCCGCGCTCCAACCAGTACATCAAGCTGCGCGGCATGTCCGTGACGCTGCGCCCGGGCTACCTCATCGACTCGGCGCTCATCGGCGCGACGGACCTGGGCCAGTTCGACCCGTTCGTCATCGGCCGCGTCCGTTACATCGACCGCGACAACGCGGCGGCCATCATGCTGCAGGGCTCCAACTTCGACCGGAAGCTCACGTGGGACGCGGCGCGCATCTCGCTGCCGCGCTTGTGGGCGGGCCCGAACTTCAGCACCGGCGCCTTCCACGCGCGTGACGCGGCGTACGGCTTCCAGGCGAAGGTCACCCCGAACGAGCTCTTCGACGTGGGCGGCATCTTCCAGTACGCCAACGACCAGGAGATCAACCCGGAAGACACCAACCTGGATGACGGCCGCGACCTGACGCCGCGCTACCGCAACGGCGTGGGCGGTCTGAAGGCGGGCCTGCACGTGGGCTCGTGGCTGGACGTGCGCGGCGCGGCTTACACGTCGTACTCCAACGCGGACCCGGTGCTGTCGCCCAAGAGCTTCGGCGTGGGCGGCTACAGCCCGGTGCTGGCCGGCCACCACACGGACCAGACGTACATGCTGAACGCGTCCATCAACGACCCGCTGGACGTGGGCCTGTCGCTGAACCTGCAGTTGTTCAGCATTGGCGCGGAGTACATGGCGGTCATGGCCAGCCGCCGCGAGGCGGACGTGCTCCTCACGGAGGGCCACGACGGCAGCTTCGCGTTCCCCGGCCCGTCCAACGCGGCCTACGGCGTCTACAAGGGCAACCCCACCCGCATCGGCTATGGCGGCTGGACGAGCGAGGCCCAGCAGGTCGCCACGCTCAACGTGGACAACGACTTCACGGACTTCGACGAGCCCATGGCGGAGACGGCCATTGGCTGGAAGGGCGTGACGGCGAACCCGGTCTACACGAACGGCGCGCTGGAGGTGGGCGGTGAGTATTCCTTCATCACCTACAACACCAACTGGCAGGCGTACGGCAACGCCGACCAGGCGCTGGGTGACAGCCAGTTCCCCGGCACGGAGCTGGACTCCGGCGTGGGCCACAACTTCCGCACGGCCTACCAGCCCTTCCAGGACAAGAAGACGCACCTGGTCGCGCTGCGCGCCAAGTACGTGGTGGACGTGCTGAAGGGCATCGATGTGTTCGGCAAGTTCAAGTACATCCATGAGACGGACAAGCGCATGAACGACCCGCGCTTCCTGCCGTACGCGTCCGGCTCGTGCGTGGGCGGTGGCGTGGCGTGCGACAACTCGCTCCGCAACGAGTACAGCCCCGGCAACAGCACCGCCGACCTCTACCGCAACCCGGACGTCATCACGAACAGCCAGGGTGACACGGGCTACGAGTTCAAGCCGTTCGACAACATCGCGGACGACGACCGCCTGCTGGACTACACGACGTTCACGGCCGGCGCGGGCTACCAGTTCACGGACGACCTGTACGTGTCCGCCAGCTACTCCAAGTTCTTCGCGGACCTGCTGGACGGCAACACGGCGTTCCAGGCGTACAACAACCACGAGATGGCGTCCGGCAAGCACAACAAGAACCAGGTGCTGGTGAAGGCGCGCTACATCCTGTCCGGCGTGGAGTTCGGTCTGGAGGGCCAGTACGCGTTCGGCTCGTTCCGTCCGGACTTCGGCGACGGCTTCGTGGTGCAGTACGCGGACGACACCATCGCGGCCGACCACGGCGTGGCGGTGGGTTCGCGCGGTTTCATCAACCGAAACAAGGGTTGGAACAGCCTGGAGGAGCGCAACTTCGAGCAGATGCGCGTCAAGGCGTTCATGAAGGCGCAGTTCTAGTCACCGCGCGCTCCGCTTCGGGCGGGGCACACGGTTGACGCAGTGGGAGCCCGGGGCGCCTGTGAAGGCACTCCGGGCTCCTTGCGTTTGGGGCACCGCGCGGTACACCTGGACGGGCCGTCCCTTCGTGCATGAGGTGCCCTTCCATGTCCGTGCGTTCCCGCGTGTCCGCGCTCCTGCTCGCTTCCTCCCTGGCCGCGTGTTCCGGCGGCAAGACGCGCGAGGACGCGCTGCTGTTCCGGCTGACGGATCCGGTGGGGGATGACCACGGCGACGGCGAGCTGGTGTATCCGCGCCGGGCGGACCTGGGGCGCGGGGACCTGGACGTGGTGTCGGTGGCGGCGTTCGCGGAGGGCGCGGCGACGCGGTTCGAGGTGACGTTCGCGCATCCCATCGCGAAGCCCTCGCGCGCGCAGGCGGTGGACCTGGAGGGCGCGACGGTCGCGGAGCGGGCCCGGCACGGCTTCTACACGTTCAACGTGGACCTGTACGTGGACCAGGACCGGGTGCCCGGCTCCGGACGCACGGACACGCTGCCGGGGCGCGGGCTCACGCTGGCGGCGGACTCGGGGTGGGAGAAGGCGGTGGTGCTGACGCCGCGTCCCTATGAGGCGCGCGAGGCGCTGCGCAAGGCCTGGCGGCAGGCGGCGCTGGAGGCCTACGAGAAGAAGGCCGGAGGGATTGGCGGCAAGGTGGAGGCGGAGCTCAACGCGGCCACGGAGCAGGAGCTGGAAGCGCGGGTGTTCTTCCCCACGGTCATCCAGGTGAGCGGGCGCACGGTGGTGTTCCAGGTGCCGGACCGCTTCCTGGGTGGGCATGCGAGCGCGGACTGGGGCTACGGCGTGGCGGTGACGGGCGCGACCCTCGACCGTCGCGTGGCGCTGGGGGGGATGTTCGGCGGGGACACGAACGCGAACCCGCGGTTGATGGCGATGGGCATCGTGCCCGGGGAGCCGCCGTCCGCCGACCGCTTCGGCGGTGGGCGGAAGGGAGATCCGTCACAGTCGCCGGTGGTGGACCTGCTGGTGGCGCCGGGGACGACGCAGGAGGCGGTGCTGGGGCCCTCGAAGCCGGCGTGGAGCGCGGTGGTTCCGTCGGGGAAGGCCGTGGCGGCTCCGGAGGCAGGCCCGGTGGAGGACGCTGGTGTGCCCGTGGAGGCGCTGGACGCGGGGAGCGTGGGTCCGTCGTCGCCTGCCCCGTGACGGCCGGTTCCCTCGCTGTGCGCGGGAGGTCCTGGTTGCGGTGAGTCCGCGAGGCCGAGGATGGGTGCCTGGGAGGCATCCATGTCTTCGTGCCGGAGCTGGGCGGTCGCGGTGCTGCTGGTGCTGCTGGGCACGGGGTGTTCAGCGACGCGCGGCGTCCGGCTGAAGACGGGGCAGGGGGCGCCTGTCGTCCATGTGCCTCGGGCGGAGGTCGAGCCCGTGGCGCTGGACGGCGATGCGTTCACGGACGCGGTGCGGACGCTGGCGGAGGATGCGCCGGTGTCCCCGCGTCCTCGTGAGGATGCGTATCGGCGGTTCGCGGGGACGTTCTCCTCGAAGGCCTATGCCCATGTGCGTGGACGCCTGGGGCTGGTCTCCGTGGAGGAGCCTGCCCGGGCTCGGTTGCTGGTCGATGATTCGGACCGGGAGCTGGCGAGCGCTTATGGGCGGTGGTGCCAGCGCAAGCAGACACCGGGTGACTGTCTTCAATTGCTGGAGGCGGGTTCCACGCTGGATGAGGACGGACGGCGCTCCTTGGCGTTCGCCATCGCGCTGGACTCGGTGTGGGAGGAGACGTCCGAAGCGCTGGCGGGGATGACGGATCCGCGGGCGGTGCTCACGACCATCGTCGCGACGGGCACGGTGTACCTGTCGCTCTGGTTGCTGCCCGAGCCCGTGTCGAAGGGCATCGCTGCGACGATGACGGTGGTGCTCATCGCCTACCTGGGCATCGACACGCTGTGGAACCTCATCCAGGGATGGATTGAGTTGTCCGAACAGGCGCAGGTGGCCCGGACGTTCGATGAGCTTCGAGAAGTGGGGGAGGAGTACGGCGAGGTGATGGGGAAGAACGCGGCGCGGGCGTTCGTGATGCTGGCGTTGGCGGCGGTGGGCAGCACGGCGGAGACGTTCGCGGCGAAGGTCGCGACGCTCCCGGGTTCAGGTCAGGCCTCGCTGGTGGCAGCGGAGATGGGTGGCTTCCGGCTGGGCGCGGCGGCGCAGGTGGAGTCCGCGGCCGTGTCCTCCGAGGGCGTGGTCACCCTGGTGCTGGCGCCGAACGCGGTGGCCATGTCCGCTCGGGATGACAGGGGGCCTGTCGCGAGTGGCGTGGATGCGGATGGCCCGGAGCACCACATCGCGTCCAACAAGTTCTGGACCGCCACGAATCGCGGCGGCCCGTGGTCACCGAAGTTCCAGAGGATCTTCGATAAGGCAGGGATGTCGCTCGACGATCCCGCGAACAAGATCCGCGTGCCAGGGCACAGAGGACCTCATCCGGAGGCATACCACCAGAAGGTGTTTGATGCTCTGGAGAGGGTGTCGAAGCGATGCAGGTCCATGCAAGACTGCCGGGCCGCATTGACGAAAGCCCTGCAGGGTCTTGCGAGATTGATCAACCAGAGAGGGACAGACCTGAATCGGTGGGTGACCGGTCTTGAGTGATGCGAGATGAGATACTTCAACCTTTTCGAGAACGTCGCAGAGGGGTTCTGGTGTCTGGGACACCCTCTCGATGGTCAAACGAGAGAGCTCGAAGACCCCTGGCAGTTCACGGTTGGAGAACCCGCGCGCTTCAAGGGCCCGATTCGGCTTCCGTTGGACGTGGAGGGAGTATCACGTGACTACTCCCACGCAGCGTTCAGCACCCCGGTCGTCAATGCGAGGCTCGCAGCTCTTTTCCAGGAGCTGGCCCCGAATGACGTCGAGTTGATCCCCGTCGAGATCGACTCTCACGCAGGGCCGTATTTCATCCTCAATGCCCTTCGCGCCATTCCGTGCGTCGACACCGAGGCGTCTTCGGATGTGGTGTATTGGTCCGAAGAGGATGGGATTCCGGAGAAGGTCGGCACCCTCAGTTTCATCTCGGAGATGCGCATCGACACGTCGAAGGTGGGCGATGCGAAGGTGTTCCGTCCCTCGGAATGGGACGTCGTCCTCATTGTCTCCGAGGACATCAAGGACGCGATGGAGCGCGCGGGCATCACGGGCGCGAAGTTCGAAGCGGTCACGGGGCCTCCGACCGTCGATCCTGTTCGGCGCGCGGAGACGAAGAAGCGGGGGGCCCTGTGGGACCAGGCACGCAGAGCCCGTGCAGCCGTGTGGCGAGGGCTCGGCACGATGTCCGACGACTTCTACATCCCGCCGGTCGTGGGCGGTCCATGGCCCGGCGAACGGCAGTGGTGGACGGCCATGCGCCGTCCTGACGGCGGCATGCTCATCGTCACAGACGGCCTGTCCGACCCGTTCAACGACATCCTGGACCGTCCCACTGCTGGCTTCGGGCTGGAGCTCGCCATCGAGACTCCGGAGCCGCTGGGGGAGGTGTGGAAGAGCTGGCCGGTGCACCTGCTCGAACGCGTCGCCTATGAGGTCGCCGAGTTCGAGAAGCTCCGCGTCTCCCTGGCCAACGGCACCCTGTCCATGGAGGTCGATGGCGTGGGCATGCCCGAAACCCTCGTGACCCCCGAGGGCCGCGTGGCCGTGCTCATCGGCATGGAGACGGACTCGTTGCCCCCGCGCTTCACGCTCCCCGGGGGCGAGGTCCGGCTGCTCACCGTGAAGGTGCTGATGCCCGCGGAGCTGAAGTGGCTGCTCCGTCAGGGCAGGGGCGCGGCGGCGGAGCTCATCCGCCGCTTCAAGGCCGCGGGAGAGACGCACCTCTCCCGCTCCTGGCGTCAGCCCGTCGTCAGCTAGCGCAGCCGCCAGATGCCCGTGGCACGCGCTGGGATGCTCGCCTTCCACGCTCCCGTGCCACCCGTGAGCTGCGTCACTCCCGGGTCCACGAACAGCGGCTCCGCCGTGGTCGCCTCCACGTCGAACGGCCCCACCGACTCCTGCGAGTTGGAGAAGTTGTGGACCACCAGCACCTGCTCGTCGTCCAGCGTCCTCACGAACGCGAGCGTCCGTGACACCCCCGTCGTCGCCGTGAACAGCCGCAGGCCCCCGTTGCGCAGCGCCTCCGAACCCTGGCGCGCGTGGATGAGCGAGCGGTAGCGCGACAACAGCGACCCCGGGTCGCGCCGCTGCGCCTCCACGTTCGCCGTCTCCCTGCCGCTGGAGAACGCGTACCACGGTGAGCCCGTCGTGAAGCCCGCGCCCGCCGCGCCGCTCCACGGCATCGGCGTGCGCTTGGACTCGTCGTTGTTGGCGTTGCCGTTCCCCAGGCCCACCTCCTCGCCGTAGTAGAGGAACGGCGCTCCCGGCAGCGTCAGCAGCACCGCCGCCGCCAGCCCCAGCTTCGCCCCGTCGTTGGCGAACTGCGTCGCCAGCCGCACCTGGTCGTGGTTGGTGAGGAAGGGCGCGTCCGCCACCCCGGCCGGATAGTTGTTCTTCATCTCCAGCAGCTTCGCCGCCACGCCCCCGCCGCTGCCCGCGTGGATGCCTTCAATCACCCGCGCGGACATGGGGAAGTTGAAGTTGAGCGGCAGCTCGTCCCCGCCCGGCACCGTCGCCGTGGAGCCGTAGTACTTCGCCACCGACGGCGTCTCGCTCCAGTTCTCACCCACCAGCACCGCGTCCGGCTTCACCGAGCGCACGTGCGCGGCGAACTCCTTCCAGAACGCGTGCGTCTCCGGCGTGTCCGCCTGCCCCGCGCCGCCGCCCGTCTCGATGAGGTAGCGCGCGGCGTCCAGCCGGAAGCCGTCCACGCCGCGCTGGAGCCACAGCGTCGCCAGGCGCTTCACCTCTTCGCGCACCGCGGGCGTCTGGAGGTTCAGGTCCGGCATGCCGCCCCAGAAGGCGCCGTAGTACCAGCCCGTGTCCCGCTGATGCCACGTGCCGGTCTGCGAGTAGAGGTCCCAGGGCTGCTTCCAGCCGGGGTCGCTCGCGCGCCACTGGTACCAGTCCCGCTTCGGCGACTGCGCCGAGGACGCCGAGTCCACGAACCACGGATGCGAGGAGCTGGTGTGGTTGATGACGAAGTCCAGGATGACGCGCATGCCCCGGCGGTGCGCCTCGTCACACAGCCGCTGCAGGTCCTCCAGCGAGCCGTACGCCGTCTGGATGCGCTCGTAATCCGTCACGTCGTAGCCGTGGTAGCTGGGCGACGCGAACACCGGCATCAGCCACAGCGCGTCCACGCCCAGGTCGTCCGTCGTCGCCGGGTCGCCGTCGTTCAGGTAGTCCAGCCGCGAGATGAGCCCCGGCAGGTCTCCCACGCCGTCCCCATTGGAGTCCTGGAAGCTGCGGACGAACACCTCGTAGAACACCGCGCCCCGGTACCACGCGTCTCCCGCGGGCGCGGCGAGCGTGATGCTCCCCGGCGCGACCGGAGCCGGCGCGGGCGTGGGCGAAGAACCGGCGCAGGCCGACAGCAGGGCCGCGCTGCAGAGGGAGAGTCCGCGGAGGGGTCGCATGGCCTCTTCCTCTAACAGCGAACGTTCCACGCGGGCCAGCGCGCCCCCCGGATGAAGCGCGCACCCCCGGACGGTAGGCTGGTGGCCAACATGTCTCACCCTCCGCGCCGCCTCCACTCCCTGCACATCCGTCAGGGGCACCCGGACTTCCTCGACCTTCCGTGGGAGCTGCCGCTGGAGGCGTGGCCGGAGCGTTCACCGCGCGTGGTGGAGGTGCCGCGCGGCCTGTCCCGTCACGTCGTCGTGTTCGTCTCCTACGGCGCCACCATCTACGCCTTCAAGGAGACGCCCGCGCGCGTGGCGCAGCGCGAGTACGACCTGCTGCGCGGCCTGGAGGAGCGCCGGCTGCCGTCCGTGGTGCCCGTGGGCCTGGCGGTCCAGACGGAGGCGGGACTGGAGGCCTCGCCCGGGGACAGGCCCGGGCTGCTCATCACCCAGTACCTGGCGTCGTCGCTGCCGTACCGCGCGCTGTTCATGCACCAGGGCCTGGAGCGCTACCGGTCGCGGCTGCTGGACGCGATGGCGGGCCTGCTGGTGCGGCTGCACCTGGGCGGCTTCTTCTGGGGCGACTGCTCCCTGTCCAACGTGCTCTTCCGCCGGGACGCGGGCGAGCTGCAGGCGTACGCGGTGGACGCGGAGACGTCCGAGCTGCACGAGCAGCTCTCCGCCGGCCAGCGGGAGATGGACCTGCAGATCATGGAGGAGAACGTCGCCGGAGGCCTGGCGGACCTGGCGGCTCGCGTGGAGCTGGCGCAGGAGCTGCCCCAGGAGCTGGAGGCCTGGCAGGAGACGGCCGCGAGCATCCGCCAGCGCTACGAGCGGCTGTGGGCCGAGATCAACCGCGAGCTCATCCTCCAGCCGCACGAGAGCTACCGCATCCACGAGCGGATCCGCACGCTCAACGACCTGGGCTTCTCCGTGGGCGAGGTGGAGCTGCTGGCGAGCGGGCAGGGCAGCCAGTTGCGCATGCGCACCATCGTCACGGACCGCGAGTACCACCGGCACCAACTGCACTCGCTCACCGGCATCGTCGCGGAGGAGCGTCAGGCGAGCCTGCTGCTCAACGAGATGCAGGAGATGAAGGCCACGCTCACGCGCAAGCTGGACCGCAGCGTGCCCCTGAGCGTGGCCGCGTTCCGCTGGCTGGACGAGCGCTACCACCCCACGCTGTCACGCCTGCAGAAGGAGCTGGGCCGCGCGGCGGACACCGCGGAGCTCTACTGCCAGGTGCTGGAGCACAAGTGGTTCCTGTCCGAGCGCGCGAAGCGCGACGTGGGCCTGGACGCCGCCGTGCAGGACTACGTGGCCCTCAGCCGCAAGCAGCCCGGCATCGCGCCGCTCCTGGAGGACACCTCGCGGTCCTCCGGGTAGCGTCAACGGCAGACGCGGATGGGCGGCTCGATGAGGAACGGCTCGGTGGCGTCCGGGTCATCCGGGTCGAACGCGGGCGACATGGGCCCCGCGCCGGTGGGCTTCCACCTGCGCGGCACGCGCTCGATGCCCACCGGGTAGATGGTCAGCGCCCCGTCCTTGCCAATGCGCATGCGCAGGAAGTTCTTCCAGTCCGGCAGCGCGAGCGACCCGAAGGCTTCATTCGAGTGCGCGCCGAAGAAGTTCACGCTCAGCCAGAGGTACAGGCCCGTGATGAACGGGCCCACGAGGAAGCCGCCCACGAAGGTGAACGCGCAGGAGAAGAAGAACTTGCCCGCCAGGTGCAGCCAGCCGTCCGCGCAGTGCGCGCCATCCGGTGACAGCACCGGACACACGCCCAGCTTGCTCACCGTGAAGTACGTGGCGCCCCAGGCGATGAAGAACGCCGCCACGATGTGCGCCACGCCGTGCAGGCCGCCCAGCAGCGCGCGCCACCTCCCGAGCGCCGCGTCCGCCAGCCCCGCGAGTCCTCCCACCGTCACCATGCCGAGGATGAGCGTCCACGGCCGGTTGACCATGCTGTTGGCCACCGCCGTCACCACCTCCGGCAGCCGGGAGAGGCCCAGCGAGCCCACCTCCGCGTAGGCCGCCAGCGCGAGCAGCAGGTACCACAGGCCGGTGATGAGCCCGAACAGCGGGCTGTAGCGGATGAGGAACAGGTTCTTGCGCGCGAGCTTCCGGGACGTGGCCTCGTCCGGGAAGCTCTTGCGCAGCGTGGAGCCGTCGCGCAGCACGGGCGCCGCGGGCGCGTGCGTGGGGTGCATGAACGCGCCGCCTCCGCCCGCGGTGATGCGGTGCTGGCCGGTGTCGTCCTCGTGCCGGCGGTAGTGGTGCAGGTCGCCCGCGAGGAACACGGCGATGCGCCGCCCGAGCACCTTCTCCTCCAGGTACTCCAGGTTGTTCTCCAGGTAGCTGCCCTTGGCGCGGCGCGCGGCCGCGGCCAGCACCCACGCGGGCTCCGCGTTGCAGAGGATGACGCGGTCGTCCGGGCCCATCTGCTCCGCGACGTGGCGGAAGTACTCCACCTGGGGCACGTCGATGTCGCTGTTGAGCTGCACGTCCGTGCCGATGAGCCACCAGTTCCGGGGCAGCTTCAGCGCGAAGTAGCTGCGGCTCTGCCGCGTGCGGCGCCCGGCCAGCCAGCGCTGCGCGCAGAACAGCCGCATGAAGGCGGACAGGCCGTCATACCAGTCGTGGTTGCCCGGGATGACGAACAGGTCCGGGTGGGGCGCCTGCGAGCGGCGCATGGCGGCCTCGTAGGGCTGCACCGTGCGCTCCTCGTACGTCTCGCGGCTGGCGCCCGGGTAGACCTCGTCCCCGCCGAACACCAGCACGCGGCCCCGGGGCGTGACGTGCGCCGTCCTGCCGTCCTCCTCCGGGAGCTTGAGCTCCGGCAGCGCCAGCAGGCGCGCCACCGCGTAGGTGGAGTCCCAGCCGTCGCCGATGTCGGAGACGTAGTCGAGCCAGAAGTCGCCGTCCGCGCCGGACTCCTCCGAATAGTCGAAGTAGGGCTGCTGCGGCCGCACCACCGCCTCGATGAGCCGGTGGTCCGCCCGCGCGCCGAACACCGTGGCCACCACCGCGTCCAGGCCCGTGCGCAGCACCTGCGTGGGGTGCAGCCAGCGCACCATGTCCGCGTGCTTCTGGGGCTTGGTGGCGGTGGCGCTGCCCCGCTCGCGCACCAGGTGCGGCGCGGGCGCGGGGCCCTGCTCGTCCCAGGGCGCGGGCGGGTCGTGGAGGCGGTCCTCCTCGGGCCGCGTGGGCTCACCGGCCATCGCGGGGACCCCGGACGGCGGAGGAGAGGGATGGGGCGGCGGGCGGCGCCAGCGTGGACCGGAGAGCCATGGACCCCTGGCTTAGCATGTCTGCCCGGGGCTCCTGGAGGGCAGGCAGGCGTGGTTTCCGTTCCCTGGCGGGATGGTCCCTGCGACCCTTGGGGGCATGTCGAGCGCCTCCCTGAAGGACTTCCCCGTCGTCGTGCCCTTCCCCGTGCACTGGAGCGAGATGGACGCGTACGGGCACGTCAACAACGCCCGCACGTTCACCTGGTTCGAGTCCGCGCGCATCGCGTACCTGGCCCGCATCGGGCTGGTGGGGCCGTCCGCCGCGGGCGCGGACATGACGACGGCGGACGGGGTGGGGCCCATCCTGGCCAACACGCATGCGGACTACCTCAAGCCGGTGGTGTTCCCGGTGAACCTGGTGGCGGGGGCGCGCGTCACGCGCGTGGGCAACGCCTCCATCACCTTCGAGCACGTGGTGGCGGGCGCGGACGACGGGGTGCTCTACACGCGCGGCGGCTCCATCGTCGTGACGCTGCGCTACGCCACCCATGAGAAGGTGCCGGTTCCACCCTCGGTGCGTGCGGCCATCGAGAAGCTGGAGGGGCGGGCCTAGACGGGAGGAGCCTCGTGCCGGGGGCCAGGACTTCACCCACGTGCGCGCTTCGCGTGGAGGTGCGCGGGGACGCCCATCCCGCCAGCGCGGCTGTTGATCAGCCCATGCCCAGCGGGTGCAGCCGCACCGCGCGGACCAGCTCCGCCACGCGCTCGGGGGTGGGGGGCACCGGGCCCACCCTCGCGAGCTTCCCCGCCGCGAAGGCCGTGCTCGCGCGGGCGCAGGTCTCCAGGTCCTGGCCCGCCAGCCTCGCCGCCAGCACGGCCGCGACGAGCGCGTCGCCCGCGCCCACGGTGCTCGCCACCTCCACGGGGGGCGGCAGGGCCCGCCACGCGCCGTCGTCCGACACGAACAGGGCGCCGTCCGCTCCCAGCGACACCACCACCAGCCCGATGCCTGTCGCGTGCAGCTCGCGCGCGGCGCTCGCGAGGTCGCCCGCGTTCCTCAAGGGGCGCGCTACCAGCTCCTCCAGCTCGTGCGCGTTGGGCTTCACGAAGTCCGGCTTCGCGGCCACCGCGTGGCGCAGCGGCGCTCCGCTCGTGTCCACCGCCACGCGCGCGCCCTTCGCGCGCAGGCGCTGCGTGAGCGTGGCGTAGATGGACGCGGGCACTCCCGCAGGCACGCTGCCCGCCAGCACGAAGCAGCCGTTCTCCTCCGCGAGCGCCTCCAGCGTCTCCAGCAGCGCGCCCAGGGCCTCCTCCGGCACGCGCGGGCCCGGCAGGTTCAGGTCCGTCACCGCGCCGCCCGTGCGGTCCACGACCTTGAGGTTCACGCGGCTGGAGCCCGGCAGCCGGAGGCAGCGGTCCTGGATGCCCCGCTCGCGGAACAGCGCCTCGAACAGCGGCGCCGAGTCCTCGCCCAGGAAGCCCGTGGCCGTCACCGGCCGGGGGCCTTGCGCGAGGAACGCCGCCACGTTGATGCCCTTGCCTCCCGGCGTGCGCGTCTCCGCCACCACGCGGTTCACCGCGCCCGCCGTGAACCCCGGACACTCCAGCGTCTGGTCGATGGCCGCGTTCAACGTGACCGTCACCACGCCCGGCTTCGTCGGCCTCACGCCTTCGCTCCCTTCCGGGCCAGCAGGCCGCGCACCAGGCCCCGCACCTCCGCGGCGCTGCCGCACTCCAGCGCGGCCCGGGCCACGGCTTCCGCGTCCGCCAGGGAGATGCTCCGCAGCAGCGCCTTCACCGCCGGGATGCTGGGGATGGCCACGCTCAGCTCCGTGACGCCCAGGCCGGACAGCACCACCGCGCCGGACGGGTCCCCCGCGATGCCGCCGCACGCGCCCACCCGGATGCCCGCCCGCCTCGCCGCCTTCACCGTGAGGTCCACCATGCGCAACACCGCCGGGTGCAGGCCGTCCGCCCGCGGCGCGAGCACCGGGTTGCGCCGGTCCATGGCCAGCAGGTACTGCGTCAGGTCGTTGGTCCCGAGGGAGAAGAACGACACGTCCCGCGCCAACTGCTCCGCCATCATCACCGCGGAGGGCACTTCCATCATGATGCCCGTCTCCACCGGCGCCGCGCCCACTTCACGTCGCACGGACTCGGTGATGGCGCGGGCCTTCGCCAGCTCCTCGGGCAGCGCCACCATCGGATACAGGATGCGGACCGGGCCCTCCATGGACGCGCGCAGGATGGCGCGCAGTTGCGTGCGGAACAGGTCCTCCCGCTCGAAGCACAGCCGGAGGCCGCGCACGCCCAGGAACGGGTTCTCCTCCGCCGGCAGCGACAGGTAGGGCACGTGCTTGTCCCCGCCGATGTCCAGCGTGCGCAGGGTGAGCGGCAGGCCGTCCAGCGCGCGCACCATGGCGCGGTACGCGTGGAGCTGCTCCTCCTCGCCGGGCGGCTCGTCGCGCCCGAGGAAGAGGAACTCCGTGCGCATCAGGCCCACGCCCTCGCCGCCCGCGTCCACGGCCTTGAGGGCCTCCGCGGCCTCGTTGATGTTCGCGGCCACCTCCACGCGCCAGCCGTCGAGCGTGATGGCGGGCTGGTGGCGCTTCACCTGCTCCTCTTCGCGCCGCAGGCGGATCCGCTCGCGCTGGTGCGCGGCCCGGGCCCGGTCCCGCGCCGAGGGCCCCACGACGAGCACGCCCGCGTCGCCGTCCAGGATGCAGTGCTGCCCGTCGCGCAGGTCCAGCACGGAGGGCCCCAACGCCACCACCGCCGGCAGGTCGAGCGAGCGCGCGATGATGGCCGTGTGCGACGTGGTGCCGCCGCCCGCCGTGCACAGGCCCAGCACCAGGGCGGGGTCCAGCTTCGCGGTGTCCGACGGCGTCAGGTCCTCCGCCAGCAGCACCACCGGATGCTCCGGGAAGGTGGGCTCGCCCTCCAGCACCCGGGCCAGGGGCCGCAGCACGCGCCGGCCCACGTCCCGCAGGTCCGCGGCCCGCGAGGCCAGCACCGGTTCGTCCATCGCGGCCAGCGCCTGCGCGCGGCTCTCGAAGACGCGGCGCCAGGACGCGCCCGCGCTCAGGCCGGTGTCGATGAGGCCGTGTGACTCGCGCAGCAGCTCCGGGTCGTCGAGCAGCTCCAGGTGCGCCTTGAAGATGGCGGCCCGCCGGGCTCCGGCCTTCTGGAGGAAGCCCTCGTGCAACTGGCGCAGCTCCGCCGCCGCTCCGGCCAGGGCCGACTCCAGCCGTTGGTGTTCCCGCGCGGCGTCCGCGGCCCGCTCCTCCACCTCCAGCCGTTCGCGCTGGAAGGCCCACACGGGCCCGGCCGCGATGCCCGGCGACGCGGACAGGCCCGCGACCAGCGTCCCCTCGTAGTCGAGCATGGCGGCGGGCTCGGGCTCCGGTGCCGGCGTGGGAGCGGCGGGAGGCTCCTCGCCCAGGCCGGCGTCGAAGGCCTGTTGCAGGGCGAGCAGCGCCGCCGCCGCGTCGTCCCCCGCCGCGGTGAGCGTCAGCGGGGAGCCGCCCCGGGCGCCCAGGCGCAGCAGCGACAGGAGGCTGCGGGCGTTCGCCTGCCGCCCCTCATGGTGGACGGTGACGTCCGCGCGGAAGCGGCGCACCACCTCCACCACCAGGGTGGCGGGGCGCGCGTGCAGGCCGTGCGGGGAAGGGGACAGGACCTGGCGCGAGAGGCCCTCGAAGGCGGGAGCGTCCTGCTCCGCCCAAGCGCGGGAGCCCTGGAGCGCCTGGATGATGGCGGCCGTGTCCAGGGTGGAGGCCAGGGCCACGGCCCGGGCCTCGTCGTCCAGCACGCCGGTGAGGTTGGCGAGCACCTGGAGGTGTTCGTCGGACCTGGCCGCGATGCCCACCACGAGGTGCGCGTGGCCGTCCTCGCTCCAGACGACGCCCGAGGGGAACTGCACCACGACGACGCCCGTCTGGAGCACGAGGTGGCGCGCCTCCGGCAGGCCGTGCGGGATGGCGATGCCGTGGCCGAGGAACGTGGCGGACACCTGCTCGCGCTTGAGCATGCTGTCGACGTAGCCGGGCGAGATGAAGCCCGACTCCACCATCACCTGCCCGACCAGGCGGATGGCCTCCGCCTTGTTCGTGGCAGACCATCCCAGGCGGACCTGTGACGGCGTCAACGACAGCATCGGTGCTCCTTGCCTCGGGTGCGCGCGCGCTTCACGCGGGGAATGACGGTGCATCCTGCCCGGTGTCCGCCCCGCCCGCGCGGGCTCGCCGAGCCCCGTCTTCCGGGTAACAGCTCCCAGAAGAGAAGACCTTCCGCCCGCGACATGACGGCCAGGCGACGCCGGGTGTCCTCGCGCGTGACGGCCCGCATGGGGGTGTTAAAGGGGAAGCCGTCATGTCTGACAGCGTCCTGGACTTCTACGAAGGGCTGGCCGAGGAGTACCACCTGCTCTTCGCGGACTGGGAGCAGTCGGTGGACCGGCAGGGCGCGGTGCTGGACGCGCTCCTGCGCCGCTCGGGCGTCGCGCCGCCGCGCCGGGTGCTGGACTGCGCGTGCGGCATCGGCACGCAGGCCCTGGGGCTGGCGGCGCGAGGCTACTCCGTGCACGCCACGGACCTGAGCCCCTCCGCGGTGGCGCGAGCGGAGCGGGAGGCCCGCGCCATGCACGTGAGCCTCACCACCGGCGTGGCGGACATGCGGATGCTGGACTGGCAGGTGCCGGGCACCTTCCACGTGGTGATGTCGTGCGACAACGCCGTCGCGCATCTGTTGGAGGACTCGGACCTGGAGGACGCCGCGAACGCGATGGCGTCGCGCCTGGTGCCCGGCGGCCTGCTGGTGGCGAGCCTGCGCGACCACTCCGCGCTGCTGGAGAAGCGGCCGCGCTTCACGGCGGAGCGCGTGCTGGACACGCCGATGGGCCGCCGCGTGCTGTTCCAGGTATGGGATTGGGCGGTGGATGAAAGGCAGTACACGGTGCGCCAGTTCATCCTGCGCCAGGAGTCCGGCATCTGGCACACGACCGAGCACACCGGCGTCTACCGCCTGCTCCAGCCCGTGGAGCTGGAGCAGGCGCTCACCCGGGCGGGGCTGGTGGATCCGCGCTGGTACACGCCGGAGGAGACCGGCTTCAATCAGCCGCTCATCACCGCGCGCAAGCCCTGAGCCGCATCAAGCGCGCGAGGTCCGCGAACCGCTCCGGGATGCCAGCGCTTCGTGCCACCACGACTCCAGCTCCGCGAGCACGAACGGCGCCGCGTGACGGCGCACCGTGACCGCGGCCTTCCACCAGACGCGGGCCGCGTGCTCCCCGGCGCGCAGCGTGTCCATCAGATGCGTGGGAGGTAGCAGCGCGAGCAGCAGGTAGAACGCCAGCAACCAGCCCAGGCCCTCCCGGAGCAACGGCGCGAGCGGCACCTGCTCCTGGCGTGCGTCAGGGCTCCCCTGTCCATGCGGCGGTCGGTCCACGGCATCCCTCCTGACGACAGTTGTAGTCATGAGCGGTATGCCATGGCTACAGTTGTAGTCAAGAGGCCTTGCCGCGAGGGAGGGCCCAGACGTCTTCCGAGGGCCGGTAGGCGCGGGCGTCCTTGCCGGCGGTGCCGTGGGCCTTGGTGTCGAGCAGGCCCGCGTGCCAGAGGTTCTGTTTGAGCTTGAAGACGGTGGACGGGTTGATGTCCGGGCCCCGCAGGCCGGGCTTCAGTGTGCCGGAGGGGTCCGCGAGGAAGAGGGCCGCGGCCAGCGCCGGGTCGTCGTGGCCCGCGGCCACGGCCAGCTCCGGCAGCGTGAGGCTTCCGCCGTGGGCGGTGAGGGTCCGGTGGATGAGGCGCACCGCGGGCTGACGGATGAGGACGAAGCGCGCCACGGCGGCGAAGGCCGCGTGCACGTCCAGCAGGCGCTTGCGCTTGTCGTAGCGGGCGTCGGGGTCGAACTGGAGCGCGGCCAGGAGGTCCGCCACGGTGCGGCCTTCGAGCGTGGGCCTCCAGTCCAGGTCCAGCAGCCCGAGCGTGTTGGCGCCCGTGGCCGCGTGGCGCCGGGAGCTGTCGCTCCCCAGGTCCTGCCAGTGCGCGGCGAGTGACTTCAGCAGCTCTCCGGAAGGCGCACCCCGGTCCGCGAGGAACGCGGCGGCGAGGTAGTTGAGCGGGTGGTTGAGCTGGAGGCTGCGCGCGGCGGGGACGCCTTCGAGCAGCGAGGAGGCCTGGGTGACGGCTCGCGGCAGTGGAGAGGGATCCGCGGGCGGAATGACCTCCACCCAGTGCTTCGCGTCCCGAGCCAGGATGCCGACCCCGATGCTCTTCGCCTGCGCCAGGGTGGGGGCGCGGAGGTCGGCGGCGGAGGCCGGCAGCGCGAGGTACGCGTGGTGGACGCCCGGGCGATAGCTGTGCGCCTGGCCCAGGCCCTGGACCCAATCCCTCTCGGAGGCCTTCACTTCGATGCCCGTGACGAGGACGCCCTCGGGCCGCGCCACGCTGCACAGGATGTCTGGCCTTGTGCCCTCCAGCGTGAGCCGTGTCATCGGCTCCAGCTCCCGGGCGAACGGGCTGCGGACATACGAGGGATGCGCGTCCACCAGCAGGTGCAGGACGCGCGATTCGCGCAGCCCATGCGTGAGCAGGTGGTGCTTCAGCTCGCGGACGACCCTGGCCTCGGCGTGGGGCATGCGGCTCAGGCGCGCTTCGCGTCCGCGGGGGCGTTGGGGTGGCGCGCGAGCATCATGCGCAGTGGCGGCTGCCGGCGGACCAGCTCCTGCTTGAGCAGGTGCGCGATGAGCGCGGGCGGCGCGGCGCTCCAGCGCGCGATGTTCTGCACCAGCATGGGGGAGCGGTACGTGCGCCCGCACAACAGCGACGTCGTCTTTCCGTCCACCGGCATGCCCACGAGCGCGCCCAGGGCGCGGCCCTCCGTGTTGAGGATGAGCTCCACCTTCTCTTCTGACGGACCGGTGGAGAAGCGCTGGCGGAGCAGCTCGCGCGCGGTGCGGCGGGTCTGCTCCGGGACGTCCCGGTCCACCGTGAGCTTGTGGTGCTCCATCAGGCGGCGCATCGCCCACAGGCGGCGGAAGAGGGCCGCCGGCAACTGCGGGTTGCGCACGAGGAAGCGGCGCACACCTGTGTCCGCGGCGAAGGCGGCCCGGGCCACCAGCGCCTCCAAACCCACGGGGTTGCGGTGGTGCCTCGCGATGAGCCGCGCGTGCGCGAGCCCCACCCGTGAGTTCTCCAGCACGGCCTTGATGACGGCGGGCACCGGGTCGAAGCACAGCGCGGACAGCTCCGGGTCCTCCGCCCCGTGCGCGAGCGCCACCCGCTGGTCCTCCGGCAGCGCGTGCAGCCGCGTCTCGAAGAGCTTGCGGTAGTCACCCTGGACCGTTTCGGGCACGTCGTCCGTGGCACCGGCGTCGTCTTCCGTGCTGTCGCCTGCCTCCGCCTCCGGCAGTGGCTCCGTGTCGCTCGCGTCGAGCGCTGGCGCCGGCGCTTCCGGTGGCCGCACCGTGTTCGCGGGGCTCGTGGCCGCCGTGCCCGGGAGCAGCGCGCCTTGCGACACCAGCCTCGTGAGGATGTCTCGCAGCTTGTCGGGGGGGAGCCCCGTCAGCGCGGGCAGGTCCTTCTCGCGCGTGTGGCCGTCCAGCCGCGACAGCACGAAGCCCTCCTCCGCGTTCAGCGGGAGCCGCCGCAGGTCCACCGCCGGGTTCAGCTTGGGCGTCCAGTCACTCATGCGCGCCCCGAGTCTTTCACGACACGCGAGGTTCGCGCCTCTCTCCAGCTCCGCCGTCCGCACCGGATTGTTCCCAACCGGTCCGAAAACGACGGGCCGCGTCGAGGACCGCCTGGCTGCCCTCCTGCCCTTGGTCCCCGTGAGCGGTGTCGCGGCCGGCACGAAGAGGGCCCGCATGGGTTGACGAGAGGCGGGCGGCTGGACACAACTTCACTTCATGTCCGACCGCATCCAGACCTATGCCGAGTTCTGGCCGTTCTATCTGCGCGAGCACTCGCAGGCGTCGACGCGCTGGTTGCACTTCGCGGGCACCAGCCTGGGCGTGGGCCTGGGCGTCACCGCCGCCGTCACCGGGCGCGGCGCGCTGATTCCCGCCGCCCTGGTGTGCGCCTACGGCTTCGCGTGGGCCAGCCACTTCAAGATCGAGCACAACCGCCCCGCGACCTTCAAGTACCCGCTCTGGTCGCTCATCTCCGACTTCCGCATGGCCGCGCTGATGCTGGCGGGCCAGTTGGGTCCGCACCTGGAGCGCGCGAACTCCGGCGCGCCTGCCGCCGGCACCCTGGCGCCGGCCCCCGTCGAGAGCCGCTGACGCTCGCGGCTCCGCGGGTCCGCTACCTCGGCGGTGGCGGACCGAAGCGGCCCGCGCGGTAGCCCGCGAAGGACCTCAGGATGTCCTCCTGGGTGTCCCCGATGAACGGCCCGTGGCTCACCAGCGGCTCGCGCTGCGGCTGCCCCGCGTACAGCAGCACCCGCGCTCGCGTCGTCCCTGTGACGTGGACGACGCTGTCACCGCCGGACACCGGCCGGTCCAGCCAGCCCACCTGCCCGGGCCTCAGCGCCCGGCGGTCCGGCCCCACCGCGACCTCTCCCTCCAGCACGTAGAAGAAGCCATTGTACGACGCGGGCAGGTCCTGCGCGATGGACGCGCCCGGCTCCAGCCGGAGCTCCGCCAGCGTGACGGGCACGTAGTTCTTCGTCGCCGACCGCACCGTCCCCGACGTGCCGCTGTACAGCCGCACCTCCACGCCCGGCTCACGCCGCACCGGCAGCTCCGCGTACGGCAGGTCCTGGTAGCCCGCGGGCACCCAGCGCTGCGTCTTCGGCAACGTGAGCCAGAGCTGGAGGATGCGCGCCTGGCCCAGGTCGCCCTCCAGGCCCTCGCCGTGGATGACGCCGCTGCCGGCCGTCATCCACTGCACGTCACCTTCACCCAGGCTGCCGCTGTCGTGGGTCATCCCGCCCTTCACCACGAGGGTCACCGTCTCGAAGCCCGCGTGCGGATGCGGCCCGCCAATGGGCTTGCCGTCGATGCGGTCGTCCATCAACAGGATGAACGGATCCGACCGCGCGTAATCCTCGGGTGAGATGACCGGCACCACCGTGTGGGCGGGCCCGAACTGCCCCTGCGTGGGTTCGGGCAGGTCGATGATCCGCTCCAGCCTTCGCTCCAGGACGTCCATCCGCTGCGTGCTCATGACGGCTCCCTCCTTTCCGGTTCAGCTCAGCGCCGGGTAGCTCGTGAAGCCCTTCTCCTCGCCCTGGAAGAAGGTCGACGTGTCCGGCGTGTTGAGCGGGGCGGACCGGCGGAAGCGCTCCGGCAGGTCCGGGTTGGCGAGGAACGGCACGCCGTACGCCACGAGGTCCGCCTCGCCGCGCTCGATGACCGCCTCACCGGCCTGCGCGTCGTAGCCGCCGTTGGCGATGACGACGCCCGGGAAGGCCTTGCGGAGATGCGGGGTGATGCGCTGCTCGGCGCTCACGGCGGCGGGGCCCGTGACGGCCTCGGTCACGTGCAGGTACCCCAGGCCCAGCCGGCCCAGCTCGCGCGCGATATGCGCGAAGGTCTCCACGGGGGTGGAGTCCGTCATGCCGCCGTAGGGGAAGTTCTGCGGGTGGAGCCGGTAGCCCACGCGCTCCGCGCCCCAGACCTCCGCCACCGCGCGCGCCACCTCCAGTGGAAAGCGCGCCCGGTTCTCGATGCTGCCGCCGTACGCGTCCGTGCGCTGGTTGGAGCCGTCCCGCAGGAACTGGTCCAACAGGTAGCCGTTGCTGCCGTGCAGCTCCACGCCGTCGAAGCCGGCCTCCTTGGCGTTCCGGGCGGCCTGGCGGAACTGCTCGACGACGCCGGGAAGCTCATGCGTCTCCAGGGCCCGGGGCGTCACCGCGCGCTTCTTGCCCTGGAACGTGAAGACGTCCTGCTCCACCAGGATGGCGGAGGGCGCCACCGGCAGCTCGCCCCCGTGGAAGTCCGGGTGCGACACGCGCCCCACGTGCCACAACTGCGCGAAGATGAGGCCGCCCGCCGCGTGGACCGCGTCCGTCACCTTCTTCCAGCCCGCCACCTGCTCCGGCGAGTGGATGCCCGGCGTGCGGATGTACCCGACGCCCTGGGGGCTGACCTGGGTGCCCTCCGTGACGATGAGGCCCGCGGACGCCCGCTGCACGTAATAGGTCACCGCCAGCGGGTTGGGGACGTTGCCGTCCACCAGCGCCCGGCTGCGGGTCATGGGGGCCATCACCAGCCGGTTCTTCAGTTCGAGCCGGCCCAGGCGGAGGGGGGAGAGGAGCTTGGATGTATTTGCCATGGCCGGTGAATGCTCCCGGCGCTATGGACGCGCCATGGCATCCAGTCCAAATAAATTGACCGATCGTCCAGAGTCGCTGGAGGCCCAGGGGGCGGATGTCCTGGCGGACGTCCTGGACACCCTGCGCCTGTCCACCCGGATGCACGGCCGCTTCGAGCTGTTCGCGCCGTGGGGGCTCCAGTTCGGAACCTCCCCGGGCGCGCACATCATCCTGGTCGCGCGCGGAGGGGCCCGGCTGGAGGTGGAGGGCGTTCCGGGAGCCCTGGAGCTGTGCGCGGGGGACCTGGCGGTGCTGCCGCATGGCGGAGGCCACACGCTGCGCGACGCGGAGGACAGCCCCGTTCATGTCCTGGCGCATGGGGCCTGCGCGAGCGCCCGCGGAAAGGGCTCCATCCGGCTGGGCGGCGACGGCGAGCGGACGACGCTGGTCGCGGCGTCCTTCCAACTGGGCGTCGCGCCGCGCACGCTGCTCTTCAAGGAGCTGCCCCGTGTCATCCACCTGGCCGCGGACGACGCGGCGACGGCGCCGTCACTGGCGTCCACGGTGCAGTTGCTGCTGACGGAGAGCGCGTCGTCGCATCCGGGGGCCACCGTCATCATGAGCCGGCTCGCGGACATCCTGCTGGTGCAGGCCTTGCGGGCGCACATCATGAAGTCGGAGGGTTCATGCCGGGAGAGCGGGCTGCGGGCGCTGGCGGATCCGCAGATTGGCAAGGCGCTCGCGCTCATCCACGAGCGCCCCGAGGAGCCCTGGACGGTGGAGAGCCTCGCGTCCGCCGTGGCGCTGTCGCGGTCCGGCTTCGCCGCGCGCTTCAGTGAACTCGTGGGAGAGCCGCCGCTGGAGTACCTGGTGGGGTGGAGGATGATCAAGGCCGCCCAGCTCCTGCGCGAAAGCGAGCTGCCCCTGAGCGAGGTCGCTCCGGCCATCGGCTACCAGAGCGAGGCGTCCTTCAACCGGGCCTTCAAGCGTTGGGACGGGACCGCCCCCGGCGCGTACCGGCGCAGCCACCGCCGGGCGTGAGGAGGGCATCGGAGGCCCGTGGTCCTTGTGCACCGTCACGAGTGTTGCGTCACGGGGGCGACTCGGGCTGGAGATCCTTCTCTGGAGACGCGGCGTCCCACCCCGACCGACAGTCGGACAAATCTTCCAAGGCCGCATCAGCCAAGCTCGTCTCTGAGCGTTCTGCTCGGGGCTCGCAGACGGAGTGCCTGTCCGGAGCGGCTGGAGGTGGTGGTTTCCCGCTGTCCTGCTTCATGACGAGGGCCGCAGAGTGAAGGGTGGGGGCAACCCCGAGCACTGCGTTGGCCTCGGCGGCTGTCGCGAGACGGCCAAGGCCCTGCCCTGTCTCTTTGGAGAGGGCTTCCGGTGGCGTGTCCTGCTCCGCGGCTGATCCGAGGCGCTCTTCCGAACAGAGGCGTGCCTTCAACGACTCGTCCTGACCAGGAGTTGACGTAGGAGCGCAAGAGTTGCCCTCCTCAGTGCTGGGGAGTGTCACCAGCGCAGCGTCCCGCGTGGTTGCTGATACAGGGGGCGTGAGGACGCACTCCTGTGTCAGGTGGGCCTCGGGTGAAGCCTGCTCATGAGGAGCGGGGGAGAAGGCATTCAGCACAAGCTCATCGCAAGCCTTCATCAGCGCCGGCAGCTCGTGCTGAAGCGCCCGTACGTCGCGCTCGTGGAGGACTGCCATCGCGCGGGAGGCCCACGCGCGCAGCGCGGCTCCGCCCAGGAGCGGCAGCAGTTCGGCGGCGCCTCCCATGAAGGCCCGTTGCAGGGACTGGACGAGGAGGACATGCCCGGGCCGCTCCGCCACGCGCGCCGCCTCCCGAAGCAACTCGAACTCCGTCTGGGCGCAAGCTGTACCCGACTCCCAGCGCGCCGCGTCCTGGAGCCGGAAGCACGCGCTCCCCAGCCGGTCCAGGTCGCGGTCCGAGGCCTTCGCGCAGCAGTCGACCAGCAGCTCCACCAGCACCTGCCGCTTGAGGCTGAAGTAGCCCTCCAGAAGCCACCGGGCCTGCGGGGAGCGCGCGTCATGCAGCGCCAGGCCCAGGTTCTCCAGCGTCAGCGACTCATCCAGGGCCACCGCGCGAGTCTTTCGCCCGGGGCGCTGCACCACCAGGCCCCGCGCCGCCAGCCGACGCAGCGCCTCGCGGATGGTGCCCCGGCATACCTCATAGCGACGCGCCAGCTTCGCTTCGGAGCCAAACTGCCCGCTCGGGTGCAGCCGCCCCAGCGCGATATCGCGTTCGATTTGCGCTTCCACGTACGCCACGAGTCCTCGCCGTTCCATCCCCATCCCCCTCCTCGTTCCAGCATCGCCATCCCACCACAGGGGTCTGACATGGACGTGCGGCCCACCTTCCGCATCGCGGACTTGCCGGGCCCGCCCCCGGGCGGCGGGCGGCGAAAACCTGTCCGACTGTCGGACAGGTTTTGAGGCAACCGGCCCCGGGCGGGCGCCTCTGTCCGTGCGTGCCCCACCCTGGCGGTCGCGCACGCACGGCGTCACGACTCATGCGGTGGAAGCGGGGCCGACAGTCGGACAGGTTTCGGGGGAACCGAAACCGGGCAGATGCCTCTGCCCGGTTTCCGCCCTGCTGTCCGTGCTCGCACCCCATCGCCGCGCTCCGTGAGGCGTGCGTCCTCGCGGAGAACTTCGGGTCGCGGGGGTTCTTCACGGACCGCTGGCGGCCTGGTGGGGCTCAGCCTTCTTCTTTGGGAGGCGGGCCGCGGAAGGCATCCAGCTTCTTCACGGCCTCCAGCTTCACGGCCTTTCCCTCTCGCGCGGAGTGGTAGAGCGCTTCAATGATGCGCATGTCCGCGAGGCCTTCCTCGCCTGGCGTGTGCGGGATGACGTTCTCCTGCACGCAGCGCGAGAAGTGGTCCATCTCCCTGGCGAACGGCTGGGCTGGCTGAAGCCGCGCTCCACCGTGTCGTTCGCCTTGGGAAGGACTTGGACTTCAGGCCCACGCGCAGGCGCAGCTCGCTGTAGGCGAAGCCGGGGTCCATGGACGCCCAGCCGTCCGTGTCCATCAGCCGCAGGTCCTTGGTCTCGTGCGTGCTGTAGTGGCTGGTGCAGTGCGCCTGGAAGCCGGAGGGGAAGCGCAGATGGAAGGCGAAGGACTCCTCCACCTCCTTGAAGCGCGGGTCGTTGGGGGGCTGTGGCTGAAGCCCATCACCTCCGTGGGCTCCTCGCCGCTGAAGTAGCGCGCGGCGGAGAGGCAGTAGATGCCCACGTCCGGCAGCGCGCCGCCGCCCGCGAGTGCCTTTTTGTGGCGCCACTGGTTGGGCTCGCCTTGGTTCTGGCCGTTGTTGGCGGTGAAGAGCTTGAGCGTGCCCAGTTCCTTGTCGCGCGCCATATGGATGACCCCGCGGTGGTGCGGTTCTTACTGGAGTCGGTAGGCGATGCCCCGCTTGCGGTCCGCCTTCTTGCAGGCGTCGATCATCTGCTGGCACTCCGCGGACGTGTTGGCCATGGGCTTCTCGCAGAAGACGTGCTTGCCCGCCTGCGCCGCGCGCACGGTGAACTCCGCGTGCATGCTGTTGGGCAGGACGATGTAGACGGCCTGCACCTCTGGATTGTCTTTGGTTTGATCAAACGACTTGTAGTCGTAGAGGCCTTCGCGCGGTCTCCGCTCACCAACGCTACCAGCCTGCCGCGCTTCATCTGTCCGAAGGCGGGAGGAGTTCCTCGAGCGACAGGTGGCCCAGGCCCACCACGGCCCAGCCTACGCGCTCGGGTTCGGGCTGCGGGTTGGGCGGGCCGGGACGCTCGCGCTCGGTCTTGGCGAAGGTGTCCGGCAGCTTCACCTGCGGCGCGGCGGCGAGCACCGGAGGCATCCACGCGCTCGCGGTGAGAAGTCCCCCGTGGCTCCCAGCATGCGCCTGCGGGTCCACAGCCGGGGGCGTCGTCCATCATGCGCGGGCCTCCTCCGTGCCTCGCGTCATGCCGCGAGGGGGGCGTCAGCCCATCGCATGCGATGGCACTGCAGGGCAGGGGAAGCTCAACTCGCGTGTGGTGCAGGACAGCGAGGAGGGGACGGGCGTTGAGAAGCAGGCGGGGCCCGTGTCCGGAAGACCGTGGGCCCCGTGCTCTGGCTCAAGTGCTGACGCTGATCTGGCAGCTCATGGTTGAGGGCTGGCGTCAGCCCTCATCGAAGACCGGGTCCTGCTCCGTTGGAACCAGGGTGAGTTCATGCATCGCGAGAGGAGCAGGCTGCTCGTCGTTGCTCCTGACAATCCCGATGACTTGCGCGGCGAAATGGATGCGGTCCGTCTTGCGGATCTGCATCAATCCTCGGTCCGCCCAGCTCGTTTCAGGGTTGTCCGCGGAGATGTCGCCTCGCCAGCTTCCGTCAGGGAGCACGGAGATGCGGACCCGCTTCATGGTGTAGGACTTCTGATCGATATAGTCGTTGTGGGCGAGGACGTAGATGCCATTGTTCTCGATGACGCCGGGCAGTGCGGAGTTCGCCTGGGCATCTGGTTCCTGCAGTGGATCCAGGAAGACCCTGTCGAGGAACTTGAGCGCCACGACGTCATTTTCCCGCAGCGTGTCCGCCATCGAGTTGCCCGTCACGAGCGCGAAGGCATCGATGCTCGTGCCGTCGATCGACTGAAGAGGTGTGTCCTGGTCAGGGCGGGGGGCGGCGTTCAGGCCTGCGGCGACGCGGAAGATCTGCTCCACCCGGCGTGCCGATTGAATGACTTCATTGGAGACCTTGAGCTCCTTGAGCCTGCTCCGGAGGTTGCGACGCCTGGGCCGATTGACTGGTGGGGGCGTGGCCTCGGCCGCGGTGTTCGCGACGGAATCCGGCTTCAAATCCGAGAGGGGTCGTCCCAGCGCGAACTCGAAGAACTTGAGGAGGCGCTCATTGCGTTCGGAGGATTCGGCGATTCGCTTGGTAGCGGTCCACGGTTTGTCGGTTCGCCAGGTCTCGCCGAAGATGAACTTCTCGAAGTTCGGCGCGTGGGTGAGGCTCGTACCGCCTTCCTTCAGTAACGCCTCGATCTGCGCATTCGCCAGGTTCGCCTGGTCTCCTTCATCCAGGTCGTAGATGACGCGGTAGTGGATGTCGAAGGCGTTGAGGACCTTCTGGAACGCGGGGATGGTCCACTTGCCACGGCAGTTGATGATCGTGGTGGCGCGTCTGGCCAGGAGGTACCTGGCCCAGTTGAGCTCCCCGGACTCGCAAAGCTTCCTGGCGACGGCGTCGATTGCCGCGAGTTCGCAGTCACCCTCGACCAGGCAGACCTTCTCCGAGAAGAAGGCCTCGTTCACGGCCGGATCGAAGTTGAGCAGCATCCTGAGTCGCGCGCGCTGTTCCTTGTCGGTGGCGGACTGGTCGAAGACGTCCTCGGTGCGTTGATAGGCCTCGGGATGACCCTCCTTCTTCCTCAGGATGACGATGCCATCGTGACGGTCCGCGAGGTCGAGGAAGACGGGCGAGTGCGTCGTGCAGAGAACCTGCCCGACACCGCTCTGCGCAATCTTCAGCAGGGTGTCCCGCATCCTCCGGCACATGCCCGGATGCAGGTAGATTTCAGGCTCTTCAATCAGGAACAACATGTGTTGGCGCTCGCGCGAAGCGCTCTGCCTGTTCTGCTCCACGTACAACTGGAGCAACGCGAGGACGATGGAGCGCTGGGCGCCGTGGCCCTGGTTGTCTGGTCGCGTGGACAGGGCGCCATCCAACACCCTGAACTCGGTGCTGCTCGCGAGGTCCGAGGTCACATCCGGAGTGGTGAACTTGAGCTCCGCACGGATGTCGATGAGTTCCTTGAACTTCTCCGTCAGCTTCTCCTCCATGGAGGCCACGATCCGGTGCTTGCCCTCGGTCGCGAAGAGTTCCTGAAGCTCATCCGCTGCTGACTTGAACCGGATGACGCATTCGTGATTCGCCAGTTGCTGGTCGAACAGGGCTTTGACGATCTTCCGGATCGCCGATTGCTTGGCGCCCACGTCCGTCTCCGCGCTGGTCTCGCGAAGCGCGGGGACATAGATGACGCTGGGGAGGGCCGCTTCGAGGGCGGTCGTGATGCTCCCCGGATGGAGCACCCATTCCTCCTGCTCGTGCACTTCGAGGAGGGGAGACTGGAGCTCACGGGCGGCGTTGAGGAGCTGCTCGAACGTGGGCTTCGCTGGGGCACCGTCCTTGAGGGCGCGCTCGATGACGGGCTTCCAGCGCTCGTCTTCCTTCTCAAGCGACTTGATGCTTTTCTTGCCCGACCACCCCGTGAGTTGGTGGTCCGGTGGACGGCCGGGGTTGTACGACCAGTTCTCCGCTGCGCCGTTGATCGTCTTCCAGATGCGCTTCAGCCGGTAACGCTGCTGGGCGCCGTCGAAGAAGGTGTTGTCCTTGAGGGCGTCGAGCTGGCAATCGTTGTCGGTCAGTTGGTCGAACTCGAGTTCGACCTCGATCGGTCCGTTACTGGGAGCGTTGCCGGGAAACTGTTCCTCGGAGGCCTTCATGCTGGCGCTGCATGCCAGCCGGATGGCCTCCAGGATGGAGGACTTCCCCGCGTTGTTCTCTCCAACGATGGAAAGGAAGTCCGCGGAGCCCTGCCGCTGCTCTTCCTTTTGAGGAATTCGCAGTTCGATCGACTTGATGGACTTGTAGTTCCGGATGGTGACTCGGTCCAACCTCATGGGCGCCCTCCCTCGCATCGCGGCGTGACCGCATTCGCGATGTCGGAGGTTGCCCGCGCTCCCAGGACGCAACCATACCCCCTGAGAGGGATTGCGGAGCGAAGGCTTGCGACCCGGCGGGGCCCGTGTCCGGAAGACCGCGGGCCCCGCTTGACGCAGACGTCAGGCGCTGACGCCCACGCCGATGGGGCAGCTCACGCCGGTGCCGCCGACGCCGCAGTAGCCGCCCGGGTTCTTCTGCAGGTACTGCTGGTGGTAGTCCTCGGCGTAATAGAAGGCCGGCGCCGGGAGGATTTCCGTGGTGATGTCTCCCAGGCCCTTCGCGTTGAGCGCGCCCTGGTACGTCTGGCGCGTCTCCTCCGCGGCGCGCTTCTGCGCGTCGTTCGCGTAGTAGATGCCGGAGCGGTACTGGGTGCCCGCGTCGTTGCCCTGGCGCATGCCCTGCGTCGGGTCGTGGTTCTCCCAGAAGACCTTCAGCAACTGCGCGTACGTGACCTTCGCCGGGTCGTACACCACGCGCACGACCTCATTGTGGCCCGTGAGCCCCGAGCAGACCTCTTCGTACGTGGGGTTCGGCGTCAGCCCGCCCGCGTAGCCCACCGCCGTGGAGTACACGCCCGGCACCTGCCAGAACTTGCGCTCCACCCCCCAGAAGCAGCCCATGCCGAAGACGGCTGTTTCAAAGCCCTCCGGCACCGGCCCCTTCAGCGGGGTGCCCAGCACGGTGTGCTTCTGCGGAACCGGCATCTCCTGCGGGCGGCCCGGCAGCGCCTCCTGCGGAGTGGGGAGCCTCAACTTCTTCGGGGACGTGAAGAACATGCTCTAGCTTTAGCCCCGGGCCTCCCCGTTTTCACGCCCGGCGCACGCCCGCCCACCCGCCCCCCTTCCCACCAGGAATGCCCCGTCCCCCCGACGGTTTCCCAGGCCTCCCATGCGCACCCGCCTCCTCGCCGCCCTCTGCCTCCTGGCCCCCTCCGCCGCCCTCGCCGCCAGGGACCCGCGCTGCGCCGGCAAGCCCGCCGCCCGCGCCGCCCGCTTCTCCGACACCGCCCTGAAGGGCACCTCCGCCGCGGAGCGTTACGCCGCCTATGTCCAGGCCTGTGCACTGGATGACGTGGTGGCCCTCACCCAGACCCTTGTCCGCTTCAAGACGGTGAGCAGCGAGGCCCCCGCCGCGAAGAACCCGGAGGTGGCCGCCATGGGCCGCGCCCTGGAGGCTTGGGCGAAGCAGCGCGGCTTCGGCTTCCGCACGGTGGGCGCCAACGAAGTCTTCGAGCTGTCCTGGGGCGAAGGCGAGCCGCTGCTGGGGCTCGTGTTCCACGGCGACGTCGTCCCCGCGCCCGCCCATGAGTGGAAGCGCGCGCCCTTCAAGCCGGTGGTGGAGAAGGGCCGCCTGTACGGCCGCGGCGTGGAGGACGACAAGGGCCCCATCGCCTCCGGGCTCGTCGCGCTGTCCATGGCGAAGGACCTGGGCCTCAAGCCGCAAGGCAAGGTGCTGGTCATCATCGGCAACGGCGAGGAGAGCGACTGGAACGGGATGAAGCAGTACGCGGACACGCAGCCCAAGCCCACGCATGTCATCTCCGTGGACTCCGGCTACCCCGTGATGGCCGCGCAGTCCGGCTTCGTCGCGTGGACGCTGGAGGCCCCCGTGGGCGCCGCGCTCGCCACGCCGAAGGAGGGCACCGTCGCGCGCGCCGTGGACGTGAGCGCGGGCGAGTTCCTCACCCAGGTGCCCGGCACCGCCACGTTGAAGCTCGAGCCCGTGAAGGGCCAGACGCCGGAGACGGTGCTCGCCGCGGTGAAGGCCGCCATCGCGCAGGAGTCCTCCTCCCGCAAGGACCTGAAGGCCGAGGCGAAGCGCGAGGGCAGCGCGGTGGTGCTCACCACCCACGGCGTGGCGGTGCACTCGTCCACCGCGGACGAGGGCCACAACGCGCTCTGGGACATGTCCGCCGTGGCCTCGCGTCTGTCATTGGAGGACAACGGCGTCGCGGCGCTGCTGCGCGTGGTGGCGAAGCGCTTCGACGGCGACCACCACGGCGAGAAGCTGGGCCTGAAGTACCAGGACGCGCTGATGGGGCCGCTGCTCGTGGCGCCCACCGTGCTGCGCGTGAAGGACGGCACCGTGTCCCTGGGCGTCAACATGCGCCGGCCCCAGGGCCAGGACGCGGCGGCCTTCAACGCGTCGCTGGACGCCGCCGCGAAGCGCGTGGGCGAGGACTCCGGCGGCCAGGTGAAGGAGGGCGCCGGCCGCTACCTGGGCGACCCGCACGTGGCGGACACGTCCGGCCCGCTGGTGAAGACGCTGATGGACATCTACCAGCGGCAGCGCAAGGCGCCGGACGCGGTGCCCGGCTCCATCCGCGGCGGCACCTACGCGCGGCTCTTCCCTCGCGCCGTGGACTTCGGGCCCGCGTTCCCCAACGAGCCCTACACCGGCCACGCCCCGGACGAGTCCATCGCGCTGGAGACGCTGGACCTGAGCACGCGCATGCTCGCGGAGGCCGTGCACACGCTCGCCATCGCGCCCACGTCCGAGGTGAAGGCCTCGCCCTGACGGCGGCTCACGGCTTCAGGTAGCCCCGGGGCGGGGGGACGCGGGGCCAGCGCACGGTGAAGGTGGTGCCGCCCCCGGCGGCGGTCTCCACGCGGACGCTGCCCCGGTGCACCTGGACGATCTCGTTCACGATGTAGAGCCCCAGCCCCAGGCTGCGGTGCTTGTTGCCCACCCGGGGCACGCTCGACTGCTTGAACGGGTCGAACAGGTGCGGCAGCAGCTCCGGCGGGATGGGCTCGCCCTCGTTGCGCACCCGCATCACCACGTCCGCGGCTTCCGCCGTGAGCGTGGTGACGACGGGCGTGTCGTTCCTCGCGTGTTGCAGCGCGTTCACCACCAGGTTGCCCAGCACCTGCGTCACCCGGTCCGGGTCCCAGTCCCCCCACAGGTCGTCCCCGTGCACCTCCAGCACCAGGGGCCGCTCCGGGTAGACGACCTGGAGCTCCTCCAGCATGCCCTGGCACAGCTCCTCCATGTTCACGTGCTGGCGCGTCACCGGGATGCCTCCGCCCAGGCGGCTGCGCGCGAAGTCGAGGATGTCGTTGATCATCCGCGTCATCCGCGCCGTGGCCTTGCGGATGCGGTCCACGGAGCGGAGCGCCGTCGCGTCCAGCCCGGGGACCTTCCCCAGCATGAAGGCGGACGCGTTCACCGCGTGCAGGGGGTTGCGCAGGTCGTGGCCCAGGACGGCGATGAGCTCCTCGCGGAAGTCGATGGCCTGCTGGAGCGCTCCCTCCGCGCGCTTGTGGTCGGTGATGTCCACCACCGTGGAGCCCACGCCGAGCAGCACCCCGTCCGGGGTGCGCACCGGGAAGTAGTCCGCGCGCCAGATGCCCGCGCGGCCCCGCACCGGATCCGGCCCTTCGAGCAGCACGTCCTGCACGGGCTGCCCGGTCTCCAGCACCTGCCGCAGCGAGTGCTCGATGGCGCCCACGGAGCGGGTGCGGACCATGTCGTGCAGCGTGCGGCCCCGGTGGTCCTCCACGGGCCTGCCGTTGAGCCGCGCGAGCGTGCCGTTGATGCGCAGGTAGCGCAGGTCCGGACCCAGGAACGCGATGCCCACGGGCGACGCCTCCAGGAGCGAGTCCAGCAGCGCCAGCGACCGCTCGGCCTCCTTGCGCGCCTCGTGCTCGCGCGCGTGCAGCTCCGTCTGGGCGATGTGCGCGGAGGCCCGCTGCGCGACGGCGTGGAAGAGCAGCACGTCCGAGTCGGAGAAGGCGAAGGCCGTGCGCGAGCCCATGTACGCCATGCCCAGCAGCCGCTCGCCGTCCATCAGCGGCAGGCCGTACAGCGCGCGCAGCCCCGCGCGGCGCAGCGGCCCGAAGAGCACGCGGGGGTCCGTGGCGGCCGAGCGGACGAAGAAGGGCCGCCGCTCCAGCGCCGCCTGCCCGCTCACGCCCAGGCCCACCGGCACGCGCAGGCCCATCACCTCGTCCGTGCTCAGGCCCACCGAGGCGCGCACCACCAGCGCGTCGCCCTCCAGCAGCATCACCGCCGCCGTGTCCACGGTGAGCGCGGACTCCATCAGCCGGGTGAGCAGGCGTCCCAGGAGCGTCTCCATGTCCGGGTCGTCCAGCGTCGCCTCGGACATGCGGTCCAGCGTCTGGAGGATGCGCTGCTTCATGTCCCAGAAGAGCGTCATCGTCCGGGTGACCACCCGGTCGAGCGTCTCCTCCAGCCGCGTGAGGTCCCCGGGCCGCAGCCGCTGCTCCTGCGCCTCCAGCCGGTGCAGGATGCAGCGGCGCAGGAGCGCGTACTCCCGGGCCACCTCGCCCAGGTTGAAGCCCGCGTCCAGCCGGGCCGCCGCGTGCGCCGCCTCCAGGCGCTCGTCCATCGCCTCCGGCCCCAGCTCCATCGCGTCCGCCAGGGCCGCGAGCAGCTCCGGCATGTGGTCGATGAGCCAGGGCTGGCGGGCGGGGTCCTGCCCGCTCAGGACCTGCGCCACCGCCTGATGCCAGTCCGCCAGCAGCCCGTCGTGATTCGCGCGCAGGAACTCCGCCGCGGACAGGCGGGGACCGCCACGCGCATGCTCGTCCACGGAGTGTGAATCCGGCTCCTGCATCGCCCATCTCCCCGGGCCCTCGCCCGGTCGCGCCGCCCCTCGCGAAAAGTCTGCGCATGGCGCCCCCAACGCGCTTCACCCCCGCGTCGGAGGGAGGCGCGCCACGAGCCCCCGGCCGCCGGCTCCAGGCCCCGGACGCACCGCCCGGCGCGCCGTTCACCTTCATGCGCTCGGCCGGCCGTGGGGATGTTCGCGCCCCAGGACATGCGCACGCTCGGGTAGGGTGGCCATCACAAAGCATGCGCACCCTCCTGCTCAACCGCTCCGCCGTGGCCCGCAACATCCAGGCGCTCCTGCTCCTGGACGACCTGCGCGAGGCCTTCCGCACCGACGTCCTGGCCCGCACGGTGGCCCCGCAGCGGGTGCGCGCGCCGCTGCACTCGGAGGGCACCGCGCTGGTGCTCTTCCCCGGCTGCGTGCCCGGCATCCCCGCGTACACGGTGAAGGTGCACGCGAAGTTCCCGGGCCAGAAGCCCGCCATCCAGGGCGTGGTGCACCTGCACGACCTGGTGACGGGGGGGCTGCTCGCGGTGATGGACTCCGGCCACCTCACCGCCGTGCGCACCGGCGTGGTGGGCGCGCTGGCCGCGGACGTGCTGGCCCGGCCGGACGCCACGCGCGTGGCGGTGATTGGCGCCGGCCGCCAGGGCGTGCTCCAGCTCAAGCAGTTGCGGCTGGTGCGCACGCTCAGCCAGGTGCGCGTCTATGACACGAACATCGAGCACGCGAACGCCTACGCGCGGCGCATGTACCAGGAGCTGAACCTGCCCGTGAGCGTGGAGACGTCCGTGGCGGAGGCCGTGGCGGACGCGGACATCGTGGTGACGGCGACGTGGAGCCACCAGCCCTTCCTGCACGCGGGCATGGTGCGGCCGGGCACGCACATCACCGCGCTGGGCGCGGACGAGCCGGGCAAGGCGGAGCTGTCCCAGGACCTGCTGGAGCAGTCGCTGTTCGTCTGCGACCACCGCGGCCTGAGCGTCTCCACCGGCGCGGCGGGCGCGGCGGGGCTCACGGAGGCCGCCATCCACGCGGAGCTGGGCGAGGTCCTCGCGGGCCTCAAGCCCGGGCGCACGTCCCAGGAGCAGGTGACGGTGTTCGCCGGGGTGGGCCTGCCCTTCCAGGACCTGGCCGCCGCCTGGCACGTGTATCAGGCGGCGACCGGCGACGAGGACGTGCCCACGCTCGACTTCGACGCGTAGCGCGGGCGCGGGCCTCCTCAGGCCCCGGACAGCGTCTTCGAGAGGCGCACGGCCTCCTCGTGCAGGTCGGTGTCCTCCGCCAGCGGCATGGCGAGCACCTTCTGCACCAGCTCCTTCGCCTTCTGCTCCTGGCCCAGGCGCGCCTGCGCGAGCGCCAGGTTGAGCAGCGGCTCCGGGCGGTCCGGGGCGCGGCGCACGGCCTCCTCCAGCACCGTCACCGCGCGCGGCAGGTGCGTGTCCGCCGGCTCCGCGGGGACGCGCAGGAGCAACTGGCCCAGGTTGTTCGCCGCGCGCCAGCCGTCCGGCGCCAGGCCCATGCCCTGCTCGTACGCGGCGATGGCCTTGTCATACGCGGGCGGCTCCTGCGACTCGAAGCAGGTGGCCTCGGCCATCTTCAGGGACTCGCTGGCGACGCCCAGCGACGCCATGGTCTGGCACAGGTGCCGGGCCTGCTCGATTTGACCGCGCGCCAGCATGAGCTGCGCCAGGTTCGCCTGGGCGTCCGCGTCCTTCGGGCGCTGGGCCGCGAGCGCGGAGGCCGCCTGGTAGGACGTGCGCAAATCACGCAGCGCCATGGACAGCACCGTCACGGACGCGAGCAGGCGCGGCTGGTTGGGCACCGCCTTGAGGCCCTGCTCCAGCACCTTGCGCGCCTCCACCAGCTTGTCCTGGGCGGACAGCGCGTGCGACAGGCTCAGGTACGCGGGCACGAAGCGCGGCGCCAGCGTGAGGACGTCGCGCAGCGTGGCGAGCCCGGCGTCCGCCTGGCCCGCCTCCAACTGCACCTGGCCCAGCCGGTAGCGGAACACCGGGTTCTGGGGCGCCAGCTTCGCGGCCTGGGACAGGGCCTCCAGCGCCTGGGGCGCCTTGTCCTGCTTGATCAGCATCATGCCCTTGCCGAAGTACGCCTCGGCGCGGTTGGGCTCCACCGCGAGCACGCCCTGGTAGGCCTTGAGGGCGGCGTCGAGCTGACCCTTCTGGGCGGCGATGTTCGCGCGCACGAGGCCGGTCTCCGCCGTGGCGCCCTGGGACTCCGCCTTGGCGAGCAGCGCTTCGGCCTGGGGCACCTTGTTCTCCACGAGCGCCAGCTTGGCCATCACCACCAGCGCGTCGCGGTGGTGGGGGTTCTTCGCGAGGAGCTTCTCGGCCTCGGCCCTGGCCTGGGCCACCTGACCCTGCGCGAGGAGGGTTTCCAGAGAGTTCATGATGGAAAGTGTCCCCCAGGGGGCGGGGGCTGTCGAGCAACGGGGAAAAAGGAAGGGCCTCGCCCGGATGGACGAGGCCCTGGGAAGAGCATCAGGTGGAAGGCGGCCGGACGCGGCCCGCCACTACCACTTGCTCAGCGCGTCCTTGATGCCTTCACCGACGTTCTTGATGCCCTCGCCGACGTTCTTGATGCCCTCGCCGACGTTCTGCACCGCGTTGCCCACGCCCTCGACGGCGGCCTTGGCGGCGTCGCCCACCTTGCCCACGTCGACGGAGAAGCCGAACTCCACGCTGGCGCCGATGCCCAGCGCCGCGCCCACGTCGAAGTTGGCGGACAGCTTGCCGTCCTTCAGGCCGACGTTGGCCTCGAACTCCACGCCGATGCCGGCGAAGGCCTCGGCGCCGGCCGTGACGGTCGCGGGGCCAATCTCCTGCGTGACCTCCGCGCTGGCGCGGGCGCCGGCGAAGGCCTCACCGTGCACGGAGGCGGCGGCCTGGCCGTGCAGCGGGTCCAGCACCACCTGACCCGTGGCGGTCGCCTCGGCGCCCACGTTGCCCTCGGCGCCCCACTCGGAGCGGCCCAGCGCGCTGTCCGCGTGGCCTTCCACGGAGCCGCGCACCAGGTCTGCGCGCGCGTCCACGGAGCCCTGCGCGCCAATCTTGCCGTGCAGCGGATCCACGGAGACGCTGCCCTGCGCCGCCACGTCCGCCGTCAGCGCCTGGCCTTCCACCGTGTTGTGGAAGCTGCCGTTCACGTCACCGGAGGTGTGCGAACCGGAGGCCGCGGTCCAGCTCTTGTTCCACTCACCGGAGGCCACCGTCTTGTCGAAGCGGCTGGTCTCCAACTGCTTCTGGATGTCCGTGGTGGTGCTGGGGTTGGCCTGGTTGCTGGTGGTGACGCGGTTGCCCTGCACGCCGCGGTTCAGGTCGATCGTCGCCTCGCCCTGGGCCCGGTTCTGCGTCTGGGCCTGCACCTCGCGCCGCACCTGCGTCCCGTTGGCCGGAGGCGTCGTCGTGGTGTTCCGGAACACGGGGCGGTAGCGGTTGGTCTCGATGGACATGGAGGAGGGCTCCGGCGGCGCGAGGCGCGGTGGGAAATCTTGTGACTTGAGAGAGTATCGGCGCCCCACCCAAGAAAGTTTCCGCGCCTCTTTTTTCTTTCTGATCCGCTCGCGCCCTCAGGGCTCGGATCTCCCGGGAGCCAGGATTCCCTCGGGATCGCACGCCGCCTTCAGCCGCCTTCGCACCTCCGCGGAGTCATCCCGCACGGGCGGTGCGGCGTCTTGCGCCTGGAGTCCGGCTCGGGTCAGGTGGTACCCGGCGTCCGCCAGTTCGCGGGTGAGGGCGCGGTAGCAGGCCTGGGCGCGGGCGTCCTCGCCGCGCACGTCCCGGTCATAGGCGAGCGCGGTGACCAGGTAGACGCAGCGCGGGGAGTGGGCGAGCAGCGCCAGGTTGGGCTCGAACCCGAAGAGGCGGGGGACGCGGTCGGCGATGTCCGTGGCGCGCTTCGCCTCCGGGCCGGTGAAGGGGACGGCGACGGAGCACCAGATGAAGCCGCAGCGGTCGCGGTCCGGGTTCGGATCCTCCGGCTTGGGGGTGCGCTTGCGCCAGTAGGCCATGGCGAGGTTGGTCTCGGTGGGGACGCCCTGGAGCGTGCCTTCCCCAAAGGGGGCCACCGGGCCGAAGGACAGGGGGCGGAAGGCGCCCTCCACGGCGCGCGCGAGCCGCTTCTCCAGCAGGGCGCCCAGCTCCGCGTCCGGGGCGGTGAGGGTGCCGCTGATGGCCCAGCGGCCGAAGCCCTCGCGCAGCTTCTCGCGGGCCCACTCGGGCAGCGGCGCGCGGCCCACGGAGGGGTAGGGGAACTGCTGGGTGATGCTGTACGCCTTGATGTCGTTCCAGAAGAAGAAGCTGCCCTTGAGCGTGCCGTCCAGGGCCAGGGCCTGGAGCCGGTCCACCATGTCCCAGAGCTGGGCGTCGTCGTTCACGGCGCAGAAGAAGTCGCGCAGCCAGGGCTGCTTGCGCGCCAGCCAGAACGTCATCCGCGTCACCACGCCCAGCGACGACTGGCTGAAGAGGCCGTCCAGCACCGGGCCCAGGCCCCAGCGGAAGACGGGGGCGGCGCGGGCGCCGGGGAAGCGCGCGTGGCCCGTCTCCACGCGCTCGCCCGTGGGGAGCACGGCCTCCAGCGCGCACACGTGCTGGAAGATGTCCGCGTTGGGGCCGGCCCCGTCGCCGCGCTCCAGCGCGTTGCCCACCATGCTCGCGTCCGGCGAACCGCCGATGGTGGTGATGAACGTGGAGGAGCCCTTGTCGCGCAGGTACGCATAGGCCTGGCGGAACGTCACGCCGGGCTCCACGGTGAGGTACGCGAGCTGCTCGTCGTGCGCGAGCACGCGGTTCATGCGCCCCAGGTCCAGCAGCACGCTGCCGTCGCCAGGAGGCACGCGCGAGCCGTAGCCCCAGTTGCGGCCGGCGCTCACCGGGTACACCGGCACGCGGTGCGCGGTCGCGACGCGCAGGCACGCCTGCACCTGCGCCGTGTCCGCCGGCCGCACGATGGCGGGGATGCGCTGGGTGGTGGCGAAGGTGGCCGTCTGGGCGGCCTCCAGCGCTTCGGGGTCCAGGATGACGTGCGCTTCGCCCATGGCCTCCCGCCACGCGGCCAGGGCCGCCTGGAGGTCCGGCGCCTTCGCTTCGGTCTGGTTCACGGCGCCGCAGTATGCCCGCGCGGGCGTGCCCCCGCTGGCCCCCCGGGCGGCGAGCGGGCGGGCGTGCCCCGGGCGGGGAGGGTCGCCGGGTGGACACCGGCCGTGGTCGCCCCCTGCCGCGTGTTCATCTTCGGCGTGGGGAGGTGTTCATGATCGGCTTCATCGCGTCGCGCAGCGGACGGTGGGTTCGGATTCTGGCGGGCACGGGCATGGTCCTGGGCGGACTTGGCGCGGGCACGGCCCGGGGCGCGGCGGTGGCGCTGACGGGCCTGGTGCCGCTGCTCGCGGGCGCGCTGGACCTGTGCCTCCTGGGGCCGCTCATGGGCCTGCCCCTGCGGGGCGCGGACCTGCGGCGCGCGCTGGGGCAGCCGGAGGACGCGCCGCTGCTCGACCTGGCGCACGACGGGGGGCGCTCTCCGTACGCGCCGCCCAGCACGCTGCTGCACTAGCTACTTCGTGCTCACCTGGAAGGGGATGGCGAGCGAACCGAACGGCTCGTCCGTCTGGGCGTCCACCAGCTTCACCTGGAGCGTCACCGCGTTCTCGCGGCGGGCCACGCCCTGGAAGTAGAGGAAGCCCTCCTGCGTGCCGCCGGGCTCCAGCGTGCCCTCTGGCAGCGCGTTGTTGAGCATGTCCTCGGTGGGCAGCGGCTGCTCGTAGTAGTACGGCGGGCCGTAGTAGGGCCCGTAGAAGGAGTTGCCCCAGCCCCAGGGGCCGTACCAGCCCGGTCCCCAGCCGCGGTAGGGCCCGTAGCCGTAGCCGCCGCCCACCCACACCCTGCCTCGGGGGTACATCGCCGGGGTGTAGCGCGCGGGCGCCTGGGAGTCCTCCGAGGACGTGGCCCGCCGCAGCGACAGGGGCGGCAGCGCGCTGTAGCGGAAGCGGGACTCCTGCCCCACCAGCGCGAAGTCCTTGTACTCGAGGCGGAGCGGGCGCTGCCCCTGGTTCTCCAGCCGGACGTAGACGGGGGTGACCCGGCGCTCCAGGTCGGACGGCGAGCCCTGCCACGCCGAGCCGTCCGCCGTGAGCCGCACGCCGTCCGCCTCCGTGATGGCGCTGCTCTTGCCGCCCTGGAGGACTCCCGCTTCCGGCACGGGCCGCAGCTTCGTCTCCGCCGCGCAGCCCGCCAGCAGCATCAGCCCCAGGGCCCCCACTCCCAATGCTCCACGCATCGCATGCCTCCTCGTCCTTCAAGGTAGGGCGTGCGGCGTTCAGGGGATGACATGCCCTGTGCTCCACCCCGGGCAGCGGGCGGGCGGGTCAGGGCCTCCAACCGCGCGCCCCTTCAGGGCTGGGGCGTCACCGGCTCGGCGGCGGTGGCGGGCCAGGCGGGCGCGTTGACGAAGTCCCAGTCCTGGTGGCGCGCCCAGGTCTCGAAGGTCTGCCAGCCCACGCGCGGGTGGCTGTTGCGCAGGGTGAGGATGTCCGCGTGGTAGCCCACGCGGTCGAGCCACTCGAACATGGCCGCCAGGTCCTCGCTCTGCCGCTGGAGCTGGTCCAGGGGAACCTGTTCGTAGTGGATGCGGTGGCCGCTCACCATGGAGAGCAGCGCGGCGGCCTGCTGGCCCGTCACCTCGTCGGAGGCGACCTCGATGCGCTCGCCGATGAAGCGCTCCGGGTCCCCCAGCACCTGCAGCGCGAAGCCGGCCAGGTCCTCCACCGCCACCATCTGCAGGCCGCGCGTCGCGGGCAGCGCCAGGGCCAGCCTCCCCTGCGCCAGCAGGTCGCGCGTGGGCGGGTGGAGGAGGTTCTCCATGAAGAAGGCGGGGCCCAGGATGGTGAAGGGCATGTCCCGCCGCCGCAGGTACAGCTCCACGGCGTGCTTGCTGTCGAAGTGGGGGACGCCGGTGAGCTCCGACGCGCCCGCCACGGACGAGTACACGAAGTGCCGCACGTTGGCGCGCTTCGCCGCGTCCGCCAGGTTCTTGCCGTGCTGGACCTCCGCGTCCACGCCGCCCGCGCCGAAGGGCGTGGCCATGGCGTAGACGGCGTCCACGCCGCGCATGGCGGCCTCCAGGGAGACGGGGTCGTCGAAGTCGCCCTGGGCCAGGGTGACGCCGGGCCTGCGCAGGGCGCGGGCGGCCGGGGCGTCCGCGTCCCGCACCAGCGCCACCACGTGGTGACCCCGGTCGGCGAGCTTGCGGAGGACGGCGCCGCCCTGTTGGCCGGTGGCGCCAGTGACGAGCACGGTGATGGAGAAATCCACGGGCATGGGTTCAGACCTCCGGACGCGACGTGTCACGGAAAACTGGAGACGCCCCCTGCCAATGGCGAGGCCTGGAAGCCGCAGTGTCCTCCCCCGAGCACAGGCTCCCGAGGCAGGCAGGCGACCTGAGGGGAGGGGCAGGCGGCGTGGCATCCTCCCGGCCCCATGAGCAAGCGTGACACGCCCCCGTCCTCCGAGCTGGTCTCCGCCGCCCAGGCGCTCGACGCAGAGCTGCTGCGCTTCGAGGCGCTGGCGGAGCAGTTGAAGGAGTCGCCCCTGACGTCGGAGAAGCACCTGGAGCGCGCGTCGAAGACGCTCAAGGACCTGGCGGACCTGGACGACGCGCTCCGCCTTCGCGTGGGCGCGCTGGTGCAGGCCATCACCGGGGTGCGCAACCGGCAGCAGGCGCAGGCGGACGCGGTCAACGTGTGCGCGCAGGAGCTGCAGCAGCGCACGGAGGTGTTCAAGGACCTGCTCACGCGCTACGGGGCGTTGGGGCAGAGCGCGGCGGACCTCAACGGGCGCATGCAGGAGTTCGCGGCGCTGCGCCAGCAGGCCACGCGCACGGCGGAGGAGGACGCGCGGCTGACGGAGGTCTTCACCTCGCTCCAGGCGCGCATGGCGGAGGTGGCGGACGAGGCGGCCACGCTGACGCGCGCGGCGGAGGAGGCGAAGTTCACCGACATCGGCCGGCAGGCGGAGTCGCTGCGCCAGCAGTTGCTCTCCGCGCGCAACAAGCTGGCCCTGCTGCACCAGGGTGTATCGAAGTGACGGGGCGCGCTCAGCTCAGGTAGGTGGGCTCGAAGTCGTCCGGGCTGTCGATGGGGCGGCGCCCGGAGAAGCCGGCCTTCAGGTCGTGCCAGTGCGCCACGGTGTTCTCGCCGAAGCGCCAGCAGAGGTACACGGGCTCTTCTCCGCGCCGCGCGTGGAAGTCCACCAGGCCGTCCGCGCCTTTTATCTCCAGGCCCATCTCCTGGAGCGGGCCCAGCTCGCCGCGGATCCGCTCCAGCAGCTCGTCGCGCTCCTCGCGGAAGGAGCGCACCTCGGGGGTGTCGGGCGGGGCCTCCGGACCGTCCAGCACCTCCGCCAGCTTCTGCACGCGCTCCACCCAGGGGCGCACGCGCCCGAAGGTCTTCGTCAGCAACGGCACCAGCCGGCTGGCCTCTTCCACGCTGAAAAAGCGCATCGGAGGGACAGCATGCAGTGTGCGCCCTCCGCAGGCCACTCCCTTCGGGGTGGAGGGGCGGGGCACGGCGGCCGTGACCTGTCCGGAACATGTCAACGGATGGGACGGGCGGTCACCCGCGCCGCAGCGATGACAGGTTTTCCAGGAGCCAGCGCCAGGCGGCCTCGCGCAGGGGGAAGGCGGCCTCGCGTTCCACGAAGGCGGGGGTGTGTTCCGCGGCGCAGCGGCCGGCGGCGTCGTGGGCGTCGGGGCCGGCGTCGGTGGCGGCGAGGTCCGCGTGCAGCAGGGCGTGGAAGACGATGAAGTCCACGACGAAGGCGGGCACGGTGGGGCGGTCCAGCGCGGGGTGGACGCGCACCTCGCGCAGGCGCGCGTCGTAGCCGCCCAGGTGGATGGAGCGGCGGGTGCGGCGCGCGGGGCGGCGGGCCCAGCCGACCTCCACGGCGTGCACGCGCCCGTCGAAGTACGCGGCGTCCAGCCGGGCGTGGACGGCCTTGAGGTCGAAGCAGCGGCCGCGCGTGCGCAGCGGGGCGCCGGGCCTGCGCTCGCGGCGCACCTGGCCGTGGTGGGCGTGGCTGAAGGCCTCCAGCACCTCGCGGGCGGCGGTGTCGCCGGACACGTAGAGGGCCAGGGCGCGCACCACGGTGTCGGGCGCGTCCAGGAAGAGGTGGTGCAGGCGCAGGCGCACGCCTTCGGGGAGGCGGCGGTAGCTCACCAGGGTGGCGCGGTTGTCCGTCAGGCGCAGGTGCACGGGCCGGCCCAGCAGGGCGGACACGCGCCGGGCCAGGTCCGCGGCCCGGACCAGCGCGTCCTCGCGGGACGGCAGCCGCGCGCGCGCCGGCTCACGCCCGGGCTCCGGGGCGTCGAACATCGCCAGTTGTCCGGGCGGCGGACGCATCGGGGCAAAGGTAAGCCCTGCCCCCGCCCGCTGGCCAGGAGGATGCGTGGCCCCGTGTCCGGCGCCCTGCGCGGGCCGTCAGGCCGTCGGAGGCGCGGGGTACCGCTTCGCGAGCGAGGCGATGACGGCGAGCAGCTCCCCGGGCTCCACCGGCTTGGGCACGTGGCTCTGGAAACCGGCGCGCAGCACGCGGGTGCGGTCCTCCGAGCGGGCGTAGGCCGTGATGGCCACCGCCGGGGTGTGGCCTCCCTCCTCCGCGGGCAGCGCGCGCACGCGCTCGATGAAACCGTAGCCGTCCGTGCCCGGCATGCCGATGTCGGAGACGAGCACGTCCGGCTGCTCCGCCTGGAGCACCTGGAGCCCCTCCATCGCGGAGCCCGCGGTCACCACGTGGGCGCCGTTGTCCTCCAGGAGCGTGCGCAACAGCTCCCTCGCGTCCTCCTCGTCATCCACCACGAGCACGCGCACGCCGCCCAGCTCCGGCGGGGGCGAGGGGCCGCGCTCCGCCACGGGAGGCTTCGGCGACGGCGGCATGGCGGGGTCTCGCCGCTGCGTGACGGACAGGGGCAGCCGCACGGTGAACGTGGCGCCCCGGCCCTCGCCCTCGCTGGCGGCGGTGACGGTGCCGCCGTGCATCTCCACGATGTGCCGCACGATGGACAGCCCCAGCCCCAGCCCGCCCGTCTTGCGCGTGCTGCCGCTGTCGGCCTGGCGGAAGCGCTCGAAGACGTGGGGGAGGAAGGCCTCGGAGATGCCCTGGCCGCTGTCCTCCACGGTGAGCTCCACGAGGGAGTCCCGCCGGCACACCACCAGCCGCACGTAGCCGCCCCTGGGCGTGAACTTCACCGCGTTGGACAGCAGGTTCCACACCACCTGCTGGAGCCGGTGCGAATCGCCCATCACGCTGCTGGAGGTGTCCACCGTGGCCCGCACCCCGATGTGGCGCGCGTCCGCCGCGGGCCGCACGGACTCGAGCGCCTGCTGCACCACCGCGGACAGGTCCACGGGCGCCACGTCCAGCTTGAGCTTGCCGGACACGATGCGGCTGACGTCGAGCAGGTCCTCGATGAGCTGCCCCTGCGAGCGCGCGTTGCGCTCGATGGTCTCCAGCGCGCGCTCCCGCCGGGGCGCGGGCAGGGTGCCGGTGCGCAGCAACTGCACCCACCCGAGGATGGCCGTGAGGGGCGTGCGCAGCTCATGGCTGATGGTGGCGAGGAACTCGTCCTTGAGCTGGTTGGCCTCCTCGGCCTCGTGGCGCGCGGCGCTCTCCCGCGCGAGCAGGGCCTCGCGCTCCACCTCCGCCTGCTTGCGGTCGGAGATGTCGATGACGCTGCCGATGTAGCCCAGGAAGTGCCCCTCCGCGTCGTAGCGGGGCGAGCCGGTGTCCACGGCCCACCGGTACGCTCCGTCCACGCCGCGCAGCCGGTAGTCCAGGCGGAAGGGCCGGCGGGCGGCGTTGGACTCCGTGAAGGTCCGCTGGGTGCGCTCCAGGTCGTCGGGGTGGATGGCGTCGAGCCAGCCGAAGCCCAGGCCCGTGGCCTCCGTCTGCCCGGTGAGCGCGTACCAGCCCCGGTTCAGGTACGTCGTGGAGCCCTGCACGTCCGTCACCCAGAGCATCACGGGCGCGTGGTCCGCCATGTTGCGGAAGCGCGCCTCGCTGTCGCGCACGGCCTCCAGCAACTGCTCGCGCTCCCAGGCCACGGTCTTCTGCTCGGTGATGTCGCGCGCGGCGGAGTAGAGGAGGCCCAGCTCGAGCACGGGGCGCGAGGCCCACGCGAGCCACCGGTAGCTACCGTCCCGGGTGCGGAAGCGGTTCTGGAAGCGCTGGGTGGGGATGCCGTGGGACAGCTTGTGCATCTCCTCGCGGGTGGACGCCTGGTCGTCCGGGTGGACCAGGTCCATGAAGGGGCGCTGGTAGAGCTCCTCCTCGCTCCACCCGAGCACGTTGACGAAGTGCGTGTTCACGCGCTTGAAGTACCCGTCCAGGCCCGCGACGCAGAACATGTCCGGGGACAGTTGGAAGAAGCGCTCGCGGTCCTCGGCCTCGGCGTGGCGGCGCTCGGCGCTGCCGGACGCGAACGGGATGACGGCCTGGGCGAGCGCGTTGTCGATGCATGCGTCGAGCACGCGCAGCAGCGGCAGCGGCACGTCCACGCCGGCGCGCTCGGCCCGGGCCAGGATGCAGTCGCGCAGGAGGCCGTATTCGCGCGTGAGCAGGGCCACGTCGGCGCCCAGGCGCAGGCGCTGCCGGCCGTGGGCTCCGGCGGCCTCGCTGTGCTGGAGCGGAGCGAGGCCATCCGCGCCCTCCTTCGCGTCCACGAGCGCGGCGTGGAGCCCATCGAGCAGGGCGGGCAGTGCGTCGACGAGCTGCTCGTGTGTCAGGCGCAGGGAGACGAAGAGGGGCGACGCCCGCGCGCACCAGTCCTCCAGGAGCGCCTCGCGGTCGGTGTCCAGCAGCTCGGCCAGGGACGCGGGGGAACGGCCCCGCGTGGGCACTGGCCCTTCCGGGGAAGGGCCCTGCTCCTGTGAACCCGACGAGGACATGAACGCCCTTGAGGTGCGGCGGCCGGGCTCGCATGGGCAGGGGCGGGATGCCCTGCGTCCCCCTCCTCGCCCGTGCACCGGCCGGACGGCTACAGCCCCAGGTACGTGAGCAGCGCGCCCAGGTCCGCGTCGGACAGGGCCTCCGTGCCGTAGAGCGGCATGTTGCCCCCCACGCCGAAGAACGGCCCGTGCCGTACCTTCTCGATGACCACCTGCGCGTGCGGGATGCCCGGGAAGGCCTCGTCGTAGTCGCGCGTCACCTCCGGCAGCACCGACGCCTGGTTCGTCAGCCGGCCCTCGCCCGTGTGCGTCGCGCCGTGGCAGCCCTGGCAGGCCGCCCGGTACACCGCCTCGCCTCGCGTGGCGTCGCCCCGGGGCACGTCCTGGATGTCCTTCACCACCGTGAACGGCAGCGCGGGCGCCTGCGCGTCCGGGCTGATGCGCGACAGGTACTCATACAGCGCGCGGGAGCGCGGCTCGTCCGCCTCCAGCTTCGTCACCCCGCGCATGAAGTTCACGTAGCAGAAGTTCACCGCGTCCAGCAGCCGCGTCTCGTTGCCGCCCCACCAGCTCGGCCGCGCCGCCACGTTGTACAGCGTGTGCCCTGAGTCGATGCGCCCGGCCGGCGCCGCCGGCGTCGTCACGTGGCACGTCGCACACGAGAACGGGTTGTACTCGCTCGGCGACAGCCGCGCGTCCTGGAACAGCGCCTCCCCGTAATCCGCCGCGGCCCGGGGCTCGTCCCCGCCGCCGCACCCGGCCAGCACGAGCAGCGCCGCCACGCCCGCGCACAGGCCCCTCATGGCTGCCCCCGCAGCAGGCTCACCGAGTCCGGGAAGCGGCCCAGCTCCACCGTGGACACCACGGTGCCCTCCGCCAGGTCCACGACGTGCAACGTGCCCGGGCCGATGTGGTCCCCTTCGCAGACCGCCAGGCCGTGGCGCTCGTCCGGCGTCAGCATGAACTGGTGCACGTTGAGGCAGCCCGCCTGCGACAGTTGCACCGTGCGCGACACCGTGGACGTCGCCGCGTCGATGACCGCCACCGCGTCCTCCTGTTGATAGGGCAGGTACAGCGTGCGCCCGTCCCGGGTGAACGCGCCGAACATGGGCGCGCCGCGCAGGTACACCGTGCGCTCCGGGTTCATCGCGCGCGTCCCGGGCTCCAGCACCTGCACCTGCCTGCTCGCGAGCGAGCTGACCCACACGTCCCCCGTCGTGGGCGACACCGTCAGCGCGTACGGCTGGTGGCGCGGGCTCACCGCCGTGCCCGCGCCCGCCGCCACCTTCACGCGCGTCACCGGCATGCCCGCCGCCGCCAGGTCCACCACCGCGACCTCGTCCGACCAGCACGCCACGTACGCGGTGCGCTCGTCCGCGGACAGGCGCACCGCGTGCGGCGCGGGGCACACCTTCACCCGCTCCTTCACCGTCATCGTCTCCGCGTCGATGATGGCCATGCGCGCGACCATGGCCTCCTCCGGCCCGCCCTTGCGCGCCACGTCCGCGATGCGCAGCAGGTCGAAGTGCGTCTGGTACAGCGTGCGTCCGTCCGCGCTGACGATGACGTCCCCGGGGTTGGGGTCCACGCGCGCGGAGGCCACGAGCCGGTGGTCCTTCGCGCTCAGCTTCAGGCAGTAGCCGTCCGCCGTCCCCGTGCCGTGCGCGCCATGCGGACCCGAGCCGCCTCCGGGCACGTAGTTGGAGATGCCCACGTAGTAGAAGTCGCCCGAGGGCGACACCGCCGTGTGGTGCGGCCCCTCCAGCTCCACCGGGTGGAGCCCCACCGGCACGCGCGCCCGCTCGCCCCAGCCCGGCGTCCCCAGCCCGTCCAGGTCCAGCAGGCTCACGGAGTCATCCAGGCTGTTGGTCACCAGCAGCCGCCCGGACGGCCCCGGGGGAGGCACCGTCGTCCCTCCCCGCGTCCACGGGGAGGGATCCGCGTACGTCAGCGCGGGCACGCCCGGGCCCGGCTCCGGCGCTCCGGCCTCCGTGCACGCGGCCAGCGCCAGCGCGCAGAGCCAGGCCGCGCGCCTCACCTGGCCATCCCCACCGTGAAGGGCACGCCGGACCCCATCGTGTAGGGGCCCTCCGTGATGCGGTTCTGCACCAGGTACGCGCTCACCACCTGCACGGACAGCTCCTGGCCCGCCGCGTCCTTCACCGCCTGCCAGGAGCCGTCATCCAGTTGCCACTGCAACTCCGACGTCAACACCTGCGCGATGGGGCACTCGCGTCCCGGCGCGGACACCTTCACCCAGTAGAGGTCGCCCGTGTACGGCGGCAGGTGGGCCTCCGCGGTGGGCAGCACCAGGTTTCCCAGCCACACGAGCACCGAGCGCTTCGGCTCGCGCGGGCGGCCCTGCATGAGGGGCGCCGTGCGGCCCGGGCGCTCCAGCGACGCGCGCAGCGGGGACGTCCACCGCCACAGCGGCGCGGACAGGTCCGTCCCGTACGCCTGGCCGGGCTCGGGCGACGTGAGCGTCACCGCGCGCGAGCTGTCCAGGGGCTGGTTGCGCGCATCCACCAGCGTGCGCCACGCCTCGTCCGTGGCGCCGCCCGCGTAGAGCGGCTCCTCGCACTCAGTGGCCTGGGGCTCGGTGTCGCCATCACACGCGCTCAGGGCGAGCAGCGCGACCGCGGCGGTGCTCCACGTCAGGGACGTCTTCAGCTTCATGGTCATGGGGCCTCGCGCCGCCGGCCGCGGCGCAGCAAGGGAAGCAGGAACAGGGGAAGCAGCATGCCCGCGGGAGCGGCGGTGCAGCCAGGGGACGGCTTCGGCCCGGGGGCCGCGGGCGTGCCCGCGTCGTCGCCGGAAGGCCGCGCGCCGGCGTCCGGCACGCCCGCGTCCGGAGCGCCATCCGGGTAGAGCGGCGCGCCAATCGTCTCCGCGAGCTGGGGCCAGCGCGACGGGCACAGCTCGCGCACGGGCGTGCCCGCCGGGCACTGATGGCTACCTTGAAGCTGCTCCAGGCTGAAGAGGGGCTCCCAGGTGGTGCCCTCGTCGCTGCTGCGCGCCAGCGACCAGTCGTGGAGCCACGGCGAGCCGCAGCCGTAGAGGACGTCCCCCACGCGCGTCACGCACGCGTTGCCGGTGGGCAGCGCCAGCTTGGAGAAGGGGCCGCCCTGCTGGCTGCGGAAGAAGGCGTTGTACGTGGACACCCACGCGGTGCCGCCGTCGGCGGAGACGTCCATGTTGATGAACACGTCGTCGATGCCGGCGCCCGTGCGCGCGGTGAAGGTGCGCCCGCCGTCCGTGCTGTGCAGGATGTGCGTGGAGCCCTGCGCGGACACGCGCGCCCAGACGCCGAGCGGCTCCACCGGGTCCGTCGCCGTCACCACGAAGTCGAACGGGCGCACCAGGTCCGGGAAGGACTGCGGGGTCTCCTCCCACGTCTCGCCCGCGTCGTCGCTGCGGAACAGGTACATGCGCGCCGTGTCCGACCCGGACACGTAGAGCGTGCGGGGATGGGCGGTGGACACGCGCACGGCGGAGAAGAGGACCCCCGCGCGCTGGAGCGGGAGCGCCCGCCACGTCTCCCCGCCGTCCTCCGAGCGGAACACCCCGTTCGTCGCCGTCGTGGAGCGGCCCGTGGCCACGTACAGCACCGCGTCATCCGTGGGGTGCGCCGCGAGCCCCGTCACCCAGGTGTCCTTGAACGCCGGGTGCGCCGCCCACGAGCACGCGCCGTCCTTCGAGGACAGGAGCGCGTTGCCGGTGGCCGCCAGCAGCGCCCCGGACTCGCGCCAGACGAAGGACTCCGGGCGCCAGCCGCCATACCCCATGGCATCCGGACACACCCAGCGCCACGTCCGCCCACTGTCGCGCGAGATGACCGCGCCGAAGGTGGCCCCCACGAAGAAGTCCTCGGGGTGGCCGCGCCGCAGCGTGACGTTGGACGTCTCCGGCAGGCCCGCGTGCCCCCACGCCGCGCCCGAGCCCACAAAGCCCAGGAGGCCGGCCACCGCCGCCCCCCGCCAACCCCCCGTGACTCGTCGCGTTCGCATCCGGCGCTCCGGGGCAGGCCTCATGGCCCCCCACGATAACGCCCGGCCCGCGCCTGCATAGCGGTGCGTGCGGCCCGGAGCCCGCCCCAGCCCGGAGCGCCCGGCAGGGGAGCGGGCGCGCGCTCAGCGCTCCCCGGCGGGCAGGTCCAGCACGGTGAGCGTGGCGATGCCCACGTTCGCCGTGAGGCCCGACGGCTGCACGCACGCCGCCAGCGTGGTGAGCGTGGGCACGGCGGTCACCAGGCGCACCCCGTGGCCCGCGTGGCGCCCGGAGTGGATGGTCCCCTCGGACGTGAAGACCTGCATCCCTCCGTCCACGAGCGCCTCCACGCGCTCCAGCGCCACGGAGGACTTCTCCCCGTTGGACCAGGTCACCGTGGCGGTGGACGCGCCGCCCGTGGTGCCGACGCAGGTCGCGCGCTTCAGGTGCTGCGTCTCCATCCCCACCGCCGTCATCACCACGCCGTCGTTGACGGGGCAGCCGCTGAACTGGAGCGACTCGCGCTGCATGGAGTTGCGAGGTGTGGTGAGCAACAGTCCGGGGCGGTAGGCCTGCTGGAGCGACCCCGAGCACACCACCACCGGCGCCTCCTCCAGCGTCCGCGCCGCGTCCGTCATCGACGCCGGCAGCTCCGCCTGCTCCAGCGCCTCCTCGCCCCACACCGCGTCATCCGCCGGGGCGGCGGCCCCCTCCGCGCCCGGCGCCGGAGCCTCGGCCTGCGCCGGGGCCTCGGGTTCGTTGGCGCGGGCCGCTCCCGACGCGAGCAGCAGCAGGAAGCCGCCTCGCGCCAGGAGGTTCAGCGCGCGGCGCGGGTGGGACGACTTCAGGACCTTGAGGAAGAGGACGGAAGCGGGGCGCGACGTCATGGGGGAGACACCTTGGGTAGGGGTCCCTGGGGCAGGGATGCTTGAAGATGGGGAATCCCTCTCAATCCAGACAGCCACCCTGAAGCGCAGGGTTCGCGCGAACCCCAACCTCTCAGGTTTTACGCATCTGATTCACGCGGTGGACACTCTGTCCGAGGCCCGCCGCTCTTCACCGCGCTGGCTGGCTTTCCCTGTTTCAGGGTGCTACGGAATCAAGGTCCGGACCCAGGCGTGGACCCCCTTTGTCCGCCAGGGCGTCCGGGAGGAACGACAAGGCCGTGACTCCAGACGATTCGAACGTGGGCGACGTGGCCGTGGGCCCTGGCTCCAGCGTCACGCGAGGGGTGTGGGCGCGGGTGCTGAAGGGCGCGGTGGAGGACGCGGTGCGCGCCTACGAGGCGATGGGGGCGGGGCAGCGCGAGCGGGTCCTGGAGGAGGCGCTGGCGGTGCCGGCCGACACGCGCACCCGGCTGGTGGAGGTGCTGCGGCAGGCGCGCGACTTCGCGGGCGCGGCGCGGCTGTTGGAGGCGGATGGGGACGACGGGGGCGCGGCGCCGCTGTACGAACAGGCGGGAGCGCCGCTCCTGGCGGCGGAGGCGTGGCTGAGGGTGGGGGAGCAGGCCCGCGCGGCGGCGGCCTTCGAGCGGGCCGGCTCGCTGGAGCAGGCGCTGTCGCTGTACCAGGCGCTGGGCGCGCGCGAGTCGCTGGCGCACCTGTTGGGCCGCATGCACCGGCCCCTGGAGGCGGCGCAGGTGTTCCGCGTGCTGGGCAACGCGCACGCGGAGCTGGAGATGCTGCGCGCGGTGCCCGCGGACGACGCGCGGCGGCCGGAGGCGGTGCTGCGCATGTGCGAGCTGCTGGACGCGGAGGGCGCCACGTGGAGGGCGCTGGTGCTCCTGGCGGACGGCATCAAGCACGCGACGGGGGCGGGGCTGCTGCTGCTCCAGGCGGAGCAGGCGCGGCTGCTCCAGCAGTTGGGGCTCGCGTCGGCGCCGGAGGGCGCGGCCGCGGCGGAGAAGGCGCAGCCGGTGGTGGATGGCTATGGCTATCTGAAAGCCATTCCCATCTTCGATGGTCTGTCCTTGGAAGACATGCGCGACCTGTACCGGCTGGCGCGGCCGGTGCTGGTGCCGGCGGGGACGACGGTGCTGGAGAAGGGCGCGAAGGGGATGGGGCTGGTGGTGCTGCTGGAGGGCATGGTGAGCGTGTCCACCGGCCCGGGCCGGGACGCGCGCCAGCTCAACATGCTGGGGCCGGGCGCGTTCCTGGGCGAAATCTCCCTCATCCTGGACGGGCCGGTGTCCGCGCACGTGCGCGCGCACACGGTGGTGCGCGCCCTGCGCGTCACGCGGACGGACTTCCAATACTTCCTGGAGACGCACGAGGCCGCGGCCCTGCGCATCTACCGCCTCTTCACCCAGAGCCTGGCGGAGCGGGTGCGGGACCTGAGCAGTTGAAGGTCGGGGGTGTGACAAGGGACACCCCGCCGGGACCTCCGAACGGATGCGTGCGCCGCGCGGCTGGGTTACAGAGGCGCGCATGGCGGACTCCCCACACGCACGGTCCCTGAAGGCCCAGGCGGCGACGCTCGCCGCGCAAGGGAAGCTGGAAGCGGCGCTGGCCGGCTACCAGGACGCCCTGCGCGCCGAGCCGGAGGACGCGGAGGTCCACCAGCGCGTCGCCGAGCTGCTGGAGTGGCTGGAGCGCAGGCCGGAGGCCGCCCACGCCTACGACGACGCGGCGCTCGCCTGGACCCGCGCGGGGGCGCTGCTGCGCGCGGTGGCCGCCGCGGTGTTGTCGCGGGGCCTGCGGGGCGCGCGTCCCAGGACGGTGCGCGCGCTGGCGGAGCGCTTCGCCCTGCCGCCCGGCGCGCTGGCCCCCACCTTCGCCTGGGTGCCCGACGGCAAGGACCCGGGCGTGCCCGTCCTGTCCGGCGTGGGGCGCGACGCCTTCGTGGCGCTGGTGGAGGCGCTGGAGGTGCGCGCCTTCTGGCCGGGCCAGCGCGTGGTGGAGGAGGGGCAGCCGGGCGACTCCATGTTCGCGCTGGTGGAGGGGCGCGCGGAGGTGACGCGCCGGGTGGAGGGCAACGCGCGCCAGGTCGTGGCCACGCTGGGGCCGGGGGACTTCTTCGGCGAGGTGGCGCTGGTGTCCGAAGGGCCCAGGCTGGCCAGCGTGGAGGTGCCTGAGCGCTCCGTGCTGCTGGAGTTCAAGCGCTCCTCCCTGGCCCGCGTCAGCGCGGCGCACCCGGAGGTGGAGGCGGCGGTGCAGGCCTTCTACCAGCGCCGGCTGGTGGACCACCTGCTGCGCACCAGCCCCCTGTTCACCAACCTGTCGCCCGCGCTGAAGCAGGCGATGTCGCGCGAGTTCGACCTGCGCGCCGTGCCCGCCGGCCAGGTGCTCCTCACGCAGGGGCAGCCGGGGGACGCCTTCTACCTGCTGCTGCGCGGCCAGGTGCAGTTGTCGCTGGAGCAGCCGGGCCGCATCGTGCTCCTGCCGGAGCTGCGCGAGGGCGACGTGTTCGGCGAAATCTCCCTGCTGCTGGACAAGCCCGTGTCCGCGACGGTGCGCACGAAGACGCCCTGTGTCGTCCTGCGCCTGGAGCGCGCCGCCTTCGAGCGGCACGTCGTGAGCCAGCCCGGCCTCAAGGGCCAGCTCATGCGCATGGGCACGGAGCGCCTCCAGCAGACCGCCAGGGCGCTCTTCGTCTGAAGCGGGGCCTCTCAGGCCTCCGCGTCCAACCGCACGGGGTGCTCGCGCAGCCAGTCCTGCGCGCGGCGGAGGCGGTCCGCGGCGGAGGCGCGGCCCTCCTTCTCCAGGAGCTGGCGGTACGGCTCCAACTGCTCCGGCGTCCACGCGGGCAGGGCCTTCAGGTCCGCGAGTGCCACCATCTCCTCCGCGCTGCGCCCCTTCGCCTCCTGCCGCGCGGTGAGCAGCGCCGCCAGCACCAGCCGCGCGGGCTCCGCCTCGAAGGCGATGGCCGCGTCGGTGAGCCACTCGCGCGTGGGCTCGTCCGCCGCCGCGTCCTTCGCCCCCGCGCGCATGCGCTCCAGCATGCCTTCGAGGAAGTCCGCGTCCACCGCGCCCTTCACGGCGCGCAGGAGCGCGGAGATGACCTGGCGCCGGCCTTCCGGGTCCTTGGGCTGGGACTTCATCGCGCGCAGCGGCTCCCACAGCACCACGGTGAGCCACAGCTCCTCTTCCGGGGAGAAGACGGACGGCGTGGCGGGGTCGCGCAGCTTCGCCTCCACCCGCTGCGCGCGCTCCTTCGCCTCGCGCGAGATGCGCTCCACCAGCGCCGGGTCCGCCTGCACGTGCTTCACCAGCGCGTCCAGCTCACCGGCCTCCGCCTTGCGCAGCGCCTCCGAGGCCTCGGGCGTGAGGGCCTCCGGCTCCATGTCCGCGACCAGGGACTCGTACTTGCGCACCACCTCCGCGTGCTTCTGGCTCCACTCGCGGAACTGCACGTCGAAGACGACGTCCAGCACCGGGTTGTCCTCCGGCCGCACCTTGCCCGTCTTCTTCGCCGCCGTGGCCAGCAGCGCGCCCACGCACAGCGCGCGCCGCTCCTCCGGCGTGCGCCCGCTCTTCGCCGCCTGCGCCAGCAGCCCCGCGCCCAGCTTCTCCTGGAAGCCGCGCGTGCCCAGCTCCCGCACCACGCCCACGCGCAAGGAGTTGCGCGCCTGCATCGCGTCCAGGCCTTCTTGCGCGGCCAGCTTCGCGAGCGCCTGGCCCACGTGGTCGCTGAAGGCCTTGTCGTCATAGCGCAGGCCCGGCTGGGGCCCGGCGGCCTGGAGCAGCACGCCCAGGTGCTCCAGCGCCTGGGACAGGCGGGACACGTCCGCGTCGCCCAGGAGCGACATGGCCGCCTCCAGGTCCTGCTTCAGCGGGTGGGCGGGGGCGGCGGTGGGAGGCGGCGCGGCTTTCGCGCGGTCCTCGGCGGCGTGACAGGCCTTGTACTTCTTCCCGCTGCCACAGGGGCACGGGTCGTTGCGGCCGGGCTTGGAAGGGCTCACGGCGCCGCACCGTAAGCGAAAGCGCCCGGCCCTTCCACGAACGGAAGGAGCCGGGCGCCCCGGTACTTCAGGAACGGTTCAGCCGGTTACTGCAGCGCGAAGCCCAGCGTCAGGCCCAGCACGTGCGCGGTGCCGGAGTACGTGCCCGGCATGCCCGGGGCCGTGCTCTCCTTGTCCGCCAGCGCGACGAACTGGTAGCCCAGGTCCGCGCGGAACGGCTTGAACTGGTAGCCCACGCCCGCGGACACCTTGAAGCGGTTGGCGTCCGGGAGGTCCGGCGTCAGCGTGCTGTTGGGGCTGGGGGTCGGGTCGTACGTCAGGCCCAGGCGCACCTGCAGCGCGTCCGTCACGCCGTACTCGCCGCCCAGCGAGTACTTCCACCGCGCGCGCCAGCGCTTGGGCAGCGGGTTGTCGATGGCGGGGTTCTCGAAGCGGATGGCCAGCTCCGAGAAGGTGGACCAGTCCACCCAGCTCGCGTCGAACGCCAGCAGCAGGTTCTGCAGCGGCCGGTACGCCAGGCCCGCCGTCACGGTGGACGGCAGGACGACGTCCGCGTGCGCCTTCTGGTCCGTCAGCCGGCTCTGGAACTCCACCGGGACGTTCTGGAAGTCCGCCTGGCCCTGGAACGCGATGTCGATGGCGCTGCGGTAGTGCAGGCCCATGTCCAGGTTGTCCAGCACCTTGGCCTGCACGCCGATGTTGAAGCCGGAGCCCCAGTCCGCGCCGCCCAGGTGGATGGAGCCCTCGCTGTTCACGAAGTCCAGGCCGCGCGTCAGCTCGATGGTGGCCCGGGCGATGTCCAGACCCGCGCCGAAGCGGAAGCGCGGGTGCAGCTCATACGCGAACGACGGGTTGATGTAGTACGTCGCCAGCGAGGACTCGTAGCCGCGGAAGCGGCCGCTGAAGCCCTCCTCCCAGCGGCTGCGCGCGCCGTAGGGCGTGAAGACGCCCACGCCGAACGCCGCCTTCTCGAACGGCTTGTAGACGACGAACAGGTGCGGGGGCGGCGACAGCGTGGTGCGCTGCCCCTCCGCCTCCATGCCCGGCCGCTGGAACGTGATGCTGGGGAGGATGCCCGTGTCGCCCAGCGTGATGTCCAGCGTCTTCACGCCGACCATGTTCGCCACGTTGTAATAGATGGAGGACGAGTCCTCCAGCCACGCCGTGGCGGCGCCGCCCACGCCGGTGGCGCGAGCGCCGTGGGTGTCAATCTGGAAGCCCGCGGCCTGGCTGGTACCGGCCGCCAGGAGCGCCACGAGGGAGAGTGTCTTTTTCATGGGTGTTTGATTCCTCTCTCAGTGGTTGCCGTTACTGCGCCACGGTGCCGGTCGACAGGAAGCCGATGATCTGGTCCTGGGCCGCGTTGCGCACGGACTCGGGGATCTGCGGGTTGTTGAGGAACGCGTGACGGCCGGCGGCCGGGATGGCGCCGATGACGGATTCCGGGAACATGTAGGAAGCCACCGTGCGCGGCGCGCCCGTGCGGTTGGCCGCGTTGATGAGCGCCAGCGTGTTCGCGTTCGGGATGACCTGGTCGCCCTCGATGTACTGGATGAACGCGCGGTGCACCTTGTCGTCCGTGCCGGCCGCCGCGTTGTTGTCCAGCAGGTACGCGTAGTTGCGCGCGTCCGCCGGGTCCAGGATGGTGTTCGCCAGGCCGATGAACGTGTCGAACGCCGCCATGCCCGGCTTGATGCCCGCCGAGGCGAGCGAGCCCAGGAACGCGGTGCGCTGCGCCTGGAAGGCGGGCGCGGTCAGCAGCACGCCGGTCAGGTTGCCACCGGCCACGTTGAGCACCGAGCGGCGCACGCGCGGGGACACCGCGGTGGACATGGTGCCCAGGATGCCGCCGAGGCTCTGGCCCACGTAGTCCACCTGGGCCGCGTTCAGGCCGCCCACGGCGTCGGACAGCTCCTTGCTGGCCAGCACGCGCAGGAACTGGCTGAAGTCCACCACGTGGTGGCGGAAGTTGTCGCGCGTGGTGAACAGGTTGCCCAGGTTCAGGAAGTTCCAGCCGGAGACGGCCGGGACGCCCTGCGCGTTGCGGAGGAAGTCACCGCCCTCGCACTTGTTGTCCGCCATGCACTGGCCCTGCGACGGGGACACGATGCTGGCGCAGTACACGTCCGCCGGCACGCCCGCCGGCAGCGCCGCGGCGCTGCAGTCCGCGCGGGCCGCGTCCGTGCGCGCCACGCAGCGGCCGTAGGAAGGCTTGGTGGCGTCGTCCTCGCAGCGCTGGGTGGCCGGGTCGGCGCACGCGGCGGAGTCGCCCGCCGGGTTCGGCGTGGGGAGCACCGCGGCGGCGCCCACGCAGCTCGTGCGCTCACCGTGGTAGACGGCGTCCATCGCGACCACCGCGTAGCCCGCGCCGGTCAGCTTGTTGGCCACGCCGAGCACCGCGGTGCGGTTGCTGGTCAGGCCGTGGCCGAACACCAGCACCGGCCAGCCGCCCGTGGGCGCCGTGCCGGTCGGCGTGAAGAGCATGAACGGGTAGCGCGTGGGGCGCGGCGCGCCGGGGTTCAGCGTGCCGAAGGGGCCCGTGAGCAGCCACGGCGTGTTGGCCCGCACCTCGTAGACCGCGCCGACGTTGGTGGACGCGAACCCGGCGCCGGCCATCGCCGCCTTCACCTGCGAGGTGATGGGGAAGATGGACGTGGGCGCCGTGGGCGTCCCGTAGACGCCGCCGGGCAGCGTGTACAACTGCTGCAGCACGGACGTGGTGCTCTGGGTGGTGAACGCCCAGCCCAGGGCGATCTTCGAGCGCGGCAGGCCGGCCTTGGCCAGCGCGTCGAAGAACGGCTTGTGCGCCGCGCGCACCGGCTCCAGCGCCTGCGCCAGCGAGTCCGGCACGGAGGAGATGGTGCTCTTCTTGGTGGCCGCGTCGTACACCGGGTTGGCCAGGCGCAGCAGCGCGAAGGCCGTGGCCGGAGCGACGTTGCGGCCCTTGGTGTCCTTCAGGTCCGTGGTCAGCACCGCGCCGTACTGGGTGGCGCCATCCAGCGGCGCCTTCGGGACGATCTGGAGCTGCTGCGGGACCTCGACGATGCCCGCCTCGCCCACGCTGGTGCCGCAGTCACCGGACTTCTCCACCAGGCAGGGCGTCACGTCCGGCTGGGTGCCCTTGTCCAGGTTGGACAGCTTGAAGAACTTCACGCCCGCGGCCAGCGACGCCGCGTCCACGCGAGGCGCCGGGCCGTCCGCCGCCACGCGGTACATGGTGCCGTCCAGCACGCCCTGCGCGTCGCCGTTCTCCGTGACGATGGCGCCCGTGGTGGAGAAGCCGTCCAGCGTGTTCAGGCCCGTGAACAGGTCCTGCTGCAGGCCCGGCGTCGTGGGGACGGGGAAGCTCAGGTGCGCCGGCGTGGTGGCCGTGGCCGGCACGCGCAGCAGGTCGTTGGGGAAGGGGATGATGGTGGGGACGCGGTCGGTGGCCGCCAGGTTGATGGTGGCCTCCGGCTGGTTGACGATGCTGAAGGTCCAGATGAGGACGATGTCCTCACGCTTGAACCCCTGCGGCGCCAGGGCCTTGTTGAACACGTCCGCGTAGCCGCGGCGCAGTTGCTCCAACTGCAGTGCGCTGGCGGTCTGGTCCGCCAGGCGCTTGGCCGGATCCGTCTCCGAGGAGGGGATGATCTCCGTGGCCGGGCCGCAGTCCGGCGAGGTCAGGTCCTCGCAGGTGACCAGCGACTTGTCGGAGTTGATGAAGGCCCACGTGGCCGACCCGATGATGGGCTGGCCCGAGTTCGTCTTCAGGCCGTTCTCACCGCCGACCAGCGCCACCGCGTAGCGCGAGCCCTTCGGCCACGCCGGCAGGCCCGTGTTCGGATCCACCGGGGGGATGATGTTGATGAGGTCCGTGTCCTCGTTGTACGCGATGGTCGGCGTCACCGGCTTCGTCGCCAGCGGCGTGCCCTGGTACAGGTCGATGAAGATGACCGTCTTCGCGGTCACCGTGCGCGGATCCAGGTCCTTGACCTTGGTGTTCGCGATGGCGGACGTGGGGAAGCCGTTGAGCGAGTTCAGGTAGTCGCGCGTGAACTCCTGCTCCGCCGGGGACGCCGCCGGGTTGATGGGCGCGTTCACCCGCTTCGTCTGCTGATTGATGGCCAGGTCGTTGGGGGAGGGAACCACGGCGGGAGACGCCGAAGGGTCGAACTCCGCGAGGCCGACGTTCAGGTTCGGAGCGTCCTGCGCGATCTCCGGCGTGCAGGCGACGGCTCCCAGGGCGATGGCCCCGAGGAACAACTGTTTCTTCATGGTGGGAATCCCCTCCAGCCCAAGGTGAACTGCTGGAAACAAGTCAGTGAGTAGCACGGCGTTCCCCGGTCACAAAGTGAGAGGGATTGACGCGGCGAGTCAGGTCTGGGGTGGCCTCGCGTGCACGCGGGTGGACGTCTCACGCGGCGTGCGCGCAGAGGGGGCGTGACGCGCGGAGGAACGCGGCTACGCTGCCGCCCCATGAAACGACTGCTGACTGTGTTGGCGATGACCGTGGCGATGGGCGCGAGCGCGGAGGAGGCCGGAGGGCTGACGTGGAGTGCGCCCCCGGAGTGGGCCGCCCAGCCTCCCCGGCCGATGCGCGCGGCGACGTACAAGGTGCCCGCCGTGAAGGGAGACGCGGAAGACGCGGAACTGGCTGTCTTCTACTTCGGGCAGGGGCAGGGCGGCGCGGTGGACGCGAACGTGAAGCGCTGGGTGGCGCAGTTCCAGAAGCCTGACGGCAAGCCCCTGGAGGACAAGGACGCGAAGACGAAGCAGGAGAAGGTGAACGGGCTGCCCGTCACCACGGTGGAGGTGAAGGGCACGTACGCGGGCGGCGGTCCCATGATGGGGCCCTCCACGCCCAAGCCGCACTTCAAGCTGCGCGGCGCCATCGTGGAGGGGCCGGAGGGCGCCCTCTTCTACAAGCTCACCGGGCCGGAGAAGACGGTGAACGGCGCGGAGAAGGGCTTCCGCAAGATGGTGGAGTCGGTGAAGCCCGCGCCGAAGAAGTAGGGGGCGGGCAGGCGGATCCGCGAAGGTCCCCGCGCCCTTCGCGGACGTCGGCAAGCGGATTGCTAAGGCCCTCCGGCATACGGCGCCCGAACGCCGAGCACCGGAGGCTTCACGTGTCGATGTGCCGCAGCCCTGAGTTCCAGAACCTCGTCACCCGCGCCATCACCCTGTTCCCGGAGGACACCGTCCTGGGAGCGCTCCAGCAGATGTACCGCCACGGCGTGCACGTGCTGCCCGTGGTGGAGGGGCATGGAGGCGACCTTCTGGGCGAGGTGACGGAGGACGAGCTGCACCGCGTGGCCCGCCGCCGCCCGCTGGCCCGGCTGGCTGAAATTCTGACCGTCAAGGCGCTGGCGGCGCCGGAAGAAACGACCGTGGAGACGGCCGCCCCGCTGCGGCTGGCGGCCTCCAGCGGCTGGCTGCACTGAAAGGCCCCTGGCCGCCCATCCGGCGCGGGGGAGGGGAAGCCCTCCGTCCCGTCCGCCTGACCGCTGGTGGACACCCGGCCTTGCCCAAAGGGCTGGCAGCGAACACCTGCTCGTGTGACTGGCGGCTGTCTGACGACTCGTACTGGCGGGCGGGCTGCAATCCCGGGAGGAGGTCAACAGCCTGTTGGCGGTGCCCCCGGCTTTTCGTCGAGGGCGAGGAGGCGGGTCATGAAGGCAGTGGCGATCATCCTGGCGGCGGGCAAGGCCCGGCGGATGTCCCACCCCAAGGCGCTCATCGAGCATGAGGGGGGCAAGAGCTTCCTTCAGTCGCTGGCGTCCACCTTCGGAAAGGCGGGGTGCGGGGTGCTGGGCGTGGTGGGCAGCGACGAGGCCGCGGTGCGCGAGCAGCACCCGAGCCTGGAGCTGGTGACGAGCAGGGACTGGGAGAAGAGCCTGCTGGCGTCGGTGAAGGCCGGGTTGGAGGCGGCCATGGCCGAGGACGCGGACGTGGTGCTGCTGCACCCGGTGGACATGCCGGCGCTGCGGGTCACCACCGTGAAGTCCATGCTCAAGGACATGGAGCGCGGCGGCGCCGAGGGCGTCATGGCGCTGCGGCCGGAGTACGACAACGCCACGGGCTGGCCGGTGGTGCTGTCGAAGGGGGCGGCGCGCAAGGTCCTGGAGGCGGAGGGCGAGGACCTGGAGGCGGTGCTCAGGGCCATCAATCCGCGCCGCCTCAACGTGAAGGACCCCGGCGTCATCGTGAACATCAACACGCCTGAAATCTACGGGCGCGTCTTCAGCATGGAGCCCAAGCTGGCCCCGCCTCCCAAGCGGCGCGTGAAGCGCGCGGGCGCGGCGTCCAACGGCTCCGGGGCGGAGACCACCCCGACGTCCTACGCGGCGTCGTCGGAGGAGTAGCCCCGGAACGAAGACTCCCGGGGCCCGCGCGGTGCGCTGGGGACCCCGGGAGTTTTTACTTCAGGCTTCAGGGCCTTCAGAACGACAGGCCCAGGCCCAGGTAGGGGCCGGTGAAGTTGTCCGCGTGCACCACGCCGTCCAGGTGGCCGCCGTCGCTGAGGTACAGGGTGCGCCAGCCGCCGCGCAGGTTGAGGGCGCCCAGGTGCAGCGCCAGGCCGGCCTGCATGTCCACCTGGCGGTGCGGGAAGGGCACCACCTGGATGCGCGCCTCCACGTCGAAGGGCGACGGGCCGATGCACGCCTCCAGCGACGCGGCCAGGCTGGGGCCCACGAAGATGGCGTCCGGGGCGTGCGCGCTGGCGATGCCGGCCTCCATGCGGAAGCGGCCGCGCTCGCTGGACCACGGCGAGAGGGTGAGGTGCGCGTCCAGCAGCGTCAGCCGGTCCGTGCCCGCCGAGCCGTCATCCGTCTCCAGCGCGATGCCGCTCACGCGCGCGTCCATGCCCCAGCGCTGGCCGTCCAGGGCCATGAAGAGGTCCAGCGCGCCGCCCACGTCGCCGAAGCTGTTGCCCTGCACGTTCAGGTGCACGAGCGGCGCGGGCCGGGGCGCGCGCTGGCCGCGGGGCACCTCCGCGCGCGCGCGGCGGTGGTAGCTGGCCGGCCCCGAGATGAAGAGGACGTCGAACCAGCCGGGGCCGACCCCGGAGGCGCGCACGCTGGAGCGCACCGGCGCGTCCGAGGCGCGGCCCACCGGCGTGGCGCGGTGCTCATGCTTGCCGTCCGAGTCGTCGGAGTCCTTCCGGTCGGAGGTGTTCGGCTTGGAGCGCTTGCCGAAGCGGGCCTCCGCGGGCGCGGACCCCAGCAGGACAGCGACGGCGAGCGCGGCACACAGCGTCTTCCAGAAGCCCACGGCGACCTCTCCTCTTCTTCAGGGGCCCACGGGAGGGGCCGCGGCATGTGGACGCCTGCTCGCCCGGAATATTCAACCCTCATCACCCCCGGTGAAACCAGCGCCCCGGGGAAGGGGAGCGGTGTCCGGAAGGGGGCATGTGCACCCCTGGACATGCGGGCGGCCCGGAAGGCCAGGCCGGCGCCCGCGTCGTCCATTCACGGGCGCGCCCCGCGCGTCAGCGCTGCGCCGTCTTCTGCGCCTTGGCCTTCGCCTGGCGCTTCATGGGGCGCGGCGGCTGCGTGAGCACCACGGCCGCGCGCTCCGGCGTCACCGGGGTGGGGGACAGCCGCAGCGTGACGCGCCGGTTGGTGGCGCGGTGGGGCGGGCTGTCGTTGGGCACCAGCGGCCGGTACGCGGCGTGGCCCGTGGCGCTCAGGCGCTCCGGAGCCAGCCCCTCGCGCTCGCCCAACTGCCGCACCACCACCACGGCCCGCGCGGCGGACAGCTCCCACGCGGTGGTGGCGGGAGCGCCGGGGAGCACCTCGTCGGTGTGCGCCTCCACCGCGACGCGGTGGTCGGCGAGCGGCCCCCGGAACACCGCCGCGGCCTGCTTCAGCACGCCGGCGCCCTCCGGCGTGAGCGACGTGGTGGCGGGCGCGAAGAGCAGCCGCTCGGACACCTCCACGCGCAGCGCGTCGTCCTCCAGCGCCACGGCCACGTCGCCCGCCTCGAGCGCGTCCTTCAGCGTCCTGCCCAGCGCCTCGAGCGCCGCCTCGCGCCGCGTGCGCTGCGCCTCCGCGCTCTTCGCCTGGAGCTCCGCCGCGGCGCCGCCCCACTCCTTCGCCTGCTGCTGCCGCTCCAGCGCGCGCAGCCGCTGCTCCATGGCCTGCCGCAGCGTCTGCAACCGCGCGACGTGGGCCTCCGACTCGGAGGCCTCGCGCTCCCACTGCGCGCTCCGGGCCTCCAGCGCGTGGAGCGAGCGCGAGCCCAGCCACGCGCCCGTGGAGGCCACCGCCACCGCGACGGCCAGGAGCCCCCAGGGCAGCCACCGCCAGCGTCCGAGCGCCGCTGTCGTCCGCGCGTCGTCCATGGCCCTGGAGGGTAATGGCTCCCCGGGGGTGGGCGGCAAGGTGGCGCCGTGCGACACGCGCCCGCCGGGGCCGCTCAGGACGGTTTCTTCCACCGGGGCAGGTGCAGCACGAAGCGCGAGCCGGGCCCGCCCTCCGGCGGCGCCTCCACGAACAGGTCTCCGCCGTGCGCGCGGGCGAGCTGCCGGGAGATGTAGAGGCCCAGGCCCAGGCTCGCGCGCGCGTGCTCGCCGCTGTTGCGCGTGAAGCGCTCGAAGATGCGCTCGCGCGCCTCCGGGGGGATGCCGGGGCCCCAGTCGCGCACGGCGATGATGGCCTTCTCCCCGTCGCGCTCCACGTACAGCTCCACCGGCAGGCCCGGCGCGTACTTCATCGCGTTGGTGAGCAGGTTCATCAGCACCTGCTCCACGCGCGGCCGGTCCGCCAGCGCCACCACCGGCGCGTCCGCGTGCACCACCGCCACGCAGCCCGCGGTGGCCAGCGCCTCCTCCATCCGCGCCACCAGCGCGTGCACCAGCGAGGACAGCTCCACCGCGCCCAGCTCCAGCGCCATCTGCCCCGTGCCCAGCCGCGCCACGTCGAACAGGTGCGCCACCAGCCGCGTCAGCCGGTCCGCCTGCCGCAGCGCCCCCTGCAGGCCCTGGCCCACCCGCTCGGACTCGTCCGACGGCAGCTTGTCCACCGTGCGCTGCAGCGACGACAACTGCAGGTGCAGCGCGGACAGGGGCGTGCGCAGCTCGTGCGTCGCCACCGCCACGAACTCGTCGCGCGCGGCCACGGCCTGCTCCGCCTGCCGGTACAGCCGCGCGTTGTCCACGGCCAGCGCCGCGCGCCAGGCCAGGTCCTCCAACTGGGACAGGTCCCGCGTGCTGAAGCGCCGCGTGGGCGAGCACGTCGCCGCGCTCACGACGCCCAGCGTGCGCCCGCGCGCCATCAGCGGGACGACCATCACCGAGCGCGGGCCCAGCCCCTCCAGGACCTCCCGGTGCGCGCCGTCGACGGCGAAGGCGCGCATGGCGGCCTCGTCCACCTCGGCCACCAGCTCCGGGCGCCCCGTCTCCAGCACCCTGCGCACGACGGTGTGGGCGCCGGGCCGCGGCGCGTAGGGCATGGACTTCTCCAACTGGGCCTGGAGTCTGTCGTCGCGGGCGCGGCGCTCCACGCGCTCCAGGTGCTCGCCGTCCTCGGCCAGCATGTCCACCAGGCAGTAGTCCGCGAGCTGCGCCACCACCAGGTCCGCCACGTTGCGCACGGTGGTGCGCCAGTCCAGGGACGTGGCCAGCCGGGTGGTGGCGTCCGTGAGGAAGCGCAGGTGCGTCTCCATGCGGCGCTGCTCGGTGATTTCGCGCACCACGCCGCCCACGCCCAGCAGCTCCACGCCGGAGCGCACGGGGAAGTACGTGGCCAGGAAGGTGCGCGGCTCCGGGCCCGCGACGTACTCCACCGGGTCGTCCACCACGGCCGCCTCCGACTCCAGCACCTGGCGCAGCAGGTCCTCGATGGGGCCGCCCGCCGGGCCCATCAGCTCGCGGGGCGTGTGGCCCAGGTGCTCCTCCAGCGGGATGCCGTTGTTCTCCGCGACGACCTTGTTGAGCCGCACGTAGCGCAAATCCTGGTTCACGAAGCCCATGCCCACCGGCGACGCGGCGAAGAAGGCCTCCAGCATGGCCGCGGACGCGTCGCGCTCACGCAGGGCCTCGCGGGCCTCGCGGTACAGCCGCGCGCTCTCCACCGCCAGGGCGGCGCGGCGCGCGAACTCCGTGGCGTAGCCCAGGTCCCGCTTCGTGTAGCGGCGCGCGGGCGACGCGGAGACCAGGTTGATGATGCCGAAGCGCCGCCGCCCCACCGCCAGCGGCAGCAGCATGGACGAGCGCGGCGCCAGCGCCTCCAGCAGCCGGCGGTGCTCGCTCGAGCGGGAGACCTGCTCCAGCCAGCCGGGCGTGATGTCGGAGATGAGCACGGGCCTGCCGCGCGCGAACGCCCGGGCGAGCGGCGAGTTCGAGCTGGGCTCCGGTGGGAAGGACAGCGCCTGGTCGAGCAGCGACTGGCGCCGCGGGTCCCTGGCGCTGAGCGCGAGCCGGTGCAGCGCGCCGTCCGGCCCCAGCACGTCCACCATGCAGTAGTCCGCCCACTCCAGCGTGGCCAGCCGCGCCACGGCCTTGAGCGTGGTCTCCCAGTCCAGCGACTCGGCGAGCAGCCGGCTCGCCTCGCTGACGAAGAACTCGGCGCGCTCGGTGGCCTTGCGCTCGGTGATGTCCACGTTGATGTTCACCGCGCCCACCAGCCGGCTCTCCGCCGAGTACAGCGGCGCGGAGGAGTTGAGGATGGTGCGGCGCGCGCCGTCCTTCCCGACGATGTCCACCTCCTCGTTGGAGACGGTCTGCCGGGTGCGCAGCGTGCGCGCCACGGCCCACTCCTCGCCGCGCAGGCGCCTGCCCGTGCCGGGCCAGTACGCCTCGAAGGTGCCGAAGTGCTCCAGCTTCATCCGCGCCAGCGCGGCCTGGCCCCACAGCGCGCTCGCGGCGGCGTTGGCGGCGAGCAGGCGGCCCCCCGTGTCCACGATGACCACCCCCACCGGCAGCAGTTGCAACACCGTGCGCAGCCACTCCTGCGGCACGGGCGTGGACTCCGCGAGAAAGGTGCCAGTCGGCTCGGACATGAGCGCGGAGCCCCCCTCCCCCGCGGGAGGCTCTACGGTGGGGGTGGCGGGGGCGTGGGACCACCCGACCCGGGTTCCATCCGGCTTTCCGGGAGTTGGCACCCGCCTCCGCCCGGAGGCAGGGCAGGGGGCTTGATTCGGGGCCGCCGACGGGGCGTCATTCAGGGCTTTCGTTCACGGCCGCGCTTCCAAGCGGCCGGGCTGCAAGGACAGGTGGATGGGAATCGCGTGCGTGGTGCTGGACTTCGATGGGACCTTCACGGACGTGCTGGCGGAGGGCGAGCCCTTCCTCAGGCACTTCCAGGACGCGCTGTACGCGGTGCTGGGGCAGGACGCGTCCCAGGCGTGGGCGGAGGAGGTCGCCGCGCTGCATGAGGGCGTGGACCAGTACGGCTGGGAGGTCGCGGGGCGCATCGTGGCGCCGGCCACCGCGGACCCCTACCTGACGGCCACCTGCACCGCGCACCGGCTGCTCAAGCGCTTCGGAAAGGGTGACGACGAAGCGCTGCGCACGGACACGGTGCAGACGCTGTACCGGGAGGCGTACCGGCACTCGGCCACGGCCTTCAAGGCGGAGGCCAAGGAGGTGCTGGAGGCGCTGCTCGCCACGGGCCTGCCCGTGTCCGTGGTGACCAACGCGCACACGGAGCTGGTGGAGGCCAAGCTGGACAAGCTGGCCCCCCGGGGCCGCGAGCGGCTGAAGGTCTTCGGCGACGCGCGCAAGTTCCAGTTGGAGGACGCGGAGCCGAAGGACGCGCGCTTCGACGCGCTGCCGGAGGCGCTCCACCTGGACGGCGTGCTGGGCCGGCCGGTGTACCTCAAGCGCGGGCGCTACTTCTCCGCGCTCAGGCGCATCTGGGACGCCACGCACACCGGCCCGGAGTCCACGCTCGTCGCCGGTGACATCTTCGAACTGGACCTGGCCATGCCCGCCGCGCTGGGCGCGCACGTGCAACTGGTGGAGCGCGCCAACGTGATGCCCTACGAGCGCGCCGCCGTGCAGCGCCTGGGCACGCGGGGCAGCGCGGACAAGAGCCTGCGCGCCATCCTGCCCCGGCTGCGCTGAAGGAAACGAAAAGCCCCGCCTCCCTTCTGAAGGGAGGGCGGGGCCGTCGTTACCGCCACCGCGCGTGGGGCGCGAAGACTAGACCTTGGAGCCCGGGGTCGCCTGGAACACGTCGTTGAACTCGGTCAGCGCCTTGTTGATGTTCGCCTTGATGTCGGCGGTCAGCTCGCGCTTGGCGACCAGGTCGGAGACGATGTTCGGGTACTTGCTGTCCACGAACTCCAGCATCTCCTTCATCCAGCGGACCACGTCACCCACCGGCACGTTGCGGATCCACCCGCGCTTGCCCGCGTCGTCCTTGTTGGTGGCGGCGTAGATCTGGATGACCTGACGCTCGACGGAGAGCGGCTCGTACTGGCCCTGCTTGAGCAGCTCCACCATGCGGGCGCCGCGCGCCAGCGTCTCCTGCGTGGCCTTGTCCAGGTCGGAGCCGAACTGGGCGAAGGCGGCCAGCTCGCGGTACTGCGCCAGCTCCAGCTTCATGGAGCCCGCGACCTGCTTCATGGCCTTGATCTGCGCCGCGGAGCCCACGCGAGACACGGAGAGACCGACGTTGATGGCCGGGCGGACGCCGGAGAAGAACAGGTCCGTCTCCAGGAAGATCTGCCCGTCGGTGATGGAGATGACGTTCGTCGGGATGTAGGCGGACACGTCACCCGCCTGCGTCTCGATGATGGGGAGCGCCGTGAGGGAGCCCGCGCCCTCCTCGTCGGACAGCTTGGCGGCGCGCTCCAGCAGGCGGCTGTGGATGTAGAACACGTCGCCCGGGTACGCCTCGCGGCCCGGCGGGCGGCGCAGGAGCAGGGAGAGCTGGCGGTACGCCACGGCCTGCTTGGAGAGGTCGTCGTACACGATGAGGCCGTGCATCTTGTTGTCGCGGAAGTACTCGCCGATGGCGACGCCCGCGTACGGCGCGAAGTACTGCATGGGCGCCGGGTCGGACGCGTTCGCCGCGACGACCGTCGTGTACTCCATGGCGCCGTGCTTGGTCAGCTTCTCCACCACCTGCGCGACGGTGGACTGCTTCTGCCCGATGGCGACGTAGATGCAGTAAACGCCCAGGCCCTTCTGGTTGATGATGGCGTCGATGGCGACGGCCGTCTTGCCCGTCTGGCGGTCACCGATGATGAGCTCGCGCTGACCGCGGCCCACCGGCACCAGCGCGTCCAGCGCCTTGATGCCCGTCTGCAGGGGCTCGTGCACGGACTTGCGCTTCACGATGCCGGGCGCCTTCACCTCCAGGCGGCGGTGCTCGGTGGCCTCGATGGGGCCCTTGCCGTCCACCGGCTGGCCCAGCGCGTTCACCACGCGGCCCAGCAGGGCCTTGCCCACCGGCACGGAGGCGATCTGCCCGGTGCGCTTCACGGAGTCACCCTCGCGGATGTCCTTGAACTCACCCATGATGGCGACGCCGACGTTGTCCTCTTCCAGGTTGAGGACCAGGCCCTGCACGCCGTTGGCGAACTCCACCAGCTCACCGGCGAGCGCGCCCTCCAGGCCGTACACACGGGCGATACCGTCGCCCACGGTCAGCACGGTGCCGGTCTCGGCGACGGTGACCTTCTTGCCGTAGTCCTTGATCTGCTCCCGGATGATTTTGCTGATCTCGTCGGCGCGGATTTCCATGGGCGTCTAGCGTCCTTGCGGAGGGGGCGGCCTTGAGGAAACGGGGATGGCCGCCGCGAATCTTGAGTACCGGGTGGCCCCCTATCACGGGCACCGGGACTCTCGCAACGCGCCACGCGCCGGGTCCTTCCCCCACCCCCGCACCCCTTTATCGCGCACGTAAGCCGGCGGCCCGGACACAGGGGGCCCCGCCCGCCCGCCCGGGGAGCCCGGCCTCAGGCGCCGGACAGGGAGGGGCCGTCCTCGCGGGGCAGCCACACGATGAAGCGGGTGCCGTCCGCCGCCCCCGACTCCACGGAGATGCGCCCGCCGTGGGCCAGGGCGATCTGCCGCACGATGAAGAGCGACAGCCCCAGCCCGTCATCCGCGGAGCACAGGGCGCGGTGCTTGAACGGCTCGAAGAGGGTGCCCTGGTACTCCGGCGGCACCCGGCAGTCCGGGTCGTGCACCTGCACCGTCACGCCGTCGAAGCGCCCCGTCACCTGGAGCACCACGGTCGAGGACACCGGGCCGTGGTGCAGGGCGTTGCCCACCAGGGAGTCCATCAACTGGAGCAGCCGCTCGCCGTCCCAGGAGCCCTTCAGGTCGCCCTGGACGACGAGCCGCAGGTCGCGGTCCGGGTGGGCCCGCTGCCGGTCCGCCACCACGCGCTCCGCCAGTTGCCCCAGGTGGACGGGGGCGGGGTGCACGGGCAGGCCGTTGGACAGCCGGGCGCGGGTGAAGTCCAGGAGCTGGCGGATCAGCCGCTCCACCCGGCGCACGCCGTGGCCCACCCGCCCTACCTGCTCGGTCAGGCCCTCCGGCATCGCCGGAGCGTGCTGGAGGGCCAGCACGTCGCACTGGAGCGTCTGGAGCGGGGCCTTGAAGCCGTCCCCCGCGGCGTCCAGGAACTGGTCGCGGAAGTGCTCCATCCGCATCAGGCGCTCCTCGGCGGCCTTGCGGATGCTCACGTCCCACACCGCGCCCATGCGCACCGCGCGGCCCTGGAACGTCGCCGACCGGCCCATGACCTCCACGGGGATGCGGCGGCCGTCGCGGTGGAGCACCGCCAGCTCGTACGGCGCCTCCAGGCCGCGCTCCATCACGTCGCGCGCGGGGGCGCGGAACTCCGGCGCCACGCAGTCCAGGATGCTCCGGCCGATCAGCTCCGCCGTCTCATAATAGCCCAGCAGGCGCCCCAGGCCGGGGCTGATCTCCAGGAACTGCCCGCGGTCGTGGAAGAAGTACCCGTCGCAGGAGACCTCCACGATGGAGCGCATGTGCTCCTCGCTCGCGCGCAGGGCCTCCTCCTCGCGAAGCCGCGCGGAGGTGTCCCGCAGGAGCAGGAGCACGCCCACCCCGGGGCCCGCCGGCATGGCGCTCACGGTCAGGTGGCGCAGCGTGCCCACCTCGCCGAAGCGGCCCGACACCAGCTCCTCCGCCACGCGCTCACCGGACTGCGCCCGCGCGAGCAGCGGCGACAAGGGAGGCGCCAGGCCCGGCCAGGCCTCCGACAGCAGGCGCCCCGCGAACAACTGCGCCGGGCGGCCGCACAGCGAAGCCAGCAGGTCGTTCATCCAGACGAGGCGGGAGGCCCCGTCCACCAGCGCCACCCCCCAACCTGGCGCGTTGAGCAACGCGCCCAGGAAGGGCAGGGTCTCCTCGGGAACCCCCGGGGTCGGAAGGGCTCCGGGAAGCCGTTGGAACACAGGCTGCGGCATGGGCGGGTCGTCTCGGAAAACGCGGGCTTGTCCGCGTTGACCAGAAGTATACCCATTCCCGGAGCCGACGGGAAATACAGGTTTGACTAGGACTGCGGGGCAACCCTGACAACCCGGCACGTTGGTCGTACCGGGAGTGGAGGCTGGGGTTACTTCAGCTCGCGGCGCATCTGCTCGAGCTGGGTGCGCAGGCTGCCGTCGTAGAGGGTGCCACCGACCTGGGCGGCCACGCCGCCGAGCAGCGCGGGGTCCACCTTGGTCTCCAGCACGACGTTGCGCTGGGTGAGCTGCTGGAGCGACTGCTGGAGCTGGGCGAGCGCGTCCGCGGAGAGCGGGACGGCGCTGGTGACCTGGCCCCGGACGCGGCCCGCGCGGGCGTCCGCCATGTCGCGGTAGAGCCGGGCGATGTCGGGCAGGTAGCCCAGGCGGTTGCGGTCCACCAGCAGGCGCAGCGCGTTGGCCAGCGCGGGCTCCGCGGGGGAGGGCATGGCCTGGAGCAGGGCCTCCACCACGCGGTTGCGCTGGGCGCGGCTGTAGGCGGGGTTGAGCAGCACGTCCGACAGCTCGGCGCTCTTGCCCACGACGGCGGCGAAGGCGTTGAGCTGCTCGGCGACGGCGTCGGTGCGGTTGCCTTCCGCTGCGACGTCGAGGATGGCGCGGGCGTAGCGGCGGGCGATGGAGACGTTCACCATGACGCTGGCGCCCTTAGCATGGGGCGTCCCTGGCGGCAATCATGCCGGCGCCATGCGTTGGGGCGCGTGGCCGCCCGGGCCTTCCAGGGGTCCAAGGGAACAGCGGGCGGGGAAGCGTGCACGGGTGGGCGCTCCGGGTGTGCGCTGGTGGCCGTCTGGAGGGCTCCAGGGGACCCCCGGAGGCAGGCCGGCGCCCGGCAATGGACGGCCCGGGTGCGACAGGACTTGGCGGAAGCGGGCGCTTACCCGTAGCGTGGGCCCCACCCTCGCCATGCAAGAACCTGTCATCGGCATCGACCTGGGCACCACCAACAGCGTCGTCGCGACCGTGGAAGACGGACGCCCGCGCCTCATCCCCTCGCGTTCGGGAGGGCGCCTCACGCCCTCGGTGGTGGGCCTCACCCGGGCGGGAGACCGCCTGGTGGGGCAGGCGGCCCAGGCGCTGGGGGAGGAGCACCCGGACGCGGTGGTGTGGGCCACCAAGCGCTTCCTGGGGCGCCGCTACACGCCGGAGCTGGTGCAGCAGGCCAAGGCGGTGGTGCCGTACCCGCTGGTGGCCGGCCCCACGGGCGACGTGCGCGTGAAGCTGTCCGGCCGCGTGCTGCCCGCGACGCAGGTGTCCGCCTTCATCCTGGGCGAGCTGCGCCTGGACGCGCAGGCGCACTTCGGACGGGACGTGCGCAAGTGCGTCATCACCGTCCCCGCCAACTTCGACGACAACCAGCGCCAGGCCACGCGCGAGGCGGCGGCCATCGCGGGGCTGGAGGTGGTGCGGCTGGTCAACGAGCCCACCGCGGCGGCGCTGGCGTACGGCCTGTCCCGCGGCTTCGAGGGCAGCGCGCTGGTGTTCGACCTGGGCGGCGGCACCTTCGACGTGTCCATCCTGGACGTGAAGGCGGGCGTCTTCGAGGTGAAGGCCACCGGCGGCGACCACGCGCTGGGCGGCGAGGACTTCGATCAGCGCATCGTCCAGTGGCTGCTGGCCCAGGTGGAGGACCCCTTCCAGGAGGCGGTCTCCCGGGACGCGCAGTCGCTGCGGCGCCTGAAGGTCGCGGCGGAGGCGGCCAAGCGCGAGCTGACGGAGAACGAGGAGGCCACCATCTCCGTGTCCGGCCTGGGCGACCACACGGCCGGCGTGAAGCGCTTCACCGAAATCAACACCGCGCTCACGCGCAGCTTCTTCGAAACGCTCTCCGAGCCGCTGTCGCGCCGCTGCCTGGAGGTCTGCAAGAGCGTGATGGCGGAGGCGCGGATGGATCCGCGCTCGGTGGACGTGGTGCTGCTGGTGGGCGGGATGACCCGCGTGCCGCTGGTGCGCCGGCTGGTGGCGGACTTCTTCGGCCGCGCCCCCTCCACGGACGTGCACCCGGACGAGGCCGTGGCGCTGGGCGCCGCGGTGCAGGCGGACGAGCTGGTCCGGCAGGCGGGGCAGGCGCTGCTGCTGGACGTGGCCAGCCAGAGCCTGGGCGTGGGCGTGATGGGCGGCCGCGTGAAGCGGCTCATCCCCAAGAACACGGGCGTGCCCGTGGTGGCGCGGGACATCTTCTTCCCGGGCACCTCCGGCCAGTCCGAGGCGCGCATCCCCGTGTACCAGGGGGAGAGCGAGTTCCAGGACGAGAACCACAAGCTGGGCGAGGTGGTCCTCAAGAACCTGCACGTCGCCAACCGCGGGGAGACGCCGCTGGAGGTCGTCTTCGAGCTGTCCGGCGAGGGCATCCTCGCGGTGAAGGCCACCGACCTGACCTCCGGCAACATGGAGCTGGTGCGCCTGGAGGCCCGGGCCGGCCTGCCGCAGGGCGAGGCCGAGAAGCTGGGCCAGGAGCAGTCCCATTACGCCCAGGCGCAAGGGGTGGTGGACGCGCGCAAGGCGGAGGAGACCTTCCGCAAGCTGCTGGAGCGCGGGGAGAAGCTCGCCCGCCTGCTCCAGCAGAGCGCCCGGGAGAACCCCAGCCCGGAGGCCGAGACGGCCGTGGGCACCGTGCAGCAGCTCCTGGTGGGCGGCAAGGACGCGCTGGCCGCCGGTGACGCCGCGCAGTGCGCCCAAATTGCCCGTCAGCTCACGAAGCTGCTGTCCGGCCGCGCGGAGCCCCGCGGCTGACGTCCCGCGGCGCACGCAACGGGCGTCCACCAGCGCACGTTGTGGCGCCGGGTCCGTGGTGCCTTCCCCGGAGTCCGCGTATCTCCGGGAGTCATGACGACCCCCGGCTTTTCTCCTCGCCCGAGAGATCTGGTCTTCGTGGTGGACGACTCGCGGACGGCGCGGGACGTGATGCGGCTGCACCTGTCGCGCATGGGCTGTGACGCGGTGGGGCTGGAGGGCGCGGATGCGTGCCTGGCGGAGCTTGCGCAGCGCACGCCGGCGCTCATCCTGATGGACCTGCACCTGGAGAAGCTCCAGGGGGACGAGGCCTGCCGTCTGGTCAAGGCGCACCCGGCGGGGCGCGACGTGCCGGTGGTGATGTTCACCGCGGCGGATGAACCCCATGAGGTGATGCACTGCGGGCGCGCGGGCGCGGACGACTTCCTGCCCAAGCCGGTGAGCCAGGAGGCGCTGGCGGCGAAGGTGGCCGCGGTGCGGTTGTCGCGCGAGCGCGCCTGGACGGGCCCGCCGCGCGGGCGGGGCGTGCTGCTGGTGGAGGGCGGCCGGTTCCTGCACACCTTCCTGGGCGGAGCGCTGGAGCACGAGGGGCTGCACGTGCTCTACGCCAAGGACCTGGACGACGCGGCGGCGCAGGCCACGGCCCACGCCGACCGGCTGGACGGCTTCGTGGTGGACGTGTCGCGGCTGCCGCGCGAGGCCCTGTCCCTGGCCACGCGCCTGCGCGAGCAGTTCGCGCGCAAGCCGCTGGTCCTGATGTCGCGGGTGGAGGAGGCGCCGGACGTGCTGGCCCGCGCGCAGGAGCTGAGCGGCGCGCCGCTGCTGCTCAAGCGGCAGTTGGGCGCGGACGAGCTGCTGGCGAAGGTGCTCGCGCGCCTGTCGCCGGGCACGGTGCCGCTGCGGGCCGCGGAGCGGGTGCCCTTCTTCACCGTGGTGGAGTTCAACACGCCGGGCGGCCCCACCCTCAGCGGCTTCAGCCACGACGCCAGCCCCCAGGGGCTCTTCGTGCGCACGCTCACGCCCGCGCGCGAGGGCTCGCGCCTGTCCCTGCGGCTGGTGATGGCCGGCCAGCGCACGCCCTGCGAGGCGCAGGCGGTGGTGGCGTGGTGCAACCCGCCCGGGATGGGGAGCGCGTTCCGCTCGCAGACGGGCATGGGCTTGAAGCTGGAGGGCATGGACGCGCAGTTGCAGCAGCGCTTCGTGCGCTTCGTGCCCCAGTCCCTCGGTTTTCCCACCGCGGGGCCCGTGCGCGCCTCAGGTTTCTGAGAGCGGTGGCCGCCCCCGCGCGCCTCCCAACCCCCCGCAATCACACACGGACGAGACGGGATTCTCCCCTGGCATGGGCGTGGCAAAGCGCCGAGCCCCGCGAGGCTTTCGAGGGAGGATTCACGGATGAGGCTGCGTCTTTTCGGAACGGTGGGGCTCACGCTCCTGGCGGTGGGGTGCGGTGACGGCGGGAACAAGGCCCCGGACGGGTTGGACAACGAACCGGTGCAGCAGTCGCTGAAGCTGGAGACCTTCAACGACTGCGCGGCGCTGGAGCGGTACATCGAGGACACCGCCACGAAGCAGATGCGCGCGAACCTGGAGCAGCAGAAGCCCGGGTACTGGGAGCGCTTCGGCCGGGGGACGCGCGGCGGCGTCGTCTTCGGGCCCATGCCCACGGAGGACTCGGCGGGGGGCGGCGTGAACGCCGGCGCCGGCGGCCAGGCGCCGAAGGACTCCACCGGCACCAACAACCAGGTGGAGGGCGTGCACGAGTCGGACTTCGTGCAGAACGACGGCACGCGCATCTTCGTGCTGTCGGGCAACCGGCTGTACGCGCACCGCTCGTGGCCCGCGGAGCAGCTCACGCTGGCGGCGACGCTGGAGGTGGAGGGCTGGCCCCGGGAGATGCTGCTCGACGCGCGGGACCGGCTGGTCATCGTCTCGCAGGTGGCCCGGTCGCTGCCGGGCACCCCGGCGAAGGTGGGCGGGGGCGGGGGCATGATGCCGGTCGCGGACATGGCCTGCTACGGCTTCAGTTGCGGCTACTACAACGCGGACAGCACCAAGGTGACCACGGTGGACGTGTCGGACGTGGCGCACCCCACGGTGGTGGATCAGGTCTACCTGCCCGGCGTCTTCACCCAGGCGCGCCGCGTGGACAGCAACGTGCGGCTGGTGCTGTCGGACGCGTTCCGCTGGCCGGAGGACGTGAAGTTCTGGGTGGAGTACTCGGAGGACCTCTACAAGGACGAGGGCAAGCTCACGAAGGCCATCGACGCGCTCATCGACCAGAACGCGAAGCGCATCCGCGCGAACACGCTGGACCAGTGGCTGCCCGCGGGCAAGCACGTGGACGCGGCGGGCGTGGAGACGGCGCTGCCCACGTCCTGCGGTGACTTCTACCGGAGCAACGCGCCGTCCTCGCTGGGCTTCGTGACGGTGGCCTCGCTGGACCTGGACGCGCGCACGGCGGCGCCGGGGCGCACCAGCCTGGTGGCGGAGCCGGGCACGGTGTACGCGTCCAGGGAGTCGCTGTACCTGGCGCACCCGCATTCCTGGTGGTGGCCGGAGCCGGGGCAGAAGGACTTCACCTACCTGCACAAGTTCGACCTGCGCCAGCCGGGCCGCGCGGTGTACGCGGGCTCCGGCACGGTGGAGGGCACGCCCGTCAACCAGTTCGCCCTGGATGAATACGAGGGCGTGCTGCGCCTGGCCACCACGGTCACCACGCGCATCCCGGAGCCGGAGCACGAGGACTGGTGGTGGGGCCGCACCACGACGTCCAGCCGCGTGACGACGCTGGGCGTGAAGGACGGGCGCCTGACGGAGCTGGGCCGCAGCGAGGACCTGGCCGAGGGCGAGCGCATCTTCAGCGCGCGCTTCGCGGGCCCCCGCGGCTACGTGGTGACCTTCCTCCAGGTGGATCCGCTCTTCACCTTCGACCTGAGCGACCCGGCCCACCCGCGCAAGGTGGGCGAGCTGAAGGTGCCCGGCTTCTCCACGTACATGCACCCGGTGGGGGACCACCACCTCTTGACCCTGGGCGTCCACACGGACCCCAACGGCGGCTGCTGCGGGACGCGCGCGCTGAAGCTGTCCCTCTTCGACGTGAGCGACCTGGCGAACCCGAAGGAGACCGCCACCCAACTGGTGGGCGAGGCCTACGGCTGGAGCGAGGCCCTCTACGAGCACAAGGCCTTCAACTACTTCGCGGCCAAGGGGCTGGTGGCCATCCCCTTCACGGACTACTCGAAGTACTACACGACCTACGACGACTACTGGCAGGGCTTCCGCACGGAGCTGCGCGTGTTCCGCGTGGACCTGGAGGCGGGCATCTCCCCGGTGGGCGCGGTGCCCATGTCGGACCTGTTCAAGACGACGAATCTGCCGCAGTGGAGCTACTACTACGCGCCGGAGGTGCGCCGCAGCGTGATGGCGGATGACTACGTCTACGCCATCAGCGACGCGGGGGTGCGCGTGTCGAAGGTGGACAGCCTCCAGACGCCGCTCGTCACGGTGCCGTTCCCGGTCAGCACGCCCTGACGCAGGCGGGCGGGCGGTCAGACAGGGTGGGGGGGATTGCGTCGCTTGCGCCAGCGCACTCCCTTCCCTATAGGCCCCGTCATGCCGCCCGAAGCCGCAGAGCCCTCCGTGTTGTCCTCCCCTCCGGCCCGCGGCGCCAGGGGGGAGCTTCGCGCCCTGCTGCGGCTGGCGCTCCCCCTCTGCATCGCGCAGGCGGGCCAGTCCCTGATGGGCGTGACGGACACCTTCATCGTCGGCCGGGCCGGCACGTCCGCCCTGGCGGCGGTGGGCCTGAGCCACGCCCTCTTCTTCGCCGTCAGCAGCTTCGGGATGGGGCTGATGATGGGCGTGGATCCGCTGGTGTCCCAGGCCATCGGGGCCGGCAACCCGCGCCGCGCGCGGGACGTGCTCTGGCAGGGAGTGTGGCTGTCCGCCTTCGTGGGCGTGGTGCTGTGGGCGGTGCTCATCACCGTTCCATCCGGCCTGCCGTGGGTGGGCGTGGCGGAGGAGCAGATCGTCCAGGTGCGCGCCTTCCTGCACTTCCGCGCCCCCAGCCTGCCCCTGATGCTCATCTTCCTCACGGTGCGCGCGTACCTGCAGGCCATCGGGATGCCCCGGCCGCTGGTGGTGGCCGCCGTGCTGGCCAACGTGGTCAACCTGCTGCTGGTGCCGCTGTTCGTCTTCGGCGGCCAGTCGCTGCCCGCGTGGGCGGGGCCGCTCACCCACGTGCCGGCCATGGGCGCGGCGGGCGCGGCGCTGTCCACGCTCCTGTGCACGGTGCTGGAGGTGCTCATCGTCGCGCGGGCGGTGCAGGGCATCCCCGTGCCGGGCACGCCGTCGCGCAAGCCGGTGAAGGCGGACCAACTGAGGGCCTTCCGGGTGGGGCTGCCCATTGGCCTGCACATCGCGGCGGAGGTGGGCGTGTTCGCGCTGGCGGGCGTGCTGGCCGCGAAGCTGGGGCCGGTGAGCGTGGGCGCGCACCAGATTGCCCTCTCCTTCGCCAGCCTCACCTTCACCATGGCGCTGGGCATCGGCAACGCGGGCAGCGTGCGGGTGGGCTGGGCCGTGGGCGCCCACGACACGCCGCAGGCCCGCAGGAGCGGGCTGATGGCCTTCGCCACGGGCGCGGTGGTCATGTCGCTGAGCGGGCTCGTGTTCGCGCTCTTCCCCCGGAGCCTGGCGACGCTGGCCGGCGCGCCGCCGGAGGTGCTGCCCCTGCTGCTGCCCCTCCTGATGGTGGGCGCCATCTTCCAGGTCTTCGACGGCGTGCAGGGCGTGGGCGCGGGCGTGCTGCGCGGCGCCGGCCAGACGCGCTTCACCTTCGTGGCCAACATCGTGGGCCACTACGCCGTGGGCCTCCCCCTGACCCTGCTCCTGGGCTTCCACCTGGGCATGGGCGTGCTGGGCATCTGGTGGGGCCTGTGCGCGGGGCTCATCACCGTGGCCGTCGCCGTGCTGTGGCGCTTCTGGCGCGTCAGCGCGGGCACCCTCCGGCCCCTGGAGGGCTGAGGCGGGAGGGTGTGGAGTTCCAGTGTGGGCGGAAACTCCAAGAATCTAGGAATCGGACGCAACCTGGATCAGGAAGACCCGACAATTGTCGCAGGAGCCTTCATGTCCAACTACCGCATCCGCCCTGGCGACACCCTCTCTGGCCTGGCCGCTCGTTTCGGCACCACCGTGCAGAAGCTGGCGCGCGACAACAACATCTCGAACCCGGACCTCATCATCTCCGGGCGGACGCTGCGCATCGGCCACTCCGGCCGTGACAGCTTCGACGCGGGCGGCGGTCAGGGCCTGCGTGGCGGGCGCGGCGTGGGTGGCGGCGCGGACGTGGGCGGCCCGATGGGAATCGCCCCCACCGGCGGGACCGCCACGGGGCGCCGGCTGGCGGAGGCGGCGCGCGCGGCGGCCATGGGCATGGGCGGCTACAACAGCCAGGGCCTGTGCGCCACGGGCGTGAGCCGGGCCATCCGCAACTCCATGGGCATCGGCGTGTCGGGCAACGGCAACCAGATCGACAACAACCTGCCGCGCGACAAGTTCCGCCAGGTGGACATGTCCCTGGAGGACGCGCTGAAGATTCCGGGCCTCGTGCTCACCTGGGAGAGCACCTCCACGCGCCTGGGCAGCATCTACGGCCACACGGCGGTGACGCTGGGCGACGGCCACTCGTCCGCCAGCGACTTCATCGAGCGCAACACGACGAACAACGGCCGCTCGGGCTTCAAGGTGTTCATGCCCATCGAGTAGCCCTCCCGGCTCCTCATGGCGCATCACGAAAAGCCTCCGGGTCCCTCCGACCGGAGGCTTTGTCGTGTCCGGCGTCCGGCTTCAGGCCGGCAGGTACTGGCGGATCATCCGCCGCCACACCGGCCAGTCGTGGGTGCCCCCGTCCCAGATGGACAGGTCGTTGCGGATGTCCTTCTGCCAGAGGAGCTTGGAGAGGTTCTCGTTGGAGGGGCGGCAGAAGTCGTGCTCGCCCACGGCCAGGGTCATCTCCACGCGGCGCAGGGCGGACAGGCGCCCGGGGTCGTTCAGGCCCGGCAGCCACTGCGGCGCGGTGTGGAAGTACACCTGTTCGTCGTGGTGGCCGTCCAGGAAGTCCTCCGTCTCGAACTTGCCGCCCATGGAGATGAGGCGCTGGAAGACGTCCGGGTGGCGCAGGCCCACGTTGTACGTGTGGAAGCCGCCCAGGCTGCACCCGGCGAGCGTGAGGCGGCCTCCGGAGGCGCGGCCCTTCGCGAGCGGCACCACCTCATGCAGCAGGTAGTCCTCCCACTGGGCATGGCGGGCCACGCGCACGGCGGGGGCGACGCCCTTGTTGTACCAGGACTCCTCGTCCACCGAGTCCACGCACACCACGACATAGCGGCCCGCGGCGATGCAGTCCGAGATGGCGCCGATGAGGCCGAAGTCCTCGGCCTGGAAGAAGCGGCCCTTGCTGGTGGGCACCAGGATGACGGGCTCGCCCGAGTGCCCGAACAGCAGCACTTCCATGTCCCGGTTCAGCCGCGGGCTGTGCCAGCGGTGGTATTCGCGGTTCATGGCCGCCAGATTAACCGGCGCATTCGCGGCGCGAGCGGGGCGGCCACACGGACGCGCCCGGCTCAGCCGCCAGTGAACACCTGCCGGGGTTGCTCCACACCTCGCCACGGGGTGAGAAAGGCATCCGCCTCCCTCGCGATGAGCTCCAACGAGGCGGTCAGCTCGTGCCCGTCGTCCACCTCCACCAGCCGGACGTGGCGTTTGCCTTTGGACCATTCGCGCGAGTAGCGCACGTCGCAGGTGTCGTCCTGGCGGCCGTGGATGATGAGGGTGGGCACGCGCACGTCGGGCCAGGGGCCGCGCTCCGCGTCCATGCGCTGGGCCTCCTCGATGATGCCGTGGTGCACGCGCGTGCGGCGCTTCTCCGCGTGGTCGTCCGTCTCCAGGGAGCCCGTGCGCTTCCACTCCGCCCAGTGATGGGGGCCCAGGCGGCGCTGGAGCTGCTCCACGAAGTGGAAGGCCGGGGCCAGCAGCACCAGCGCGCCCACGCGCGCGTCGGCTTCCGCGGTGCGCGCGGCGACGAGCCCGCCCAGGCTGGAGCCGATGAGGACGGCGCGGTCGTTGGGGGCGCCCAGCGCGTCCCGCACGGTGTCCAGCATGGCGTGCAGGCTCAGGTGCTCCAGCGACGGCACGCGCAGGTTGAGGCGCTCCAGGGGGATGCCCTGCTTCGCCCAGTATGCGTCCAGCCAGACGCCCTTGGCGGACAGGGGGCCGGAGGCGAAGCCGTGCAGGTAGAGCCAGCGGGGACCAGCGGTGGGGGGCGGCGCGTTCATGGGCGCGCACTGTACCCGCGCTAGAAGCGCAGCACGGGTCCGGCGACGATGCTCTGGAGCGGTTTGGCGCACATGTTCACGCTGACGCCCGCGCTGGCGCTGGTGTCGTCCGTGGCCTTCGTGAACTTCACGTCGCAGAACTGGATGGCGGTGGCCAGGGAGATGCCCCACCGGTCGGAGAACCACCCGTCCAGGCCCACGCGGAAGGCCATGCTGGTGACGTCGAAGTCCTCGCGGCGCAACTGGCCCAGGCTGTCCGGGGTGAAGGGCTGCGACCAGCTCTTGGCCAGGCGCGCGCCCAGCCACGGCGTCACCGGCTTGTCGCCGAGGAAGCGCAGGCGGGCCTCCAGCCCCACGGCGGTGTAGTCCAACTGCACGCGGCTCATCTCGGACGGGTTCTGGGCCTCGGCGAACCGCTGGCCCCAGGTCTGGGTGGTCTCGAAGACGACGCCCAGGGACAGGCCGGGCGGCGTCTCCACGCCGAGCCAGGCCTGGAGGGCGGGGCCCTTGGCGCGCCAGTCGCTGAAATGATCCAGGGTGACGCCCGCGCCCAGGGAGGCATAGCCATGCCACCCGTCCGCGACCGCTGGCCCCGCGCCCAGGACGCCGGCCAGGGTCAGCCACTTCCACTTCGTATCCATGCCGCCACTGTATGCCGGACCGGGGGCGAGGCTAGGCTCGCGGGCATGTCCGTATCTTTCGAGGTCGCGGCGGCCGAGGTCCGCGACGCGCTCACCGACGCGAGCCGGGGGCTGGTGGAGCGCGAGGCGATGGTGGAGTTGGTGGCGCTGTCGGCGGTGGCGGGCGAGCACCTGCTCGTGGTGGGGCCGCCGGGCACCGCGAAGAGCGAGGCGGTGCGCAGGACGGCGCGCGGCCTGGGCGGCTCGTACTTCGAGTACCTGCTGGGGCGCTTCACGGAGCCGTCTGAAATCTTCGGGCCGGTGGACCTGCGCAAGCTTCGCGAGGGGCTGGTGGAGACGGAGACGGCGGGCATGCTGCCGGAGGCGGAGGTGGCCTTCCTGGACGAGGTGTTCCTGGGCTCCACCGCCATCCTCAACACGCTGCTGGGCCTGCTCAACGAGCGCACGTTCCGGCGCGGCCACACGCGCATGCAGTGCCCGCTGCGGGTGTGCGTGGGCGCGTCCAACGCGCTGCCGGAGGACGACGCGCTGGCCGCGTTCGCGGACCGGTTCCTGGCGCGCATCTTCGTGGAGCCGGTGCCGGATCCCCGGCTGGAGGAGCTGCTGGAGGGAGGCGCGTCGCTGTGGGCGGACGCGGCGCCGCGAGTGGCGTCGCTCCAATCCCTGGACGTGGTGGCGCAGGCGGCGAGGCGCGCGGACCTGGGGCCGGTGCGGCCGCACCTGGCGCAGGCGCTGCGGACGCTGCGGGCGGCGGGCATCGCGCTGTCGGACCGGCGCGCGGTGAAGGTGCAGCGGCTGGTGGCCGCCGCCGCGGCGCTGGCGGGGCGGACGACGCCGGGCGTGGCGGACCTGTGGCCGCTCGTCTACGCGGTGCCCACGAAGGAGGCGCAGGCGCTGGCGCGCGACGTGCTGCGCGACGTGCTGTCCGCGTCGGAGAACCTGGCCCTGCCGGCCGCGGCGCTGGAGGCGAGCGCGGGGCCGCTGGCCCGGGCCCAGCGCATCGCGCAGGCGGGGCAGGTGCTGCTGGCGTCGCGGCCCGTGGACGGGGACGGGGACGCGGTGGCCGCGTGGCGGCTGAAGCTGGAGGGCGTGGCGCGCGAGATGGACGCGGGCTTCGCGCCGGAGGCGCTGCCGGAGGCGCTGCGCGCGCTGCGCGGCGAGGTGGCGGCGGTGCTGGAGGACGCGAGCACCCGCGCGGCGTGACACCTTCCGGAAGTCCTTCCGGAAATCCAATGGCCGCGGTGGCCCGTATGGGTTGCTGCCAGCGGGACGGCGGCGGTGGGAGCGCCGTGCCGACGGCAATCCATCCACGGGAGAACACTTCATGCGAAACACCTTCGCGGTGTTGGCTATTGCCTCGGCGGCGCTGCTCGCGGGCTGCGGCGACGATGATGACAACAACAACATGCCGGACGCGGGCACGGGCTACATGCCCACGGGCAAGGGCCCGGGCACGTCGCTGCGCTGCACGAGCAGCAACAAGAACGCGTGGGACACGTTCGGCGCGAACGCGTTCGTCGCGGTGAACAAGTCCATCGTCGCGAAGACGCTGGCGGAGCTGAACGGCCCCAACGGCACGGCGAACCTGGGCGAGTCCTTCACCCATATCGGCGACGCGAGCCAGGGCCCGGCGTACGCGGACGACGCGGCCACGTTCGAGGGCAAGCTGGCGGCGTTCCTCGTCTATGCCTATGGCGGTCCGGAGTCCATCCAGTACACGGATGGCAAGACGTACGCGGGCCCGCAGGACATGGCGGCGGCGCACCTGGGCATGGCCATCACCAACTCCCAGTACGACTACTTCATCGCGAACATGGTGGTGCCGGCGCTCACGGACAACGGCGTGACGTCCGCGGACGTGTCCTCCTGCTTCGCTCCCATCGTGACGGACGCCGCGTTCAAGGCGTCCATCGTCGGCAAGTAGTCACCGCTCCCGAGGGCTCCATGACTCGCATCGTTCTCCCGCGTGCCGTGCGCCGCGTGCTGGTGTCCACCGTGGGGGTGGGCGTGCTGTTCACGGCGGTGATGGGCTTTGCCCATACGCCGTCCGGCCGGCCGCTCCTGAAGTGGATGGGGATGTCCATGCCCCAGGCCGCGTCCGCGGCGGGGTGTCCGCTGGGGTACGACGTGAAGCAGAGCCCCGAGCAGAAGGAGGCCGCGAGGATGCGCTTCGCGGCCTCCTACCGGGGAGAGCGCCCCGCGCTGGCCCGGCCCGCGCTGGGGTTCGACCTGGAGCAGACGACGCGCGAGTCGCTGCTCGCGTGGGCCCGGGCGCACGGGGTGAAGTGCTCGGTGCCGCGCAGCCAGGGGGACCTGGACTGCGAGGAGGTGCCGGCGGCGCTGTTCCCGGGGCTGGAGCGCGAGGCCGCCATCCGGAACCTGTGGGTGACGTTCGGCGCGGATGACCGGCTGGTGTCTGTGATTGCCGTGAGCCGGGCCTTGGACCCGGCCCCCATCAGCGCGACGTTTCGCGCGGCGAACGCGACGCTCGTGACGCTGGCGGGGCCGCCCGTGAAGCAGGACGGGGAGGGCAGCGTGGAGGAGCTGCGGCAGGGGCTGCTGCGGCAGGCGAGCGCGGAGTACCGCTTCCAGGACTTCTACGCGCTCACCCGCGTCACCAACATGGGGGACGGGTTCGTGCTGACGGAGGAGTACCGCGCCCTTCCGAAGGTCGCGGCGCGGGAGCTGCCGTCACGTTGAGGCGGGGGACTCCACGTACTTCGCGAGCTTCTCCAGGGACATCCGCCAGCCGAGCGCGTTGTCGGCGGGCGGTACGCCGGGCGGCAGTCCTTCGTGCACGGCGAGGAGGTCGGTGCCCCCGTCCCGCGCGTCCGTGAGCGTGAACGTGATGCGCATCTCGCCTTGAAGCGTGGGGTCGGTGGTCTCGAACTCGGTGGTCTCGATGACCTGTTCGTCCAGCACGAGCTTCACGAAGCGGCCGTGGTGCGTGTCCGTGTGCGCGGTCGTCTTGCCGGTCTCCGTGGGGGCGTCGTAGGTGAGGGAGATCCGGAACGCGCCGCCCTCGCGCGGTTCGAAGACGTGGACCTGGCTCGTCATGCCGTCGGGCACCCTCCAGGTCGCGACGGCGCGGGCGTCAATCAGGGCGCTGTAGACGCGCGAGCGGGGGGCCTTCAGGTGGGAGTGGAGCCGGGTCGTGCTCATGCTCGGGAGCATGGGGAGGGGCTCGGGGCGCTGTACAGCGCGGGTCCGCCGGACTGTCGCGCGTCGTGCCCGGCGCGGTCTACAGTGCACGGGTGCTCAACGGGCGTGGGATGCGCGGAGGCAGGGCGTCATGAGGCCGCCTCTGGAGCCGGTCATCGCGGGCCTCCCCGTGCGCTGGTGTCCCCGGGCCCTGCCCCTGGAGCCCGTGGCCGTGGCTGGCGTTGGCCGCGTGGCGCTCGCGCTGGGACACCGCGCCGCGCGGGCGGAGGATGGGACGCTCGCATCGTGGACCGGTGTCGCGGGACGGGATGTGCTCGTGTTGCTGGGGACGGCCGCTTCGCTGCCCTGGGTGGATGGCGCGGTGTACCTGGGCCGTGACCCGCTGGCGCCCGCGCTGCTGCTGCCCTGCGCGCTGGAGCCGGAGGTGGCGCCTTCGCTGCTGGAGCGCGCGTTGCTCGCGGGGCAGGGCGATGCGCCGCTCGCGGTGCTGCCAGCGTCAGGGGTGCTCGTCTCCGTCTCGGCGGCCAAACCTGTCGCGCGCGCCTCGCTGAGCGCGTGGCTGTCCGCCCAGGCGTTGGAGGTTGCTTCGTGACGACCGCGTTGCCTCCCGAGGCGGCCAGGCTTGTCGCGCGTGCCTCGCCGTCCGCCCCGGGCGAGGAGGTTGCTTCGTGACGACCGCGCTGCCTCCCGCGCTGCGCCCCTGGGCGACGCAGTTGTCGCTGTTCCCGGAGGACCTGGCACGGCACCTGGGGCCGCACGTGGCGCGGCTGTCCGCGGCGGTCGGGACGCTGCGGCCTCGCGGTGAGTCCGAGGGCGGTGAGCCCCAGGGCTATGACGGGCTCTCCCGACGCGGGCCCTTCGACCGGTTGCTCGTCAGTGAGTGGCTCTGGGCGCTGGAGGCTCCAGAGGAGCTGGTGCGCCGCGCGGCGTTCGGTGAGCTGTCGTTCCTCAAGCCCGCGTTCCAGCAGCCGCGGGGGGCCCGGCGCACCGTGGTGCTGCTGGACGTGGGACCGGATCAACTGGGCCTGCCGCGCATCGCGCACCTCGCGTTGCTCGTGGTGCTCGCGCGCCGCGCGGAGGCCGTGGGCGCGGCGTTCACCTGGGGCGCGCTCCAGACCGAGCCTGCTCACGCCACCCATACAGGCCTGGGCGGCACGTCGCTCCTCGCGTGGCTCAACGCCCGCTCCACCACGCCCGCGTCCGCACGGCACCTGTCCGCGTGGCGCGAGGCCCTGGACCTCTCACGCGCGCCCGAGGACGTGTGGCTCGTGGGCTCCTCGCGCCTGGGGCGACTGGAGGGCGCGGAGGGGATGTCCCGCGTGGAGGTCTCCGAGCCGATGGAGCCCGGTGCGCACCGGCTCACCGTGGACGTGCGGCCCGCGGCCCGTGTTCCCCGCTCGGTGGTGCTGGAGCTTCCGCCTCCGGAGGATTGCGTGCGCCTGCTGCGCAATCCCTTCGCTTCCCATCCGCAGGCATCCGGGTGGATGCCGCGCAAGGCCGACCGGCGCATCGTTGGCTTCTCCTTCTCTGGCGATGGCCGGCGCGTGCTGCTGTTCTCCAAGAATGGCGCCGTGGAGGCCATGGCCGTGCCGCACTCTCCTCGCGCCACCGTGCCGAAGCCCCGGCGTGTCCTGGTGCCTTCCGGGCAGCAGGTGATCGCGGCGGGGTGGCGCTACTCGGGTGGGTTGCTCGTGCTCGCGAGCCACCTGGGGGGCTACGTGATGCACGGGCAGGTGCGCACGCCGGAGGGTTTCCGGAAGGTGCGCTATCACGCGGCGGATGACCGCGAACGACCGGCCCTCGCTCCGGGGACGCCCCCGTCCTGCCTCGTGAGCTGGGTGGATCCGCGCGGGCGGGAACACCTGTGGTTGAGGGACGGAAATGCCCGGCTGTTCTCGCTGGCGCCTCCCTCGTCGGTGGGGACCTCGGCGCTTGGCATGGAGGAGGAGGCGGCATCCGCGACGGCGGAGGTGAACTCACGACCGCTGTGTGTGCTGAGGCCCGAGACTGGAGAGACGAGCCGCGTGCGCATCTCACGGCTCAAGGTGCTGGGCGAAGGGCCGGATCGCATGAGCCCCATCAACGCGCGCCAGGGAGACGCATACTTCGGCTACGCGCCGTCCGGGGGGCATCCCGACGCGGGGCTGCTCGCGGTGCGCGACAGTGATTCGGACTGGCGGCTGTTCCTGGACACCGGTGGGTTGGTCATCACCGTGCCAGAGGGGCATCGCGTGGTGGGCGTGGTGCAGCCACCTGCTCCGTCCCCGCCTGGACTGGTCGCGCTGCAACCGGATCAACGCACCTTCTCCTTCTTCTCGAGTCAGGCGTCCCGGATGCTCGCGGTGGCCACGGGCCCCGTGGTGCAGGCCGCTGCGAGCCACGGGCAGCCGGTGTTGGGATGGCTGACGCAGGCGGGAGAGTTCGTGTTGTGGGACCTGATGGAGCAGGCGGTGTTGTACCGCGCCCTCCCGGAGGTCACGACGTGAGCGCCACGTCTGGAGCCGTGCGGCCTCGCGCCCAGGTGCACCGGGGCACCGTGGTGGCGGCGGCGTGGTGGTTCCATCCGGGGCTGCTGGGAGAGGCCGAGGCCCGCCGCCGCGTGCTGGCGGCCTGGAGGCCCGGCGCCACCGTCTGGGCGCTGGCCGGAGGCCATCTGCTGAAGCTGGCGGCGCCGTGCAAGAGCGCGGTGGAGGCCGCGCCCGGACTGCCGCTGGTGCTGGAGTCCGGAGTGCTCACCAGCGCGCCGCTGAGCCCGAAGGAGCGCGAGCGATTGGCGCCTCCGCCGGGAGCCGTCGTGCTGGTGCACGAGGGCATCGCACGGGTGTACGGGCCCGGAGTGCTGCGCCAGGTGGATCCGGGCACATGGCTGGACGTCTCGGAGTGGCGGCGCGTGCGCGTGAAGGGACTGGGCGCGCCGCCTCCGCCCCTGAAGAGCGCGCTGGAGCCGCTGCCTCCGCCCACGCGCGCGACGTTCGGACCGAAGGTGCCCGCGCTCGCGCCCGAAGCGGAGCGCATGCTGGCGCGCATGGCGGGGCGCGAGGTCCCGGTGGTGCGAGAGGGCTTCTTCGCGCGGCTGCGAAGGGCCTTCTCCCCGAAGGCCGGTGAGACGACGTTGACCGTCCGTCGCGAAGGCTTGTACGCGCGGCTGCGAAGGGCCTTCCGCACGGAGCCGCAAGGCACACCGGGCAACGCGTTGGCCCCGAGTCGCGCGGGATGGCTTGACCGTCTGCGGGGCGCCTTCTCCTCGGACACGGCGCACACCTCCGCCACGGGCACTGGCGGACGGGCCGGCTGGGTCTCACGGCTCCTCGCGGGAATGCGTGGCGGCGACGCCGCCAAAGCCTCACAGGGCTCCAGCCCCCCCACGCGTCCCCCCGAGCCCGAGGGCCCGGGCGCGCTCGAACAACTCAAGGAGTGGATGCTCCGGAACACGCCCCTGGGCCAGCTCGTGGGTCAGCGCAAGGGAGACTACCTGCGCCACCTCTTTGAACTCTTCGAACAGGGCAACCTCGACGAAGCCCTGCGCCACGCCATCCCCCTGGGCAAGAGCCTGGACGCACGCGCGAAGCTCGCGCTCGGAGTGCCCGGCCCGCGCGAGACGCTGCGCATCCAACCTCAGGGCCGGAGCGGCGCCGCGCAGTCGTTCGGCGGAGGCCCCGCCGTGTTCGAAGCGCTGCGCGAGCGTTACCGCGAGACCTTCCGCCGCCTGGAGCGCGAAGGCCGCATCGACGAGGCCGCCTTCGTCCTCGCGGAGCTGCTGGACGCGACCGAGGAGGCCGTGTCCTTCCTGGAGCGTCACGGCCGCTTCCAGCTCGCGGCGGAGCTCGCGGAAGGGCGCGGCCTTCCGCCGGGCCTCGTGGTGCGCCAGTGGTTCCTCGCGAAGGACGTGGAGCGCGCGGTGGCCATCGCACGGCGCTCGGGCGTGTTCGCGGACGCCGTGCTGCGCCTGGAGAAGACCCACCCCGCCGAAGCGCAGGCCCTGCGCCTCCTGTGGGCGGAGTCGCTCGCGGAGGCCGGAGACTGGTCGCGCGCGGTGGACGCCGTGTGGCCCGTGCCGTCCGCGCGCCACCTCGCGCGTGCCTGGGTGGAGCGGGGCATCCAGGCCGACGGCGCGGGCAGCGCGAAGCTCCTGGCGCGACTGGCGCTCGAGTTCCCGGACGGCTTCGGCGCCGCGCGCGAGGACATCCTGGTCCTGCTGTCGGACGAAACGCCGACGCGCGCTCCGGAGCGCCTGGCCTTCGCCACGGAGCTGCTGCGCGCGGAAGCCTCCGATGCCCGGAGCGTGCTCCTCGTCCCCGCCGTGCGCGCACTGATGCGCGACGAGGAGGTGGAGGCGCTCCCCTCCAACGCCAGGCTCCTCCAGCAACTGCATGCGCTCAATGCCCCGGCGCTGACCGCGCTGCGCGCCGACCTGCCGACGCCGCGGGCCTCCCAGCGGCGCCCCTGGGCCGAAGCGCACGACCTGCCTCCCGTGCGCGTGGGGATGGACCGCAGCCACGCGGGCGCCCACGCCGTGCATGACGCCGGAGTGCTGCCGGGCCGGCGCGTGCTGCTCGCGCTGGGGGAAGCGGGCGCGCGGCTGGTGGGCCCGGACGGACGCACGCTCGCGGGCTTCGACGTGCCGGCGTTCTCGCTGGTCCTGTCCGCGCAGGGGGACCGCGCCCTCGCGCTGGCGCGCCGGGGCGACGTGTGGCGCGTGTCCCGGCTGGACCTGGTGGAGCGCCGGGCCACGCACTGGTGCGACCTGGAGCTGGACTCGTGGGCGCCCACCTATGACGGGGAGCGGTGGTTCACCGCCATGCGCGACGCCGTGAGCATGGTGGACACGCTCGCCGCGGAGCCTCGCTCGCTGTGGCGCGTGTCGGAGGTGGGCGGCACCGTGCTCCGCATGGCCGTGGACGCGAAGCACCTGTCCTTCCTCGTCCTGCACCTCACCCCGGACCAGGGCTTCGAGCGGCTGGAGCGCTGGACCTACGAGCTGCACGGCGGCCCCGTCCTGCGCGGGCGCGCGGACATGAAGGGCCTGCGGGAGCCACCCGGCGCCCTCGCGCTCACCCCCGACGGCGAGGCGATGGCCGGGGGCATCGAGGTCCCCGGAGGCGCGGAGCCCGAACCCTGGTACTCCGTGGCCCCCATCGTCACGCGGCGCTTCCACTCCCCGGCCCGGTGGGCCGCGGAGCGCGTGGGCGAGGTGCTCTCTCCCGCGTGGCGCGTGACGCGCTTCCAGAAGGGCGAGCTGCACACGGCCCTCCTGTTCGGCATCACCGGCCACACCCGCGTGACGGTGGAGTCCTCCGGCACGCCGCCCCAGGTCGTGCGCCTCACGGAGGACTGGTGCGTCGTCCACGACCTGTGGGGCCGCGTGGCGTGGCTGGACCTGCGCTCCGGCGAGGTCCACCGCGTGCCGGTGGTGTGAGCCTTCAACGTCAGGCGCAGCGCATGTGGCTGGGCACGATGACGATGCTCGCCGTCAGCGCGCAGCCGGCGTCGTCCACCTCCAGCACCACGCGCACGCCCTCCACCGTCACCAGCAGCGAGGGCTGCTCGCTGTGCAGCGCCATCAACCACGACGACGCCAGGGGCAGCTCCGACGCCGCCATCTCCGCGGCGCGCAGCAGGTGCACGCGCACCGCGTGACGGACCGAGGCCGGCAGGGCGTGCAGCGTGTAGAGCGACGCGTCCGTCAGCCGCAGCGCGTACGGCATGCGCGGGGTTTCCTTCGGGCGCCCGGGCAGCTCGCGCAGCCGCTCGGCCAGGGCCCGCACCAGCTCCTCCGGCTGCGGCGGCTTGTGCAGGAAGCCCACCACCCCGTGCAGCGGCACGTCCGGCGTACCGCCCGCCGAGGACATCAGCATCACCGCCAGGTGCCGCAGCCGCGCGTCCGTGCGCAGTTGGCCGTACAGCTCCCATCCATCCAGCCGGGGCAACACCAGGTCCAGCAGGATGAGGTCCGGGTGCTGCGCGCGCGGGCGATGACGCAGCCAGTCCAACGCCTCCGCGCCGTCCGCCACGGACGACACCACGAAGCCCGCTTCACGCGCCGCGCGGCCCACACCCTCTCGCCATGTCCGATCGTCCTCGACGAGCAGCAGGTGGTGGACGCCCAGGGCCATCCCCCGATTCGACCTGTTTTTCCTCGGGTTCTTGAAGCGCACCCGGGTCTGACGGGAGCCCCAGCGTCACCTGCCCGACAGTGGGCCCGGGGGACTGTTTCCCCCTGACGCCCTGCGCGCGACGGCGCAAATCACCGTGTCGCTGTCATCTTGCAGTTGGGCTGTAGATGCACACCCTTGGCGGCGCGCATGGCCTACCGCTGCCAGTTGGAACCTCCCGTGGTGCGCACGCTCACGGCGTGTACGCCCGCGGTGCGTGCGCGGCTCCAGGCGGAGCTGGGGGCGCTCGCCAGCCGGATGCCGGGGCTGCCGGTGCCGCCGTCGGGGCGGGACGGGGCGACGGTGCTCGCCTGCGGCTTCCAGGTCCGCTACCGCGTGGAGCCTGGCGCGGGGCTCCTGCGGTTGACCGCCCTGTGCCCGCTGGGGCTGGTCCGTTCGCCTTCCTCCTGACACGTCGCCAGACGGTCCTTGTCGCATGGGAAACGGGGGCCTAAGTCGGAGGTGACCTCCACCTCCACATCCCGGACGCACCCCGGTCCCCTTCGCCCCGCGAGCCTCGCACCGTGTCCCTGCCCCTCGCCGACTTCCTCTTCCAGTCCCGCGACGTCCTGCAGGACGCGTGGCTCCACGAAGCTCCAGGCACTGGCGACACCTTCACGCACGGGCTGTCCGCGGTGGCGGCCCGGATGTCCAACCCGGACGCGCGGGTCTCCGACGCGCTGGCGCGCGAGCTGTCGCTGCTGGTGCAGGGCTCCGACGGGCACCCCACGACGACGAACTTCCGGCGCCTGCGCGACACGGTGCTGCGGCTGTGGCGCGAGCGGGGCGGCGGGGGCCCGGACGACGAGGCGCAGGTGGAGCGCTTCCATGACGCCGTGGACGCGGTGGAGGCCGCGGCGCTGGAGGCCCACGTCCAGGCGCGGATGCTCGCGTCGCGCCAGGCGGCGGAGGCGGCGCGTGAACAGGGCGCCCCGGACGCGTCCGGCCCCCAGCGCTGGGAGGACATCTTCACGCACCTGGGCGTGGGCGTGGCGGTGATGGGCGCGGAGGACAGCGCGTTCGTGGCGGCGAACCCCGCGCTCGCGCGCATGCACGGGCAGCCCGTGGAGGCGCTCCAGGGGCTGCGGCTGGAGGACCTGGTCGCGCCCGAGTCGCGCGGCGCGCTGCCCCGGCACATGGCCGCCGCCAGCTCCAAGCCGTTCCACGAATACGAAGCGCTGCACCTGCGCCGCGATGGCAGCCGCTTCCCCGCGTTCGTGCACGTGACGTCCTTGCGGGACGCCACGGGCCGCCGCGTGGGCCGCGCCGCCACGGTGCTGGACATCACCCAGCGCCGCAACGCGGAGGCGGAGCGGCAGCGCCTGCTGGCCACCATCGAGGCGGAGCGCGCGCGGCTGGCGGCGGTGTTGGATCAGCTCCCCGCGGGCGTGCTCATCGCGGAGGCGCCCAGCGGCCGGCTGCTGCTGGGCAACCGCGCGCTGGAGTCGCTGCTGGGCCAGCCCTTCCGGCCCTCGGCCAGCCTGGCGGACTACGAGTCGTCACACCAGATGTTCACCGCGGACAACCAGCCGCTGGCGGACGACGCGTGGCCCATGGCCCGCGCGCTGCGCACCGGTGAGACGCGCCAGGCGGAGCCGCTCCAGGTGCGCCGGCCGGACGGCACCACCGCGCACCTGCTGGGCTCCAGCGCGCCCGTGCGCGACCGGGACGACCACATCGTCGCGGGCGTCGTCACGCTGGTGGACGTCACCGAGCGCCGCCGCGCGGAAGAGGCGGCGCGGGAGGCGGCGCAGTTCGGCGAGCGGCTCATCGCCATCGTCAGCCACGACCTGCGCAACCCCCTCAACGCCATCCAGTTGTCCGTCACCAAGCTGCTGCACGGCGACGCGCTCCAGGAGCGCGACCGCAAGGCGGTGTCCCGCATCGCGCGCTCCGGCGAGCGCATGGCGCGGATGATTTCGGAGCTGCTCGACTTCACCCGCAGCCGGCTGGGCGGCGGCATCCCCATCGAGCGGGTGCCCGGCGACGTGCGCATGGTGGTGCGCCAGGCGGTGGAGGAACTGGAGGCGGCGTGGCCGGAGCGCTCGCTGTCGCTGAGCGTGGGCCCGGGCCGCTACGACGGCGTCTGGGACGCGGACCGGCTGCTCCAGGTGGTGAGCAACCTGGGCGGCAACGCGCTCCAGTACAGCCCGCCGGACTCCCCCGTGCGCTTCACGCTGTCGGACGCGGACGCGCACGTGGTGCTGGAGGTGCAGAACGGCGGAGACCCCATCCCGCCGGACCTGCTGCCCCGCCTGTTCGACCCCTTCCGGCGCGGCGCGGGCAGCAACACGCACGGCGGCCTGGGGCTGGGGCTCTACATCGTCGAACAGGTGGTGAAGGGCCACGGGGGCCGCATCGAGGTGCGCTCGCGCGCGTCGGAGGGCACCGTCTTCCGCGTGCTCCTGCCGCGCGAGCCGGCGGCGCAGGCTCAGTAGGCGGCGGCTAATTGCGACTGCGCGGAGGAGCGGAACGGCTCCAGCGCGCGCATCAGGTCGTCCAGGTCCAGCGGCTTGGGGATGGACGCCCGGATGCCCTGGGGCACGGGGCGGGTGGCGCCCGCGCCCGACACGACGATGACGGGCAGGTCCTTGAGGCGCGGCTCCTTCTGCACGCGCTCCATCAGCTCCCAGCCGCTCATCACCGGCATCATCAGGTCCAGCAGCATCACGTCCGGCGTGGGGCCCTTCCTCAGGCGCTCCCAGGCGTGCAGGCCGTTGCCGGCCACCTCCACGGCGAAGCCCTCCAGCGTGAGGAACTCCTCCAGCATCTCACGGCTGTCGACATGGTCTTCCACGAGGAGGATGAGGCTTCGCATGGCATCCGGGAGCCTCCCCCCGTCCGGCTCCATCCGAAAGACCCCGTGTCCAGGGAACGTCCAGCCCTGGACGATAGGCCATGGGCAATGTGCGGCCCGCGCCACTCCGGGTGCCTTGGAGGGCAGGCGGCCAGGGCCATCCCCCCGGAAGAACGGATGGGGCCTCCCCCTTCCGGGCCCCAGGGGGGCGGGAAGGCGAAGGCCCCATCGGGGACCGCGGGCGTCAGGTCTGTTCAGCCCCGGTACTGGTGCACGGACATGATGGGGTAGTTCATCGACGTGTAGCTGATGCGCTGCGAGCCGTCCGAGTTGATGTTGTTGGAGCCGATGAACTGGGGCTTGCCGTCCTTCCAGCCCGCGAACATCACCACGTGCTGGCCGCTGCCCACCTTCATGGAGACGACGTCGCCGGGCTTGGCGTCCTTCAGGCTCACGCGCTGGAAGTTCGGGTCGCGGTCCAGGTTCGCCTGGAGCGTCATCACGGACGCGCTGTGCTGGCTGTCCTTGATCTGCCCGGCCTGCTCCAGGCACGCGGAGACGAAGTTGGCGCAGTTGACGTTGTTGGGGACCCAGTCCTCCATGTCCGCGCCCACGCCGCTGCCCTCGAGCTTCAGCGAGCCGGCGTTCTTGCCCAGGTGCGACACCGCGATGTCGAACGGGCTGCCACCGGGGCCGCGCGTGGCCGGGCCCGCGCCACCCGGAGGCGCCGACACGTCACCCGCGCCGCTGTTGCCGCCCGCGCCGCCGCCGCGCACGCCCTGCGTGCCGGACTCGAAGCTGTCGCGCGAGCCGGGGATGTTCAGCGTCTTGCCCGCGTAGATGAGGTCCTTGTTGGTGATCTGCGGGTTGGCCTTCATCAGCGAGTCCACGGACGTGCCGTAGCGCTGGGCCAGCGCGGACAGGGTGTCACCCGACTGGATGCGGTAGCTGCTCATGGGGGGGCTCCTTGGGGGAGCAGTGACCCGGAGTGGTCACCGGCTGCGATTGTTTCCATTCTCGCCGTTCAAGAACCGGTGTTGCGTCCCCCACCTGCTTTTCACTCCAGGCGCGCACATGGGCGCGAACGGGCGTACCCGGAGCGGAATCCGGACCCTGGGAAGGGCGCGCAGCCGCGACAGGGCCCCCGGAGGGCCGCCCGGGGCGTCCCTGTCGCGGTGCGCAATTACCGGGGGATTCAGCGGCTCTGGGCGTCGTGCTTCTGGCGGGCGATGCGGCGGCTGAGGGCGTCCTGCTTCGCGTCGATGCGGGCGCGCTCGGCGGCGTCCAGGTGGCCGTCGTCCCGGCGGTCGCGGCGGATCTCGCGCTGGAGCGAGCGGTGCTGGCGCTCCAGGCGCACGGCCTCGCGGCCCGTGAGCTCGCCGCTCTTCACGCCTTCGTTGATGCGCTGCTGCTGGTTCACCTGGCGGCGGTCGGCCTCCGCGGCCACGGCCGGCAGCGCCACCGTCAGGCCCAGCACCGCCGCGAGCATCCCCAGTCCGTTGCGCTTCATGGTGACTCCTCCTGGGTGGGCGCGGGCGTGGGTGCCAGCGCGTCGTCCCTGGAGGCTTGAACCCGGGATTCGCGCGCGGGTTGCGGGGCGCTGTTCGTGACGGGGTGCGTCCAGGTGGGTGGCCCTTATGAAAGGGGAAACAATCCAAGGGGATGGCGAGGTGCTGCGCCCTTGAACGGAGGGGTGGGGCCCGCGCATGGTGGCGGGGTGACGACCATTGCTCATCCCGACTTCACGGCGGCGCGGTTCAGCGGTTTCCCGGACGCGCGCTTCACCCCGGCTCCGGCGGACGGCGTGCTGCCGGAGGGCTTCTTCACCACGACGAACCTGCCCACGTACGTGCGGGTGGACGGGCGGTGGCGGATGCCGCGCGAGCCGCGCATGGACGGCGCGCTGGTGCTGGACGCGCAGGGCGAGCTCTGGGTGCGCGAGGGCCGCCGGGTGCGCGCGGGCGAGCGCGTGGTGGTGGGCAAGGCCGAGGACGGCAGCGAGGGCGTCTACGTGAACATGGCCTACCTGGCGGAGGGCGGGGAGGGCGAGTTCAAGTTCATGACGAGCGAGGTGTCGCGCGAGAAGCCCATCGACTACGCGCACATGGCGCGGCTGCTGGTGGAGGAGCGCGAGCGGGGCGGCTATCCCATCTGGGTGACGGGCCCGGCGCTGGTGCACTCGCGGGCGCGCGCGGACATGACGTGGTTCGTGGAGAACGGCTTCGTGGGGGCGCTGCTCGCGGGCAACGCGGTGGCGGTGCACGACATCGAGGCGTCCATCTACGGCACGACGCTGGGGATGAGCGGCGCGGGCGAGGCGACGTCGGGCGGGCACGGGCTGCACATGCGCGCCATCAACCGGGTGCGGCAGGCGGGCTCCATCGCGAAGGCGGTGGAGGCGGGCGTCATCACCAACGGCATCATGCACGCGTGCGTGAAGCACGGGGTGCCGTTCGTGCTGACGGGCTCCATCCGGGATGACGGGCCGCTGCCGGACGTGGTGACGGACAACCTGGCGGCGCAGGACGCGATGCGAAGGCACGCGGTGAAGGCGACCATGGCGGTGCTCGTGGCCACGGCGCTGCACGCCATCGCGACGGGGAACATGCTGCCCGCGTTCGTGACGGGGCAGGACGGCTCCCTGAGGGAGCTGCCCACCATCTGCGTGGACTCGTCCGAGTTCGTGGTGAGCAAGCTGAAGGACCGGGGCACGCACCAGGCCTTCGGCGTGGTGACGAACGCGCAGGACTTCATGCACATCCTGCGGCTGTACGTGGAGCGCGAGCTGGCCGCGCGGTCTCAGCGCTGACTGAGAGCCGGAGCCGAGACGGCCTTCCAGGCCGCGCTCGACAGCCCGCCCTCGGTGCCGAAGAGGGCGGAGTCGCCGTCCGGAAGCACGGCGTAGACGCGCGGGTCGGCCAGCTTCGGCAGGGCCCGCGTTTGCCCCGTGGCCGCGTCGAAGTACGACGCGCCGAGCAGCGTGCCCACCAGCGCCCCGCCGGGCACGAGCGCGGCGGAGACGATTGCCGGGGAGGGCAGCCCGGGCGCGGCGCGCACGCGGGTCCACTTCGCGCCGTCGAAGTAGCTGAAGCCATCCTGGCAGGTGCCCGCGACGGCGCGCCCCTGCGCGTCGGTGGACAGCGCGGTGATCCAGTTGTCGGTGAGGTCGCGGCCGTCGTGGAAGCGCTGCCACGCCGCGCCGTCCCAGCGCAGCAGTCCCCGGTCCTCGCTGCCCATCCACAGGAAGCGGCCGGAGGCTTCACCCACGGACGGGTGCTTGCTCCACTCCTTCGGCAGCGGCACCCGCTTCACGAGCGACAGGGGCGCGGTGCCGGGAGTGACCAGGGACACGCCGCGGCCATCCACCAGCGCGACACCGTCATCCATCTGGGACACGTTGAGCACGGACAGCTTCCCCAGCGCCACGGGGTTTCGGGCCCCGTATGCAATCTGCGTCCACGTCTTCCCGTCATGGAAGCCCAGGCCATACGTGGTGGCGACGTAGAGGTTCGTTCCGTCGCTGGTGATGCCCAGCACCTGGTCGCTGGGAAGCGAAGGTGAACGGATGGTCCGCCACCGGCCGTCCTCGCGCTGGATGCAGGCGCCCCGGTCGAACGTGCCCACCACGAGCTGGCCCTGGTGCCGTGCGAGCGCGGTGATGTGATTGCCGCAGAGCTGCCCCGTGGGCGTGACGCGGCGCCACCCCTTGGGCCCAAGCTTGAACACGCCCGAGGTCCGCGTGCCCGCCCACTCCGTGCTCAACACGGTGGCGCCCTTGGGGACGCTCACGGCCTGGAGCGGCACGGACTCCGTCTCCCACGCGTGCACCTCACCGTGGCTGCCCACGATGCGCACGCCCTGCTCCGTCACGGTGAAGGACAGCGGCCCGGTGGGCACGTCGCGCAGCGCGGAGAGCCGGCCACTGGCGCTGATGGAGAACGCGCCCTCGGTGGTGCCCACGTCCACGCCGTCCTGCGTGTCGGAGATGAAGCGCACCGGTCCTGGCAGGGACCACGCGCGCTGGGTGCCCAGCTCGAACAGCCGTCCCTCCGCCGTGCCCGCGAAGCGCGGAGAGAACGCCGTGTAGGTCGCGCCCGGCGTCAGCACCGAAGCCAGTGACTCCAGCCGGCTCACGTAGTCCGGCGTGCTCGCGTCCTCGGAGGGAGGCAGGGCCTGCCAGCGCACGTCCAGCACGGGCGTCACCTGGAAGCGGGCGTCCAGCGACACGAGCCCTTCATCCGTGGCGACGAAGAGCCGGTCACCCGTGGACTCCAGCGCGCGGCAGTAGTGGCTGGGGAGTCCGTCCTCCACCGTGAGCACGCGCACCGGACGGCCGGCGGGCGTGAACAGCTCCAGGCCTCCTTCGGTGCACGCGACGACGTGGCCGCCGAAGGGCTTCAGGTCGTGCACGGTCTCGGTGTTGGTGACGGTGGCGGCCAGGGTCAGCGCGGTGAGGGTGGAGAGCATCATGCTGCCCCCTATTGCGAACCCCGGGCCAGCCCGGTGTGTGTCCCCGGAGCCGCACCCGAGGCCCCGGGCCAGGCGGACCCGTTGACCCTGTCGCCTTTCACGAACGATGGTCGCGCGGGGGGGATTGGGGCCGGGCCTCCGTGGGAGTCCAAGACATGCTGCGTTCTGCTTCTTCCCTGGCGATGGCGCTCGCGCTCGCCATCCTCTGCGCTTGTGATTCCGACCCGTGCGAGGACACCGACTGCGGTCCGGGCCAATGTGTGACGTCCTCCGGAGAGGCCGCCTGCGAATGCCCCCAGGGCTACGTCCCGGCGGACCTGTCCTGCAGGCGGGACGTGCGCGAGGGAGATGACCATGGGGACTACCTCGAGGCCGCGACCCCCGTGGAACTCATGGACCCCTCCTCCCAATGGGTGGACGCGAACCTGGACAACCTCGAGGACGTGGACCTGTTCTCGTTCCACGTCACGGCCGGTCGCATCTACCGCTTTAGCTGCAATGCATCTTTGTCTGACTACGCCCCGAGCTGCCGTGTCGAGCTCCTCGGCGCGGACGGGCTCACGTTGCCGGGCTCGGTGGGCACGGGGGCGCTCTCGACCTACCAGTCGGCCGTGCTCGCTACGCAGGATGGTCCCGTGTACGCCCGCGTGGAGCACAACCGCAAATTCACCTCCACTTTCGATCTTTCCTACAAATACTCGCTGCTGGACCGGGGGCCGGACGACTTCGCGAACACCCTCACGGAAGCCACCCCGGTGCCCATCGGCACCCCCGTCTCGGGGTACGTCGAGCCCGCTGGCGATGTCGACGTCGTCGCGCTGGACGCCGTCGCGGGCCGCGCCTACCGGTTGACGTGTCAGGGTGAATACTCCTCCCACATCTGCGGCATGCGAGTGCGTGGCCCCGGGGGCGAGGTGCTGTTCGAGTCGAATAGGTCCGATAGCCGGCCGAGGAGCGAAACGTTCGACCTCCAGGTGATGCAGCAAGGCCGTCATACGGTCGAGCTGTTCATCTTCTGGGGGGGCATCTCCTTCAACGCCGTGGGTGCCTACGCCTTCTCCGCCGTTGACCTGGAGCCCTGAGCGCACGCCCGGCACTCACCGGTCCGAAGGCCCGAAGGACATGTCGCTACCGTCCTTCGGGCCCCATCCGGCGGATGGCTAGAACGACTCTTCCGGCAGGTCCATCAGGTCCAGGTTGCCGTTCTCCACCATGCGCGCGGCGTGCGCGATGCCGGGCAGCACCTCATGGCAGTACCAGCGGGCGCTGGCCACCTTGCCGCCGTAGAACGCCTTGTCGCCGGGGTTGGTCTTCATCCGCTCCAGCGCCACGGCCGCGTGACGCACCAGCAGCCAGCCGATGATGACCTCCGCCACGGCGAACAGCACGCGGTTGCCCTGGAAGCCCACGTGGTAGACGGACTCGCCCAGCTTGCCCATCAGCGTGCCGAGCAGCGTCTGCAGGTGGCCCACCGCCTCGCCCAGCGCGGCGCGCTCGGTCTTCAGCTCGGGGCCGCCCTCGTCGCCGTCCGCCGTCGCGCGCACGCGCTCCAGCAGGCCCATCAGCGTCGCGCCGCCGTCGCGCGCCACCTTGCGCATCAGCAGGTCCAGCGCCTGGATGTGCGTGGTGCCCTCGTAGAGCGAGTCGATCTTCTGGTCCCGGATGTACTGCTCGACCGGGTAGTCCGTGAGGAAGCCCGAACCGCCGTGCACCTGGAGCGACAGGGACAACAGCTCATACGCCTTCTCCGAGCTGTACCCCTTCACCAGCGGCAGCAGCATGTCGTTGAGCACGTCCGCCTCGCCCGCAGCCGTGGAGCGGTGGCCGCCCTGGAGCTCCACCTGGTCCTGCACGGACGCGGTGAACAGGGCCAGCGCGCGCAGGCCCTCCGCGTGGGCCTTCTGCGCCATCAGCATGCGGCGCACGTCCGGGTGCTGGAGGATGTTCACGCGCGGCGCGGACTTGTCGCGCGCCTTCGCCAGGTCGCTGCCCTGCACGCGGTCCTTCGCGAACGACAGCGCGCGGAAGTAGCCCGCGGACAGCGCGGCCATGGACTTGAGGCCCACCGCCATGCGCGCGTTCTCGATGATGTGGAACATCTGCCGGATGCCGTCGTGCACCTCGCCCAGCAGCAGGCCGCGCGTGGGCTTGCCGTCGCCGAACGTCAGCTCGCACGTGACGGACCCCTTCAGGCCCATCTTCTTCTCCAGCTTGGTGCACACGACGTTGTTGTGCTCGCCCAGGCTGCCGTCCTCGTTCACCCAGTACTTGGGCACCACGAACAGCGACAGGCCCTTGGTGCCCGGCGCCGCGCCGTCCGGACGCGCGAGCACCATGTGGATGATGTTCTCCGCGATGTCCGACTCGCCGTTGGTGATGAAGCGCTTGACGCCTTCAATCTCCCAGACGTCGCCGTCCACGTGCCGGGCCTTGGTGCGCGCGGCGCCCACGTCGCTGCCCGCGTCCGGCTCCGTCAGCACCATGGAGCCGCTCCAGCGCTTGTCCAGGATGTGCGGCAGGAAGCGCTTTTTCTGCGACTCCGTGCCCAGCCGGTCGATGACGCGCGCGAGCAGGTTGCCCAGCGTGAAGAACGCCAGCGCGGGGTTGGAGCCCAGGAGCAGCTCGAACGCGGCCCAGCCCAGCGACGGCGGCGCGCCCAGGCCGCCCAGGTGCGGGGGCGTCTCCAACAGGTGCATGCCCGCGTCGTAGTAGGCGCCCATCGCGGCCTTGAGGCCGGGGGGCAGCTTCACCTCGCCGTTCTCCAGCTTCGGCGGGTTGTGCTCGGACTCGTCGAAGCTCTTCGCCAGCTCCTGCGTGCACAACTGCGCGAACGTCTGCAGCGTCTGCCGGGCCGCCGTCTCGTCCAGGTCCCCGAAGGGCGCCTTGCCCAGCGACGTGTGGCCGATGTCCAGGAACTCGAAGAGGTTGAACTCAATATCGCGGAGGTTGGGCGTGTAGTGCAGGGACGACGACATCGAAGGACTCCTCGCGGCCGGGTGCGAAAGCAACCAGCCCCGCGCCGGTGAAGGCGCGGGGCCGAAACGGGCCGCCAGGGTATCCGAGATTGATTCGCGGGTCAGTCACGCCGAGCGTGGATGACGCGCAGCGTCTCCCGGCGCTCGAAGCGGTTGCCGGCGGCGTCGCGGGCGACGAACACCAACTCGTAGGAACCGGCGGGCGTGCCCTCCGGGATGACCAGCGACTTCGTGAAGCGCAGGCCGTCCTGCGAGTCGAAGAGGTGCTGGTCCTCGCCGAAGAGGTCGCCGTACACGCTGACCTCCTGCGTGGCCTCCACCGCGTCCACGTCCAGCGTCAGCGTGTCACCGGCGGCGAGCTCCTTCTGGGAGAGGACGACGTCGAAGTCGTTGCCCTTCGAGTCCAGGCGGTAGCGCACCTCGCTGCGCTCCACGCGGCCGTCCGCCAGCTCCGCGATGATGAACACGGTGTAGTAGCCATCCGCGACGCCCAGCGGCACGAGGAACCGGCCGCGCCAGGAGCGGGTGAGGTTGTCGAACGTGAGCGGCTTCACCAGGCCGAAGGGGAAGTAGGCGGTGACGCGGCGGGCGTTGCGCGGGGCGCGCACGGAGATGATGGGGTCGCCGGGGGGAATCTCCTCGCGGCTGAGCGCGCCGGAGACCATGCCGTCGGGGAGCTGCACGGGGACCATCTCGCGGACCATCTCACCGTCGGGGTTCGTGCGGGCCACCTGCTCCACCGCGACGAAGGACGTGTAGCGGCTCATCAGGTGGTACTGGAGCGCGGTGTCGGTGATGCCCTGGATGATCTCGGGCGTCTCGCCACGGTAGCCCTCCACGGTGAGCTCCTCGATGCGCTGGCGGGCCCAGAGGCTCTTGAGCGAGTCGTGCTCCGGGGCCACTTCGGGGAAGTGCACGGGCACGTCGAAGTGGCGGACCTGGCCCCGCACGCGGCCGGAGATGCGGAGGACGCCGTCACCGGTGCCCGTGAACCTGCCCACGAGGAACAGTGGCTGGCCGGCGAAGAGGTCCGGCACGGACTTGGGGTACACGTCGCTGACGGGCAGGCCGTCCGTGTCCACGTGGACGGAGGTGAGGACGGGGCCGCGCATGCGCTGCTCGAACTCGCGGGCGACGTCCTCCTCCGGGCGGTTGAGGTTGACGAGCGTGGAGGCGCCGCGGCCCAGCTCGCCCATCTTGGTGATGAGGTAGCGGTTGGTGCTGGAGCCCACGCCGGCGGCGAAGATGCGCGTCTCTTCACGGAGGTGCTCCTGGAGCGTGCCGAGCACCTGCTCGTCACCGCCGATGAGGCCGTCCGTCATGAAGAGCACCATGCGCAGGCGGGCGGGGTCGTTCGGGGGCAGCATGGCTTCACGGGCGGCGATGTTCACGTCGGTGCCGCCACCGCCCCAGAAGTTGGCGACGTAGGGCAGGGCGTTCTGGATGTTCTCCGGCGTGGCGGGGACGGCGGTGGGCGCGAACTTGGTCACCTGCGTGTCGAAGTTGAGGACCTGGAAGGTGTCCTCCGGCATCAGGTGGTTGAGCACCTCCTTCGTGATGGCCTTGGACTTCTCGATGGCGAGGCCGGACTGCGAGCAGGACGTGTCGAGCACCATGTAGAGCTCGCGCGGGACGATCTCCCGCTGGGTGGGGGACAACTGCGGGTTGAGCATCACCAGGAAGTAGCCGTGGTCCGCGCCGGGGGCGCGGTGCATGAGGACGGCGGGGCGGATGAGCGCGTCGGCGACGACGTACTCGAGGATGAAGTCCTTGTTGGGGATGCGGTCATCGCGGCCCAGGCTCACGGTGGCGCGGGACGGTCCGTCGCGCTTCACGTCCACGCGGTGGGTGGTGGAGCGCAGCGAGTGGACCGGGAGGCCCGCGTCCAGGCGCACGGTGAGCTGGATGTCATGGCCGCTGCGCGTGTCGGTGAGGACGGGGGGCGTGATGCGGCTCGCGTCGGGGACGGAGGTGGTGTCGGGCTCCACGCCTTCGCCCTGGCGCGTGGGCAGCGGCGCGCCGCCGATGAAGCGGGGGGCCACGACCATGGGGAAGCTGAGGCGGTAGGTGCCGGCGTCGTAGGTGAGGCGCTCCACGTAGTGGATGCGCACGCGGATGGTCTCGCCGGGGAGGATGTTGGCGACGGACTGGGTGAAGATGTTGGGGCGCTCCTGGTCGAGCAGCGCGGCCGTCTTGCCCTCGGCCTTGGCGCGCTCGTAGGTGTCGCGGGCCTGCTCACGGGTCTGGATGACGCCCGTGATGACGCGCTCGCCGATGTGCATCTCCATGCCATCCACGGCGGCCAGCTCCGGCAGCGGGAAGACGTAGAGCGCTTCGAGGGGAGCGGAGTAGGGGTTCTCGAACACCTGCGTCACGGTGACGGAGGCGAGGAACCCGCTGACCTCCGCGGCCACCTCCGTGTGCTTGAGGCTGAAGGTGCGCGGCTCCGTGTCCGGGCACGCCGTGTCGGGCTGCGCGCGGAAGCGGGCCACCAGGGTGCCCTGGGCCACGCCCGCGGTGGGCGAAGCAGCCGGGGGACAGGGTTGCTGCGCAGCGGCCGGGGCGGCCAGAAGACAGACGAAGAGCGTGGCGAGCAGGACTCGCATGGTCGGGAACCTTGGTTTCAGGGTGTGCCCGGGGACATTGCAGCCCCCGGGCCAACCCCGGTTCCCCTCTGAGAAGACAGGCTGTGTGGCTGTGAAGCCACACAGCCGTGTGTGTCAGCCGCCCTTGAGCTGGAGCGTGGGCACCGCGCCCTCACCGAGCACGAGGTGCACCTGACCCACCTTCGCGGCCAGGTCCTTGTACGCCTCCAGTTCCTTGAGCCGCACGAGCAGCGGGTTCTCCGCGAGCACCTTCGCCGTCTGCGCCATGGAGCGCGTCGCCGCCGTCTCCTCGCGCCGCAGGATGACGTTGGCCTCCGCCTCCTTCTGCGCCTGGATGACCCGGTTGAGCAGGTCCTTCATCTCCTTCGGCAGCACTACGTCCTTGATGCCGAAGCGCAGCAGCTCCAGGCCCACGCCCTCCGCCCCCGACTTCACCTGCGCGTACAGCTCCGTGGACACGGCCTCGCGCGCGGTCAGCAACTCGTCCAGCGTGCGCGTGGACACGGCCTCGCGCGCCGCGAGCTGCATGGCCAGGTAGAGGATTTCATCCGGCGCCCGCGCCACCACCGCCAGCCGCCGCGCGTCCACCACCCGGTACGCCGCGGACAGGTTGAGCCGCAGCGTCACGCGGTCCTTCGTCATCACCTCCTGGCCGGTGACGTGGAGCAGCTTCTCGCGCAGGTCGATGACCGCGAACTGCACCTTGTGCGCGACCGTCCACGCCGCGTGACGGCCCGGCGGCAGCACGGCATCCAGCACGCCGTTCACGTACCGCAGCGCCACCGTGCCCTCCGTGGCCGTGGTCTCCACGTAGTCGCTGGCCGGAATCAGCGCGCGCACCTCGTCCCGCGGGGGCTCCGTCGCCACCCCGGACACGTCCACGCGCTCCACTCGCACCGTCGGCGTCTCCGGCCGACCGGTTCGACCGGGCAGCCGCTGCGCCGTCCACACCTGGTGCTGGCCCCGCCCCAGCCACCGCACCGGCTGGCCGTGATGGAAGACCACCGCGCGCTCGTCCGCGCCCAGCTCCAGCACCTGGAGGTCCTTCTCCGGCACCAGCGCGAGCTTCGCCTCATCCAGCCGGGTGACCGGTGGCTCCAGCGGCACGCGCTCGAAGCGGACGGTCTGGAACGGACGCACCACCCAGTGCCGGCCCGGCCCCAGGTACTGCTCCGCCTTCCCGTTCACCACCACGAACAGCCGCTCGTTCTGCGCCACTTCCACCCGACCAATGCCCATGACACGTCACCTCGACGACAAGAAAAGGAGTGCAGCCCGGCTGCTGGGAAGAGGACCCCGCCGCCCCACGGGCGCGTCGCGCGAACAGACCGTCCGGATCCGCGTTCAGCCTCCCGGGCTTCCGCACCGGATGCCGGTCACGGACGGCGACCGGAGCGCTTCCGCGAACAGCACGGAAGCCTCCAGAGGCCCTGGCGACCGGCCAGTGTGCGGCGTGGGGAGGAGGACGCGGTGGACTCGCGTTGGCACCAGCGACAAACGACGGGGTCCCGGGCGAACGAAGGATTCGAACCTTCGACACCGAGATCTTGAGTCTCGTGCTCTACCAGGTTGAGCTAGTTCGGTTTTTGCCCAGCAAAGGGCAGCCATGCGCGCCTCACGGTGGCGCGCGACCGGTACGGCCTTCGATAGCGGCAGGAACACCCGGCGGTGATGGCCGTGAGGAACGTCCGAGTGGCATGCCCTGGCGCAAAGCGCCCGCGCATGGAGTCGGACGCCTCGGGACAACCCCGTGCGCCCCCTGAAGTTCGCCGACGGGGCCACCAGACGCGAGCGTGCGGAAATCCTGACGGCACCCCTTCAGCCGCGCGTCACGTCCCACCAGCCGAACCACATCACGCGCTCCTCGGCCATCAGCTCCCAGCCGGGTCCGTGCACGTACCCACGCACCCGCAGGCCCGCGGACTCCACCGCGCGCGCCGTCTCCTCCGCGCTCCACAGGTGCAGCGTCACGTCCGTGTCCGCCGTGCGGGCCCGGCGCGTGGACGCCTCGTGCGCCTCCAGCCCGGGCCTGCGCTCCAGCACCGTGAACAACATCCGCGCGCCCGGCTTCAGCACGCGGCCCAGGTGCCCCAGCACGCGCGGCAGGTCGTCACAGAAGTCCAGACACCCAATCACCAGCGCGACGTCGAACGTGCCCAGGTCCTCCGGCACCGGCTCCATGTAGCTGTGCACGCGCCACGTGCCCGCGGGCCGCGCGCGCTGCGCCAGCTCCAGCATCTCCGGCGCCAGGTCCAGGCCCACCACGTCCACGGACGCGTCCAGGCCTCGCGTGTGCAGCGCCGGGCCGCAGCCCATGTCCAGCACGCGCAGGCCCGGCTTCATCACGTCCGCGAGGAAGCGCTCCACCCGGTCGCCGTAGCGATGCAGGGACGGGTAGAGCACCTCGTAGGCGGAGGCGATCTCCCCGTACACCCGCGCGACGGCGGCCTCTTCCCTCCTGCCGCCGTCGTCCTCGTCCGCCATGCCGTGCGCTCCTCGAAAACAAGGTGCGCACGCTCTATCACGCCGCGCCGTTGAACCCCGGTCCAGGCTTGCGGAACACCGCGAGCGACCGCCCGGCCATCTCGAACTTCCCGGGCTTCATCTCCTCGCCGCCGCGCTTGTCGTCCGCCGTGTACAGCTCCAGCCGCCACGCGCCGCCTTCGCCCGGCGGCGGCACCGTGAAGGTCACCGGCTCATGGTGCGCGTTGAGCAGCACGAGCAGCGAGTCGCCGCTGACGCGCTGGCCGCGCTCGTCCGGCGTGGGGATGGCGTCGCCCCCCAGCAGGAACGCCAGCGAGCGCACGAAGGGCTTCTGCCAGTCCTCCGCGCCCATCTCCGTGCCGTCCGGCCGGAACCACGCCAGGTCCTTGTGCTCGGACTCCCACAGGTGCTCGCCCTGGAAGAAGCGGCGGCGCTGGAGCACCGACTGCCCGTGGCGGAACTGGATGAGCTTGCGCGTGAACTCCAGGAGGTCCTGGCGCGTCGTGTCCAGGTTCCAGTCCACCCACGACAGCTCGTTGTCCTGGCAGTAGGCGTTGTTGTTGCCATGCTGCGTGCGGCCCATCTCGTCGCCCGCGACAATCATGGGCACGCCCGTGGACAGGAACAGCGACGCCAGCAGGTTTCGCTTCTGGCGCTCGCGCAGGGAGATGATGTCGGTGTCGTCCGTCTCTCCCTCCACGCCGCAGTTCCACGCCTGGTTGTCATCCGCGCCGTCGCGGTTGTGCTCGCCGTTGGCCTCGTTGTGCTTGCTGCTGTACGTGACCAGGTCGTGCAGCGTGAAGCCGTCGTGCGCGGTGACGAAGTTGATGGACGCCTGCGGACGCCGGCGCGCCGCCGCGAACAGGTCCGCGCTGCCCGTGAGCCGGTAGCCCACCTCCGCGGCCTGGTTCTCGTCGCCCTTCCAGTACTTGCGCAGCGCGTCCCGGTACTTGCCGTTCCACTCGTGCCACGGCGACGGGAAGCCGCCCACCTGGTAGCCGCCCAGGCCCACGTCCCACGGCTCCGCGATGAGCTTCACGCGGCCCAGCACCGGGTCCTGGTTGATGATCTGGAAGATGGGCGCGTTCGGGTCGTAGCCGCCCTTGCCGCTGCGGCCCAGCACCGTGGCCAGGTCGAAGCGGAACCCGTCCACGTGCATCTCCTCCACCCAGTAGCGCAGGCTGTCCACGATGAAGCGCGCCGTCTGCGGGTTGGACGCGTTGAGGCTGTTGCCGCACCCGGTGAAGTCCAGGTAGTGCCGCGCCTCCGGCATGGTCCAGTAGTACGACGCGTTGTCGATGCCCTTGAACGACAGCGTGGGCCCCAGGTGGTTGCCCTCGCACGTGTGGTTGTAGACGACGTCGAGGAGGACCTCGATGCCCGCCGCGTGCAGCGCCTTCACCATCGCCTTGAACTCCGCCACCGCGCCGCCCGGCGTCTTGCGGCTGGCGTAGTGCTGCTCCGGGGAGAAGTAGTTCAGCGTGCTGTAGCCCCAGTAGTTCGACAGGCCCTTGTCGTTGAGGAACGAGTCGTCCGCGAACGCCTGCACCGGCAACAGCTCCACCGCGGTGACGCCCAGCTTCTGCAGGTGCTCGATGATGGCCGGCGAGCCCAGGCCCGCGTACGTGCCGCGCTGGTGCTCCGGCACGCCCGGGTGGCGCATGGTGAGGCCGCGCACGTGGGCCTCGTAGATGACCGTCTTGCGCCACGGGATGTCCAGGCGCCGGTCGTTGCCCCAGTCGAAGAAGTCGCTCACCACCACGCCCTTGGGCATGCCGGCCGCGCTGTCGCGCTCGTCGCGCATCAGGTCCTTCTTCGGATGCTCCAGGGGGTAGCCGAACACCGGCTGCTTCCAGTCCACCTCGCCGTACAGCGCCTTGGCGTAGGGGTCGACGAGCAGCTTGTGCGGGTTGCAGCGGTGCCCCTTCTCCGGCTCGTAGGGCCCGTGCACGCGCAGGCCGTACAGCGTCCCGGGCTCCAGGTCCGGCACGTAGCCGTGCCAGACGAACTCGGTGCTCATCGGCAAGTCGAAGCGTTCGATCTCCTTCGTCGGGTCCGCCCGGTCGAAGAGACACACCTCCACGCGTGTGGCCACCTGCGAATAGACCGCGAAGTTGGTGCCCGAGCCGTCGAAGGTCGCGCCTCGCGGCCAGGGCTTGCCCGGCCAGATCTCCCGCTTGCTGCTCATGCGTCTCACTCGATTCCGTGGGGAAACTGCCGCCGGAATGTGGGTGCGACTGCGCTGTGCGGCAAGACGTCCGGGTGCGCTGACTGTCCACCGGGCGGCGCTCTGGCAAGTGGTCGGTGCTGAAACAACCTGCCCGTCAGGCCGCGACGGCGTGGTCCAGCGAACGCCAGGTGCCCAGGGCCCAGTCCTGCTCCTCGGGATCATCGAAGCTGACCACGCAGAGGGCGCGGCGGCTGCCGGAGCGGCACAGGGCCGTCAGCCGGCACTCGCCGGGGCCCATGTGCAGGGACGCGCGGCCGCTGACGCGGGCGCCGTGGTGCTCCAGCTCCAGGGCCTTGCGCTCCGGGCTGGTGGGCGCCAGTGGCTCCTCCGCGGAGTCCTCCAGGGGCACCACGCGCACGGTGCGGCGGTGGTCGCGGGCCACCCAGCTTCCGTCGCCCAGGCGCGCCTCCGCCAGCGAGCCGGGGATGCGAATCTCCCAGCCCTCCGGGAGCGCCACCTGCACGGAGCCCCGCCGGTAGCCGATGGACGGCCCCACGCCGGGCGACTCCAGGGCGCGGCGGTGGACCTCCTCCGCCACCGTCCCGCCCAGGCCCAGGTAGCCGAGCACCTCCTGCCACTCGCGCCACGGGTAGGGGAGCGAGGGGTCCTCGCGCCAGGCCTGCTCCAGCAGCCGGGCCACGTCGCGCAGGCGCTGGCGCTCCTCTTCCAGGAGCGGCGGGCGCCAGACGACGTCCGTCCACAGGCGGCACAGGGCGCGCGTGAAGCGCTCGCGCGCGTCCACGCCGGGGTTCCACCAGGGGAACACGTCCGTGCCCTGCCGCGGGTCCTCGTGCACGGTGCGCAGCCAGCGCTCGTCGCGAGGCCCCATGGGTGTGAGCAGCGCGCCCGGGTGCTGGAAGGTGTGGCCGAAGCGCATGGACAGCGCGAAGCCGGAGTTGCCCAGGCTGCGCATGCGCAGCACCTGACCCACCGAGTGCTGGAGCCAGCCCAGGAAGTGCTTCTCCACCAGGTCCACGTCGCCGCCGTGGAAGTAGCCCGTGGCGTCGCCCACGCCCACGTCCTCGTCGGGCGGGGCCCAGGAGATGCCGTACAGGTCGCCCAGCCCCTTGAGCAGGTCCACCAGGTAGCGGTGGTAGCCGGGCCCCGCGGCGCTGGTGTCCGCGGACACGACGACGCGCTCCTGGGTCGCCGCGAGCAGCATGACCTCCGCCGCGGCCGGGTGCAGGCGCAGGTGCAGCACGGGCGCGCCCTGCGGGCCGTCCTCGATATGGCTGCTCTCCAGCACGCCTTCAGCCACCTGCTGGAACCAGGCCTCCACGCGCTGAAGCCAGGGCAGGGACGCCTCCGGGGGGGCGAACAGCGGATCGCTTGCTCCTCGTCGGCCTGCCAGCAACAGCTTCATGCGTTGGACGCTTTCGGTGATGGGTGCGCGCTGCCTGGACCTCTTTGGATAAGCCCCCGCCCGCTCCCTGTCATCCAAGAGAGACGCATTCTGAGGCAGGGGACCATGCGGGCGGGGGGGCGCCCGGTGGCGCAATGCCCCCGCCCACCCCAACCTGAGAGGGGAAAGGAGGCGTTCGTCATGAGCAAGAGCAAGAAAGACGTGCTGCACATCCCCTTGGAGGACCTGCCTCCCGCGCGCGAGGCCGGGACGGAGGAGGAGCGGCGGGAACGCCACGTGCCGTCCACCTTCGACCCGGGTGGAGGTCCCGGCAACGGGCCGGGGGACAACGGGAGCCCGCGCATCATCGAACCGGTGGGCCAGCCCTTCTCGCCGGGCGTCAAGGTGACCTGAGCCTCCCAGGAACCGGTTGTCTCCAGACCCCGCTGACGCCACCGGGCGTCGGTGGGGTCTCGTTGTTCGCGCGCGAAGCGCCGCCGCTGGAAACGGCGAAGCGCCCGCGACCGTGAAGGCCGCGGGCGCTTCCAGGGACAGCCCGAAGGGGCCTAGCGCGTGGTGCCGTTGTTGGGCGCCATCGTGCCGGTGGAGTCCGGCACCGGCGTGGTCATGTTGCCCTTGGCGCCGGAGTTGTTCGGGTCCAGCGTGGAGTCGTTGGGCAGGTCGCTGTCGTCCGGGATGGCGCTGTCGTCCGTGTCCATGCCGGAGCCGCCCGTGCCCGGCTCGGTCATCTCGCCGTCGTGCACGCCGGGCTCGGCCTCGCCGGTGCCCGCGCCGCCCGTGCCCGGATCCATCGTGCCGTCGTCGTTCGCGGGCGGCAGCGTGGAGTCATCCGTCGTGCCGGAGCCGCCGGTGTCCATGTCCGACGGAGGCATCGTCGGGTCCTGCGACGTACTGCCTGTGTCGTAGCCGGAGCCGCCGCTGCTGGGCGGCGGCGTGGTGGTGGTGCCGGAGCCGGTCGTGTCCGTCCCCGTGCCGCTGGAGTCCGTGCCCATGGTGGAGTCGGAGGCCGGCGCCGGCTCGGTGCCGCGCGTCGCGGACTGGTCCGACTTACAGCCCGTGCCGAGCGCGAGAGCACCCGCGAGAACCGCCGCCACCGTGAGCTGGGTCTTCAGGAACTTCTTCATGTGGATTCCCCCGATAGGAGTCTGACTGCTTGAAAGGTCCTGGCTGCCTGCAGGACCGAAGGTGAGCAGGCCCCGGGGTGTGTGCAGGGGTGGCTCATCCGCCTGCCTGCTCGGGGGACGGCAGGGGCGGACGCGAGGGGTGGGTTGCGCGGAAGGGGGTTGTCCTGCGCGCGTCAGGCCCGGTGGCCTGGAGTGCGAGCCGGCGAGCCCGGGCCTCGGGGGCTCAGGGGCTCGGAGGCTGGGTCACGTTGCCGCCGCCAATGGGCGTCACGGAGTTGCTGGACGTGTTGCTGTCCGGCGTCAGCGTGTTGCCGCCCGGCGACAGCGTGGTGGTGGGCTGGGAGCCCGTGATGGTGGGCGGCGTGAGGCCGGTGGCCGGCGGCAGCACCGCGCCCGTGCTGGACATGGTGCCCGTCGGGGTCCCCGGCGTGACGACGCTGGTGGAGGCGCCCGGCGCCAGGGTGCCGGGGGTCGTCGTGGCGGGCGGCATCAGCGCGCCCGTGGTGGCGGTGGAGCCCGTGGAGCCCGCCACGGTGGAGCTGGTGCCGGGGGCCAGCACCGCGCCGGTGCCCGTCACGGTGGTGGCCGAGCCGGGCGCCACCACGGTGCCTCCGCCCGTCACGGTGGTGGCGTTGCCGGGGCTGGACGGCGCGGTGCCGGAGAGGGACGGCTGGGCGCTGTAGGGCTGCGGAATCACCGCGCCCGTGCTCGTGCCGGCGCCGCCGGTGCCCGTGTTCGCGCCGGTGATGTCTCCAATGGGCTGGGTCACCGGACTGGCCGACACGCCGCTGAGGGGGGCGGGGGTGCCCGCAGGTGCTCCGGGGTTCGGCTGGCTGGTGGTGATGGCGCCCGCGGAGTTCGGATCCACCTGCGCGTGCGCGGAGCCCAGCGCCAGGGTGCCCGCCGCCACGCTCATCCAGATCCATTGTTGGGACATCGCTCTACTCCTCGCGGGTATGGGGCCAGACGGGCGACACCCCGGCCTGATGGGAGGGCGTGGGCCGGTGAGGACCCTGGCCGTCCTCCATGAGTTGCTCACCCCGGAGCCTCGGGGGAACCGCACGGCGGCGGCGCTTGCGGTCGGAGAGCACCAGCAGCAACGCCGGGAAGGTCACCAGCATGATGAGCAGGTTCATCCCGAACCCCACGTTCGCCAGGGCGCCAATCGAGTTGAGGCCCGGGTGGTCCGCGAGCAGCAGCGCGCCGAACCCCACCGCGCTCGTGAGCAGGCCGCCGCAGATGGCCTTCCCCGTCTCCGAGTACACCCGCACGAAGTCGCTGCGCGGCGACGCGAGCCGCGTGATGAGGTGCACGCCCGCGTCCACCGTCGTCCCGATGAGCACCGGGATGACCAGGATGTTGAGGTAGTTGAACTCCATGCGCAGCAGCGGCATCACCCCCAGCACCGCGAACAGCGACACCACCGTGGGCATCAGGCACAGCAGCGCGAGGCGCAGGCCGCCCAGCGTCACCCACATGGCCAGCAGCACCATGAGCGTGGAGCCCAGCAGGATGAACGGCGCCTCGTGAGACACCAGGTTGAAGATGTCCGCCTGCACCATCGCCTCGCCGGCCACCACCGCGGGCCGGCCGTCCGGCAGCGTCATGCCGCGGACCTCCTTCGCCATCCGGCGCATGGCCCGTCCGTCGGACTGGTCCGCGGAGGGGTACACCAGCACGAAGCCCGTGCCCGGGCCGCCGCGCCCCTGGAACTGCTGCCGCACGCTGGAGGGCAGGTCCGCCTCCGTGAAGGGCTTCGCCCGCACCTGCCTGCGCAGCTCCGCCAACTGCCCGCGCTGCTCCGGGGTGAGCTGCCCTTCGGGCACGTCCTCCACCAGCTTCCCGATGTCCTTCAGGATGGCCTGCTTCTCCGCCTGCCGCTCCGGCACCAGGCTCGCGAGCGCCGCGACGAAGTCCACCGTGGAGTTCGCGCCCAGCCGCCGCTTGCGCTCCTGGAGCTCCCGCACGACCGCGGCCTCCTCCGCGCGGGAGCGCGTGAGCACCACCAGCGGGACCTGCGAGTAGCCGATGAGCTGGTTGACGGCGCGGTCCAGCACGAACGAGTCCAGGCGCTGGTCCTGCAGCGAGCCGATGTCGTAGTCGAACCGCAGGCGCGGAATCTGCGTGAGCAGGCCCGCCACGACGAGCGCGGACACCGCCGTGAGCAGCCCGCGCCGGCGGGTGATGACGCGGCCCAGCGGCGCCTCCGTCATCTCCGTGGCCTTCGCGCGAGGCCTCCAGCCCCAGCGCGCCCCCAGCCCCAGCACCGCCGGCAGCACCAGCACGTACGCCAGGATGAGCACCAGCATGCCCACGCCCGCGATGACGCCGAACTCGCGGAACGCCGTGAGCCTGGACGTGCCCAGCACGAAGAAGGTGAGCGCCGCCACCAGCGCGGACACCAGCGCCGCGCCGCCCGTGTGCATGAAGGACTCGCGCGTGGCCTGTTCGGAGGAGCACCCCTCTCCGCGCAGCGTGAGGTAGCGGCCCAGGAGGTGGATGCCGTGCTCCACGCCCAGGCCGCCCAGGATGGCGCCCAGGAAGGCCGTGAGCAGGTTGACGCGGCCGTACGCCACGCCCACCAGGCCGTAGGTCCACGCCAGGCCCGCGCCCACCGGCGCCAGCACCATCCCCACCGCGAGCACGCTGCGGAAGTGCAGGAACAGGTAGAGCAGCACCAGCACCGTGGCCACCGTGGAGGACACCGCCACGTCGCGGGTGATCTGCGCCTGCTGATCCATCTTCTTCTGGAACGAGCCGGTGATGGACGTGTGGAAGCCGGGGCCGTACTTCGACAGGTCCTCGCGCCGCAGGACGCCCCGCACCTCCTGGATGATGTTCGTGGAGAAGGTGAGGTCCGCGGACGACACCTCCGGCTTGGCCAGCACCACCACGCGGCGCGCGTCCGGGTCCAGGTAGTAGTCGCTGGGGTGGCTGGACAGGCGCGTCACCGCGCCGCCGCCGTACTTCTGCTCCAGGTCGGAGAAGTCCAGCGGCGGGGGCGGCTCATCGTCCAGCGACACGAAGAGCGGGTTGGCCCGCGCCTTCTCCCAGGTGAGGCGCGCGTCGATGCGGCGCTCCACCTCCCGCAGGTCCTCGGGCGACAGGAAGTAGAGCGCGTGGGCGCGGAAGAAGCTGCTGGGGCGGGTGATCTCCACGTAGCGGATGCCCGGCAGCGCCTCCAGCTTCGGCGCCACGTCCTCCGCGAACTTCTGGAGCTGCGCCGGGTCCCCGTTCTCTCCCACCACCACCACCCACCCCTGGGCGCCGAAGCGCTGCTCCAGGGTGTGGATGGCCTGCACGCTTTCGAAGGACCGGGGCAGCAGGTCCACCAGGTTCGCGTTGAGGGTCAGGTGGCGCGCGGACAGCAGCCCCAGCACGGACAGCACCAGCGCGCAGACGAGCGCCGTGAAGGGGCGGCGGTGGTTGTGCGCAGCCAGCGCACCCATCGCGCGCTCCACCCGGTGCATCCACGCGCGCTCCGCTGCTGAAGACGGGTTCGAGGCCATCGACCATGCCCCCCAGCGGCGCCTGCCTCCTGGCAGGGCCCATGTCGAAGCAGAAGCTGGCCACGCCGCGATCCTCCGACACGACGGCGCGAGGGGTCGCTCCGCCCGTCCGCCACGTCTGGAAGGGTGGGGCAAAATGCCTCAATCCCCAGAGGAGAAGCGGATCCCCTGGCGGGCTTCGCGCCCGGGCGGCATACATGGCGGCGTTCGTTGATGCGCCTCTTGTTCCCCAGGCCGGGCATGCGGCCAGTGGAGGCCCCGGGCCGATGCCTGGACGCACGGTGGCCCGAGGCATATACGCGTGAGCGGCCCGGTTCGTTCGGGCTCAAGGTTGTCCCCGGCCGTCAGGCGCGGGCTTTCAGCAGGAAATCACATCCATGAGTGAGACGCGGTGGTCCGGACGGTTCGAGGCGGCGATGGGCTCCCTGGCGGCCCGCAGCCACCAGAGGCCCTGGGTGGCGCTGTTCGTGACGCTGGTCCTGACGGGCCTCGGCACCTTCTTCGCGCGCGACCTGCGCCTCAACGCGGACCTGGCCAACCTGCTGCCCAAGTCGTTCCAGTCCGTGCAGGACCTGGAGAAGCTGCGCACGCGCTTCGGCGGCCAGGGCAACGTGGTGGTGGCCGGCATCGGCGCGGAGCCCGAGCAGCTCAAGCAGTTCGTGGATGACATGGCGCCGAAGCTGGCGACGCTGTCGGAGATCCGCTTCGTCAACGCGCAGCGGCCCAGCCAGTTCTTCGACGAGCACGGCCTCTACTACGTGGACCTGCCGGACCTGAAGACCATCGAGGAGCGCATCGACGCGAGGTTCGCGTGGGAGAAGGAGCAGGCCAACCCGCTCTTCGTGCGCCTGGAGGAAGAGGCGCCCCCGTCCCTGGACTTCAGCGACATCCAGAAGAAGTACACCGGCGGCGCGAACATGCGGCTCGCGGGGCAGGGCGGCCTGTACTACCTGGATCAGCAGGAGCGCATGGTGGTGATGCTCCTCAAGGCCCGGGGCTCGTCCGCGGACCTGGGCTACTCCAAGACGGTCATCGCCCAGGTGGAGGACTACCTGGCGAAGCAGGACCTGTCGAAGTACGGCCCCGGCTTCCGCACGGAGATCACCGGCACGTTCAAGAAGAAGATCGACCAGCAGGCGGTCATCACCGGCGACCTGGCGCGCGCGTCCACGCTGGCGCTGGTGCTGCTGCTGGCCTACCTCATCTTCCACTTCCGCAGCGGCCTGTCCGTGGGCCTCACCATGGTGCCGGTGGTCGCGGGCCTGTCGTGGACCTACGGCTTCGTGGGCGTCGCGTACGGGCAGGTGAACCTGCTGACGGGCTTCCTGGCGGCGGTGCTGGGCGGCCTGGGCGTGGAGCACGGCATCCACCTGCTGGGGCGGTGGGGCACGCTGCGCTCGGAGGGCATGACGTCGGAGGAGGCGGTGCGGGAGACGTTCCGGCACACGGGCTTCTCCGCGCTCATCTCCGCGCTGGTGGCGGCGCTCACGTTCCTCAGCCTGTCGTGGTCGGAGTTCAGGGCGTTCCACGAGTTCGGCGTCATCGCGGCGGTGGGCATGATGGTGAGCGTGGCGTCGTACCTGCTCATCCTGCCGGCGCTGCTGGGGCTGGTGTCGCGCTGGGGCTGGGTGCCGCGCGAGCACCAGTCGCAGTCCGGGCCCATGGCGATGCTGGCGCGCTTCCTGCCGCGCCGCTACCGCGCGGTGGCCATCGTCATCGGCGTGGCGCTGGTGGGGCTCATCAGCCAGGCGTACCGCGTGAGCTTCAACTACGACTCCACGAAGCTGGATGACGTGTCGCTGCCGAGCGTGCGGTTGGACCGGCGCATCGACCACATCCTGGGCTACTCGGCGACGCCGGTGGTGGTGCTGACGGACTCGGAGCCGATGGAGCGCGAGGTGGTGAAGCAGCTCCAGGCGCGCAAGGAGAAGTACGGCAAGGACTCCACCATCGACTTCGTGGGCGCGCTGGAGGACCTGGTGCCCCAGCACCAGGAGGAGAAGCACGCGCTGCTCCAGTCCATCCACCAGAAGCTCCAGCGCATCGACCCGGAGCGCGTGGACAAGGCCCAGCGTGACGACCTGGTGCGCGCGGTGAAGATGACGGGCGCGAAGCCCTTCACGCGCGAGGACCTGCCGGTGAGCCTGCGCCGCCAGTTCGAGCCCGCGGCCGGCCAGAAGGGCGGCGTGGTGCTGGTCTACGCGAACGTGAGCCTATCGGACGGCGCGGGCACGCGGCGCTTCACCAAGGAGGTGCGCAACCTCCAGATGCCGGACGGCAGCCAGGTGTCCGCGGCGGGCGAGGCGCTTATCCTGGCGGACATCCTGGACATGGTGGCCTCCGAGGGCCCGCGCATCCTGGTGGCCGCGGTGGTCAGCGTCTTTTTGGCCATGTGGCTGACGCTGGGCTCGCTGCGCAACGCGGTCATCTGCATGCTGCCCACGCTGCTGTCCATCGCGGCGCTGGTGGGCCTGATGTCCCTCATGGGCCTGCAGTTCAACTACCTGAACATCGTGGTCATCCCGGTGCTCATCGGCACGACGGTGGACGCGGGCGTGCACCTGATTGAGCGCCTGGGCGAGCCGGGCGCGGACTTCGTCACCGTCTACGCGGAGACGGGCCGGGCCATCACGGGCGGCCTGCTCACGAGCGCCATCGGCTTCCTGGCGCTGGTGTTCGCCAAGCACCCGGGCCTCAACTCCATTGGCGACCTGGCCAACCTGGGCTTCGCGGTGAACATGGTGGTCGTGCTGGTGGGCTTCCCGGCGCTCCTGCTGCTCGTGGACCGCTGGCGCAACAAGCACAGCAGCGCCACGTCCACCCCGGCGGCCGGCGGCGACGAAGGCCAGCGCCCCGCGGAGAGCTGAGGCGCCCGGGGAGGGCGGGGCCGGTCCGCAAGGCAACACCGCGGAGGGACGAACGGGCATGGGCACCCGGCGGTCCCCGGCCCCACCTTCGTCCTGTATGGGGCGCTCATACTTCAGGTATCAATCTGGCCGGATGTTCGAGAACGCCTTCCTCGAGGCGGCCTCGAAGCTACACCCCGCGGTGCCGGTCCTGCTCTACGGCCCGCTCACGCTGGGCCTGCTCGGGTGGGGGCTGTCAGGGGGACGGACGACGGTGGGGCGGGCCCTGCTGTTCATCCCGCTGGGCCTGCTGACGTGGATCCTCATGGAGTACTGCATCCACCGGTTCTTCTTCCACTGGGAGGGCAAGGGCCCGCTCAGCCGGCGGGTGCATGAGATTGCGCACGGCTACCACCACAAGTACCCGGACGACTCGCAGCGCCTGGTGATGCCGCTCATCGTCACCGTGCCGCTGTCCTCGCTCATCGGGGTGTCGCTGTGGTGGGTGGGCCGCCCGGCGGAGATGCTCCCGTACTTCGTGGGCATCGTCTGGGGCTACGTGACCTACGACACGCTCCACTGGGCCACGCACCACCGCACGCCGCGCACGGCCTGGGGCAAGGCGCTGCGCGCGCACCACATGGCGCACCACTTCGCGACGCCGGACCGCAACTTCGCCATCAGCAACCGGTGGATGGACGCGCTGATGGGGAGCGGCGGGCGGCGGGCCCCGCTGCCCAGGCCGCCTTCTCCGGAACGCCCGTCCACGCGGCCACGAAGTCCGCCAGACCGCGCAACTGCCGGTCGTTGAGCGTGGCCTGCCAGCGCGCGTGGCGCACCGCCCGGTACGCCTCCGGCGCGTCCCAGCCGCGCGCCACCATGACCGCCAGGCCCATCAGCGGGCCGCGCCCCACGCCGTGCTCGCAGTGCGCGTACAGCACGCCGCCCGCGTCCAGCCGGGGCAGCGCCCAGTTCACCCCTTGCGACAACTGCTCCACGGACGGCGGGTAGCGGTCCGTCACCGGCAGGTGGAGCAGCTCGATGCCCAGCGCCGCCAGCGCCTCGCGGTCGTCCCAGCGCTCCGCGCGCAGGTCGATGACACAGGTGATGCCCCGGGCCTTCAACTCGCCGTAGCGCGCGCGGGACACGCTGCCGCCCACGTGCAGCCACGGGTTCACCTGGGACACGTTGAGGGCGCGCTTGCCGGGCAGCTTGGTGGTCCACTCCACCCCGCGCGCCACCACCCGCAGCACCTGCTTGCGCACGAACCCCCGGACCCCGGGGACGTGATGCACCGACCGCAGCAACGACTCGCTCACGCTGAGAACCCCTGCTCCGCTACTCGCCTTCCAACGTCACTTCCATCAGGCCGTCCACCGGCGCCTTGCCCGGGCGCTCCATCACGCCCCGCAGCAGGTACGTCACCGGCGAGCCCACCATCGGCCGCACCAGCCCGCTCAGCACGCCCAGCGACTCCACCGGCGCGCTGCGCTGGAGCAGCGACGTGCCCTTGAGCGTCACGGCCGGCTTGCCGTCGCGGTCGGTGAACTCCGCCCGCCAGGTGCTCTTGTCCTTCGTCCCCGTCTGGTTGAGCGTGAAGGACTCCAACAGCCGCGCGTCCCCCTGGTCCTCCCAGAGGTACACCGGCGCGTAGTCGCCGCCCTGGCCCTCGCGCCCCAGCACCACCGCGTAGGGCGGCCCCTTGAGCGCGCGGAAGCGCACCCAGCGCTTCGCCACCTTCGCCGGCGCCACCGTGCTGCGCGAGTGGTCCACGTACCCGCCGCCCTTCAGCGTCACCGCCTCTTGCTGTGGCACGCGCAGCTTCACCGTCACCGGGCTGCCGGCCAGCACGACCTCATGGCGGTAGCGGTCCTTGCCGCTCTCCACCACGGAGCCGTCCGGCGACCACGGCTCCGGCTTGCGCGCGTACTCCAACTGCACCCGGCCGTTGTCCAGGGCCGCGTCCACCGTCAGGCCCGTGTCCGAGACCCGGGCGGTGCACTCCCCCAGGGTCAACTGGTCCAGGGCCGCGTTGTAGCTCCAGTCGTTCGCCCCCAGGCGCTTCTGCGGCGCCCAGGCGCGCTTGCCCGGCCGCAGGACCGTGGCGCGGCAGATGCCCGTGCGCGACCCCGGGCCGATGTTCGTCACCGTCAGGTTCACCGACACGTAGGTGCCGTCGTCCGCGTCCGCCACGAAGGTGAAGCTCTCGCCGTACCGGTCGCTGGAGTCGAAGGACACCTTCAGCACGCCACCCGCCGCCGCCACCCCCGGGAGCGAAAGCAGGGCCCCCACCAGCAGGGCCCTCAAGCCGCGGGCGAGCGCGTCACGCCGCATGGGGCCGCTGCTCCAGGAGCTCGTCCGAGGTGTCGTTGAAGACGTAGTCGCGCTGCAGCGGCAGGTTCCACGCGAAGTACACGACGCCGCGCACCACCCACCAGCCCAGCGTGTACGCCAGTTGCGGGTGCAGCGTGAGCAGCGCCACGCCGCCCGCGTTGAGCAGCGCGCTGGTGGCGCTCACCAGCGTGTAGCGCGCCAACTGCGGCGCCACCGCCCCCTGGCTGCGGAAGGTGATGACCCGGTTGATGGAGTAGTTCACCACGCCGCCCAGCACGCAGCCGGCCACCGTGGCCCACACCGGGGAGATGCCTCCCCACTCCACCATGCCCAGCACCGCCACGAAGTCCACCGCCGTGGCGATGGCGCCCGCCGCCGCGTTGAAGCCGAACAGCGCCACACCCGAGCGCTGCGTCACCGGCTTCTTGGGCGTCAGGGCCCGCACCAGCGTGCGGAAGCGCGACACCGCCGTGACGTTGCTCAGGATGGCCACGAATACCAGGCCCGCCACCGCCAGCCAGTGCATGGGGTGCTTCTGCTCCGGCCAGAACAGCGCCTCCAGGATGGGCGACAGCGCCGTGCCCACGCCCAGGAACAGCACCCGCTCCAGCCGCTGCATCGCGCCGTCGCGCACGCTCACGCCCAGGCCTTCCCCCTTGGCGCGCACGTACGGCACCAGCGAGGAGCCCATCAGCGCCCCCAGCGCGGGCAGCAGCACCCAGGTGTCCCGGTAGTACCAGGCCAGGCCCATCAGGATGGCGGAGTCCACGTACCGGTCCAGCACGGAGTCCAGCGCCGCGCCCGCGGGGTTCGCCTCCTTGCGGGTGCGCGCCACGCGGCCGTCCATCACGTCCAGCACGCCCGCGAAGAGGAACAGCCAGCCGCCCAGCGCGAAGCGGCCCGCCGCCACCGCCACGCCGGAGGACACGCCCAGCAGGCCCGACAGCATGGACAGCGCGTTGGCCGGCAGGCCCGAGCGCAACAGCACCGTCCACAGCGGCTGGATGACCCAGAAGAAGTAGTGGCGCAGGAAGAAGCCCACCAGCACCGACTTGCCGCGCGTCAGCGTCTCCGCGTCCCGGGGGATGCCCTTGATGGCACACCGGATACAGAAGAGCACCAGGCCCACGAGGAAGTACGCGACCGCGAACAGCGCGGGCGCCAGCGCGGTCCAGATGCGCGCCGAGGGGGACAGGTCTCCACTCAGCAAGGCCAGCACGTTGTCATGCACGGGTGTTCCCTCCAGACGGCAGGGTCATGGGCGCCACTCCCGGCGCTTCCACGGCCCGTCTTGCGAAGACAGCCCTCACGACGACGTAGGCCACGACCGCCGCGGTGGCTCCCGCGAGCACGTCGAGGACGTAGTGGTGCGTGAGATACACGGCGGAAAAAGCGACGAGCAGCGCGAACAGCCCGGTCCCCACCCGCCAGGCGGGGCCCTTGTGCCACATCACGAGCACCATCATCAGCGGGTAGGCCGCGTGCAGCGACGGCATGGCGCCGAAGACGTTGGGGTTGCGGCCGTAGAAGTTCGCGAAGTACTGGATGCCGAAGAAGGCGTCGAAGCGCGCGGTGCCCGCCGGACTGGGTGGCGCCGCCAGGTCCGCGAGCCCCGGCCCGTACTTCAGGATGTACCAGGGGGGAGCCGCGGGGTAGATGACGTAGGTGACCACGCCAATGGCGTTCACCACGAAGAAGGCCCAGCACAACTGTTCGAAGCGTGCGTCCTTCTTGAAGAAGAACCACAGCGCCACGAGGAAGACCTCGTAGATGTAGGCCGCGTAGGCCCAGCCGCACAGCAGGTCCAACGGCGTGTTCGGGTGACGCGACCACCACTCGGGCCAGTGCGTGCCGCCCGGGGCGGGGAACAGCAGCTTCTCCAGGTTCCACAGGTCGCCCGTGTGGATGGTGCCGCGCACCCCCAGCCACAGCGCCTGGCTGTCCAGAATCATGCCGGTGAGCCACAGCGGAAACGCGCCGCGGAGGAACCGCCGCGGGCCGGCGCCGGCCCAGGCCAGCACCACCAGCAGCAGGTCCGCCGCGACGTGCTCCCACCGGACCCTTCCGGTGGAGACGACCAGCGCGAAGTGGCCCGCCGCCATGACGGTGACGAGCCACTTGAACGCGGAGTCCTTCTTAGCGGGAGAGCGGGAGGTCATCCCCGTAGTAGTCCATCCCCAGGTGCGTGATGGGCTCTTCGCCCGCGACGACGCGCAGCGTGTTCTTCAGCTTGGTGAGCTGGATGAACAGGTCGTGCTCCACCGGCAGGCCCGGGTGGGCCATGGGGCTCTTGAAGTAGAAGGACATCCACTCCTGGATGCCCCGCCACTCCAGCCGCTTGGCCAGGTCCATGAACAGCGCGATGTCCAGGACGAGCGGCGCCGCCAGGATGGAGTCGCGGCAGAGGAAGTTGACCTTGATCTGCATCGGGTAGCCCAGCCACCCGGTGATGTCGATGTTGTCCCAACCCTCCTTCGCGTCGCCGCGGGGCGGGTAGTAGTGGATCGACACCTTGTGCGAGTACTTGTTGTACAGCTCCGGGTACAGGTCCGGCTGCAGGATGGTGTCGAGCACGCTCGACTTGGTCACTTCCTTGGCCTTGAAGGCCTGCGGATCATCCAGCACCTCGCCGTCGCGGTTGCCCAGGATGTTGGTGGAGAACCAGCCCTCCAGGCCCAGCATGCGCGCCTTGAGCGCGGGCGCGATGACCGTCTTCATCATCGTCTGGCCGCTCTTGAGGTCACGGCCCGCCACGGGCACGCCCTCCTGCTTCGCCAGCTCCTGCAGCGCCGGCGTGTCCACGCTGGCGTTCGGCGTCGCGTTGGCGAACGGCACGCCTTCCTTGATGGCCGCGTAGGTGTAGAGCGCCGTGGGGTTGATGTCCGGGCTGTTCGCGTCCAGCGCCTTCTCGAAGTTGGCCAGCGTCTGGAAGGCCTCCGGCAGCGGGCGGAAGGTCTCCACGCTGCTGCACACCACCATCACGGCGCGCTTGGCGTTGAGCTCCTTCTTGAAGTCCCGGATGTCCTGGCGCAGCGCCTCGATGCTCTCGCGGTGCGTCTTGGTCGCCTTGACGTGGTTCGCGGCGATCCGGCGCACGAACTCCGGATCATGCACGCCCGGCTTCGGCTTGATGCCCTGGAGGAAGGGCTTCACCTGCTCCAGGTGCTTGTCCGTCAGCACGCCCGAGCGCACGGCCACCTGGTAGGCGTCCTCGCTGATGATGTCCCACGCGCCGAAGACGACGTCATCCAGCGTGGCCAGCGGCACCAGCTCGTTGAGCTTCACGGTGCGGCCGTCGGTGCGCTTGCCCAGACGGGCCGTGCCCATCTGCGTGAGCGAGCCGATGGGGGCGCCCTTGCCCTGCCGCGCCAGCTCCACACCCGCCATCAGCGTGGTGGAAACAGCGCCCAGGCCCGGGATGAGCACCGCCAGCTTGCCCTCGGGCTTCGCGACCTTCTTCTTGTTCTCCATCGTCCTGATTCCTTCGAAAGGCGGGAAATCGCTCCGCCCAATGAGCGTCTCCGAGTCCGTCCATCCGGCGCCGGCAGGAATGCCGGACGGAAGGTGGAAAATCTCGAAAGCGGATGGTTGATACTCTAAACCGTCTGTCACTTCAACGTGATGTGCGGGACGGTGCCCGGCTCGTACCACGGCGGCGCCCGGCTGCATGACTCGGGCCGGGGCTGGGTTACAAGCCAGGACGAACGGCGCTGTCAGAGAAACAGCAACCACGGGACAAAAGTCTCACCCACCACGGCAGGCTCACTCGGGTGCGCCTGCCGGGTGGGCCGGAGTGGTACGGGTCTGAGCCTGTCCTGCTTTCACACACCCCCTGACACACGTGTCAGGTTTCAAGAGGGTGGGAGCCGCCGGTCTTCCGGCGGCCCTGTCCGGGTTCCCGTCAGTTGTGGCGGGGGGCGCCCCGGTCGAGCTTCTGGTTGTCACCGGGGTGGTACCTGTCGCCGGTGAGGACGGCTTTCACGAAGCCGACCAGTTGGACCATCTTGCTGTTGGGCGTGTCCCAGTACTCGGCCTTCTCGACGGAGACGCGCAGCAGGGCCAGGTTCGGATCATCCAGCCCCTGGGGGAACCAGGCCTTGAGGGCGGGGTTCCACAGCTCCTTCGCCTTGGCCTTGTCGCGGATCAGCGTGCAGCGGCCGCTGACGGACACGTACCGGTCGCGGGTGGGGTCGGCGTAGGCGAGGCTGACGTGGTGGTCCTTCCGCACCTCGTCCACCTTGTGGGTGTGGTCGTTGGTGAAGAACCACAGCTCCCCGTCGAAGTCCTTGTCGTAGGTCCACATCGGCCGGCTGCGAAGGCTGCCGTCGGTGTCCACCGTCGTCATCATCGCGACCTTGATGCCGTGGATGAGCTTGCCCAGGTGCTCCACCACGTCCTGCGGACTCTTCGTCGTCGTCATGTGCTCGCCTCCCTTGGCGGTTGAAGGTAGGCAGCGGTCGGGCGGCGAACATCGTCCGCGCCGCCGGGTCGGCACCCGGGCAGCCGGGCGTGTGATAGGGGGCGTTGCGGGCCCACTCGCTTGTTTCGTCCTTCGGAACGAGGCGTGACGGCCGGGAGCGACAAGGGATGCTGAAGACCGCGTGGAACGAGTGGAGCCTGAAGGCGCTGCAACTGGAGACGGCCCTGCTGGCGCTGGAGGAGATCGAGCTGCCGGACGCGATGCACGCGCTCCAGGACGCCGCCCAGCAGAAGCTGCTGGAGCTGGCGCGGGCGTGGCAGAAGACGCAGCCCGCGAAGGAGCCGCGCCAGTGGACGCGCGAGGAGAAGGCGGGCGGGGTGCCTCGCGACGAGGAGCTGGCGGACCTGGTGAAGGGCTTCCGCGAGGACGGCAAGACGTGGACGCTCTACCGCCTCACCAGCGACAAGAAGGAAGTGGTGGAGACGGTGGTGTCCGAGGGGCGCGCGTGCATGGCCGCGGGCGGCGAGTACTACCTGGGCCAGTGGGACGCGGAGGAGGGCGTGCTGGAGGTGGGGCGCGACGACGAGGCCGGCGAGCCCGGCACCGGGCTGGTGCTGGAGCCGGGCGGGGAGCTGCGCTACGCGCCTTCCCCCGAGCTGGCGGACCTGTAGTCAGGATTCGAAGAGCTTCACCATCCGCGCGCGCAGCTTGTCGTCCGGCAGCCGTCCGAAGCCCGCCTTCACGTTGTCCTCCAGGTGGGCGGGGTCGGACGTGGCGGGGATGGGGCAGTTCACGGCCGGGTGGCCCAGGATGAACTTGAGGAAGAACTGGGCCCAACTGGAGCAGTCGAACTCCGAGGCCCAGTCCGGCAGGGGCTTCCCCTTCATCTTGCGGAAGAGGTGGCCCTTGTCGAAGGGCTCCATGACGAGCACGGCCACGCCGTGCTCCCTCGCCGCGGGCAGCAGGCGCGCCTCCGCGTCGCGCATCGCGAGCGAGTAGGGCAACTGCACGAAGTCCAGCTTGCTGTTCTGGATGTGCTTCTCCAGGTCGTCGAAGGCGCCGCGCAGGTAGTGGGTGACGCCCACGTAGCGGATCTTCTTCGCGGCCTTGAGCTCCCGCAGCACGGGCAGGTGCACGTCCACGTCCAGCAGGTTGTGCACCTGCATCAGGTCCATGCGGCCGTGGCCCATCTTCTGGAGGGACGCCTGGATCTGCGCCGCGCCCTCGGCCTTGCCGCGCGTCCAGACCTTGGTGGCGAGGAACGGGGTCTTCTCCTGGCCGGACTGCTTCGGCGGGACATGGGGGGAGCGTAGCGGCCGGAGGCGCCGGGCACCGGGCTTCGTGAGGCGCGAAGACGGGCAGGTGACAGTTCTGGAGGGCCGCGGTGTTCCCTTCGCCGAATCCCTTTCGAGGAAGGTCCAGGCGATGAAGCGGAAGGTCGCGGTGTGTGTCGGGGTGATGGTCGCGGTGGCGGCGGGAGCGGCCGGGGCCGAGGAGCGGACGGAGGGGACCGCCGCTCCGGAGTCACACGCTGCTCCAGCGCAGGAGGCACCGGCGCCCACGGCCGTCGCGGTGCCGGTCTCCGCGCTGTCGCCCGCGCCCCTCGTGGAGGCGGCGACGGGCGGTGAGCCCGCCACCGTGGCCCGGCAGCGCTCGGACGCGGAGGAGCTTCACGTCCCGGTGGTGCTGATGGCCCTGCCGCACGTGAGCACGGCGGGCACGGCCACGGAGCGGCTGGTGACCACGTTCGCGCTGGGGGCGCTCGCGACGCATGCGAAGCGGGTGGACGGCGCGGCCATGTCGCTGGGCGCGAACTGGGTGGGCGAGGACCTGTCCGGCGTGCAGCTCACGCTCGGGGCCAACGTGGTGCGAGGCGCCGCGTCCGGCGCGCAGTTCTCCGTGGGCGGCAACATCGTCACGGGCGACCTGGACGGCCTCCAGGCCGCGGTGGGCCTCAACGTGGTGAAGGGCGCGGCGGTGGCCGGCCAGTTCTCCGTGGGCGGCAACGTGGCCGCCGGCGCGCTGTCCGGCGGCCAGTTCTCCGTGGGCGCCAACATCGCGGGCTCGGGCGGCGTGGGGGGCCAGTTCACGGTGGGCGCGAACATCGCGTCCGAGCCGTTCAAGGGCATGCAGGCCGCGGCGGGCGCGAACATCGCCCAGACGCTGTCGGGCCTCCAGGCCTCCTCGGGCTTCAACTACGCGGGCCGGATGGAGGGCGCGCAATTGTCGCTCCTCAACGTGGGCGGGGACGTGTCCGGCGCGCAGGTGGGGTTGATCAACGTGGCGGGCAAGGTGGACGGCCTCCAGTTGGGGTTGATCAACGTGGCGCGCGAGTCCCAGGGCGAGGCATTGGGCCTGCTCAGCTTCATCGGCAACGGCCAGGCGAACCTGCAGTTGTGGGCCAGCGACATCGCGTACACCAACGTCGCGGTGAAGTTCGGCGGCAGGCACTTCCACACGCTGCTCACGCTGGGCTTCAACCCGGGCACGGACACGCACCGGCGCCGTTACGTGGGAGGCATGGGCTTTGGCGCGCACATCCCCGCGGGGCCATTGTTCTTCGACCTGGATGTCATTGGCAGCGGCGTCCACACGGACAACCTCTTTCGCGATGGCGACGGCTTGAACGTGCTGGGACAGTTGCGGCTGGTGGCGGGCTGGCAGGTGGCGAAGCGGTTCGCGCTCATCGGCGGCGTCACCGGCAACACGCTCGTGACCTGGGACAACGGGGACCGTTGGGAGGAGCTGGGCATCGGGCCGGAGTGGCGCAGCGTCTCCGACGGGGGGCGCACCACCGTGCGCGTGTGGCCGGGCGTCCTGCTGGGCGTGCAGATCTGACGCGGCATCTGATTCGAAGGACGGGAGGGGAACATGTGGAAGCGCTTGGGATGGGCCGCGCTCGCGGCGGGGCTGATGTCCGGCTGCTACTTCACCGACGAACTCCAGGGCGACGGCAACACCGTCACGGAGTCGCGCATGGCGACCGGCTTCTCCACCGTGGAGAACCGGGGCTCGATGGAGGTGGTGATTCGCGAGGGCGAGGCGCCGGACGTGAAGGTCACGCTGGATGAGAACCTCCAGCACCGCGTGCGCACCTTCGTGTCGCCCGGCAACACGCTGGTCATCGAGACGGACGGCTCGTTCGCGCCCCGGGGCCCGGCGCGCGTGGAGGTCCTCGTCCCGCGCATGGTGGGGGCGACGCAGGACGGCTCCGGCTCCCTGCGCGTGGAGGGCTTCGAGCACGTGAAGGAGGACGTGAAGCTGCTGGCGAAGGGCTCCGGTTCGCTGCGCTTCTGCGGCGGGGTGCGCACCCTGGAGGCGAAGCTCAGCGGCTCCGGGAGCATGGAGCTGTGCGCGGCGGGCGAGGGCCTGGCCGAGTGGGTGGACCTGTCGCAGTCCGGCTCCGGCGACCTGAAGTTCGAGGGGGCCGCGAAGCACGTGCGCGCCCGGGTGGACGGCTCCGGCTTCATGACCCTCCAGGGCGTCACCAACCGGCTCGACGCCTGGCTGGACGGCAGCGGCGGCATTGGCGCCCCGGGCCTCCGGGCGGTGGACGTGAACATCTCGTCGCGAGGCTCCGGCCCGGTGGCCGCGTACGTGGACGGGGGCGGGGCGAGCATCGTGCTCGACTCCTCGGGGAACGTGGACCTGTATGGCCATGCGCTGTCGACCCAGCTCCGGGTCAACGGCAGCGGTCGCGTCGTCTGGCACTGACTAGCTTGTCCTCGACACCCGTGGAGGGCACGGGTGGGGAGGCAGGCGGGCCATGGCAGGGACGATGCGGGCGATGGTGCTCCACGCACCCGGACAGCGCCTGCGGCAGGAGGAGCGGCCCATTCCGGAGCCCGGGCCGGAGCAGGTGCTGTTGAAGGTGCACGCCTGCGCGGTGTGCCGCACGGACCTGCACGTGGTGGACGGAGAGCTGACGCGCCCGAAGCTGCCGCTGGTGCCGGGCCACGAAATCGTGGCCACGGTGGTGGAGGCGGGCGCGCGGGTGGAGGGCTTCGCCCCCGGGCTGCGCGTGGGCGTGCCGTGGCTGGGGTGGAGCTGCGGGCAGTGCCGCTTCTGCCGCTCCGGGCGGGAGAACCTCTGCGACACGGCGCGCTTCACCGGCTACGACATTGACGGGGGCTTCGCGGAGTACACCGTCGCGGATGCGCGCTTCTGCTTCCCGTTGCCGCCGTCGTACCGGGACGTGGAGGCCGCGCCGCTGATGTGCGCGGGGCTCATCGGCTTTCGCTGCCTGCGCATGGCGGGAGAGGGCCCCCGGCTGGGGCTGTATGGCTTTGGCGCCGCCGCGCACATCCTCATCCAGGTGGCGCGGCACCAGGGGCGCCGCGTGCATGCCTTCACGCGCGAGGGCGACGCGAAGGGCCAGGCGTTCGCGAGGGAGCTGGGCGCGGTGTGGGCGGGGGGCTCGGAGACGCCGCCGCCGGAGCCCCTGGACGCGGCCATCCTCTTCGCTCCCGTGGGGGCGCTGGTGCCCGCGGCGCTGAGGGCCGTGGACAAGGGCGGCGTGGTGGTGTGCGGCGGCATCCACATGAGCGACATCCCGTCGTTCCCCTACTCCATCCTGTGGGAGGAGCGCGGGGTGCGCTCGGTGGCGAACCTCACGCGTCAGGACGCCATGGACTTCCTGGCGTTGGCGCCGCGAGTGCCGGTGCGCACGGAGGTCCAGGCGTTCCCCCTGTCCGCCGCGAACGAGGCGCTCCATGCCCTGCGTGAAGGCCGCGTGCGAGGGGCCGCGGTCCTGGACATGACGCTGGCGGAGTAGGGCCGCGCTGGAGCGAGTGCCCGCGCGCCTGGCTGCCCGGATGCTTGGGGGCAGGGGGAGTGCACAGCTTTGGCGGCACGGAGGCTGTGCACCCCATGAAAGCGATTCAGGAGACGGGACCATTCGAAGGGTATGACCTGGAGAAGACGCACCCGCTGGGCTCGTACGCCATCTTGCTGGGGACCTTCAGCACGACCGTGCTGGGCTTCCTGGGCTGGATGGGGGCGTCGGGGCGGAGCCTCCCCGAGCGGTTCAGCGGCCCCGACCTCGCGCTGCTTGGCGTCGCCACGCATGTCGTGACCCGGGTGGTGGCGGCGGACAAGGTCACGGCGGTGGTGCGCGCCCCGTTCACGCGGTTCAAGGGCAACGCCAGCGCGGGCGAGGTGAGTGAGCAGGCCCGTGGCACGGGGTTCCGTCGCGTGATGGGCGAGCTGCTGGACTGCCCCTTCTGCCTGAGCCCGTGGGTGGCCGCGTCCTTCCTCATGTCCGCCACGCTGCGTCCCCGTCAGACGCGGTTCGTGGCCTCCATCTTCGCGCTGAGCGGTGCGTCCTTCTACCTCCACCGGGCCTATGAATGGCTGGGCGAGAGCCTGCACCGCACCCGTTCGCAGGCGCAGATGCTGGCGAAGCGGCAGCAGCGCGAGGCCGACGCCGACGTGCAGCTCCCCGGGCGGGGGCCGCAGGTGGTGGAGCCGGGCCGCGCGCCCATCCCGTCCCCGAGCTGACCTCCGGAAGGTGGACCGCGAGAGTGTTTGGCGTTTGGATGCCGCCCGTCCGTGATGACTGGCGCCGTCCGACAGCGATTGTGGGAAATGCTCCTGCTGCCGGGGCTGGTGTTGGCGTGGCTGGTTTTGATGGTGGCGCCGGTGTGGCTCCAGGCCGCCCGCTTCTGCTTCGCGAGCTATGACCTGGGCATCTACACCCAGGCCCTGGCGCGTCTGTCATTCCAGGAGCCGAATCCCTGGCTCAGCGTCCGGCAGGTCCACCTGTTCGCGGACCACTTCGACCCGGTGCTGTGGCTGGCCCGGCCGCTCGTCACGGTGCTGCCCGCGAAGTGGGTGGGGCTCGTGGCGGAAGGGGCCTTCGTCCTGCTGTCGCTCGCGCCGCTCGCGTGGCTCCAGGCGCGGGGGCTGCTGGACCGGGCCTCCACCGCGCTGCTGGGCGCGCTGCTGCTGTTCAACCCCGGGACGACGGCCGCGCTCACCTTTCCCATCCATCCCACCACGTGGGCCATGCTGCCGTGGACGTGGCTCGCGGTGGCGTATGGACTCGAGCGCACGGGGTGGATGCTGGGCGCGCTGGTGGTGCTGTTCGCGTGCAAGGAGGAGTTCCCCTTCGTGGGCCTGGTGCTCGCCGGAGGCCTGTGGCTGCGCGGTGAGCGGCGGGCCGCGCTGGCGGTGTTCGCGCTGTCGGCGGCGTGGCTCGCGTTCGTGTTCGTGGGGCGCTCGGGGTGGCTGGGGCAGACGGTGGACTACCGCTCGCGGCTGCTGCCGGAGCAGGGGCAGGGGTGGGGCGCGTACCTGCGGGAGCGGCTGGCCGGAAAGCAGGTGTCGCGCATCGGCACGCTGCTGGTGGGCTTCGTCCCCTTGAGCCTCTGGGCGTGGCGCCGCAAGTGGAGGCCGGATCCGCTGTGGCTGGCGCTGCTCCTGCCCATGCTGGCCATCCGCTTCACGGGCATGGCGTGGCGGTTCCAGTACGGCGCGCCCCTGATGGCCGCCGCGGTGATGGTGTTCCTTCCGCTCTTGCGCCAGCACCGCCCACCGGCCTGGGTGCTGCTGACGACCGGGCTGCTGCTCTACACGACCAACGACAACACCGCGCGCGCCGCGTGGCGCACCGCCTTCACCCCGGAGGTCTTCCCCGCGCACTGTCCCGCCACGGGCCCGCGCCTCGCGAGCGTCCGGCGCGCGCTGGACGTCCTCGCCGCGAATCCGGGCGGACGGGTGCTGCTGGAGGGCCACCTCGTCGCGGAGGTGGGGGCGCGGGACGACGTCTTCGCGGTGGGCGGGCCGCAGCCCGATGACCTCGTCTACGACCTGGTGCTGGTGGAGCAGCCGCCCGCTGGCAGCATCTGGCCGCTGCCTCCCGGACGCATGGAGGAGCTCATCGGCGCGTGGCGCTCGGGGCCGGACACCCAGGTGCTCCTCGACGACGGGCACGTCTTCCTGGCGCGAGGCCGCTTCACCGCGAGTCGCTGAGGCGCATTCGCAGGCAATGACCGCGCGGACCGCGCCGTAATAGGGGCATGTCTCTTCCCCTGCTCGTGGGCGCCCTGTTGACCGCGGCGGCCCCCTCTCCGTACCTGGACTCGCGGACCACCGGCGCCGCGTACTGCTACGACCCGGAGAGCCCCGTGCTGCGCGAGGCCTTCCGCCGCCCGAAGCCCACGCCCGACACGCGCATGGACAGCGCCGCGCTGGCGGAGGACGTGCGCTTCCTGCACCAGCTCCTGCGCACCACGTACTCCGGCTGGCCGGAGCTGCTCGCGCACCGCACGTTCGACCCGGATGCCTTCTTCCAGGACTGGAGCGCGAAGGTGGCCGCGTCCGGGCCCACCGTGTCCTTCCAGGATGGCGTGCTCACGCCCACCCTCGCCATCCGCGAGGCGCTGACGGACAACCACTTCGGCCCATCCGGCCTCTTGAGCACGCTGCGCGAGGAGCCACGGCTCGCCTTCCGCGAGTACCAGGCCGACGCGCCTCCGGGACTTCAGCTCGCGTCCTGTGACGCGAGCACCGTGGCGGGCGCGCAGACGGACACGCTGCGGGTGGCGCCGGTGCTGAAGCAGGATGGCTCCCGCGCGCAGCGGCTCACCGTGTCCGCGCGAGGCGGAGGCGACGCGCGGACGCTCCGGTGCGGTGACACGTCGCTGCCGCTCACGGTGCGCCCCTCGCGTCCGGGCCGGGAGTTCGCGCCGAAGGACACCTATACATACGAGCCGAAGGGCGACGTGGGCATCATCACGATCCGCCGCTTCTCCGGACCGCCCGAGGCCGAAGCCGGGCTGCGCCAGTTCGTCGCGGACGCGCCGAAGCACCGCAAGCACAAGCTGCTGGTGTTCGACCTCCGGGGCAACAGCGGCGGCAACGACGGCTATGTGTATGAATGGCTGGACACCCTGGTGCGCGGGCCGTGGTTCGCCTCCGGAGAGGTGTGGATGCACGGCGCCTTCTATCCGTGCTTCGAATGGAACTCGCGCGTGCAGCGTCAGGCCATGGATGGACGGCTGGACACGCCGGAGGCGAAGGCGGAGCGTGACGCCATCCGGGCGAAGTGGCCCGTGACGCCGGAGCCCTCGCGCCCCGTGTTCGACAGCGGCCGCGTGGAGGGCCACGCGAAGACGCCCTTCACGGGGCGCATCGTGGTGCTGGTGGACCGGAACTCCGCGTCCTCGGGAGAGAGCGGAGCCTACGCCCTGCACCGCGCCACGGGGGCGCCAATGGTGGGGGAGAGGACGGCGGGCTTGCTCACCTACGGCAACGCGCCGAGCTTCGTGCTGCCGCGCACGGGTTTCGCGTGGGTGGTGCCCACCAAGCGCAATTTTTTCGCCGACCCCGTGGAGGGCGTGGGACACGCCGTGCAGGTGTACCTGGACGCGGAGGACCTGGGCCGGCCCGTCGCGGAGCTGCTGCCTCGCCTGCGCAAGCTGCCGTGAGTCAACGTGCCCCACGCACCGGGGCGCGTGTCCCGTCATGCCCCGTTGGATGGGGGCCGTTATAGGTATTTCCGTGGGCCCGGGACGTTGGCAGGGCTCATGCAAATGCCTTGAATCCACACCGGCTCCAGAGCACGGAGCCCAACCCGAGGCGGACGATGAAGCGCGCACTGCGAATCACCTACCGGGGCATGGAGACGAGCGACACCCTCAACGAGCACATCCGCGACCAGGCGGACAAGCTGGAGCAGTTCTACGACGGCATCACCGGCTGCAACGTGGTGGTGGAGGAGCCGCACCGCCACCACGCCCAGGGGCACCGCTTCCACGTGCGCGTGGAGCTGCACGTGCCGGGCAGGGACATCGTCGCGGACCGGGAGCCGGCGGAGCTCGCGGCCCACGCGGACGCCTACCAGGCCGTCACCGACGCCTTCGAGGCCGCGCGGCGCCAACTGCAACACCACGCGGACCGCCAGCACGCGCACCACCGCTAGTCATTGCAGGCTGACCGTGGTGCGCAGGAGCGCCAGGTACGACCAGTCGCGCGTGGGCATCTCCACGGGCGGCGTGTCGTAGTGGTTCACGTAGCCCGCGACGCCGAAGCCCAGGAAGCGCGTGACCCACCAGCGCAACGCCAGCGCGCCGCCCGTGGTGCCTCCGGGCTCCACGTCCGGCGCGCCCCGGCCCAGCCACAGCCGCTCCACGCGCGCGGCCAGCTCCAGTGAGCCGGAGGGGATGCCCTCCGAGCCCACGCCCGCGAGCGCTTCCGGCCACCGCGCCCCCTGGCGCGGCATGCCCCGGATGACCCAGGACGCCTCCACGCCCAGGCCCTGGCTGCTCATCGTGGGCAGGGCTTCGCGAGGCGTGGCCGGGTTGCCGTCCGTGTCGCGCGAGCGGTGCTCCCACGCGGCGGCGGCCTGCACGTCCACGCGCACCGGCCCCGCGTCCAGCCGCCCGTGCGCCTCCGTCACGGTGCGGTAGCCGGACACCGGAGGCGGCCGGTAGAAGAGGAAGTTCTGCGCCCCGCGCCCGCCGATGCCGGGCCGGTCGAAGGCGTCCTCCACGTGCGCGCCCGCGCCCACGCGGACGCCACTGTGTTTCACATCCAGGCGCACGTCCACGGAGGGCTGGGCGTTGTCGTTGCCCAGCGGGCTGCCGGAGCCGTTGCCCAGCCGCAGCCAGCCTTCCAGGGGCAGCGACGCGGGCGTCCACTGCACCTCCGCGCCCAGGTCGCGGCGGGCCCAGAACGCAGCCGTCACCAGCGGCAGCTCCGGGATGGGCAGCGTCTCGATGCTCTGGTCGCGCCCCGCGGGGAACAGCGGCGTCTTCGCGTAGCCCACGGAGAAGCGCAGCCCGTCGATGACGAGGAAGTCCACGTACGCGTCCAGCAGCGCGGGCTTCTCCTGCGCCCACTCCGCCGTGCCCACGGCGACCAGCCAGGGCACGGGCTGGCCCCGCCCCCCCAGACGCAGGCGCGCGAGGTTGAAGCCGTTGTGCCCTTCGATGTCGTCCGCGTGGACGCGGTAGTCCACCTCGCCCACGAAGGTGGGGGTGAAGCGCGGGCCACTCTCCTCCTGCGCCAAGGCGCATCCCGCCGCGAGCAGGGCCAGCGTGAACAGGGAAGCGGACTTCATTCGAGCGGGATGATGCGCAGGGTGTGGTTCGTGCCGTCTTCCGGAGTGCCGTCATGGTCGGCGATGAAGAGGCGCTTGTTCTTCGCATCCCAGGCCAGGCCGTGCGGCTCCTGGAAGCCGCCGGCCACCACGCTCACCTCGCCCGTCTGGCGGATGCTCAGCACGGTGCCGTCGCGGCTGCCGGTGAGCAGCGTGTCGTGGGGCCCCACGGCCAGCAGGTCCGGGCTGTTCAGCGTGGCGAAGGCCACCAGTTGCGACGGCGCGGACAGCGGCGTGCGGTACACCTTGCCCGCGAGCTGGTCGCTGATGAAGAGCGTGTCCTTCACCGCGAGCACGCCCACGGGCTTCTGGAGCGCGCCCACCACCTCCGTCTCGGTGCCGTCCAGCGTGAGGCGCGCCACGCTGCCCACGTTCACGTTGTTGTTGCGCACGAAGTAGCCGTCGTAGAGCTGCCCGTCCTCGGTGACGGTGATGCCGATGCGGCGGCGCACCGCGGGCAGGTTGGGGACGATGGCGGACGTGCCATCCGGCCGGACGTAGACGACGTCGCCCGCGGTGCCGCCTCCGAAGCGCACCACCACCAGCGTGCCGTCCGGCAGCCGCACCAGGTCACCCAGGCCCGGGCCGTTCGCGGGTGCCGCGGGCAGGTCCGCCACCTTCGTGATGCCCTCGCCGTCGCGGTAGCTCAGCACGCGGTTGTTCTGGTCGTCGGCCATGTAGAGGGTCGCGCTCTCCGCGTCCCACCAGAGGCCGTTGGGGTCGCCGTCCAACGCGATGGTCTTGGGGCCCCGCTCGATGACGGGGTTCTCCGAGGGGCCGGGCACTTCGGGGGACGACGAGCAACCCACGGCGGCCAGCGTCATGCCCAGCAGGGCAGGGAAGAGGATTCGCATGGAACCCCCTCCTAGCGCAGGGGGAGGCCGGGAAATACAGGCACCGGACATTGACCCGGCCCTGGCGGGCGCGACGCCGCCGGGGCGTGTGCCGGTAGCGTCACGGTGGACGGACATCTCCCAGGAGTCGTTCGGAATGAACGGGTCTTCTACCCGGGGCTGGCTGATGCTCGCGGGGGCGCTGTGGTTGGGCGGAATCGTCACGGGCATCGTGGCGCTGGCCCGGTACGCGATGACGCCGGGCGCCGCGCCCGCGACGGCGGCGACGTGGCCGGAGGGAACGCGGCTGGTGCGCCAGGCCGGACGTCCGGTGCTGGTGATGCTGGCGCACCCGAAGTGCGTCTGCACGCGGGCGAGCCTGGCGGAGCTGGCGCAGGTGATGGCGCACGCGGGCGGGCGCGCGGAGGCGTTCGTCCTGTTCCTGCGTCCGGAGGGACTGGAGGACGGCTGGGAGCAGGGTGACCTGTGGCGCACGGCCGCGAGCATCCCGGGCGTCACGGTGCTACGCGACCCGGACGGAGTGGAGGCGAAGCGCTTCGGTGCGACGACCTCCGGGCACGTGGTGCTCTACGGCGCGGACGGGCGCCTGCGCTTCAGCGGAGGCATCACGGTGGCGCGCGGGCACGTGGGCGACAGCCCGGGACGCGAGGCGCTGGAGCGCGTGCTGCGCGAGGACGGCGAGGGCGGCGGCACCCCGGTGTATGGCTGCGCGCTGGAGACGCCGGAGGGGCGCTGAGGCGCGCGGATGTCCTGCGCTGGTCGAATGGGCGCGGGAGCGTGTCTGGCTTTGGACGTCCCGGGGGGGAGGGCGGTTGGCGCGGTGGAGGCGTCTGGGATTGGCTCCGCGCGCTTCTGGCGGCCGTGCCACGTTCATCCGCGGGGGAATCCAGTCCATGTCGCTCGACCACTATGTCACCCTGGGCCGCTCCGGCCTGCGCGTCAGCCCCTTCTGCCTGGGGGCCATGACGTTCGGCGAGGACCTGGGCTGGGGCAGCAGCGTGGAGACGTCCAACGCCATCCTGGACCGCTTCATCGAGCGGGGCGGGAACTTCATCGACACGGCGAACGCGTACACGTTCGGGCACTCGGAGAAGATCATCGGGGACCACATCGGGAGGCACCCGGCGAAGCGCGACCGGGTGGTCATCGCGACGAAGTTCTTCTCCAACCTGTTCGAGAAGGACCCGAATGGCGGTGGCGCGGGCCGCAAGTCGGTGATGGCGGCGTGCGATGAGTCGCTGCGCCGGCTTCAGACGGACTACATCGACCTGTACTGGATGCACGCCTGGGACGCGAACACGCCCATCGAGGAGACGATGCGGGCGCTGGACGACCTGGTGCGCTCGGGCAAGGTCCGCTACGTGGGCTTCTCCGACACGCCCGCGTGGAAGGTGTCGCAGGCGCAGGTGACGGCCTTCTTCCGGGGCTGGGCGCCGCTGGTGGCGTTGCAGATCGAGTACTCGCTGCTGGAGCGCACGGTGGAGGGCGAGCTCATCCCGATGGCGCGAGAGCTGGGGCTGGGCGTGACGCCGTGGTCGCCGCTGCGCAGCGGGGTGCTGAGCGGCAAGTACACGCGGGAGAACGCGGGCAGGCAGAAGGCGGACCGGGGCGCGTGGGCGGAGGCGTCGCTCAACGAGAAGACCTACAAGCTCATCGACGTGCTCCAGCGCGTGGCGAAGGAGCAGGCCACCACGGTGGCGCGGGTGGCGCTGGCCTGGGTGCAGGGCCGGCCGGGCGTGGCGTCCACCATCCTGGGGGCGCGCACGCTGGAGCAGTTGGACAACAACCTGGGCGCGCTGGACGTGAAGCTCACGCCCGCGCAGGTGAAGGCGCTGGACGACGAATCCCAGCCCACGCTCAACTTCCCGGCGGCCTTCCTCCAGGGCGCGCCGTCCTTCATGCACGCGGGCCTGCGCGTGAACGGAGTCCAGGCCCCGCCCAGCAACCTGACGCCCAAGGCAGGCACCCCCCGGTACTGAGGTGGAACGCCGTGTCGGGGCGTTCTGTATGATACGTACAGAACGTACGTTTCCCGGGGAACGGCCATGATGGAAGTCAGCATCACCGAAGCGCGCGACGACCTGGCGGAGCTGCTCAACCGGGCGGCCTACGGGAAGGAGCGGCTCGTCCTGACCCGGCACGGCAAGAAGCTGGTCGCGGTGATTCCCTTCGAGGACCTCCAGGCGCTGGAGGCGCTGGAGGACCGGCGGGACATCCAGAAGGCGGACGCCGCGCGCCGGGAGTCCGAGGGCCAGCCGCGCGTCGCGTGGAAGCAGGTGAAGGCGGAGCTGGGGCTCACGAAGAAGAAGGCGAAGAAACCGGCTAGCGGTAGATCTCCCGCCGGTGGCCCAGCTCGACGATCAACACCACGAGCCGGCCGTCCTCGACCTGGTAGATGACGCGGTAGTCACCGATGCGGATCCGCAGGTAGTCGCTGCCCTTGAGCTTCTCCGCGCCCACGGGCCGGGGCTCCGTGGCCAGGGCGTCGATCCGCTTCGCGATGCGGCGCTGATGGACCGGATCCACCGCCGCGAGCTGCTTCACGGCGGCCTGGAGGAACTCGACCGTATAGATGGCGGAGGGCTTCGTGCTCATTCGGGGCGGGTGGCCCCCGAGTGTCTACCTGCCCCTCCTGACATGGCGGGTTGGCAGTGGAAAGCCGAACCCTGTCGGCACACCGGCGCACAGTGTGGAGTGCGGGGCCGTACGTTTCGGGGCTCGGGCGGGGGCAAAGGGCCGCTGGAACGTTCACGGGCGGACGCTGGCGGTAGCGCGAACGGGGGTCGTTCCTAACATCGGCCCCCTGGCAGTGAGTCGGTGGTCGGGCGGTCTGGCGTGGTACGGGCGGCGGGGAGGGTGGCGTGAGCGAGCGACTGACGGGTGATGTGTCTTCGCGGGCGCAGGCGGGTGGTCCGGACTTCTCCCGCGACCCCGAGACCTTCGAAGCCGAGCTGGATGCGTGCCTCGAACGCGCCCTCTCCTCCGTGTCCTCCGAAGAAGAGGAGCTCGTGCCGGAGTCCTTCGCGACCGGCCCGCTGCGCACGCTGCTCGACCTGGCCTCCACGGAGGAGTCCTGGCTCCAGTCGCTGCCGCCGTCCTCCAACGACAACGTGGAGCCCCAGCTCACGCTGTCCGCCGAGGCCGCGAACGTCGTCATCCCGGAGTGGCTGCGCGCGGAGGAGTCCGCGTCCAGCACCTCCCAGGAGCGCTCCTGCGGCGCCGTGACGTCGTGGGATGCCCCGCCGCCGTCGCCCGCCTGGGCCACGCCCGGCTCTCCCGCCGAGGCCTACGCGCCGCAGCCGTGGAGGCCGTACGCCCCCGTGGCGCCCGAGCCTCCGCCGCCCGTCATCGCCGACGCCTCCACGCACATCCTCGGCATGAGCCCCATGTCCTTCGTCAGCGCCGTGGCGATGGGCGCGCTCGCCGCGGGGCTCCTCGTCGTCGCGGGCCTGCGGCTCACGTCGAAGGATGAGGCGCGGACCATGCCGCAAGCACAGGTCCTGACTGGCACCGTCGCCGCGCGAGCCGGCGCTCCGGGGACGCAGGGCTTCGCGACGACTCAGCCGAACACCCTGGCCACGCAGGGCTCCATGTCCGCGCAGGGCTTCTACGGTGTCCCCGGCATCCAGGCGGGCACGCCGGACCTCTCCCAGTCCATCGCGGGCGGCGTGAACACCCCCGCACTCACGGACGCGCAGCGCGCCGCGCAGGCCCTCACCCCGAACACGCCCGTCCTCGCGGGCCCCGCGAGCGCGGGCCTGACCACCGGCCTGCACACGCTGGCCCAGGACCCCTCGCCGTCCAGGCAGCCCGCTCCGGCGGCGCCGAAGAAGGCCCCCGTGGCCCAGCGCGCCGCCACGCTCGAAGCGCCCGAGGACACCGGCGAGGTCCGCGAGCTGTCCTTCGGCGGTGAAATCTCCGAGGAGGAGCTGGCCCGGGCCCGTCAGGCCGCCGCCGAAGCCGAGGCCGAGGAAGCCGCGCAGCCCGAATCCGAAATCGACGAGGACTTCGCCCGCGAGCTCGGCTTCACCGACGACGCGGAGGCCTCCGCCCCGAAGCAGACCCAGGAGAAGACCGTCTACATCCCGCCGGCCCCGACCTCCGAGCGCGAGCAGCTCGCGCCCTCGGACATCACCAACGTGGTCGTCACGAACAAGCCCGCCATCGCCGCCTGCGTCCAGAACTTCAAGGCCGGCACCGCGCTGGAGAACGGCGGACGCTTCCAACTGCGCTGGTCCGTGGACACCGCCGGCACCGTCTCCGGCGTCGCCATGGAGACCGAGGCCCTGAAGGGCTCCCCGCTCGCCGGCTGCATCGAGGACCAGGTGCGCGGCTGGAAGTTCCCCGTGCACCGCGTCGCCATGAACGCCCCCGTGCACTACCCCTTCGTCTTCTAACCCTCCTACTTCCCCCGCGACGCTCGACGAGGTGTGGGCGCTGGTTAGATTGGCGCATGACCGCGCGGGAGGAAGAAGACCCCATCGAGTTGCACCTGTGTCACCGTTGCCTGATGCGGCTGCCGGTGGACGCGGGCGGGGTGGACCTTCCGCGCCGGGTGCGTGAAGCGCTCAAGGCCCACGGCCTGGCGGACAAGACGCAGCTCATCCCTGCGTCCTGCCTGGGTCACTGCCCCACGGGGAAGGTCACCGTGCTCGTGGTCCCCGACGCCACGGCGCGGGGCACGCACGCGAAGCTCATCGACCCGAAGGAGGACGGCGAGGACCTCGCGAGGCACCTGTGCGACCGGCTCGCGCCGAAAGCCGGGCCGCCTTGAGCAGGGCCTCCATCATGGGCACGCAGCTCGCGGTCCCCGTGCCGGCGATCGCATAGGCGGTGCCGTGGTCCGGGGACGTGCGCGGCACCGGCAGGCCCAGCGTCACGTTCACCGTGCGCTCGAAGTCCAGCGCCTTGGCCGGGATGAGCCCCTGGTCGTGGTACATGGCCAGCACCGCGTCGTACTTCGCGCCGACCTCATCGGGCCGGGCGAACAGGCCGTCCGCGGGGATGGGCCCGTGCGCATCCACCCGCTTCGCCCGCGCGAGGCGGATGGCGGGCCCAATCACCTCCACCTCCTCGCGCCCCAGCATCCCGCCCTCGCCCGCATGCGGGTTGAGCCCCAGCACGGCGATGCGCGGCTTGCGGCCCACCACCGGCTGGAGGCTGCGCGAGAGCAACTGGAGCTGCGCCACCAGCTTCTCCACCGTCAGCAGCTTCGGCAGCGCGGAAATGGGGACGTGGTTCGTCGCCAGCGCGATGCGCACGCGCGGCCCGTCCATCATCATCAACACGTCCACGCCGAACGCGTCCGCCAGCACCTCCGTGTGGCCCATGAACGGGATGCCCGCGCGCGAAATCTCCTCCTTCGACACGGGCGCGGTGCACAGCGCGTCCACCGTCCCGGCGCGCATCGCGTCGATGGCGGCGCGCACGTACGCGTACTGCGCCTTGCCGCCCTCGCGCGTGGGCTTGCCCGGCACGCGGTGCTTCGCCGGCAGGTGCGTGACCTCCACCACCGCGGGCCCCTCCGTGTGGCCCAGCGCTTCCAGGGCCACGCGCGGGAAGCGGCGGAAGAGGGGGAAGCCGTCCAGCGTGGGCCCGTCACCGAACACGACGGGCACCAGCGCGCGGCGCACCGCGGGCTTCGCCAGCGCCAGGGCCGTCACCTCCGGCCCGATGCCGGACACGTCCCCCAGCGAGATGCCCACGCGGGGCCGCGCGTCCGCCGTGGCCACCGCGCTCACATCTTCACTTCGACGTTGGCCTTCGAGCGCAGCTCCTGGACGTACTGGTCCAGGAACTTCTCCGTCTTCTCGTTGAGGAGCTTGGACTCCAGCTTGGGCTTCATCTCCTCGAAGGAGGCCACGGCCACGTTGCGGCGCTCCTCCACCTTGAGGATGTGCCAGCCGAAGTTGGTGCGGATGGGCTCGCTGACCTCGCCCTCCTTGAGGTTGAAGGCGGCCTTCTCGAAGGCGGGCACCATCACGCCGCGCTTGAAGTAGCCCAGGTCGCCGCCGTCCGCCGCGCTGGGGCCCTCGCTGCGGGCGCGCGCCAGGGCCGCGAAGTCCATGCCCGGCCGGCGGGCCTCCTGCGCGATGCCCTCCGCCTTCTGCTTCGCGGCGGCCACCTGCTCCGGCGTGGCCTTGGGGTCCACCTGCACCAGGATGTGGCGGGCGTGCACCTCCACGTCCTCGGTCTCCAGGCGCGTGTACTGCGTGTACGCGGCCTTCAGGTCCTCCTCGGTGACCTTCACCTTGGGGCCCACCTTCATGCGCAAGAGCTTGTCGCGCACCACACGCTTGCGCAGCATGTCCTTGTAGCTGGCGAGCGTGAAGCCCTCGTTCTTGAGCAACTGCTCGAACTGGCTCATGTCGCTGACGTTGTTCTGCTTGAGCACGTCCTGCACCAGCTCATCCACCTCCGCCTCGGTGGTGGTGATGCCCAACTGCTGGACCTCCGCCTCCATCAGCTTCTCGCCGATGAGCGTGTCCAGCGCGGTCTTCATCAACTGCGCGCGGGCCTCGGCGCGCCGGTGCGGGTCGATTTCGGAGTTCACGCGCTGGAGCTCCGGCGCGGCGCGCTGCTGCACCTCCGACAGCGGGATGATGTCGCGGTTCACCACCGCCGCCACCTTGTCCACCAGCTCCGCGCGGGCGGACGTGGCCCCCGTGAAGAGCATCACCGCCGCCAGGAACGCCACCAGGTTCTTCATCGCAACGACCCTCTTGAACGCCATGACACCGGCGAGCCCAACCGCCCGGCCCCCGGAAAAGTCCTTCACTTCGCCGCCTGCGGCGCCGGCCGCCCGCGGATGGTCTGCAGCGTGGCCTCGTTCACCACCACCTGGGCCTTGTCGCGAAGGTCCTTCTCGAAGGACTCCTGCGCCGCCGCCCGCTTGGCCTCCAGGAGGCGCCCCTCCACCTTCGCGCGCACCTCCGCCAGCTCCCGCTTCCTCGCCGGCCTGCGCTCCAGCACCTTGAACAGGTGGTAGCCGTACTCCGTGGACACCACGTCCGAAACCTGCCCCACCCCCAGCTTGAATACCACCTCGTCGAAGGCCGGCGGCATCTGTCCCCGGGGGAAGAAGCCCAGGTCGCCCCCCACCTTGGCGTCCGCGCTGAGCGAATAGCGCCGGGCGAGGTCGGAGAACTTCTTGCCCGCCTTGAGCTGCACCTGGAGCCGGCGCGCCTCGTCCAGGCCCTTCACCACCATCTGCGCGGCGTGGACCTCCTCCGGCTCCTGGAAGTCCGCCTCGTGCGCCGCGTAGTACGCGCGCAGCTCCTCCTCCGTCACCGCCACGCGCGAATAGACGTGGTGGGTGAAGAGCTTCTCGATGGTGAGCCGGCTCGCCTCGCGGGCGCGCAGCTCCGCCATGGACAACTGCCCCTGGGCGAGCACTTCATTGAAGTTGCCCGCCGGGTAGTCGCCGGACAGCCGCAGCACGCCGCGGTCCACCTCCTCCGGCGTGACGGCGATGTTGTTCTGCTTCGCCGCCTGCAGGAGCAGCATCCGCTTCACGAGCGTGTCCACGAGCGCCCGCTTGAAGGGCTCCACCTCCTCGGGCGTGGGCTCGGGCCCCTCCGTGGTGGCCAGCTCCCGCGCCAGCTCCTGCTCGAAGTCCGCCCGGCTGAGCGACTCGCCGTTCACGGTGGCCACCACCGTGGGGTCCGGCCCCTCCTGGGCCTGCGGCCGGCAGCCCGTCAGCCCCAGCACGCCGAGGGCGAGGCCCAGGCTCAGGACGGCGGACCACGGCATCGGGGAGGCGCGGAAGGAAGCGGGACGCATGCGCGGAGGCCTCGGGGGAGGGGACGGGGGGCCGTCCACGGTGGTGCCGGGCCGCCGGGCTTTCAAGCGGGACGTCACGGCCGGGATGGGAAGCGAACGGATGGGCCCATGGGACGGCCTTCCGGGTAGCACGCCGGGCGGGCCCGGACAACCGGCGCCCCGGGAGGGGGCTGCCCCCTAGAGCGGCGTGGCGTTGGAGGCCAGGAAGGCCTCCACCTGGGGAAAGATTTCGTCCGGCGCCTTGCGGCCCAGAATCAGGTCCGCGTGGCCGTAGTCCGCCGCGAAGCCGTGGCCGCGCCCGGCGACCAGCATCTTCACGGGGCCGCCCAGGTGCTCCTTCGCCCGGGCCACCGCCAGCGGTGGCGCGAGCAGGTCCCGGCTGCCGGCGATGAGCAGGAAGGGAATCCTCACCCCGGCGAGCGGCTCGCGGTAGTCGAAGCCGCCATCGAACGTCGTGAACTGGCTGGTGGTGATCCACCGGGCGAACTGCCGCCCCACGCCCCCGGCCACGTCCGCCGGCACGTTGGCCAGCGCCCAGCGCACCACCTGCGGATCCATGTTGTCCGCCAGCATCATGTACCGGGTGAGCGGCCCCGGCGGCGCCCCGAAGAAGGCGATGCTGGTGACGCGCCGGGTGGGGATGACCTTGAGCTTGAGCAGGGGCTCCATCCGCTGCACGAACGCGCGCAGGCCCGGCTGCACCGCGAAGGTGAAGGGCGCCCCCAGGGACACCGCCGCCTTCACCGGCGCCTGGGGGTTCTTCGCCAGGTGGGCGTAGAGCATCAGGCCGCCCTTGGAGTGGCCCACCCACAGCACCTGCTGGGCACCGGTGGACATCACGGTGCGCAAAGCCGTTCTCACGTCATGCTCGGCCTGGTCGTCGAAGTTCCAGTCCGCGCACGCCCCGGCGAGCCCCCGGCCGCGCAGCTCGATGACCCAGGTCTCGAACCCCGCCCGCGCCAGGTAGCGCGCCAGGCTGTACTGCTCGTTGAAGTCCATGTGGAAGCGGTTGGCTCCCAGCCCGTGGCACAGGAGGACGGGCTCCGCGAACCGGCGCTCCCCCCGAGGGTGGTAGCGCCCCAGCGCGATGGCCGCTCCGTCGTCCGTGGGCACCCGGTACAGCTCGTCCGGCTTGAATGAGAGGGTCAGCAACCCCTCCTTGCTCCGCTCCACCGCCTTGGTGAAGAGGTCCGCCATCCGGCTCAACCGGGGTGCCGATGCCTGTCGTGATGTCACGCCTTCAGTCTATGCCCGTCGCCCGGCCGATGCCGGTGTGTCGCACAGGGCCGTGGATGGAACGGCAGGACAGTTGCAGGGGATGTGCGTCCATCGCGGGGAGGTCGTGGAAATGGGGCAGGGCCGGGGTTTCAGGGAAGTGTTGTCGTCCTTCATCGCCACAGTTTTTCCCACAGACACACTGCTGGGGGCCTTGAAGGTGATGGAGCGGCACCACGTGCAGGTGGTGGGGGTGGTGGGGGCAGGGGGCAGCCTGGTGGGCGTGGTGCACGAAACCCAGGTGCTGGCGGGGTGGCGGACGGATCCGCTGGCGCAGGTGTCGGACGTCATGGCGCGCGTTCGCAAGACGCACGCGGTGCGCACCCGGACGCGGCGGCTGGCGCGCCTGCACGGCAGGCGTGGGGGCGGGCAGAAGCCTTCCTGAGGGGCGCGGTCCTGGCGGTAGAGTGGGGCTCGCCGTGTCGGAAGCCCTGCCCACCGCCTGGACCGTGTACATGCTGCGCTGCCGTGACGGCACGCTCTACACGGGCGCCACCAACAACCTGGAGCGCCGCCTGGCCACGCATGGCCGGGGCAAGGGCGCCGCGTACACGCGGGCCCGGCTGCCGGTGACGCTGGTGTGGAGCGAGCCCGCCCCGGACCGGAGCGCCGCCCTGCGCCGCGAGGCCGCCATCAAGCGGCTGACGCGCGCGGACAAGTTGCGGCTGTTCGCGCGGCGCCCGGGACGGCGTTGACGCACGTCCCCCGGGCTTGTTGGCGGGAAGGGTTCCCTTCACGACGCGGGATGCGCGCCTCGCGACAGTTGGCGCGGCGCCCGCGGGTGTTTCATCGCCTGCTGATGAAACGGCCGGGGCCTCCGGGCGGGTGTACGGGACGCGGGGGGCCGAATTAGGGTGTGGCCGTTCCTAGCTGGGGGAAGATCATGTCGCGTTCTCGCTCGTTCATGTTCGCTTTGCTTGCCTTGGGTCTGGGGAGCGTGGGGTGCGGCGCGCCCAACCACCAGCCCGTCATCACCGCCGGACCGCGCCCGCTGGGCTCGCCGTCCACGCCGGGCGGGCTCAAGTTCGAGGAGGGCACCGTCATCCAGCTCCAGTTGGAGGTGACGGACGCGGACGACGACGAGATCTTCTTCCGCTGGACGCAGAACCCCTCGAACGCGGGCGGCGTGTTCAGCGACCCCAACATCGCCACGCCCACCTGGACGGCGCCCGCGCCGCTGGAGGACCCCAACCAGCCCATCCACCTCTACGTGGAGGTGGAGGACCACAACGGGGGCGTGCTGCTGGGCCAGTCGCCCGCGCTCTACATCCTGCCGAAGCAGCAGTAGCGCCGCCGGGCTTCAGGCGGCGGTGGCCGCGGGCGGCGGGGAGCCCGGACGCTGCTTCGCGCGGCTCCGGGCGCGCACGGCGAAGAGGATGGCGGCCACCAGCCCCACGCCCGCCCCGATGCCCGCGCCCATGAGCTGCGAGTGCATCAGCGACGCCGTCACGCTGCGCACCACCTCCGGCAGGTTGCACATGGTCTGCGTGGCGAGCGGCGTGCTGTTGTTCCACTCGATGTAGGAGGGAGCCGCCAGCGACGCGACGAAGGTTCCCAGCAGCGTGCCGGCCAGGATGAAGATGAGGAACGTCTTGAGCATGGCCATGGGGGACCTCCTCGGCGGGTGGGCGGCGGGCCGTCCTTAGTATGCGCACGTCCGCCGCGAAAGGGGCGAAGGCATGCTAAGGGGACGGGTGTGCCGCTCCTGCCACTCGCCATCCTGTTCGGGGTCGTCTCGCTCGTGTGCGCGGCCCTCCTGCTGACGCACGCCTTCCGCCGCAGCGTGGGCACGGGCGTCATGGTGCTGCTCATCCCCTGCTACATGCTCGTCTACGCGTTCAGCCAGTTCGAGCACCCGCGCAAGAACCTCATCGTCGCGGGCTTCGTGGCCAGCACCGTGCTGACGGCGGTGTTCCTGGGCATGGGCGCGCACGGCATCGCGGCGGCCGCGGCCCGGATGCCGCCCCCCGGCTTCTAGGCCTCCGCGCATGACCGCGAGCCCCACCGGTGCCCGCTGTGGGCAGCACCCGGACGCGGCCGCGGTGGCCCTCTGCGCGCGCTGCGGCGGCTACCTGTGTGGCGCGTGCACGGAGGTGCTGGAGGAGACGGCGTACTGCGCGCCCTGCGCCGAGCGGCGCTTCCAGGACACGCGCCCGTCGCGCGCGGTGCGGCTGGCGCTGGGGGCCAACGTCGCGGGCTTCCTGTTCCTCGGCGCGCCCGTGGCGCGGCTCTCGTGGTCCATCCACGGGACGCTGGACGGGGTGCTGGAGGTGCTGCTGGAGCTGGCGTGCACGCTGGCGGCGGCGGTGGCGGGCACCATCATCTCCACGCGCAAGCTGCGGCGCCGCGAGGAGGTGGGCGACCGGGGCTTCGCCCTCATGCTGCGCGTCCTGTCCGCGCTGAACCTGCTGGGGCTCCTGGCGTGGGGCGCGGTCACCGCCTTCGTGCTGTCCCCGGGGCGCTGAGGGCGCGCGCGTCACACGCCGCGCGCGTTGGGGTCCCAGAGGTACTTGTGCATCTGGAGCTGGAAGCGCACCGGCAGCCGGTCCTCGATGATCCACTCCGCCAGCTCGCGCGGGTGGAGCTTGTCGAAGATGGTGGAGAACAGGACGCCGTAGGGCTTCCTGCCCAACTGGTGCTCCTGCACGAGCGCGCGCGCCCACTCGTAGTCCACGCGTGAGCCGATGACGATCTTCAGCTCGTCGTTGGCGTTCATGGACGTGAGGTTGCGGTAGTCGTTGCGGTCGTACTCGCCGGACGACGGCGTCTTCATGTCCACGATTTTATGGACGGCCGGGGGCACGAGCCGCACGTCGATGGCGCCGCTCGTCTCCAGCAGCACCTTGAGGCCCGCGTCCAGCAGCGCCTCCATCAGCGGATACACGCCGGGCTGGAGCAGGGGCTCGCCGCCCGTCACCTCCACGGTGGGCGTGTTCCAGGCCAGCACCTTCTGGACGACCTCCGCGTTCTTCATGCGGCTGCCGCCGTGGAAGGCGAACTCGCTGTCGCAGTACGTGCAGCGCAGGTGGCAGCCGGTGAGGCGGATGAAGCCGCACAGCATGCCGGCGTGGGACGACTCGCCCTGGAGGGAGAGGTAGAGTTCCTTCACCACGACGGAGTCGGCGGTGGGGACGCGGCGGGGCTCGATGTGCGGGCGTGCGGCAGGCATGGCGTGCGAAGGGGCGCATCAAGCGCACCCTTGGGGGGAGGGGGTCAAGCCCGGCGGGCCTTCACCCGGTCGATGAAGGTGTCGATGAGGTGGCGCGCGATGCTCAGGCGGGGCGGGATGCGCGGCAGGTCGTCCACGCCGAACCAGCGCGCCTCGGCGATCTCCTTGCCGTCCACCACGACGTCGCCGCCCGCGTACTCGGCCATGAAGCCCACCATCAGCGAGCGGCCGAAGGGCCACGGCTGGCTGCCGAAGTAGGTGACGTTCCTCAGGTCCACGCCCACCTCCTCCTTCACCTCGCGCAGCACCGTCTCCTCCAGGGACTCGCCGGCGTCCACGAAGCCGGCGACGGTGCTGAAGAAGGGCTCCGGGAAGGACGCGTTGCGCGCGAGCAGCATCTCGTCACCCCGGGTGATGAGGACGATGACCGCCGGAGCGATGCGCGGGTAGAACGGCGTGTGGTCCACCGGGCAGCGGCGCGCGCGCTCGCCGGGCACCAGTTGCGTGGCCGCGCCGCACCTGCCGCAGAAGCGGTGGTTCAGGTCCCACTCGCAGATGGAGAGCGCGCGGCCCGCCACGGCGAAGGTCGCCTCGTCCACCTGCTTGTAGAGCGAGCGGGCGGGCACGAACCTCAGCCCCTCCGGCGGCGTGAAGTCCCCGGACGTGGGCGCCGCGTAGCAGTCCGTGTCGTCGAGCATGCCCAGGAAGTGGGCGCCCGCCGAGGCCTCCGGCAGGGCGGAGGCCCGGGGCAGCTCGAGGCGGCCCTCGTGCTCGGACACGAGCAGGTCCATGCCGCGCACGGCGAACAGGAGCGCGGCGTCGCGCGAGCGGGCGGGCGGTTCGTAGCCGGGCTGGAAGCGTTTGAGGGGGCTCACGGGGCCACCTTAACGGACGGCGCGGCGGGGCGCCGCGCGCTATGCTCCGGCCGCCAACCACCGGGCCCTGCCCGCCTGGGAGCCTCCGACCGTGAACGCCCTTGTCCTCCGCATCGTCTGCGGCCTGCTCTTCGCCGGAATGGTGCTGGGCGTGGTGACCCATCCCCCGCAGGACCTCACGCAGGGGCTGGGCATGATGCTGCCCGCGACGATGCTGCTGGGCGTGGCGCTGAAGGGGCCGAAGGGGCGCTCCACCATTCCCAGGAAGCGCTCGCCTCCGGCGCCACCGGCGTCCGGGGATGCGCGTCAGTAGACGTTCATCAGCTCCACGTCGAAGACGAGCACGGCGTCGCTGGGGATGACGGGCGGGGAGCCGCGTGAGCCGTAGCCCAGGTCGGAGGGGATGACGAGCCGGCGCTTGCCGCCCACGCGCATGCCGACGAGCCCCTCGTCCCAGCCCTTGATGACGTCGTCCTGGCCCACCACGAAGTCGAAGGGTTTGCCGCGCGCGCGGCTGTTGTCGAACATGGAGCCATCCGGCAACCAGCCCGCGTAGTGGACCACCACGTAGCTCTTGTTGACGGCCTCCTTGCCGGTGCCCACGACCAGGTCCTGCGTGTAGAGGCCGGACTCGCTCTTGTTCATCGCGGACAGGTCCACGCCCAGCGACTCGGCGTAGGTCACCTTCGCGGGGTCGCCCGAGCCGGAGGAGGAGTCACCGCCACAGCCCGCGAGGGCCAGCACCGCGCACAGCAGAAGGGAACGAAGCATGGCCCGCAGCCTGCCGCGCGCGGGCCCCGTGGGGAAGGGGGGCACGCATGGCCTGCCCGGCCGGACGGTGATGGGCGCGCACGTCCTGCTTGAAGCGCGTCCAGGCGGGGCATATCCGTTGCGCCGTCCGCCATGCAGACGCCTTCCGACCCCGCGCCCTCCGCTTCGCTCCGTCCCTCGCTCGTCTGGCTGATGGCGGTGGCCGGCGCCGTCACCGTCGCGAACCTCTATTACAACCAGCCCCTGCTGGGAGACATCGGCCGGACGCTGGGCGCGGACGGGAGCGCGCTGGGGCTGGTGCCCACGCTGACGCAGGTGGGCTACGCGGTGGGCATGCTGTTCCTGGTGCCGCTGGGGGACAGCCTGGAGCGCCGCAAGGTCATCCTCCTGTTGTGCGGCTGCGTGGGCGTGGCGCTGGTGGCCGCGGGGCTCGCCCCCAGCCTGAACGTGCTGGTGGCGGCGAGCTTCGCCATCGGCGTCACCACCGTGGTGCCGCAGATGATCATCCCCTTCGCGGCGCAGCTCGCGGCGCCCTCGGAGCGCGGGCGCGTGGTGGGCACGGTGATGAGCGGGCTGCTCATCGGCATCCTCCTGTCGCGCACGGCGGCGGGCTTCGTGGGCACGCACCTGGGCTGGCGCACCATGTTCTTCGTGGCCGCGGGCCTGATGGGGGTGACGGGCGCGGTGCTGCGCTTCACGCTGCCCTCGCAGCCGCCCGTGGCCTCCATGCCCTATCCGCGGTTGATGCGGTCGCTCATCCACCTGGCCCGCACGGAGCCGGTGCTGCGGCTGCACGCGCTGTTGGGAGGGCTGACCTTCGGCGCGTTCAGCGCCTTCTGGGCCACGCTGGCGCTCTACCTGCGCTCCCTGCCGGGGCACTACGACGCGCAGGTAGCGGGCCTCTTCGGCGTGGTGGGCGTGGCGGGCGCGGCCATCGCGCCGCTGGTGGGCCGCTTCGCGGACAGGGGCGCCGGCCGGCGCATCAACGCGCTGGCCATCGCCGTGCTGCTGGCGTCCTTCGGCGTGCTGTGGCTCTGGGGGCACTCGCTGTGGGGCATCGCGCTGGGCGTGGTGCTGCTGGACCTGGGCGCGCAGGCGAATCAGATCGCCAACCAGGCGCGGGTGTACTCGCTGCGGCCGGACGCCCGCAGCCGGCTCAACACGCTCTACATGGTGACCTACTTCGTGGGCGGCGCCGCGGGCGCGTGGGCGGGCATGGAGGCCTGGACGCGCGCGGGCTGGCCGGGCGTGTGCGCGGTGGGCGCGGCGATGTCGCTCACGGCGCTGGTCGTGGTGCTCTGGAGCGGCCGCCGGCTGCCCGCGGCCCACGCCCCCGCGACCTGAGGCCTCAGAGGTCGCGCTGCATGTTCCGGTGGGGGATGCCCACCTCTTCGTAGAGCTCGCCGTACTGCGCGTAGCCCAGGCGCTCGTAGAAGGGGACGACGGGGGCCCGCGCGTGCAGGTGCACGTGGCGGAAGCCGCGCGTGCGCAGCTCCTCCTCCAGCGCGCGCACCAGCTTCGCGCCCAGCCCCTTCTTCTGCAGGGAGGGGGACACCGCCATCTGGAAGAGCCGGCCGCCGTGCGCGTCCTCCGGGTGGAAGAGCACGCAGCCCAGCACGTCGCCGTTCGCGTGGGCCACCAGGTGGAGGCTGTCGTCCTCGAAGGGGAACTTCACGTCCTCGCGGGCATGGCCCAGCGGCTCGCGCAGCACGCGGAAGCGCAGCTCCAGCTCGCCCGCGTAGAGCGGATGGCGGGGGTCGATGAAGTCGAAGCGGAGGTCGTTCATGGCGCGCAAGTCTGTCAGAAGCTGCCGGTGAGCTGGAGGTTGAAGGTGCGGCCGTACTGCGGCACGGGCCCGGCCGACACGTCGTCGCTCACGACGAAGGTGTAGCGCGTGTCGAGCAGGTTGTTCACGCCCGCGAAGTAGCGCAGCCGGCCGTAGTCCCCGGACACGCCGAAGCCCACGAGCAGCGCCTCGCCGCTGTCCGCGCCCGCGATGCCGGGCACCCGGGCGCTCTGGTACGTGGCCTGCGTGGCGATGCGCATGTCGCCGTTGCCCACGGGCAGCAGGAAGCGCCCGGAGGCCAGGTGCGCGGGCGCGGCCTCCACCACGTCCTGCGAGGCGTTGCGCAGCGTCACGTAGGAGTAGCTCAGGTCCACCAGCAGCCAGCGGCCCGGCTGCCAGTGCAGCCCGGCCTCCGCGCCCCACGCCAGCGTCTCGCCGGAGCTGTTCGCGTACACCAGGCACTGGGTGGGCGCGCTCGGGGTGCCGCACGCGGGCGTGGCCAGGGACTCGGTGGTGAGCGTGACGAGCCGGGAGATGCGGTTGTGGTAGCCCGCCACCGTCACGCGCAGCTCGTGCGTCAGGTCGTGCGAGTGCTCCACCTCGAAGGTGGTGATGGTCTCCGGGTTCAACTGCTTCGCGGGGCGCTGGGTGAGGAGGTTGTCCTCGTAGAACAGCTCGTAGACGTTGGGGGCGCGGAACGCGCGGCCGATGACGAGCTTGGTGAGGCCCTGCTCGTACGGCCGGCCGATGACCGCGAGCCGGGGCGTGAGCGGCAGCGAGTCCAGGTCGGAGTACTTGTCCACGCGGAAGCCCAGGGACAGGCTCAGGCGCGGGTGCAGGCGCCACTCGTCCAGCGCGTACACGGACACGAGCGAGCGCGTCGGCGCGTTCAGCGACGCGGCCACCGCGGGGCCCACGCTCTTCTGGTCCACGCGCAGTTGGGCCTGGCCCTCCACGCCCACGGTGAGGCGGTTGGCCTCGGACAGGACCGCCAGCAGGCGGCCCTCGGCGGTGAGCCAGTCCGCGGCCCCGGAGTCGGTGTTCGTCTCCGAGGTGTCGCCGCCGTAGTTCCAGTGGCCCTTGTAGCGGCTCAGGTCCAGGGCGCCGCGCAGGGACAGCACGAAGCGCTCGGACAGGGGGCGCTCGTACTTGGCCTCGACGAAGCCGCGCACGTCCTGCACGCGCGTGCCCTGCGCGCCCACCACGGTGCCATAGGGCGCGGTGGGCACGTCCTTGCTGCGCCCGTGCAACTGGGCCACCAGGGACAGGTTGCCCAGGCGCGCGCGCAGCGAACCGGTGCCGGCCTTCTCCCCGTCCAGGCCGGTGACGATGGGCCCCGGGTCGCCCAGGCGGGTGGTGTCCGCGCCGTGGGACTTCATGCCCGCCAGGCTGAAGAGGACGGAGCGCTGGGGGTCCTCCCAGGACGTGGTGGCGTGCACGCGCGTGGCGCCCAGCGCGCCCACGGCGCCGGTGACTTCCAGCCGCCGGTCCAGGCCCAGCGACTCGCGCGGCACCACGTTGATGACGCCGAAGAACGCGCCCGTGCCGTACAGCGCGCTGCCGGGGCCGCGCACCACTTCAATGCGCTCCACCTCTTCCAGGTCCACGCTGAGGTCGTGCGCCGCGTAGCCCTGGCCGGCCCACACGTCGTTCATCGCGTGGCCGTCCCAGAGGATGAGGATGCGCGTGTTGAGGTCGCCCGGCGGCGAGAAGCCGCGCACGCCCAGGTACGTGTACGTCCGGTCGTCGGTGAGGAAGAAGCCGCGCACGCCCGCCAGCGCCTCCGCCAGGGTGCGCCAGCCGAACGCGCGCAGCTCCTCCGGCGTGAGCACGGTGGTGGAGGCGGGGGCCTCGTCCACGGCCAAGAGGCGCTTGGACGCGGCGCGCACCGGGGGCGGCTCGTAGCGCAGGGTGGCGTGGACCTTCACCTCCTGGTCGGGGACGACGGTGACCTTCTGGCGCACGGGGCGCACGTCGCGGCTCTCCACCTCCAGCACGTGCTCGCCTTGCGGCAGGGTGACGACGGTGGGGGTGAAGCCCGCGGGCCGGCCGTCCACGCGCACGGTGGCGCCGTCGTGGTTGGCGGTGACGACGACGCGGCCGCTGGGCGCCGTCTGGGCCGTCAGGGTGACCGCGAGCGGCAGGGTGCCTTCGGCGGGCACGTCGATGACGTACTGGCCGGGCGCGTGGCCGGGCGCGCGCACGTGCAGCACGCGCTGGCCCGGAGACAGGCGCAGCTTCGCGGGGATGCGGCCCAGGACGGGGCCGGTGGGGCTGTCACGCACCTCCGCGCCCTCGGGGGCGCCGGTGATGTCCACCATGCCGGTGATGAGGGCCAGGTCCAGGTCCACCGGCACCTCCCGGCCGCGGACGAGCGTGACGCTGGCCTCGGTGGGGCGGTAGCCGGACTTCTGGACCAGGACCTTGTGGCGGCCCGGCGACAGCGCGAGCGTCTGCGGCGAGCGGCCCCGGCTGCCCAGGTCCGCGCGGTCCACGAAGACCTCCGCGCCGCGGGGATTGGTGGTGACGCGCACCAGGGCGACCTTGGGGCGCAGCCGCTCCAGCGAGCGGGAGACCTCCGAGGCGTCCTCGGCCGGCAGGTCCTCGCCGAGCAGGTCGTTGTAGTAGCGGTACGCCTCGTTGAACTTGCCCAGGGCCTCGAAGCAGCGCGCGATGTTGAAGAGGACGTTGCGGTTGGGCACCAGCCGGTAGCTGGTGAAGTACGAGCGCAGCGCCTCCGTGTAGTTGCCGTGCGAGTACGCGTCGTTGCCCAGCTCGAAGGCGATGTCCGCCTCGTCCGCGTTGTTGTCCGCGAGCGCGGGACCGGCGGTGAGGAGCCAGAGGGACAGCAGCCAGGGGCCGAGGGGGAATGCACGCATGAGGACGCCTGCATTCTTCCCCCGATACGGTGTCAGGTCCATGACACTGGCCGGCCCTGACGTGCGCCGCACGCCCGGCGTGGGTCAGCGGGCGAGCGCCGCCGCCAGCCGCCGGGCCGCGGCCTCCAGCGTTTCCGGCGGAAGGTGCTCCGCCGGGGCCGCGTCGAAGGCGCCCCGACCCCGGAGGTGGGACGGGGTGTCCGCGAAGCGGGGGACGAGGTGCAGGTGGAAGTGGCGCAGCACGTCCCCAATGGCGAAGGCGTAGACGTGCTCGGCGCCGAGCACCTCGCGCTGGGCGCGCATCACCCGGGCGGCGAACGGGCCCAGCTCCCGCGAGGCCCCTTCGTCCAGGTCATACCAGCCGCGCACGTGCTGCTCGCTGGTGAGCACCACCCAGCCCGGGACGGGGCTGGGGGACGCCACCCCGTGGAGCACGAGCCCGGGCGCCCGCGCGAGCATGCCACCCGGTGGGTGGACCTCCCCGCGAACGATGGCGCAGCCCAGGCAGGGGTCGTTGATGTCTGACATGGCGAGTCATCCTAGTCCGGGGCGCTTGGAAGCCCTTGGGTAGAAATCACCCCACCTTGACGGCGTGGGGCTGGGTCGGGGAGTGTCCGATTTCCGCCCTTTTGGAGCGTCTGGGGCGTGAAAATTCCGTCATAAATTCAAGGTGGGGACGATGAAGAAGCATGTGCTGATGGCCGTGTTGCCGCTGCTGGCTTGGGGGTGCGGTGACCCGACTGACGCGGACAATGATGGTGTCGCGGACGGTATCCGGGACCCGAACAACGTGTCGGTGGTGGTGCCTTCCACGCCGAAGGGCACGGTGTCGGGCCAGGTGCTGAGCACGACGCTGCAGCCGATCGCGGACGTCACGGTCGCGATGACGATTGGCAGCCAGCCGACGGGCAAGTCGGCGACGACGGACGCCAGCGGCAACTTCGTGATGACGGACGTGCCGGCGGGCGCGCAGGTGCTGCTGACGTTCAGCAAGAGCGGCTACTCGACGCTGCGCGCGACCTCCACGGTGCCGTCGTCCGCGGGCACGGTGCCCATCAACAACGGCAACGCGAGCTTCGGCCCGGTGACGCTGACGCAGTTGAACGGCTCGCTGGCCGTCACGGTGGTGACGCCGCAGGGCCGTCCGGCGGTGGGCGCGAAGGGCGTGCTGGAAGTGGACCGGGCGGGCTCGGTCATCCTGAGCAACTACGACCAGGCCAACTCGGTGGTGAGCAAGGTCTACGTGGAGTCCACGGCGGACTCCAACGGCATCCTGACCTTCAACGGCATCCCCTCCGGCGTGGAGCTGGCGCGCCTGAACGGCTCGTACAACCTGTGGATCGCGCCGCTGGACACCAACGGTGACGGCGTGGTGGACACGGGCGGTTACACGAAGAGCTACTCGGGTGGCTCCATCGTGGGCACGCAGGCCACGACGCTGGCGCAGTTGGCCTACTCGAAGCCGTCGGGCGCGGGAGCGCTGACCATCGAGGGTGGCAACGTGTCCAGCCTGAAGGGCGCCGCGGAGGTGGATCCGCTCCGGAACATGGTGCGTCCTGGCGAGCCCATCTACGTGTACTTCAACCAGCCGGTGCAGCCGGGCTCGGTGTTCGTGCGCCTGACGGACGAGTACGCCAAGGAGTCCCTGCCGGTGACGGCGAATGTGAACGTCGGCGGTTACTCGGCGACCATCACCCCGGGCAACGGCATCGTGCAGGAGGGCAAGGAGTACAACATCTTCGTGCGCGCGGTGGCCGCCGAGGGTGGCAGCAACTACAGCCGCACGGGCTTCTTCTTCGGAGGCGACCAGTCCGCGCCGAGGGCGATCACCATCGCGGAGCTGCGGTACCAGGAGACCTCGGCCCCGCCCGCCGCCACCGCGACGCAGCTCAACAGTCTTGAAGAAGTGTTCGTGAACTTCAGCGCGCCCATCGCGAAGCAGGTCGGCCAGTCCGTCCAGGTCTTCTTCAACGCGGACATCGACAACAACGGCACCGTGGGCGGCAACTCCTTCGGTGAGGTCGGCAACTACAGCGGCCAGGGCTACCCCCTGGAGATCATCGAGCCGACGAAGCCCGTCCAGACGCGCACGCCGGCCGAGTTGCCCGTGTTCGGCATCCAGCCGTCCGGGTACAGCACCCGCTACTACTTCCGGTATACGGGCTCCGTTGCCCTCAATCCGAGCCAGATTCGTCTCGTCGTTTCGTTCAGCAGCCTGGCGCCTGTCCTGGGCACCAACGACGTCTACGAGTCCATCTGGGGCCAGCCGATCAACGCGGACCTGGAAGCGACGGGCATCGGCCAGCACCCCGCGCCGACCCCTGCTCCTTGATTCTGCCTGCGTCAGCCTGACGTAGGTGGTTGAAGCCACCTGGATGCCTCCGCGAAGCCACAGGCTTCGCGGGGGCATCTTCGTTTCGAGGTGTCCTTGCGGAGGGATCCTCCCGTCTTGAATGGAGACTTGGCTCAGCGTCGCTCGACGCGCAACATCCCGTAGATGCATGGGGAGCGAGTCCACTTCCGGATGGACCTCTTCTTGCTCAGTCGCGGCCTCATGAAAAACCTCGGTTCAGTCCTGTTGGCGATGCTGCTCATGCCCGCAGCATGCATCCAGATTCCAGACATTGAGGCCCCGCCCGACGAGCCTGACTGCAGTGCCGTGGGCGAGGAGCCGATCGGCATCCAATGGGTGTCACCCATGGAAGGGGCACAGGTCGGAAGCTCCGCGAGGCTCCAGGTCCATCTGACGGGCGACACACCGGAAGCCGTGGACCTGCTCGTGGATGGCACCGCGGTCGCGACCCTGAAGGAACCCTTCGTGCTGGATTGGGAGACCCAATCCGTCTCGGAAGGACCGCATGCATTCGTCGTCCGGGCGCGCCGATGTGGGCAGGAGTCTTTGAGCACCCAGCGCCAGTTGGTGGTGGACCGGACCAAGCCATCGCTGATCGCGCAGACTCCCCAGGACGGTGCGCAGTGGGTGTCCGTGCACCAGACGGTTCGCGCGGAGCTGTCCGAGCCCGTGGTGGCGGGCAGCGTGAACAACAGCACGGTCCGACTGCTGGCGGGACAGCGTGAGGTCTCCGCGGAGGTTTCGCTGTCGCAGGATGGCCGCGTCCTGACGCTTCAACCGCTTGAGCCACTGCCCGTGAGCGAAGTGATGCGGGTGGTGTTCGATCCGAGCGTGGCGGATACCGCAGGCAACCCCGTGTCGATGCCCTCCCAGGGGTGGTCCTGGCGGGTTCCTGCCTTCCTTCCCCTGGGGAACTCCCAGACACTTTGGCCCCGAGTGGACTTCTTCTCGTTCCAGGTGGACCGCGGAGGAACTCCACTGGTGGCTCGGTTGGGAACGGAGACGTCCGGCGTCCAGGTCGAACGATGGAATGGCGGGGCCTGGCAATCCCTGGGAGCCCCGCTCCAGGGCAGCACCGGAGACCCCCAGGCAACGGAGTGTGTTCTGCACCTCGACCCGTCAGACACCCCGCACGTAGCCTGGGTCCAACCCAAGCTCGATGGCAGCGTGGAGATCCATGTCCGGCGGTGGTCCGGAAGCGCTTGGACTGCCTTGGGGGCGCCCGTCATTCCTATCTTGACGCAAGCCAGTGTGACCGATTTGCGAATGAAGGTGGAAAGCTATGGGGGGGTCCCTGTCATTGCTTTCAAGGAAAGGAATGCCTCGGAACTCAGAGTCACTGTCTTCCGCTTTCAGGCAGGAGAGTGGCGATCAAACGTGGGGTCTGGCGCTCAGTCGGTCCCAAACCTCACTTCGCTGCACCTGGAGCTGAATCAATTGAATGAGCAGATCCTGGGTTGGAGCCGTACGGAGTACGGATTTCCTGGATGGGCGATCTATATTGTTCGAAAGGCGGGCGGGAGCGAACTGGGGTACGTTCCCTCCAGACATGCCGAGTCTCCCATGATGGCGATGACGGTGGGCGGGGATAATCGGATCGTCGTCGCCAGTCCAGTCCAGTCCAATGGCAGTCAGTCTGTCTTGGTGCAGGAGGTGTTGTTTGGAGCGGGGACATGGGAGCGCGTGGGAGACACCTACGATCGCGTCACCGGGAGGACGGATGCCTCCACCACCGCTCTCAAGTTCGACGCGCAAGGCCGGTTGATCATGCTGCTCGAAGAACCCGAGTCCGAAGCTTCGTCCTCCGTGCGAAGCCTGTTCATCCAGCGGTGGAACACAGACCACTGGGAGCCGCTCGGAGGCGCGCTGAGCGCCAATCCGGGTGCTACACCGGTGAGCCAATCCCAACTCGGCACGGACAAGAACGGGCGCATCTTCCTTGCCTGGAGCGAAGCCGACGAGCAGGACGCCACCCAGTCCCGGCTTCACGTCTTCCGCCCCAACGACTGAGTCAGGTGCATCGGGGCTCTTGGCGGAGCCCCCACCCCCAGTCCCTCCGCCCACCTACACTGTCGTCCGCTGTGTCCCTGTCGCCCGGCGGACAGCGGACCTACCCTGGGAGACGTCCAGGGAAAACTTGTGAGAACGGGCGCTTTTCGGTGGACGTGTTTAGATTCGCTCCGCCCCTCCCCTACATGCGAGGCCTCTGCTCCATGAAGAACGCGGTCCTGACATCTCCAGAGGGTGAGCCAACCGCGAGCGGTGGGCCCGCTCCCGTGAACGCCAAGCAGCGCGTCCTCGTCGTCGACGACTTCGACGACGCCCGCGAGATGTACGCCGAATACCTGGAGTTCTGCGGGTTTGAGGTGGACACCGCGAAGAACGGCCTGGAGGCCGTCGAGAAGGCCCAGGAGGGAGAGCCGGACATCATCCTCATGGACCTGTCCCTCCCCGTCATGGATGGCTGGGAGGCGACGCGGCGCATCAAGCAGGACACCCGCACCCGCGACATCCCCGTGATGGCCCTCACCGGCCACGTGCTCGCCGGCAACGCCGAGCACGCCCTGTCCGTGGGGGCGGACGAGTTCGTCGCCAAGCCCTGCCTGCCCCAGGACCTGGAGAACAAGATCCGCAACATGCTCAAACCCAGCAAGGCGAAGCCCCGCTCGGGTCAGGAGTAACCCCAGGCTGCTCCCCGCGGTGTCCATGGGTGGACATTCGGGCGCGGCACCCTGCGCCGGGGCGGGCTCCCGCGGGCCCCCCGGTTGACCCCTGGACGCGGGAAACGTAGGCAACCCTGGTGGGCTCTCCCGCCTCGTCCTCTCCGCCCGACGCGTGGACTCCTCCCGAGGAGTTCGACGAGTACCGCATCGTGCGGCCGCTCGGACGGGGGCGCACGGGCCGGGTGTACCTGGCGCACGACACGCTCCTGGAGCGCCCCGTCGCGGTGAAGTTCATCCCCGCGCTGGGCTCCAACGCGCTGGCGCGCTTCCTGGTGGAGGCCCGCGCCGCCGCCCGCATCCAGCACCCCAACGTCGTCACCCTGTACCGGGTGGGGCAACTGGAGGACCAGCCGTACCTCATCTCGGAGTTCATCCGGGGCGTCAGCCTGGACCGGCTGACCCGGCCCGTGCCCTGGGAGCGCGCGCTGGGCATTGGCCGGGACCTGGCCCGGGGCCTGGGCGCCGCGCACCGCCGGGGCGTGCTCCACCGCGACATCAAGCCCGGCAACGCCGTCCTCACGGAGGGCGGCGAGGTGAAGCTGCTCGACTTCGGCCTGGCCAAGCTGCTCGACCGCGCCGAGGCCGGTGAGTCCACCCCGCCGCGCGCGCCCCTGCCGCCGCCGGAGCTGCCCGCGGACTGGGACCCCGAGTCCAGCCCCGCGCTCGGCGCCCGCTCGCTGGACGGCGTCTTCCTGCCGTCCCTGCCGCGCGGCGCGCTGGTGGGCACGCCCTACTACATGTCCCCGGAGGCCTGGGCCGGCGAGGAGCTCACCGCGCGCAGCGACGTGTACTCGCTGGGCGTCGTGCTCTACGAGCTGTGCGCGGGCCGGGGCCCCTTCCGCGACGTGCCCTGGCGCGAGCTGTCCGAGGCCGTGCGCACCCGCGACGTGCGCCCCCTCCAGGAGGTGGCCCCGACGGTGGACCCGGGCTTCGCCGCCGCCATCGACAAGTGCCTGAAGCGCGACCCGGCCCAGCGCCACGCGTCCGCGGCGCAGTTGCTCGACTCGCTGGAGGCGCTGACGCGCGAGGAGCTCCCGGCCGCCATTCCGGAGGGCAACCCCTACCGGGGCCTGCGCGCCTTCGAGGCCGAGCACCGCGGCCTCTTCTTCGGCCGCCGCCGCGAGCAGCGCGCCGTGCTGGAGCGGCTCAAGGCGGAGGCCTTCCTGCTGATGACGGGCGACTCCGGCGTGGGCAAGTCGTCCCTGTGCCTGGCGGGCATCCTCCCCGCCGTGGCGGACGGCGCGCTGGAGGACGGCCGCCGCTGGCGCACCGCGCGGCTGGTGCCCGGGCGCAGGTCCGTGTCCGCGCTCGCCGTGGCGCTCGCGCCGGTGCTGGAGGTGGACGAGGAGCCCCTCGCGGAGACGCTGCGCCAGGACCCCACGTCGCTCGGCCGCAGGCTGCGCGCGAAGCTGGGCACGCAGGGCGGGCTGCTCGTCTACATGGACCAGTTGGAGGAGCTGGTGACGCTGTCCCCGCCGGAGGAGGCCGCGCTGGCGGGCGCCGCGCTGGGGTCGCTCACGGAGGCGGCCGGGGGCTTGAGGCTGCTCGCCACCGGCCGCAGCGACTTCCTCACCCGCCTCACCGCCGTGCCCGGCCTGGGCCCGGAGGTGCCGCACGCGCTGTACCTCCTGCGCGCGCTCACGCCGGAGGAGACGCGCGAGGCCATCGTCGGCCCCGCGCGCGTGAAGGGCGTGCGCTTCGAGTCCGAGGCCGTGGTGGACGCGCTCGTCGCCTCCACGGCCGCCTCCGACGGCGGCCTGCCGCTGCTCCAGTTCGCGCTCGCGGAGCTGTGGGACGCGCGCGACGAGTCCCGGGGCGTGATGACCCAGGCGGCGCTGGACTCACTGGGCGGCGTGTCCGGCGCGCTCGCCCGGCACGCGGACGCCGCGGTGGCCCGCCTGCTGCCCGACCAGCGCTCGGCGGCGCGCGGGGTGATGCTGCGCCTGGTGACGGCGGACGGCACCCGCGCGCGCAAGACGGACCGCGAGCTCGTGGGGGACGACCCGCGCTACCGCGCCGCGCTGGAGGCCCTGGTGCGCGCGCGCCTGCTCGTGGCGCGCGAAGGGGAGGGCGGCACCGCGTACGAGCTGGCCCACGAGGCGCTCCTCTCCGGCTGGGCCACGCTGGCGCGCTGGCTGGTGGAGGCGGGCGAGCGCCGCGAGGTGCAGGCCCGGCTGGAGGCCGCCGCCGCGCAGTGGGAGCGCCTGGGCCATGCGCGCGAGTCGCTCTGGGGCCCGCGCCAGTTGGCGGAGACGGAGCTGCTGGAGCCCTCCGAGCTCACCCGGCGCGAGCAGTCCTTCCTCCTCGCCTCGCGCCGCACCGGCGTGCGCAGCCGCCGCCTGAAGGTGGGCCTGGCGCTGGGCTTCCTCGTGTCGCTGGGGCTCGTGTACGCGGGCCTCCAGTGGCGCGAGCGCCGCGTCCTCGACGCGCGCGTGCGAGGCGAGCTGGCCTCGGCAGCGTCGGAGCTGGAGGCCGTGCGCCGCGAACGCGACGCGCTCCAGGCCGAGCGCGCGGAGGCCTTCCAGCTCTACGACACGGGCCACAAGGCGGACGGCGACCGGACCTGGGCGAAGGTGGCGGGGCATGGCGCCCAGTTGTCCCACCACTTCGACGCCGTGGCGGACCGGCTGGAGCGCGCGCTGGCGCTGGCCCCCACCCGCACCGACGTGCGCGACGCGCTGGCGGACTTCCTCTACGAGCGTGCCCTGTGGGCCGAAAGCGAGCACGAGCCCGTGCTGCCCGCGCTGCTCCAGCGCCTGCGCCTCTACGACCCCGACGGCGTGCGCTGGAGCCGCTGGAGCGCGCCCGCGCGGCTGTCCCTCCAGGTGGACGCGCCCGGCGCCTCCGCGGAGCTGCGCCCCGTCTCACGCGATGCCTCGGGGCCGGAGGTCGTGGGCGAGCCCCTGCCCCTCCCGGGCGCGCTCCCCTGGACCGGCCTCACCGTGCCGCCGGGGGCCTACCAGCTCACCGTGCGCGCCCCGGGCCACGAGGCGTCGGTGCAGCCGCTGCTGCTGACGCGCGGGGAGGCGCGCGACGTCGTCCTGCCGCTCGTCCGCGCGGGCTCGCTCCCGCCGGGGTTCGTGTACGTGCCCCCGGGGGACGTGCGCTTCGGCAGCGCCGCCGAGTCCAGCGTGCGCGACTTCTTCAACGCCACCCCGCTGCACACCGTGCCCGTGCAGGGCTTCCTCATCGCCCGCCATGAGACGACGTACGCGGACTGGCTCCAGTACCTGGCGGCCCTGTCTCCGGAGGAGCGCGCCTCGCGCCAGCCCCGCGTGGGCACGGGCGGGTACGCCGGAGGCCTGGCGCTGGAGCCGGACGGCAACGGCTGGCGCCTGCGCTTCCAGCCCGGCGGCGTGCGCTACACGGCGCGGACGGGGGAGCCCGTGCGGTACGCGCGGCGCTCGCAGCGCACGGAGCAGGACTGGCGCCAGTTCCCGGTGAGCGGCATCACCTTCGCGGACGCGGAGGCCTACGTGACGTGGCTGTCCAAGTCCGGCCGGGTGCCGGGGGCGCGGCTGTGCTCGGAGCTGGAGTGGGAGCGCGCCGCGCGCGGCGTGGACGGCCGCGAGTACCCCCACGGCAACCGGCTGGGCCCGGACGAGGCCAACGTGGACGTCACCTACGGCAAGGACCCGGGCGGCTTCGGCCCGGACGTCGTGGGCAGCCACCCCGCGTCCCGCAGCCCCTTCGGCGCGGACGACATGGCCGGCAACGTGTGGGAGTGGACGCGCTCGTGGCTGGAGCCCGGCCGCCCGGTGGCCCGGGGCGGCAGCTTCACCTTCAACGTGACGAGCGCGCGGTCCTCCAACCGCGAGCTGCCGGAGGCCTCGCTGCGCGACGTCACGGTGGGCCTGCGCGTGTGCGCGGACGCGCCCGCGTCCGGCGGTTGAGCACCACCGGACACTGAAACCCCCGGGAACCGTTGGCGTCACCCCGGGGGCTCCACCCACTGGAAGCCACTGGACGCTGCAAGTGCCCGGACGGGCCGCGCGCCGTTGCCGCTCCCGCCCACCGGACAGACCTTGTGCCGTGAAAGCGCGGTGCGGGTCGGGGTCGGGGTCGGGAAGGGGCATCCAGATGAGGACGTTGCAGCGAGTGGTCGCGGCGTGTCTCGCCGTCGTGGCGGTGGGCTGTGGCACGGAATCGTCGGAGCCCGAGGCTCCCTCCCTCCGCATGCAGGTGGCGGAGGTCGTCTCTCCCAACGGGCGCAACCTCAATGGGCGTAACCTCAACGGCCGCAACCTGAACAACAGCGAGCTGGGCGGCATGCTGGTGTCCGTGGCGTACGCGGGCGCCACCGCCGCCTCCGGCAACCCGCTGACCAACGTGCGGCTGCAGGGCTCCGTCTTCGTCGGCCTGGACGGCCCCAACCCCGTGACGGGCATGGGCTTCAACGGCGCGCGCTTCGTCGGCAACCTGGGCGACGGCTCCACCGTGCCCCTGCGCGTGGACGGCATCACCCAGGGCAGCGGCGTCGACAGCGACCTGTGGTCCTACCAGGTCTCCTACCAGGGCTCGGACGGCGGCTGGCGCGCCGTGTGCCAGGACGCGAACGGCGGGGCGCGCTCCGCCATCGCCGTGGCCGGCCGCTGGAACTACCTCCAGGGCGTGGCGGGCGGCGGCGCGAAGATTGATGACACCGCCGCCTTCACCTTCGCGTGCGAGGGCGCCGCCATCGCGAAGTGCATGCACTTCGGTTACAAGCCCTGGGCCACCGTCAACGGCCAGAGCCTCGCGGGCCACCACCAGGCCTGCACCCGCATGGTGCGCGCGGACTTCTGCGGCGACGGCGCGTCGCACACCACCGATGGCCAGTGGGTCAACCTCTACGACGGCGTGGGCGTCCAGGCCGACACCGAGTCCTGGAGCGTGGAGGCCGAGTGGAACGAGGCCGGCGCGCGCTGCTTCACCTCGCAGACCCGCGCCCACGAGCCCGTGACGTGCGCGGGCTTCAACCCCATCCCCGACTGCGGCAGCACCAGCCACTTCCAGTCCGGCACCCGCCTCATCAGCGAGTCGCCCTACGGCACCAGCGGGCTGTAGCCTGACAGGTTACAGCAATCCCAGACTTGTAACGGCTTAGGTTACAAAATCTGGAAGTCGATAAAAGTCAGTGTTTCATGTTATGAGAACGCTCCATTCGCCTCCGCGTCGCAAGGACCGGAGGCGCGTGGGGCGTTTTCCGCTTTCACGGAGGGGGACGGGGCCGGTGTGTCCGGGGCTCCGCGCACGGTGAGGGGGAAGGTGCCCCATCGCGAGGCTGTCGTCGCGGTCACCCCGTCGTGAGTGGCGCACTCCCCATGAAGCCCGAGCTGTCCGTGCTGTGGAAGCATTCCCGGAAGCGTCTGCCGTTCGCGCTGCTGGCCTCGTCGTTGGCGGTGGGCTGTGGCCAGCCCGCCCCGGAGACGTCCGGGACGCCCGCGCCCTCCGCGCCCCAGGTGGACGCGTCCGCCCGGGCGGCGGACCCGTCCGGCGACCTGGAGGTGGCGCTCGGTGCGACGCTGCAGGCCCTGGAGGGCGACGCGGCGCGCCCGGTGGTGGAGTCCCTGTTCGCGACGCCCCAGGCGGAGGTCAGCCGGTCCACGGCCACGGTGTTCCAGTTGAAGCTGGACCCGAAGCGCGCGGAGAACGAGGCGTTCCGCGGCGGGACGCTGGCGATGGCGGACGGCGCGCAGCAGTTGACGTTCCGCGACGACGGCCAGGGCGGCGACGCGGTGGCGGGGGACCTGCTCTTCACGGCCTCCGGCACGTTCGACTTCGTGGCGCTCCAGGCGGAGCAGCAGCGCATCGCCCAGGCGCAGTCCCAGTCGCAGACGCAGTTGACCACGGCCGTGTTCGAGAACCGCCAACTGGTGCGCACCGTGCCGGTGACGGCGCTGAACCCGCAGTTCCCGGTGGGCCAGCCCGTGCCCATCCAGCCCATCGGCCTGGCGTCGCTGGTGGATCCGGCGCGCTCGCTCATCATCCGGGCGCCCGCCGTCGTGAACGACGTGACGCGCACGTATGACCCGTGCACCGGCGCGGGCAACCCGACGGGCAAGTGGACGTTCAACTACCTGATGACGGAGATGGCCAACCAGCCCTTCACGGGCGTGGCCCCCACCACCTTCGTGCGCGAGTGGCTGCGGCAGTGGGAGCAGCCGCGCACCATCAACGGCTTCGTGAACCCGGCGCGCCCGTCCATCGCGTCGAACCTCATCGGGCCCTGGCCGAAGCTGGCCTCCGGTGAGCTGAACCTGGCGAAGTCGCCGTTCAAGCTCATCGCCATCGTGAACCGGCTGGACCTGGCCGGCAGCAACCCGGCCTACGGCGCCGGCAGCGCGGGCGAGGGGCGCTTCATCTTCGCGGCCACCGCGGGCACGGGGTCGAGCTGCTACACGGTGCCCTTCCTGGTCATCCTGGAGTACGGGGTGGACAAGAGCGGCTGCACGGCCATCAAGACCTACGCGCAGCAGTGGCAGGCCCTGTCCGGGCTGGCGCTGGGCAGTTCGGCGTACAACGCCGCGCTGGAGAACCTGACGGAGCAGTTCGCCAAGCGCGACCTGTCCCCGCGCAAGCCCAACCGCAGCTCCATCAACCAGGTGCGCACCAACGACGACTGGCTGGCCCACCCCTGGGAGCTGCGCGAGTTCCGCCTCTGGAACAGCACCATCAACCCGAACTCGTACTCCACCACGCCGCCCCCGGCGCTGGGGCTGCTCAACAGCCACACCGTGGCGCAGACGCCGGACCGCAGCCGGCAGACGACGCTGTTCCCGTCCTACGTGAACGCCAACACGGGGCCCATCCTCGCGGGCACGTACTCCGTCCCGCTGCCGTGGGCCGGCGGCACCTTCCGCGCGGGCCGCGCCATCGTGACGAACCCCGTGGCCGTCCCGCCCTTCTGGAGCCAGCCGGCGGCCGTCATCCCCAACCGTCAGGCGCGGCACGTCTTCTCGCTCAACACCTGCGACGGCTGCCACGGCGACGAGCTGGGCACGAACTTCACCCACGTGAGCTGGACCGGCGCGCTGTCGCCGTTCCTCAGCGGCGCGCTCACCGTGCCGGACCGCGCGGACGGCGCGCCCGTGCGCACCTTCAACGAGGTGCTGGCGCGCCAGACGTTCCTGGATCAGGTGGCCAACCAGAGCTGCCTCACCACGTCGTTCGTGGTCGCTCCCCCGAGCGTCCACTGAGCCCCGCTCGAACGTGAAGCCAGCGCGGCCTCCGTCCCCTCGCGTGGGACGGAGGCCGTCTTCCTTCCAGCCGGCGTCCGCATGCCCCTCCGCCTGCCCTGGGGCCAGGCCGGGTGTGTTCTCCAGGTTCACGGCCGGTGGTGGCACGACTTCCCCGGCCGGGGGGGCGGCACCACGTTTACCCGGCCCCGGGGACGCCCCCGGGTGGAGCTCCAGGGCCGCATGCCCCTGGGGGCCGGGGAGGCAGGCCGTGGGACGCACCGAAGAGACAACGGGGCTTCGAGCCCGGCGCACGGGTTCGAGGTGGGGCGCCGTGCTGGCCATCGTCTGGCTGGCTGGCGCCTGCGGGCAGCGCTCCCAGGAGGTCGCCGCGCCCATCGCGCCGACCGTGGTGTCGCTGGGCCCGGAGAACGTGGTGCGCGTGGAGCCCATGCGGCTGGAGAACGGCCCCGTCGTCTCCGGGACGCTCCAGGCGCGGCGGATGGCCAGCGTCCGCGCGGAGGTGGGGGGCAGCATCCTGGACGTGAACGCGGACCAGGGCCAGACGGTGAAGGAGGGGCAGCTCCTGGCGCGCGTGGAGGAGCACACGCTGCGCGAGCAGGTGCTGGCGGCCAGCTCCAACCTGCGCGTGGCGCGCAACGCCTTGCAGGTGGCGAAGGCGGATGAGCAGCGCAATCAGACCCTGGTCAAGCAGGGCGTCATCACCCGCCGCGACTTCGAGCGCGCGCAGTTGTCGCGGACGCAGGCGGAGGGCCAACTGGCGCAGGCTCAAGCGCAGTTGAAGCTGGCGCAGGACCAGTTGTCTCGCACGAAGGTGGCCGCGCCCTTCACGGGCGTGGTGAGCGAGCGGCAGGTGAACGCGGGCGACATCGTCCAGCCGGGCGCGCCCCTCTTCACGGTGGTGGATCCGGAGACGCTGCGGCTGGAGGCCTCGGTGCCCTCGGCGCAGTTGGGCCAGGTGAAGGTCGGCACGCACGTGGACTTCCGGGTGAACGGCTACGAGGACCGCGCCTTCAAGGGCGAGGTGGAGCGCATCAACCCGGCGGTGGATCCCGCCACGGGCCAGGTGCGCATCTACGTGAGCATCCCCAACAGCGAGCAGACGCTCCTGTCCGGCCTGTTCGCGCTGGGGCGCGTGGCGTCCCAGTCCCGGGAGGCGCTGGCCGTGCCGGTGGACGCGCTGGACACGCGCCAGGAGCCGCCCACCGTGCAGCGCATCTCCAACGGCAAGGTGGAGGAGGTGCCGGTGACGCTGGGCCTGCGGGACGACGTGGAGCAGGCCGTGGAGGTGCGCTCGGGGTTGAAGGCCGGGGACGTGGTGCTGCTCGGCTCCGCGCGCGACCTGACCAACGGCACGCCCGTGAAGCTCACCGGCACGCCGGAAGGTCCGAAGAAGCAGCGGCCCGTCTCTCCGCCGGAAGCCCAGCAGGGCGTGGGCGGCGCGGGCAACGCGTCCGGCGGCGGTGCCCCCGCGCGGGCTCCGGCCGCGGCCGGGACTCCCACGCCCCCGGCCCAGGCACCCGCGAAGTAGCGGCGAGGCGTCTCCACTTCTTGAAGCAGCACCGCAGGAGTCGTCCGTGTTCATCTCCGACTTCGCCATCAAGCGCCCCATCATCACCATCACGGCGATGGTGGCGCTCGTCGTGTTCGGCATCGTCGCGCTCATCAACCTGGAGACGGACGAGTTCCCGGACATTCAGCAGCCGGTCATCAACGTCACCATCGCGTACCCGGGGGCCTCACCGGAGACGGTGGAGCGCGAAATCGTGGAGCCCATCGAGGACGCCATCTTCGCCATCTCCGGCGTGGACGGGAAGAAGACCACGTCCAGCTCCACGGACAGCCTGGCGAACTTCACGGTCTTCTTCGACTTCGAGAAGGACGTGCAGGAGGCGTCCCAGGACATCCGCGACGCCATCTCCAGCAAGCGCGCGGACCTGCCGCAGGAGATGGAGGAGCCCATCCTCACGCGCTTCGACCCGTCGGACCAACCCATCGTGTCGCTGGTGCTGACGTCGGACGCGCTGGACGTGCCCGCGCTGTCGCTCATCGCGGATCCGATGGTGGTGGGGGATTTGCGCTCGGTGCCGGGCGTGGCGCAGGCCACGGTGGTGGGCGGCGTGGACCGGGAGATGACGGTGCAGGTGCGGCCCGCGGCGCTCCAGGCGGCGGGCCTGTCGGTGGCGCAGGTGGTTGCGGCGCTCCAGGCGCAGAACCTGGCGGCGCCGGTGGGCCGGCTCAACACCGAGCTTCAAGAACGCACCATCCGGCTCAAGGGCCGCCTGGAGACGCCGGAGGACTTCGCGCAGGTGCCCATCGCGGAGCGCAACGGACGCACGCTGCGGCTGGGGGAAGTGGCGGACGTGTTCGCCGGCACCGAGGAGCCGCGCACCCTGTCGCTCTACAACGGCGCGCAGGCGGTGGGCATCGAGGTCATCAAGGCCAAGGGCTACAGCACCACGGAGGTCGCGGACGGCGTGCGCGAGCGGGTGAAGACGCTCCAGCAGCGGCTGCCCGCCAACGCGAAGCTCGAAATCGTCCGCGACGCGGGCACGCGCGTGGAGAACTCCGTCGTCAACGTGCAGCAGGCGCTGATTGAAGGCGCGCTGCTCACGGTGCTGGTGGTGTTCCTGTTCCTCAACTCGTGGCGCTCCACGGTGATTACCGGCCTGGCGCTGCCCGTGTCCGTGCTGGCGTCGTTCGTGAGCGTGTGGGCGTTCGGCTTCACGCTCAACACGATGTCGCTGTTGGGGCTGACGCTGGCCATCGGCATCCTCATCGACGACGCCATCGTGGTGCGCGAGAACATCGTGCGGCACGTGGAGATGGGCAAGGACCACTACACGGCGTCGCGCGAGGGCACGAGCGAGATTGGGCTCGCGGTGGCGGCGACGACGTTCTCCATCGTGGCGGTGTTCGTCCCGGTGGCGTTCATGTACGGGGTGGCCGGGCAGTGGTTCAAGCCGTTCGCGCTCACCATCGCGTGCTCGGTGCTGGTGTCGCTGTTCGTGAGCTTCTCGCTGGACCCCATGCTCAGCGCGTACTGGCCCGACCCGCAGGTGGAGAAGGGCGAGCGGCGCAACTTCATCTCGCGCGGGCTTGCGCGCTTCAACCACTGGTTCGACCGGCAGGCGGACCGCTACAAGGGCGTCATCGCGTGGGCGCTGGACCACCGGCTCGCGATGGTGCTGCTGGCGGTGGGCTCGCTGGTGGGCGCGGTGGCGCTGCAGGGCGTCTTCGGCGGCGCGGGCTTCGTGCCGGTGAGCGACCGCTCGGAGATTGAGATGCTGGTGGAGACGCCCGCGGGCTCCAGCCTGGACTACACGCGGCGCAAGGTGGAGGAGGTGTCCCGCCTCACGCGCCAGCACCCGGAGGTCGCGTACACGTACACGACCATCGGCGTGCCGCTGCCGCTGCGCTCGCCGGGCGTGGACCAGGCGCTGGTGTACGTGCGGCTCAAGCCGAAGGCGGAGCGCAAGGCCAGCCAGGAGGTGCTGGGCAAGACGCTGCGTCAGGAGCTGCTCGCGGTGGGCGGCGCGAACGTGTCTGTCTTCACCAGCGGCTTTGGCGGGGCCATCAAGTCCATCCAGTTGGAGCTGCGCGGCCCGGAGGCCAAGGGGCTCAACCAACTGGCGCAGCAGGTGATGAAGGAGGTGAAGCAGGTGCCGGGCGCGGTGGACGTGGGGCTGTCCACGCGCGGCGAGAAGCCGGAGCTGGAGGTGGAGCTGAACCGCGGGGTCGCGGGCCAGCTCAACGTGACGGTGGGGCAGGTGGCGCAGTCCCTGCGTCCGGCCTTCGCGGGCCTGGACTCCGGAGACTGGGTGGACCCCATTGGCGAGACGCGCGACGTGATGGTGCGCCTGGCGCCCCGGTTCCGGGAGACGCCGTCCCAGTTGTCGCAGTTGCCGCTGGTGGTGGGCACCAGCGCCACGGGCGCGCCGGTGGTGGTGCCGCTGGGGCAGGTGGCGACCGTGAAGCAGACGGTGGGCCCGGCGCAGATCGACCACCTGAACCGCGAGAAGGTCATCAACGTGCAGGCGAACGTGGCGGGGCGGTCGCTGTCGGAGGTGATGGGCGACATCCAGACGCGGCTCAAGGCGGTGAAGGTGCCGCCGGGCTACGAGGTGTCCACGGGCGGTGAGTCCGCGGATCAGCAGGAGGTGTTCGGCCGGGTGTTCCTGGCGCTGGGCGTGGCGGTGATGCTGATGTACCTCATCCTCGTCATCCAGTTCGGCTCGTTCATCGACCCGCTGGCCATCCTGGTGTCGCTGCCGCTGTCGTTGATTGGCGTGGTGCTGGCGCTGGTGGTGACGGGGGACACGCTGAACATCATGAGCCTCATCGGCGTCATCCTGCTCATGGGCATCGTCGCGAAGAACGCCATCCTGCTCATCGACTTCGCCAAGTGGCAGCACGAGAAGGGGATGCCCTTGCGCGAGGCGCTCATCGAAGCGGGGCGCATCCGCTTGCGGCCCATCATCATGACGACCTTCGCGCTCATCGCGGGCATGGTGCCGGTGGCGCTGGGGCACGGCGAGGGTGGCGACTTCCGCGCGCCGCTGGGCCGCGCGGTGATTGGCGGTGTCATCACGTCCACGCTGCTCACGCTGCTGGTGATTCCGACGGTGTATGAAATCCTGACGGACGCCCGCGCGTGGACGACGGGGAAGCTGCGCCGGGTGTTCAAGCCAGGCGGCCAGACCCACGGGCCGGCGCACGGAGGCGGCGGCGAGCCCCGGCCCCAACCGCAGGCCCGGCAGGAGTGACGCGAAGGAGATGCTCGCGTCACCCTCAAGGAACGGTTGGCGCATCGCGCGGGGGGCCATAGGGTCCGGAGTGTGGAGCTCCCGTCCCCGCTGCCCGATTCGCACCGCTCGCTCGTCACCGAAGCCCTGGAGTCGCTGGGCGTCACCCGCTGGGTCCTGAGCATCCATGACCCCAGCTTCCCCGGCCTCCCCGGAGAGGACCTGGGGCGCGGCTCGCCGTACTCCGAGGGCGCCGCGCGCTTCCTCGCCTTCGCGCGCGACCTGGGCTTCACCGGCATCCAACTGGGGCCGCAGGGGCAGACCACCGCGTACAACCCGTCGCCGTATGATGGCACGTTGTTCTCCCGCAACACGCTGAACGTGGCGCTCGCGCCGCTCACGGATCCGCACGGCCCCTGGGGCGCGCTGCTGTCCCCGGACACCCTGGCGCGGCTCGTCTCCGAGGTGCCCGAGGCCGCGGGACCGGAGGCCCGGTACGCCTCCGCGTGCCGGGGCCAGGCGCGGGCGCTCCAGGAGGCGTGGGACACCTTCCGGCGCGAGCGGGACCGCGTGGATGCTCCCGCGTCCATCCTCGCGCTCATCCGCCGCTTCGCGGACTTCCGCCTGGAGCACCGCGAGTGGCTGGAGCGGGATGCGCTCTTCGACGTGCTCGCCGCCCGGCATCACACGCCGGATGACTGGCGCGGGTGGGCGGACTCGCTGGATGGGCGCCTGTTCGCGCCGCGCGCCGGCGAGGTGATGCAGGCGGAGGCGCGCATCCGGGAGCTGCTCACCGCCGAGGCGGACGCCGTGGAGCAGTACGCCTTCCGCCAGTTCCTCGTGCACGAGCAGCACGGGCTGCTGCGGGAGCTCGCGGGGGCGTGGGGGCTCAAGCTGTACGGGGACCTCCAGATTGGTTTCTCGCCTCGGGACACGTGGGCCCGGCAGGGGCTGTTCCTGGGCGCGTACCTCATGGGGGCTCCGCCCAGCCGCACCAACCCGGAGGGCCAGCCGTGGAACTACCCGGTGCTGGATCCGGAGCAGTACGCCGCTCCGGACGGCTCGGGCCCCGGGCCGGTGCTGAGCTACCTGGACGCGCGGCTGGGCAAGATGCTCTCCGAGTACGACGGGCTGCGCATCGACCATCCGCACGGGCTCGTGTGCCCGTGGGTGTACCGCGCGGGCTCGGCGGATCCGCTGCGCGCGGTGCAGGGTGGGGCGCGCCTGTTCTCCTCGCCGGACCTGCCGGACCACCCGGCGCTCGCGCGGTACTCCATCGTGGCCCCGGAGCAACTGGACCGCTCGCTGCCGCGTTACGCGGACGGGTGGGTGAAGGGACTCACGGAGGAGCAGGTGGGCCGGTACGCCCTCCTCTTCGACTCCGTGGTGCGCACGGCGCGCGAGCACGGCCGGGCCCGCGAGGACGTGCTGTGTGAGGTGCTGAGCACGCTGCCGTACGAGCTGTCCCGGGTGATGGCCCGCGATGGCCTGGGCCGCTTCCGCGTCACGCAGAAGGCGGACCTGAGCAACCCGGCGGACGTGTACCGCAGCGAGAACGTGGCCCCCGAGGACTGGGTGATGGTGGGCAACCACGACACGAAGTCACTCTGGCGGCTGATCTCCGAGTGGCAGTGGAGGCACGCGCTGTGCGCGCAGGCGGACTACCTCGCGGAGCGGCTGCATCCCGAAGCGGAGGGGCGTGAGGACTTCGCGCGTCGGCTGGCGCGGGACCCCGGGCTGCTCGCGCAGGCGAAGTTCGCGGACCTGTTCGCCAGCCGCGCGCGCAGCGTGATGGTGTTCTTCGCGGACCTGCTGGGCATGCCGGACACGTACAACGCGCCGGGCTCCGTGGACGCGCGCAACTGGTCCCTGCGCATCCCCACGGACTGGGCCGAGCACTACCAGCAGCGGCTGCGCGTGGGGGCCGCGCTCAACCTGCCGCAGGTGCTCGCGATGGCGCTGCGCGCGGGCGGAGCCGAGGCCCGCGCACGGCACGCGGAGTTGCTGACACGGCTGGATGAAGCCGCTTTCCGGCTGCGAAGCGGCGTGCGCTGAAGCGCGCCCCCCGGGAGCGACCGGCACGAACCTGTCCGACAGTCGGACAGGTTCTGGACGTCCGTGGCCGGAGGCTCAGGGGATGCGCCGCATGTCGAAGCGCGACTGGCGCTTCCATTGCCCATCGGCCTCCTGGACCTCTCCGAGCCAGGTGAAGCGGTCCGGCCCGATGTCGGAGAAGCTCCAGCGGATGGGCTTCCCGTGGTGCTCGCCCAGGAGGACGAGCCGGTCGCCGTCCCGTCCCCCGGCCAGCCGGTTGATGGCGCCGCCCGTGGGGCTGACCCAGGTGATCTGCCACTGGCCCGCGGCCCGGTCGAAGGTGCGCACCGTGGTGCCGTAGCGCTTGTTCGCGCCGGGGCCCGGCCGCGCGGCGGCGCGCCGCGACGGCACGATGAACACGTCCTGCAGGGCGCGTCCGTCCAGCACCCAGTGAAACCACCACTCCCCCGGGCTCTCGCGAACGCTCCCATCCGCATCATGGTCCTGGATGGTCCCCTCCCATCCGCCCACCAGCCACCCGAAGGTCGCCGCCGCGTCACCCAGCTCGCTGGAGGGCCCCGGGCTCACCAGTGCCTCCACGAACGCCTGCTTCGCGGTCACCGGCGCCGTGGGCCCCTCCGCGATCCTGCGCCAGAGGTCGGCGTAATCAATGGGCACCCCGTCCGCGTCCACGTCCAGCATCGCGTTGAAGTCGCTCTCCAGGCCCTCGTAGCGGTAGCGCGCGGGCCCTGTCCGCGTGTAGCCCTGCCGCGCGGGCACGACCTCCAGCTCGGGGAACCGCACCCACGCCGCGCGGATCTCCGCGCGGGCGCCTTCGGCAAGCCGCAGCCGGTTGATGGGCAGCGCATTGGTGGAGGGCGTCAGGCCCAGGTCCACGTCCGTGCAGCCCTCCAGCTCCTGCGCGACCTGCCCGTCCTTCCACCAGTGGCCCTGCCCGTCGTGCTCCAGCGTGAGCGCCCGGTGCTCACCGCGCCACGACTGCGTCACGCTGACCCGGCGCGTGCGCCAGGCGCTGTCACAGACGATGGAGTACTCCGCCCTCAGCGGCGCGCCCTGCTCCGCGACGAGGAGCAAGCCGGACAGCTCCGCGCCCTCGGGCCCGCGCCGCACGCGTGCATGCTCGAATCCCAGTTCATCCATCACGCGCCGCCAGATGAGCTCCCGCGTGACTGCCGTTGTCTCCGTCGCCATGATTCGGTCACCCCGCTTGAATGAATGGGGACAGGATGGAAGGAAGGCGCGTGGCCGACTTGGGGAAAGTGGACCTGACGACAGCTCGCCGGCTGGCGTCCGGAGACGGCTGGCGCGTGAGCGAGATCCTCTGCCGCTCCGGTCCCAGGGACCCCGTCTTCGAGGAGCAGCACACCTGGGTGTCCGTCTCCGCTGTCCTGTCGGGGAGCTTCACCTACCGCTCCCGGAACGGCCGCGTGCTGCTGACGCCCGGCTCGCTGCTGCTCGGGGAACAGCACACGTCCTTCTGCTGCGGCCACGAGCACGGCGTGGGCGACCGCTGCATCGCCTTCCACTTCCAGCCCGAGCTCATGGAAGAGGTGGCCCGCGACCTGTCCGGGGTGACACGCACGGACTTCCCCCAGCACCGGCTGCCGCCCCTCCAGCGGCTCGCACCGCTCATCGCGGATGCCTGGGCGCTGGCCGGGCAGCCTGGCTCGCGCGGCGCGGAGGAGCTGGCGCTGCGGATGGCGGGCGCCGCGCTGCGCGGCCTCCACGCGGGCCCCGCACGGCCCGTCACCGCCACCGAGGAGCGCCGCATGGCGGACGCGCTCCGGCTCATGGAGGACCGGCTGGTGGAGCCCCTCTCCCTGGGCGTGTTCGCGCAGGAGCTGGGCATGGGCCGCCACCACTTCCTGCGCACCTTCCGCAAGGTGGTGGGAGAGAGCCCCTACAGCTACATCCTGGGCCGTCGCCTGACACTCGCCGCTGAACGCCTGCGGACTGGCCGCGAGCGCATCGCGGACGTCGCCTTCGCGTGTGGGTTTGGCGACCTGTCTGAGTTCGTCCGCCGCTTCCGTGCCCGCTTCGGCGTCACGCCTTCCGCGTACCGCGTCCGTGCTCGACCCGGGTCGACCGGGACAGAGCGGGTCTAACCAGTCTCCTTGGAAAACCATGTTCTCGATGCTATCGGGTCTGGGCAATTCTTTGATCAGGGTGAGGCAAGGACCGCGTGGCGAAACATCGTGAGTGGGAGTTCGGAGCGCATCGCGCGTACTTCGAGGAGCCGGACCTGTTGGTGATGAAGTTCAACGGGCCCTCGAAGATGGAGGACTCGAAGAAGGTGTTGGAGATCTGCCAGGAGGTGTCGAAGAACGGACCGGTGTTCGTCATCTCCGACGTGTCCACCTCCAGCATCGACAAGGACTCGCGCGAGCTGCTGGTGGCGCAGGCCAAGGCCGAGTGGTTCCGCGGACACGTCTACCTGGGCACGGGCCCGCTGCAGCGCGCGGGCGCCAAGGCGCTGATGCTCGCGCTCTACTTCACCGGCAAGTGGACGGTGGACGTGGACTTCGCGGACTCGGAGAAGGACGCGCGCGAGCTCGTCGCGAAGAAGCGCGCCCAGCCGCCCAAGAAGTAGCCGGCGCTCCCGCCGCCTCAGTGCTGGACGTCCAGCACGAGGCGCGTGGGGTCCTTCAGCTCCAGCACGCGGAACGGGACGCGGCGCGCGGTGCCCAGCACCCACGTCACCTCGCCCTCGAAGTCGCACACGCGCTCCAGCCCCAGCAGGGACGGCAGCGCGGGCTTGAGCGAGCGCTGCGCCACCGTCGCCTGCCCCTGGTCGTCATGCGCCCGCGCCAGCGTGAAGCGCACCTCCAGCATGGCCTCCCCCGGTGTCTTCACGTCGTCGCCGGAGCCGCACTGCTGGGCTGACTTCACGTACCCCAGTTGGTAGCCCGGCAGGCGCGGCCCTTCGAACTCGAACACCGTGCGGTCGTAGTCCGCGTGCGTCCCCGTGCGCACCGAGCGCAGCGTGATGGCCGGAGGCTCGCCGCGCGGCTTCTGGACCGTCTCCGTCGTCCACGCCGCGCCCTCGGAGTCCGGCGCCGCCGTGGGCGCCGGCCCGCCCGCGTCCTCCTTCACGTCCAGCACCTGGTGCACCACCGGGGCGGTGGCGGCCGGTCCCTCGCGCGGCACGGTCCTGGCGGGCGGAGGCACGGCCGGCACGTCCATGGGGACGGTCTGGGGCTCCTGCTTCTGGCAGCCCTGGCCCAGCACTCCCAACACCACTCCCACCACATACAGCCCCTGTCGCAGGCGCATCCGGTTCCTCCCATCAAACCCCGTCAGCCGGGGACTTCCCGAGTCCTCGCACACCGCGCTCCCCAGGACCATGGAAGATGCGCCTTCCCGGCGCCGTTGCGTATAGGGTCCGACGGGCCGCGTCCCCCCGGCCCCCCTTCGTGCACTGGAGAGATCCGCACCATGGCCATTGATTTGACCTCCCTCCCGCGTCCCTCTCGCGACGACACCACCGTGAGCACCATGGTGCGTGGGCTCGTGGGCAGCGAAATCCTCCGCATCGCCGCGGAGATCCGCGAGCTCGTGGCCAGGGGCACGAAGGTGTGCAACCTCACCGTGGGGGACTTCAGCCCGAAGGAGTTCCCCGTCCCGGATGGCCTGCGCGACCAGATTGGCGCCGCGCTCCAGGCCGGTGAGACGAACTACCCGCCGTCCGACGGCGTGCTGGACCTGCGCCAGGCCGTGCAGCGCTTCTACGAGCGCTCCCTGGGGCTGAAGTACCCGCTGGAGGGCATCACCATCGCGGGCGGCGCGCGGCCCGTCATCTACGCCACCTACCGCGCGGTGCTCGACCCGGGAGACGTGGTCGTCTACCCGGTGCCGTCGTGGAACAACAACCACTACGCCCACATGCTGGGCGCGAAGAGCGTGGTCGTGACGACGGAGGCGTCCGCGGGCTTCATGCCCACGCTGGCGCAGTTGGAGCCGCACCTGTCCACCGCGCGCCTCCTGTGCCTGTGCAGCCCGCTCAACCCCACCGGCACCATGATTGACGCGGAGGCCCTGCGCGCCATCTGCCAGCGCATCGTGGAGGAGAACCGCGCGCGCGAGGGCCGCGGCCAGAAGCCCCTCATCCTGATGTACGACCACATCTACTGGGTGCTGAACTTCGGCAAGAAGCACGTCACGCCCGTGGAGCTGGTGCCGGAGATGGCGCCGTACACCGTGTTCGTGGACGGCATCAGCAAGGCCTTCGCCGCCACCGGCGTGCGCGTGGGCTGGGGCGTGGGCGCGCCCACCCTCATCTCCCGCATGCGCGACGTGCTGGGCCACGTGGGCGCCTGGGCCCCCAAGGCCGAGCAGGTCGCCACCGCGCGCTACCTGGACGACGTGCCCGCCACCGAGTCCTTCCTGACGACGATGCGCCAGCGCGTCGACCAGCGCCTGGAGTCCCTCTACAAGGGCTTCCAGCGCATGAAGGACGCGGGCCTGCCGGTGGAGGCCATCGCGCCGCAGGGCGCCATCTACCTCACCGTGCGCTTCAACGTGGTGGGCAGGGACGGGCTCGCGACCAACGACGCCATCCGCAAGCGCCTGCTGGAGAAGGCCCGCTTCGCCGTGGTGCCCTTCCAGGCGTTCGGCCTCCAGGAGGACACCGGCTGGTTCCGCCTCTCCGTGGGCGCCACCTCCGTCGCCGAAATCGAGGAGGCGCTGCCTCGGGTGGAGGCCACCGTGCGCGAAATCCTCGCGGCCCGGTAGCCTCTTTCCTCCACAGGCTGGCAGGCGGGGAATAGCCTGCCAGCCGTGGCGTTGGGAGCGCCGCCATCATGCTCAAGCGCTTCGTGGACGTCCGTGACGAGGAGGGAGGGGCGGTCCTCGGGGCGTTCGTCTACTTCTTCACGCTGATGTGCGGCTACGCCATCCTGCGGCCCATCCGCAACGAGATGGGCACCGCCGGGGACGTGAAGCACCTGCCCTGGCTCTTCAGCGTCACCTTCGTCGTGATGCTGCTGGCGGTGCCGGCCTTCTCCGCGCTGGTGGCGCGCTACCCCCGGCGGGTGGTGGTGCCGCGCGTGTACCGCTTCTTCCTCTTCAACCTGCTGGCCTTCTTCGCGCTGCTCAAGTGGGGCGTGGCGAAGGAGGGCGTGGCGCGCGCCTTCTACGTCTGGCTGAGCGTCTACAACCTGTTCGTCGTCTCCATCTTCTGGAGCTTCATGGCGGACGTGTTCGCCAGCGACCAGGGCAAGCGGCTCTTCGGCTTCATCGCCGCGGGCGGCACCACGGGGATGATCGTCGGCCCGTTCCTGGTGGGCAGGCTCGCGGAGCCGGTGGGGCCGGTGAACCTCATCCTCGTGTCCGCGGTGATGCTGGAGGTGAGCGCGCAGTGCGTGCGCCGCCTGGGCCACTGGGCCCGGGACGTGCAGCAGCAGCCCGCCACGCGCGAGGGCCCGGTGGGCGGCGGGATGCTCGCGGGCTTGCGTCTCCTGGTGACGTCGCCGTTCCTGCTCGCGCTGGGGATGCAGGTGCTGCTGTACGCGGCGACCTCCACGTTCTTGTACTACCAGGAGGTGCAGCTCGTCGCGTCGCTGGCGAAGGACGCGGCGTCGCGCACGGCGGCGTTCGCGGACATCGACTTCTGGGTGCAGGTGCTGACGCTGGCCCTCCAGACGCTCGTCACCGGGCGGGTCATCTCGCGTCTGGGATTGGGCGTGGCCATGGCGGTGGCGCCGGTGCTCACGCTGGTGGGCTTTGGCGTGCTCGCGTTCGCGCCGGTGCTGGCGGTGCTCATCGCGGTGAAGTCGCTCCGGGGCGCGAGCCACTACGCGCTGGAGCGCCCGTCGCGTGAAATCCTCTTCACCACGGTGGACCGCGAGGCCCGCTACAAGTCCAAGAGCTTCATCGACACGGTGGTGTACCGCGGCAGCGACACGCTGAGCGCGTGGCTGCAGGGGGGCCTGACCGCGCTGGGCCTGGGCATGACGGGCCTGTCGCTGGCGGCCGTGCCCGTGGCCGCGCTGTGGCTCGCGGTGGCCCTGTACCTGGCGCGCCAGCAGCGCACGCGCGCCGCCGAATCCATCCCGCAGACGACCCTTCCTGGAGGAACCACGGCATGAAGCTGTCCCGAAGAGGCGTGATTCAAGCAGCGGCCGCGCTGGGCGCGGTCCAGGTGTTGGGCTGTGCGTCGTCCCCCAAGGCGGGCCCGGGCCCAGGCTCGGCGGGGGACGGGGACAACGCCCCGGGCAAGCCCCTGAACCTCCTCATCCTGGGCGGCACCCGGTTCCTGGGCCCCGCGCTGGTGCAGGTGGCGCAGGCGCGCGGCCACACGCTCACGCTCTTCAACCGCGGCAAGTCCAACCCGGGCCTGTTCCCGGACGTGGAGAAGCTCCAGGGGGACCGCGACCCCAACAAGGGTGAAGGCCTGAAGGCGCTGGCGGGCCGCAAGTGGGACGCGGTCATCGACACGTCCGGCTACGTGCCGCGCATCGTGAAGGCGTCCGCGGAGCTGCTCGCGCCCAACGTGGGGCAGTACGTCTTCATCTCCAGCGTCTCCGTCTACAAGGAGATGACGAAGAAGAACCTCAGCGAGTCCGACGCCGTGGGCACCATCCCCGACGAGACGACGGAGGAGGTGGGCGAGGAGAGCTACGGCCCGCTCAAGGCGCTCTGCGAGAAGGCCGCGGAGGCCGCGCTGCCCGGCCGCACGCTGAACATCCGCCCCGGCCTCATCGTGGGGCCGGATGACGGCTCCGACCGCTTCACCTACTGGCCGCTGCGCGTGGCGAAGGGCGGCGAGGTGCTGGCCCCCGGCGACGGCGAGGACCCGGTGCAGGTCATCGACGCGCGCGACCTGGCCGCGTTCATCATCCGCAACGTGGAGCGCCGCACCGCGGGCATCTTCAACGTCACCGGCCCGGTGGAGCCCATGAAGATGAAGGGCATGCTGGAGACCCTGCGCGAGGCGACCGGGAGCGACGCGCGCTTCACCTGGGTGGACAGCGCGTTCCTGGAGCAGCAGAAGGTGACGGCCTTCGGGGACATGCCCGCGTGGGTGCCGCGCACCGGACCGGAGAGCGGCATCGGCGCGGTGAGCATCGCCAGGGCCACGCAGGCGGGGCTCGTCACCCGGCCGCTCGCGGACACCGTGCGCGACACGCTGACCTGGTTCCACGCGCTGCCGGCGGACCGCCAGGAGAAGCTGCGCGCGGGCCTGTCCGCCGAGCGGGAGAAGGAAGTGCTCGCCGCCTGGCACCAGGCGAAGGGCACCGCGAAGGCGGGCTGAGCCGCCGCGTCTCTGGCATCCGGGTGCCTGGCCGGGGAGCGGCCGGGCATCCGTCCCCCAGCCGCCGGGCAGGCGAGAGACAGCGGATGCTGGCCGGGCGCGTCATGCGTCCGCACCTTGTCCGCCATGGAACGCGACCAGGACAGCAGGCATCACGTGGTCCTCGTGGGGGCGGGCTTCGGCGGGCTTCAGGCCGCGAAGGCCCTGGGCAAGGCGGACAACGTGCGGGTGACGGTGGTGGACCGCTACAACCACCACCTCTTCCAGCCGCTGCTCTACCAGGTGGCGACGGCGGTGCTGAACCCGTCGGACATCTCCGCGCCCATCCGCACGGTGCTGCGCTCGCGCAACACGGAGGTGCTGCTGGCGGAGGCGAAGTCGGTGGACGCGCGCCGCAAGGTGCTCGTGGTGGAGGGCGGAGAGATTCCCTACGACTCGCTGGTGCTGGCCACGGGCGCGACGCACTCGTACTTCAAGCACCCGGAGTGGGCGCAGGTGGCGCCGGGGCTGAAGACGCTGGAGGACGCGGTGCGCATGCGCGAGCGCGTGCTGACGGCCTTCGAGGCGGCGGAGCGCGAGTCCGACCCGGAGCGCCAGCGTCAGTGGATGACCTTCGTCATCATCGGCGCGGGGCCCACGGGGGTGGAGCTGGCGGGGGCGCTCTCGTACATGACGCGGCACGGGCTGCCGAAGGACTTCCGGCGCATCGACACGCGTCAGGCGCGGGTCATCCTGCTGGAGGGCCTGCCGCGCGTGCTGAGCACCTATCCGGAGGAGCTGTCGGAAGCGGCGAAGCGCGACCTGGAGAAGCTGCACGTCGAGGTGCGCACCGGGGCCCTGGTGACGGGCATCGACGCGGAGGGCGTCACCTTCGGTGACGAGCACATCGCCACGCGCACGGTGCTGTGGGGCGCGGGGGTGGCGGCGTCGCCGCTGGTGCGCTCGCTGGAGGTGCCGCTGGACCGCGCGGGGCGGGTGAAGGTGACGCCGCTGCTGACGGCGCCGGGCCTGGATGACGTGTATGTGATTGGCGACGTGGCGGCGGCGGAGCAGCGCGGAAAGCCCGTGCCGGGCATCGCGCCGGCGGCGATGCAGATGGGGCGGCACGTGGCGAAGACCATCCGCGCCCGCCTGGCGAACAAGCCGCTGCGCGCGTTCCGCTACCACGACAAGGGCAGCTTCGCGGTGATTGGCCGCGGCTACGCGGTGGGGCTGCTCTTCGACAAGTGGCGCATGAAGGGGCTGCCCGCGTGGTGCGTCTGGGCAGGCGTGCACATCGCCTACCTCGTCGGCTTCCGCAACCGCGCCTCCGTGATGCTGAACTGGGGCTACACCTTCTTCACCAAGGGAGGCCGGGACATGCGGCTCATCACCGGCAACGTGGTGAAGCGCATGCCCGCCCTGGCGGCGTCCCTCCAGGCCCCCGCCGTGCCTCCTCCTCCGGTGCGTCCGGAGCTGCCGGCGTCGCGGCCCGCGCCGGTGCACTGAGGCAGGAAGACCTGGGACGTGGTGCGAAAAGTCGCCCCGGTGCCTGCTGGCGCCGGGGCGATTTCCGTTTGGATCCAGGCCGCCCCCACCCCTGATGCCCTCATGCCGGCCCCCTGGTGGGGGAGCGGGCGTGACGGAGCGGGACAGGGGGGCCCTGGCCATGTCAGCCTCTCGCGATAGGGAAGGGTAGGGACGCGCACGGTGGGGGGCCCGACCCCGCGGGTGGGCGGCCAGGGGCGGGGAGGGGACAGGTCATGAGGTGGGATGAGATGGGCGAGTCGCCCGGATGGGACAGGTCGGTGTCGCGGGACGCGAGCGTGGACGGTGGGACGGCTCGCGGTGGGCGGGGCTCCGTCCTCGCGGTGGTGGCGGAGAAGCCCGCCGTGGCGCGCGACATCGCCCGGGTGCTCGGCGCCACCGAGCGCGGCGAGGGCTTCCTGCGCGGCAACGGCTACGTCGTGACGTGGGCCATTGGCCACCTGGTGGGCCTGGCCCAGCCGCATGAGATGCGCCCCGAGTGGAAGAAGTGGCACCGCTCGCAGTTGCCCATGCTGCCGGGGGACTGGCCGCTGGTGGTGTCGGACTCCACGAAAGCCCAGTTCGAGGTCGTCCGCCGCGTGATGAACGCGCCGGAGGTGTCCGCCGTGGTGTGCGCCACGGACGCCGGGCGCGAGGGCGAGCTCATCTTCCGCTACATCTACGACGCCGCCGGGTGCCGCAAGCCGGTGCGGCGGCTGTGGGTGTCGTCGCTCACCGAGCGCGCCATCCGCGACGGCTTCCAGCACCTCAAGGACGGCAAGGCCTACGCGCCGCTGGCCGCCGCCGCCATGGGGCGCAGCCGTGCGGACTGGCTCGTGGGCATGAACCTGTCGCGCCTCTACACGCTGGCGAGCGGCACCTACGGCAACATGCTGTCCGTGGGGCGCGTGCAGACGCCCACGCTGGCCATGGTGGTGGAGCGCGAGCTGGCCATCCGCGACTTCGTGCCCCGGGACTACCTGGAGGTCGTGGCCACCTTCTCCCCTCGCGGCAAGGGCGCGCCCGTGGGGGCCCGCTACCAGGGCACGTGGTTCCGCTCGGGGCCGGACGGCAAGCCGGTGGTTCCGCCGGGCTACGAGGCCGTGCGCGAGGCGCGCCGGCTGGACGCGGACGGCGTGGAGGCGGGCCGGGTCATCGACCGCGTGCGCGGCGGCAACGCGGTGGTGGAGTCGCTGGACGCGGAGACCAAGCGGATGCCGCCGCCGCTGCTCTACGACCTCACGGAGCTCCAGCGCCACGCGAACCGGCTCTACGGCTTCAGCGCGCAGCGCACGCTGGAGGTCGCGCAGGCGCTCTATGAGAAGCACAAGCTCTTGAGCTACCCGCGCACCGCGAGCCGGCACCTGTCGGAGACGGTGGCGGACACGCTGCCGGAGGTGGTGCGCGCCATCGCCGCGCCCTACCAGGAGGACCTGGCGCCGGGCACGGGCGAGCGCCCGCTGGGCAAGCGCTACGTGGATGACTCGAAGGTGACGGACCACCACGCCATCATCCCCACGCCCATGCCGGCGTCCGGCGTGCGGCTGTCTCCGGACGAGCAGCGCCTCTATGACCTGGTGTGCCGGCGGCTGCTCCAGGCGTGGCACGAGGACCACGTCTGGAAGGTGACCACGGTCATCACCGCGGTGACGTCGAAGGGGGACGCGGGGCCCGTGGTGGACCGCTTCCACAGCGCGGGCACGCAGGTGGAGAAGGTGGGCTGGAAGGTCCTGGACGTGGGGGGCGGGCAGAAGGCGCCGCGTCTCAAGCCGGAGGGTAGGAAGGGCGCGGACAAGGACAAGGAGGAGGAGCCGGACGACGAGCCGCAGGACCTGCCCGCGGGGCTCGCGCGTGGACAGGCGCAGACGGTGGAGGACGTGGAGGCGGTGAAGAAGCGCACGCGTCCGCCGCCGTGCTTCACGGAGGCCACGCTCCTGACGGCGATGGAGTCCGCGGGGCGCACGCTGGATGAGAAGGAGCTGGTGGACGCGATGCGCGACACGGGGCTGGGCACGCCCGCCACGCGCGCCGCGACCATCGAGCTGCTGCTCGAGCGCGAGTACCTGACCCGCGAGGGCAAGCGCCTGGTGGCCACGGACAAGGGCATCCACCTCATCCAGGTGGTGCACCCGGACGTGAAGTCCCCCGTGATGACGGGGCAGTGGGAGGCGTGGCTCCAGCGCATCGAGCGCGGGCAGGGCGCGCTGGATGCGTTCATGAGCGGCATCGAGGCGTATGTGCGGGAGGTCGTGGGGCAGGCGCCCACGTCGCTGCCGCCCACGCCGGTGGCCGGCGCCGCGCCGCGGAACGAAGCCGCGGCTGCGAGCGCACGGTTCGAAGCCGCGAGGCCGCATCCCGCGAAGGCACCCACCGAGGAGCTGTTCCGGACCCGCGAGTCCGCGACCGCCACCGTCCAGGCCGCGGCCCGAGCCAACACCGCGCGCAATGAGGTCGGTGCCTCCGCGAGCATGACGGGAGAAGGCCCCCGCGCGTTCGGCCACGGCGCGGCAGGCGACGCACGTCACACGGGGGCATCCGGCCACGGCGGCTCCGACGTCCCCGGTGCCTGGCGTTTCGCGGTGGGCGCCCCGGCCCACGGCCTCCACGACGGCTCCGCGGGCGCCGCCGCACCGGCCGCGTCGCCGCGCGTGCAGGACCGTCCTCCCAACATCCCCTCCGCGGAGGTGCGCACCGCCTTCGTGCAGGCCTCCTCGGAGGGCTTCGGCCGGGCCAAACGCCAGCCTCAAACCGTGAACATGGGCGGCACCCGGCCGGAGCGCGTGCACCGCGCGCCCACGCCTCCGGACAAGCTTCGCGGTCTCCTCAAGGAGGCCTTCGGCTTCAACGACTTCCGCCCGTACCAGGAAGAGGTCTGCCGCGCGGCCACGTCCGGCGAGGACCTGCTGCTGGTGATGCCCACGGGCGCGGGCAAGTCCCTCTGCTACCAGCTCCCGGGCCTGGCCCGCGCGGGCACCACCGTCGTCGTCAGCCCGCTCATCGCGCTGATGGAGGACCAGGTGCTGCGGCTCCAGTCGCTGGGCTTCGCCGCGGACCGCATCCACTCCGGCCGCGACCGGGCCACCTCCCGGCAGGTCTGCGCCGAGTACCTTGAAGGGCGCCTGGACTTCCTCTTCATCGCCCCGGAGCGCCTGGGCGTCCCCGGCTTCGTGGAGCTGCTGGCCCGCCGCACGCCCTCGCTCATCGCCATCGACGAGGCGCACTGCATCTCGCAGTGGGGCCACGACTTCCGTCCGGACTACCGGCTGCTGGGCTCGCGCTTGCCGCTCTTGCGCCCCGCGCCCGTGGTGGCGCTCACCGCCACCGCCACGCCGGACGTGCAGAAGGACATCGTCCAGCAGCTCGGCCTGCGCGGCTCACGGGGCGGCGCCGCGCACACCTTCATCCACGGCTTCCGCCGCACCAACATCGCCATCGAGGTGCGCGAGCTCAACCCGGGCGCCCGCGGCGACGCCATCCTGTCCCTGCTCAAGAACCCGGAGCACCGGCCCGCCATCGTCTACGCGTCCACGCGCAAGCACGCGGAGCAGTACGCGGACCTGCTCGCGCACGACTTCCACACCGCCCCGTACCACGCGGGCCTCCAGCCCCAGGAGCGCGACCGCATCCAGGCCGCCTTCCTCAAGGGCCACCTGGAGGTCATCGTCGCCACGACCGCGTTCGGCATGGGCATCGACAAGCCGGACGTGCGCACCGTCATCCACGCGGCGCTGCCCGCCAGCCTGGAGGGCTACTACCAGGAGCTGGGGCGCGCGGGCCGCGACGGCAAGGACTCGCGCGCGGTGCTGCTCCACGCCTTCGTGGACCGGCGCACCCACGAGTTCTTCCACCGCCGCGACTACCCGGACCCCTCCGTCCTGGAGCGCATCTACCAGGCCACCTCCAACGAGCTGGAGCCCAAGGCCTCCATCCAGGCCCGCGTGCGCGGCGACCCGGAAATCTTCGACAAGGCCCTGGAGCAACTGTGGATCCACGGCGGCGTGGAGATGACCCCGGACGAGGACGTGCGGCGCGGCCGCGCGGGCTGGGCCGTGGCGTACATCGCGCAGCGCGAGCGCAAGCAGCTCCACCTGGAGCAGATGGGCCGCTACGCGGAGGCGCACGACTGCCGCATGCGCCACCTGGTCGCGCACTTCGGCGACGTGCAGGACTCCGGCGCCGCCTGCGGCCTGTGCGACGTCTGCGCCCCCGAGTCCTGCGAGGTGGTCCGCTTCGAGGAGCCCTCCGCCCTGGAGGCCCACGCGCTGGGCCGCATCCTGGAGGCCCTCCACGCCCGCGACGGACAGGCCACCGGACGGCTCCACCGCGAGCTCTTCGGGGAGCAGCTCCACCGCCGTGACTTCGAGCGGCTCGTGGGCGGGCTGGTGCGCGCGGGGCTGGTGCGCCTGGAGTCGGACTCGTTCGACAAGGACGGCCAGGTCATCCAGTTCCAGCGGCTGGCCCTCACGGACACCGGCCGCCGCGCCCGCGTCATCGCCCCCGGCCAGGTGGTGCTGCCCCAGGCGCGCGAGGTGCCCTCCAAGAAGCGCAAGGGCCGCACGGCGGCTGGCGGCACCAAGCGCGCGTCCCGCAAGCGCGCCGCCTCCAGCGCGGAGGCCTCGCCCCGGGGACGCGGCAAGGGCCGCCGGGGAGGCTCGGCGTCCTGGGCCCCGCGCGATGACGCGGACTTCAGCCAGGAGTCCTTCCCCGCGGAGGCCCCGCCGGCCCGGAGCGGCTGGAAGGCGCGCGCCACGCCGGACGCCTCGCCGGGCCCACGGGCCTCCTGGAACGCGTCCCGCAACGCGCCGCCCGACCTCGAGCCGCCCCCCGCCCTGGTGGCGACCCTCAAGGAGTGGCGCCTCACCGAGGCCCGCAAGCGCAAGGTGCCCGCGTTCCGCATCCTCACCGACCGCGTGCTGGACGCCATCGCCAGCGCCCGGCCCTCCAGCGGCGCGGAGCTGATGTCCATCCACGGCGTGGGCCCCGCCCTCACGGAGCGCTACGGCCCGCAGATCCTCTCGCTCGTGTCCCGCCGCCGCTGACCGCTGGCGGATCCGCGTGTCCGCCGGTGGACAGGGGCGGCGCGGATCCGCCCTGTCAGGGCAGCGGCGTGCCCCCGGACGCGAGCCCCGGGGGACAGCGTGGATCCGCCGTGGGGCGTGCTGTCCGCCGCGAACCCCCTGACAAGGGAAAGCCCTTTCCTGGGCCGCAGGCGCGGAGGGCTACCGGCCAGGCGTGAAGCATGTTTCCCAAGCTTGTAGGCAAAAGTCCGGGTGCCACCTTTTCGTCCACACGCGCAATGGGAGCGGCGTGAGGGGTTCAAGGGGGCGCGCAATGGAGCTGGGTTTCGAGACGATTGGCAACGCCACACTCATCTGTCACGACAACGGGCCGGTGCTGGTGACGGACCCGTGGACGGACGGAGACGCGTACTTCGGAAGCTGGACGCTGTCCCACGAGGTTCCGGAGGAGCAGCGCCAGTCCATCCTGGACTGCCCCTTCGTGTGGCTGTCGCACGGCCACCCGGACCACCTGAGCATGGCGTCGCTGGAGAAGCTGCGCGAGCGCACGCTGCTGGTCCCCAACCACGTGGGCGGCCGCATCCGGGACGACCTGCGCGAGGCGGGCTTCAAGGTCCAGGTGCTCCAGGACCGCGAGTGGACCCGCCTGTCCCCGCGCATCCGCGTGCTGTGCATCCCGGACGTGAACCAGGACGCGGTGCTGCTGGTGGAGGTGGGTGGCCGGCTCATCGTCAACCTCAACGACGCCGGTGACCGCGGCCAGGGCCGCTTCGTGCGCCGGGTCATCAAGGAGTACAGCGAGACGTACCTCCTGGCCCTGTCCGGCTACGGCGACGCGGACATGATGAACTTCTTCACCGAGGACGGGCGCCGCATCCTCCCGTACGCGGCGGCGAAGACGCCCGTGGGACAGACGATTGCTCGCATGGCGGAGACGTACGGCGTGCGCTACTTCGTCCCCTTCAGCTCCATGCACAAGTACCAGCGCGCCGACAGCGTCTGGGCTTCCGAGTACACCACCACGCTGCCGGACTACGCGCGGGGCTTCGCCTCCAACACCTGCGAGATGCTCCCGGCCTTCCTGCGCCACGACTTCACCAACGACGCCTCCGCCTCCATCCACCCGAAGGAGCGCGTCATCAAGCCGCTGGACCCCAAGGACTTCGGGGACGACTGGAGCGAGCGCCTGGAGGCGGACGAGGTGAAGCAACTGGAGCAGTACTTCCGCGCCGTCGAGCACCTGGGCTCCGTGCTGGACTTCCTCCGCTTCCGCGTGGGCGGCCAGGAGCACGTCATCGAGTTCAACAAGCGCCGCTTCCACAAGGGCATCACCTTCGAGGCGCCCCGCAACTCGCTGATGACCGCCGTGAAGTACCAGGTGTTCGACGACCTGCTCATCGGCAACTTCATGAAGACCACCGTGCACGGCGGCTTCGGCAAGGGCAGCCTCTACCCGGACTTCAGCCCCTACGTGGCCAAGTACGCGGACAACGGCAAGGCCCGCACGGAGGCCGAGCTGCGCAACTACTTCAACGAGTACCGCAGCCGCGACATGGTGGGCTACCTGCGCCACCAACTGGATGCCCACTGCGTGCGCCCCCTCCAGCTCCAGTCCGCGGAGCTGCTGCGCGTCCTGCTGCCCCCGGGCTCCAACACCTTCCGCATGGCCAAGGAGACCTACTGGAAGATGCGCCGCGCCATCCTCTAGGGATTCCCTGGAAAGCCATCCAGGGGTCTGACCGGAATCAGGGCACCTCGCTGTCTTTTTCTTGGGCAGCGAGAGGTTCCTGGAAAAACCTCTGTCTTTCAGGGGACTTGGGTTTGTAAACGTCACGTGAAGTGACGGTTGACGGGGCGGGGGCTGGAGCGGATGCGCTCCAGCTATCCCCGCGTTTCCTGTTTTTCTCCTGGAGAGGGCCGTTGGCCCGGCAGTTGCTCATTGGCCCGGCGCGCGGCGGACCGCGCCTGGCGGGAAGGCCAGGTGGTGGCCGCGCATCCCTCGAAGCACACAGGAAGAGTCCCCCAATGCTCAAGTTCCGCTCTGTTGCGATGCTGGCCGGCGTTTCGCTGATGCTCGGCGCGTGCGGTGGCCCCGAGTCCGCGCAGGAGTCCGAGGCGAAGCCCACGTGGGAGGAGTTCAAGGCCCAGGCGTACCGTGAGCCGTGGGAGGGCGGGAAGATCATCGTCAACGGTGACGAGGCCCTGGACTCCGAGGAGGAGCTGGCGGCCTACTTCCGCAACGTCGTCGAGGCGCAGTTGGGCAAGTCGCAGGACGGCCTGGCCGTGTACTACATCGGCGGCGACATCAAGTGGAGCAGCACGCAGAAGACGAACCTCACCTACTGCATCAGCAACAACTTCGGCACCAACAAGACGAAGGTCGTGAACGCGATGGCGAGCGCGACGGCGGCCTGGCAGGCCACGGCGAGCGTGAAGTTCGTCTACCTGTCCCAGTACGACAGCGCCTGCACCGCGTCCCAGACGGGCGTGCTGTTCGACATCCGTCCGGTGTCGGGCCAGTCCTACGTGGCGCGCGCGTTCTTCCCGAACTCCAGCCGCTCCGGCCGCAACGTCCTCATCGACAGCAGCGCCTTCGGCAACCTGTCGCCCTGGACGCTGACGGGCATCCTGCGCCACGAGCTGGGCCACACGCTGGGCTTCCGTCACGAGCACACCCGCTCCACCTCGAGCGGCTGCTACGAGGACAACCAGTGGCGCGCGCTGACCTCCACCTACGACCGCGCCTCCGTCATGCACTACCCGCAGTGCAACGGCACCCAGACGGGCGACCTGGTGCTGACCACCCTGGACAAGCAGGGCGCCCGCGCGCTGTACCCGTGATTCAAGCGTCACGCTCGTGAGGGGGCAGGGGCCGGTGGGAGCGTCTTCGCTCCCGTCGGCCCCGTGCCGTTTGGGGCGTCAGAAGCGGGCGGAGACCTCCTCGGCCTCCGTGGGGCGCTCGAAGAAGATGAGCGTCTTGCCGCCGCGCTCGCCAATCTCCAGGCACTCCAGCGCGCCCGTCTCTTCATCCAGCTCCGCGTAGACGTGGTCCGGTTCGAGGATGCGGTGGGTGATGCGCCCGTCCTCGCGGCCCACGATGATCTGCACGGCGCCGGAGTCGCTCCCCTTGCGCTCCAGGGAGATGTCCACCAGGGGCAGGCGGTCGGCCAGGGGCTGGTCGCCGGTCTCCGCGTCGATGGACTCCACGCGCACCCACTGGGTGGCGTCCTGCTTGCTGATGCCGGCGAGGTAGCTCGCCCACTGCTCCCGGGGGATTTCCTGGTTGATGTGTGCCATGGGCCGCCTCCGCGCCGCTTTTGTGTGCCTCAACCGTAAGGCGTCTGGCTCGCGGGTGAAGGACGGGCCCGGCTGACCGACGCTCCGGGGGCCCCGCGGACCGGGCCCCGGCGCGTCGGCTGCTCCCGCCGTCAGCCGCGCACGGCGCGCACGGCGTCGTCCTGGAGCACCAGGCGCACGGTGGCGGCCCTGCCGTGGCCGAAGTGCTCGTAGGCGGCCTGCTCCAGCGCGGGAGCCAGGGCGGTGCGCAGGCCGCGGGCGCCCGTCTCGCGCTTGAGGGCGCGGGCGACGATCCACTCGCGCACGGCGGGGTCCACGGTGAGCTCCAGGCCCTCGTGGGCGAACTCGCGCTCCCAGGTGCGCAGCACGGTGTCCTGGAGGATGTCCCCTAGCGTGGCGGCGTCCAGCGGGTCGAAGGACACCAGCCGGTTGAAGCGGCCAATCAGCTCCGGGATGAAGCCGTAGCGGGAGAACGCGGTGGTGTTCTCCAGGTGCTCCTCCGTGATGCGCGTGGCGATGGACTCCAGGTCCTTCTGGCCGCCCTTGCCGGGCTCGCGGCCGAAGCCCACGCGCTCCACGTGGTTCAGGGTCGCCGCCGTGCCCCGGAAGCCGCTGAAGGCGCCGCAGGCGATGAAGGTGATGCAGCCCATGTCCAGGGACTCGGAGCGGATCCGGCTGGTGAAGCCGAAGTCCGGCGGGAAGGTGGCCTGCGCCGCGGAGAGCAGGTGCAGCAGGCTGCGCTGCACGCCGAAGCCGCTGACGTCCTTGGTTGTCTGCTGGCCGGAGAAGCGGCTGTCGGAGCGGCTGGTGGCGAGCTTGTCGAACTCGTCCATGCAGATGACGCCGCAGGCGGCCCACGCCGGGTCGCGCTCGGCGGCTTCGTAGAGGCGGGACAGGAGGGTGCTGACGTCGTCGCCCACGTAGCCCGTTTCGGAGAACTGGGTGGCGTCCGCGAGCACGGTGGGCACGCCGAGGATTTCGCGGAACATCAGCTCCACGAGGAACGTCTTGCCGGAGCCTGTGGGGCCCAGGAAGAGGGCGTTCTCGCGGGTGCCGGGCTCGGGCTCCAGCCCCTCCAGGTAGAGCCGGCGGATGCGGCGCAGGTGGCGGTAGGCGAGCACGGAGGCCGCGCGGCGGGCCTCGGGCTGGCCCCGGTAGCCCAGGTCGCCCAGGCGCGCGTCAATCTCCTGGGGCGACAGCACCTCCAGCGCGGCCACGCGCTCCTGGATGGGCGGGCCTTCGGGGAAGGCGGAGGGTTCGACGCCGGAACGGGGAGACATCGCGGTGAACTCCAGGAGGGGCGGGCTCGGTGGCGCCCCATCATCCGGGAGGCCCCGGGGCGCGACAAGCCACCCTACCGGATGTCGAGGATGCGGCCCTTGCCGTCGATGAGATAGGTGGCGCCCGCGTCCAGGACCACGGCGTCGGGTGGCATCTCCTCGCAGCGGTCGAGGTTGGCGGAGAAGGCGATGACGTACAGGTCGTCGTTCACCTTCTGGATGCGGACGTCGAAGAGGTCCTTGCGCCCGAGGCAGCGGACCAGCCGTTCGTGATTGCCGCTGGCCTTCGCGCCCGGGGGGAAGAAGTCCTTCATCGCGGCCTGGAACGCGGCGAAGGTCGGACCATCCAGCTCGGTCGTCGTCTGGAACGCCTGCGGATCCCGGATGCGCGCCCCCTCTTCGGGAGGGATGCGTTCGGGCCGCTCGTATTTGTAATAGCCGAAGTAGCTACAGCCCTGGCTCAGGACACAGACCATGACGCCGAGGAGAAGGGGCGCCAGACGCTGAGGCCGCGTGCGCACGTTCATGGCGTCCAGTCCTGCCCTTCGTAGAGCTCGATGTTGCCCTGGTCGTCGCTGACCGAGCCGATGGGAACCCAGACGCCTCCACGAAGCGCGGCCACCTCGCGGTCGGCGTAGTCGAATTTGTAGGCACGGCACTCGCCCGCTTTCTCCCGGTAGAACAGCAGGAGATGCCGCCGGAGGACCTTGCCGGTCCGCGAGTCGGCGATCCGCGAGGGAACCCACTCGCGGTCGCGCCCCATGTCCTTCTGGGAGAAGCGCCGGTTGTGGGGATGGTTGTGGCCCCTCCCCAGGATGACGGCATCCAGGTGCCGCGGATCATCCAGCTTCGTGGGGACCAGACAGGACTTCGTGCGGCCAACGCTCGTGCCTTGGACGTCGGACAGATGGCTCAGGTAGTACGCGTCCTCCGCACCCGAGTAATAGACCAGCGCGCAGTACTCCATCCCGTAATCACCCGACGATGCCCCAGGCTGCCGGGTCATGATCTCACACGCGTTCCCGGCGAGCTCCTCCACCGTGGGAAAGGGGCCCGCGAGCGGACCGGTGACCTGGAGCTGTCCATCCGGAAGCTCACGGACGCGGACATCCGGGTTCGGTGTGGAGCACGCCACCATCAGCGCGGCCCATGCCCAGGGCACGGCCCAATGGCTTCGCTGAATCCCCATGCGCGGTGTCCTGGTTCGAGGGCGCTTTCCTGGGGCTCATTCATTAGCAGGTGAATTCGAGAAAAAGAAGACTAACTTTCCGAGTCTGACATACTTGGAATTGGGTGGAAAGTGACCCCTGGGGACTCCGGCATGTTACCTGTGGGGTCATGGGCTGACAACAGGATGTCAGGGGTTCAGCGAGACGCGGAAGCGGCATCCCGGGTCCGTCCTCCGGTCCGCACTCGTGGGCGCCCAGAGGTCGACCCGTGAACAGCGCCGCTCCCCGCGTGCGCGGGGTGCTCCCCGGAGCCGCGCGTGCGCATTAACACGGGCGCACATGGCTCAATCGATTGAAGCTCGGTCCCAGGCGCCCCGGCTGGGTGCGTGGGTGGAGGGTTCCTCGGTGCGCTGGCGCGTCTGGGCGCCCGGCCACCAGGGCGTGGACGTGGTCCTCTACGACGCGGAGGACCGCGTCCTGCGCAAGGTGCCGCTCACCCCCGAAGCGGACGGCTGCTTCGGCGGCGCGCTGCCGGACCTGGGCGAGGGCGCCCGCTACAAGCTCAGCGTGGACGGCGCGGATCCGTTCCCCGACCCCTGGTCCCGCTCGCAACCCCAGGGCGTCCACGGCCCGTCGGAGGTGGTGGGCTCCGACCATGGCTGGACGGACTCGCACTGGAAGGGACCGGATCCGCAGTCCCTGGTCATCTACGAGGTGCACGTGGGCACCGCCACGCCGGAGGGCACCTTCGAGGCGTTCATCCCGAAGCTCGCCCACCTGCGCGAGCTGGGCGTCAACACGCTGGAGCTGCTGCCGGTGGCCAGCTTCCCGGGCGCCCGCAACTGGGGCTACGACGGCGTGGACCTCTTCGCGCCGCAGGCCACCTACGGCGGGCCCAGGGGCTTACGCAAGCTCATCGACGCGGCGCACGCGCACGGGCTCGCGGTGCTCATCGACGCCGTCTACAACCACTTCGGACCGGACGGGAACTACCTGCGCGCGTACTCGCCGCACTACTTCACCGGCAAGCACCACACGCCCTGGGGCGACGCGGTGAACTACGACAGCGAGGGCAGCCGCTTCGTGCGCTCGCTGGTGCTCTCCAACGTGGAGATGTGGATCCGCGACTACCACGCGGACGGCCTGCGCCTGGACGCCGCGCACGCCCTGGTGGATGACGGCCAGCCGCACCTGCTCGCTGAAATCGTGGAGCGCGCCCACGCCTCCGCCCCCGGCCGCCGCGTGGTCGTCATCGCCGAGGACGAGCGCAACGAGCGCAAGCTCGTCACGCCCGCGTCCGAGGGCGGCTACGGCCTGGACGGCGTCTGGGCGGATGACCTGCACCACCAGCTCCGGCGCGCCTTCGCGGGCGACCACGAGGGCTACTACCAGGACTACACCGGCAGCGCGGAGGACCTGGCCGCGACGCTGCGGCAGGGCTGGTTCTACACGGGCCAGAAGTCGAAGAACCTGGGTCACGCGCGCGGCACGGACCCGAAGGGGCTGGGGCCGTGGCACTTCGTCCACTGCATCCAGAACCATGACCAGGTGGGCAACCGGCCCCTCGGCAACCGCCTGTCGGAGGACGTGTCGCCGGCCGCCTACCGCGCCATGAGCACGCTGCTCCTGATGTCGCCCTTCACGCCGCTGCTCTTCATGGGCCAGGAGTGGAACGCGCGCACGCCGTTCCTCTACTTCACGGACCACCACGCGGAGCTGGGCAAGCTCGTCACGGAGGGGCGCCGCAAGGAGTTCGCCGGCTTCTCGCGCTTCAAGGGCGAGGAGGTGCCGGACCCGCAGGCCCGCGACACCTTCACCCGCTCCACGCTGGACTGGGGCGAGCTGGACCACGCCGAAGCCGCGGGCGTGCACACGCTCTACAAGGAGCTGCTGCGCCTGCGCGCCACGGAGCCCGTGCTCACCAGCCGTCAGGGCACGCACGACGCCCGCGCGCTGGGGCCGGACGCGTTCGTGCTGGAGCGCCGCGCGGAAGGGGACACGTTCCTCATCTTCGTGAACCTGCGCGGCTCGCTGGTGCACTCGCTGAACCCGCACGCGAGCGCGGGCATCGTCATGTGGAGCGAGACCCCGCGCTACGGCGGCGCCGTGGAGGCGTCCCCGCTCACCGGCAACGTCGTGCGCCTGGAGGGCCCCTCCGCGGCGGTGGTGAAGCTGCGCGAGTAACCCGCACGCAAAGGCAGACACTGTTTCACGCGCGGCCCGTCACCCCGGAGGCAGGGGAGGCGGGCCGCGATATTTCCGGACAGTGAAACATGCAACGACAGGGAATGCCCTCGGGGGCTGGCCGGTACACGGCCCCCAGGAGGAAGCACCTTGTCTCAATCTCATCCATCGCCGTGGAAGCGGCACCTCACCACCGCGAGCGCGTTCCTGCTGCTCGGGGCCTCCGCGCCGGCGCTCGCCGCGTCCGGCTTCACCGCCGTCACCGCCAGCGGCAATGACGGCAACCTGCCGTCCGCCACCATCGACGGCAACCTCAGTACGCGCTGGTCCAGCGACGGCGTGGGGCAGTGGCTCCGGGGCGACCTGGGCAGCGTGCAGTCGCTGTCCGCGGTGGACATCGCCTGGCACCGGGGCAACGAGCGGACCAACACGTTCGTCCTCGCCACGTCCACGGACGGCGCCACCTGGTCCACGGCCGTGTCCACGACGTCGTCCGGCACCACCGCGAACTTCGAGCGCTACAGCTTCACCCCGCGCAACGCCCGCTACGTGCGCGTCACCGTCAACGGCAACTCCGTCAACACCTGGGCCAGCATCGCGGAGTGGGCCGCCATCACCGGCACCACCACGCCGCCGCCCACGCCGCCGCCCGCGCCCGCTCCCACGGTGGGCCAGGACCGCTTCGGCGTCACCATGCTCTACCCCTCGAAGTCCGGGGGCGAGGCGTGGACGCTGTCGGACAACGCGCTGGCGGATTCTCGCTTCGACCCGCAGGACACGATTACGCGCAACAGCGACGGCTCCTGGAAGATGAAGGACAAGCAGGTGCGGATGAGCGTCTTCACGTCCACGGGCTACGACGACCGGAAGATCCCCACCTACGACCGGGACGTGCTCGCGAGCCGCGGCTACATGCAGGCGCCGAACGACTGGAAGAACATCGAGATGACCGGCTTCGTGAAGGTCAACGCCGTGTCCGACGCGAAGGACAACTTCGCGTGGTACGCGCGCGGCGGGAAGCACAACGACAAGTACTCCGGCTGCGAGGGCAGCAGCTACAAGGCCGGCCTGCACTACGACGGCCGCGCCCGCTGGGAGAAGGAGACCTGGCACGTCTCCTATGACCAGACGCCCTACGTCACCGCCACCTCCGCGCTCAAGGGCCGCTGGGTGGGCTTCAAGGCCGTCATGCGCAACGTCACCGTCAGCGGCCAGACGGCGGTGAAGCTGGAGCTCTACGTCAACGAGAACGCGGACAAGGTGACGTGGAAGAAGGCCTACGACTACACGGACGCCGGCAGGTGGGGCGGCGACGCCCAGCACTGCGGCGGCGCCGTGCCCGCGGCGCCCATCACCTGGGGCGGCCCCATCGCGGTGTTCCGCTGGGACAACGCGACGGACGTGGACTTCAAGTGGCTGAGTGTTCGCGAAATCCAGCCCTGAACCCCGCGTGAAGCCAGGCTCGCGCGCGGTCTGACGCAGGACGGCAGGCCGCGCGCAGGGCGGGCGGGGAGGCCCCGGTGGGGGTGTCCCCGCCCCTGGGAGGCGGGGCTTTCCATCGACAGGGGGCGCCGGGGTGGGCAGCATGGCGCCGCCATGAACGTCGACCAAGCCCTCGCCTCGTCCGAGCGCATCTGGGAGCAGGAGATCCTCCCGGCGCTGGAGCGCTACATCCGCATCCCCAACAAGTCGCCCGCCTTCGACCCGGACTGGGTGAAGTCCGGCCACATGGAGCAGGCCGTCCAGCTCATCGCGGACTGGTGCCGCGCGCAGGCCACGCACCTGCCGGGGCTGACGGTGGAGGTGGTGCGGCTGAAGACGGCGGACGGCAAGGACCGCACGCCGGTCATCTACATGGAGGTGCCGGGCACGCGCGGTGACGACACCGTGCTGCTCTACGGGCACCTGGACAAGCAGCCGGAGATGACCGGCTGGCGCGAGGGCCTGACGCCGTGGACCCCCGTGCGCGAGGGCGACAAGCTCTTCGGGCGCGGCGGCGCGGATGACGGCTACTCCGCGTTCGCGTCGCTGTCCGCGCTGCGGCTGCTGAAGGAGCAGGGCGTGCCGCACGCGCGCTGCGCCATCGTCATCGAGGCGTGCGAGGAGAGCGGCAGCTACGACCTGCCCGCGTACATCGAGGCGCTGGCGCCGCGCATCGGCAAGCCGTCGCTGGTGGTGTGCCTGGACTCGGGCTGCGCGAACTACGAGCAGCTCTGGATGACCACCAGCCTGCGCGGCATGGTGGCCGGCAACCTGCGCGTGGACATCCTCACGGAGGGCGTGCACTCCGGTGACGCGACGGGCGTGGTGGCGTCCTCCATGCGCATCATGCGGATGCTGCTGTCGCGCGTGGAGGACGAGGCGACGGGCCACATCAAGGTGCAGGCCCTGCACACGGAGATTCCGGAGGGCCGGCGCCAGCAGGCGAAGGCCGCCGCCCAGACGATGGGCGACGAGCTGTTCTCGAAGTTCCCCTGGGTGGAGGGCGCGCGTCCGGTGACGACGGACGGCGTGGAGCTGGTGCTCAACCGCACCTGGCGTCCGGCGCTGGCGCTGACGGGCGTGGAGGGCGTGCCGGCCCTGGCGAGCGCGGGCAACGTGCTGCGCCCCTTCACGACGTGGAAGCTGTCCATGCGCATCCCGCCGCGCGTGGACCCCAAGGTGGCCGCGAAGGCGCTGAAGGACACGCTGGAGAAGGACCCGCCGTACGGCGCCAAGGTGTCCTTCGAAGGCGACAAGGCGTCGGTGGGCTGGGACGCGCCGCCGCTGGCCGGCTGGCTGTCCAGCGCGGTGGAGAGCGCGTCCAAGGCGTGCTTCGGCAAGCCCGCGATGGCGATGGGCGAGGGTGGCACCATCCCGTTCATGGGCATGCTGGGCGAGCGCTTCCCGGAGGCGCAGTTCCTCATCACGGGCCTCCTGGGGCCGGGCAGCAACGCGCACGGGCCCAATGAGTTCCTGCACATCCCCACGGGCAAGAAGCTGACCGCCGCGGTGGCGAGCGTCGTCGCGGACCACTTCAAGCGGTAGTGCCTCACCGGAGGACGGGGCCGCACGCGCCCCGTCCTTCCCGGACCTCCTGGAGCCCTTGTGCCGAGCAAGCCCCGCCGCACCGGCCATGTCCGTTCGCAGCCCCTCATCGCGGTGCGCGACGTGGAGGCGAGCAGCCGCTGGTACCAGGCGGTGCTCGGCTGCGAGAGCGGGCACGGCGGGCCCGAGTACGAGATGCTGCTGAACAACGGCGAGCTCGTGCTCCAGCTCCACGCGTGGGACCTGGACGAGCACGCGAACCTGATGGGGCCGGACACGGCGCCGCGAGGCCACGGCGTGCTGCTGTGGTTCGAGACCACGGACTTCGACGCGTGCGTGGAGGCGGCGCGGGCGCTGAAGGCGGAGTGGGTGGAGGCGCCGCACGTGAACCCGAACTCGCGCCGCTGGGAGTTCTGGGCAAAGGACCCGGACGGCTACGTGGTCGTCGTGGCCGCGGAGTCGCGAGCGAAGCGCTCCTGAAGCGCCTCACCCGGGCAGGGCTTGTCCGCCGGACCGGCGGCACGAAGAGGCGCCTCAGCGCCCCGTCTTGATGCCCAGCGACGACCCGGAGGGCGGCTTCTTCGGCTGGGGCGCTGGCCGCGCCGCCCGCTTCTGGAGCGCCACCGCCACCGCGGGCGCGTCCGCCGCGGACACCTGCCGCGTCACCGGCTCGTAGCCGTTGAGCGCGAGCGTCACCGCCACCGACGGCTCCCCGGGCACCAGCGGCAGCGCCACCGGCGTGATGCCGCGCTCCTCGCCCGCCACCTGCACCGTGGCGCCGGGCGGCTCGCTCGTCACCATCAGGTGCACCGGCTGGGGCGCGGGGGGCTCCGGCGGCGTGGGCCGCGGAGCCGTCTCCGGCGCTTGCTCCGGGGGCCGCGTGGCCACCACCACGGGGGGCGGCGTCACCGTCTCCGCGCCACCGCGCACCAGCACCACCGCCGCGCCGCCCACCACCAGCGCCACGCCGCCCACCACGAAGGGCAGCCACGGGCGGCGCTTCGGGGGCTCCGGCATCAGGGCCGCGGTGTTCCGCGTCTTCTCCGGCTCCACGCGCGTGGGCGGACGGGACGGCGGCCCCACCAGCTTCGACGCGCGCGACCCGGACTGCCCCCGCGCACCCGACGTGGGCATCCCGTCCCGCGAGGAGTTGGACTGCGCGTCCAGGTCCACGTCCTCGGCGAGCTGGTCCAGCTTCGCCGGGTCCGCCTCCGTGGCGATGCGGTCCGCGTACAGCTCCCGCAGGTACGCGGCCAGGTGCGCGCTGCTGGACGGCAGCCGCAGGTTGAGCGCCCAGTCCTCCAGCGCCAGGCGGAACGCGGCGCAGTCCGCGTAGCGGCCGTCCGGCGTGGGCGCCAGCGCCTTGAGGACGATGTCATCCAGGCCCGGCGGGAGCTTCGGGTTGAGCTGCGACGGCGGCGGCACCTGGCAGTCGCGCACCAGCCGCAGCGTCATCAGGTCCGTGTCGCCCTTGAAGAGGCGCTTGCCCGTGAGCAGCTCCCACATCACGACCCCGAGCGCGAACTGGTCGCTCCGGCCGTCCACCGCCATGCCGTTGGCCTGCTCCGGCGACATGTACGGGTACTTGCCCTTGAGCACGCCCGTCGCCGTCTGCTGGCCGCTGGTGGCCGCCTTCGCCACGCCGAAGTCGATGACCTTCACACCCCCGTCGAACCCGACGAGCACGTTCTGCGGCGACACGTCCCGGTGCACCAGCTTCAGCGGCTGGCCGTGCCCGTCCCTCGCGCCGTGCGCGTAGGACAGCCCCGCCGCCGCGTCCGCGATGATGCGGATGACCAGCCCCACCGGCAGCGGGCGCTCCTGCTTGCGCGCGAAGCGGTCCAGCCGGCGCACGTCCTCGCCCTGCACGTACTCCATGGCCAGGCAGTGCCGGCCCTCAATCTCCGTGAGGTCCAGGATGGTGATGAGGTTCGGGTGGGACAGCCGCGCCACCAGCCGCGCCTCGTCCAGGAACATCTCCAGGAACTCTTCGTCCTCGGCGAGGTGCGGCAAGATGAGCTTGAGGACGACCAGGCGCTCGAAGCCCGTCCCGTGCTCCCGGGCGAGGAACACCTGTCCCATCCCGCCCGACGCGATTTTTCGAAGCAGCTCGTATTTCCCGAAGACCACCGCCATGGGTGTCCGGGAGGATACCGCGCTTTCTCACCGGGCGGGAAACAGCCGACTTCCAAAAAGACAGAGGCCCTGTCCACCGGGGAGGGGCCCGCCTTCCTACCCGTGGAGGCGGCAGGCGGGGTGATGACGTCTAGGCCTTCATCTTGTACCCGGAGCGAAGCACCGCGTACGTGACGCCCGTCGCGACCGCCGCGGTGACGGCGAGGATGGCGCCCCCCACCAGGGGTGAAAACAGGCTGCTGCCGAGCATGCCGTAGCGCAGCCCCTCCACCATGTAGACCATGGGGTTGAAGAGGCTGATGTGGTTCCACGGCGAGGGCAGCTCGCGCACCGAGTAGAAGACGCCGCCCAGGAACGTGAGCGGCAGCATCACGAAGGTGGGGAAGAAGTTGATCTGCTCGAACTTCTCCGCCCACACGGCGGCCAGCATGCCCAGCACGCTGAACACGTAGCTGGACAGCAGGAGGAAGTAGAGCGTCGCCAGCGGGTGCTCCAGGCTGAAGCCGGAGAACACCGCCGCGACGATCCACGTGAGCAGGCCCACCACCAGGCCGCGCACCATGGCGCCGCCGATGAAGCCCACCATCAGCTCGCCGGGCCCCAGCGGCGCCACCAGCAGGTCCACCACCGTGCCCTGAATCTTGGTGATGAACAGCGACGAGGAGCTGTTGAGGAACGCGTTGTTCGCGATGCCCAGGAACACGAGGCCCGGCACGATGAAGTGCAGGTACGGGTGGCCCTCCACCTCGTGGATGCGGCCGGAGATCGAGTAGCCGAAGACGATGAAGTACAGCGTGGTGCTGATGAGGGGCGAGAGGACGGTCTGGCCCGGCACGCGCATGAAGCGCCGGACCTCCTTCGCGAACAGCGTCTGCATCCCGAGGACGTTCATGGGGTGTTTTTCGAAGGGGCGGGGTTTCAGGCGGCCTGCGAGGGGCGGCCACGGAGGATTTCGATGAGCACGTCTTCCAGGCGCGACCGGCGCGTCTCCACCTCCGCGATGGGCAGCCCGTCCGCGTAGAGCGAGCGGAGCAGCTCACCGGACGGCGCGCAGTTGTCGCGCTCCACGTAGGTGAGCGTGCGGCCGTCGGCGGAGAGGCTCGCGGCGAAGCGCGTGCCCGCGGCGGGCATGGCGGCCTGGGGCTGGGCGAAGGTGACGACCAGGCGCTTCTCCCCGAAGCGGCGCAGGAGCGCGGCCTTGTCCTCGGTCATCAGGAGGCGGCCCTCGTTGATGATGCCCACGCGGTCCGCCAGCTCCTCGGCCTCTTCCAGGTAGTGCGTGGTGAGGACGATGGTGGTGCCCTCGCTGGCGATCTTCTTCACGTACGTCCACAGGTCGCGGCGCAGCTCCACGTCCACGCCCGCGGTGGGCTCGTCCAGGAACACCAGCTTGGGCTTGTGGACCAGCGCCTTGGCGATGAGCAGCCGGCGCTTCATGCCGCCGGACAGGGCGCGCGTGAGGGAGTCCTTCTTGGCCTGGAGGTTCAGGGCGGTGAGGACCTCGTCGATGCGCGCGTCGTCGCGGGGCTGGCCGTAGTAGCCCTGCTGGATGCGCAGGGACTCCGCGACGGAGAAGAACGGGTCGAAGTTGATCTCCTGGGGGACGAGGCCCACCTGGTAGCGGGGGCCGGTGGGGTCCTGGTCCAGGTCCTTGCCGAAGACCTTCATGGTGCCAGCGGACTTCTTCACCAGGCCGCACACACTGCCGATGAGGGTCGTCTTGCCTGCGCCGTTGGGGCCCAGGAGGGCGAAGATTTCACCGGGACGGATGGTGAGGTCCACGGCGTGGAGGGCGGTGAACTTTCCGTAGGCCTTGGACAGGCCCTTCAGCTCGAGGGCGGGGGGCGTCGGCTCTGACATGGGGCGCTTCCTCTAACACCTTCGAAATGGGTTCGCTGGGCAGCGAGCAGGCGTTTTCGCTCCTGGACGCGTGACGCGCCCCGTCCAGCCGGACACGGGGACGGTGCAGGCGCCTTGAGCCGGATGGGGCTCCCTGCTATCCGCTGGCACCGCTTACGTTTCAGCGAATCCCGAGGAGGCCGCCATGGCCCAGAATTTCATCTTCACGATGCAGGACCTGCGCAAGGTCAAGAACGGCAAGGACATCCTCAAGGGCATCTACCTGTCCTTCTTCCCGGGCGCGAAGATTGGCGTGATTGGCCCCAACGGCTCCGGCAAGTCCACGCTCCTGCGCATCATGGCGGGGGTGGACACAGAGTTCTTCGGCATCGCGAAGCCGGACCCCACGGTGAAGGTGGGCTACCTGGCGCAGGAGCCGCAGCTCGAGACGAAGCTGGACGTGAAGGGGAACGTGGAGCTGGGCCTGAAGGAGATCCGTCAGGCGCTGGACCGCTTCAATGAGGTGAGCGCGAAGTTCGCGGAGCCCATGGACGACGCGGCCATGGAGAAGCTGCTCGCCGAGCAGGCGAAGCTGCAGGACTTCATCGACGCGAACAACGGCTGGGAGCTGGACCGCACGCTGGAGATGGCGATGGACGCCCTGCGGCTGCCCCCGGGCGACGCGGACGTGACGAAGCTGTCCGGCGGTGAGAAGCGCCGCGTGGCGCTCTGCCGCATCCTGCTGGAGAAGCCGGACCTGCTCCTGTTGGACGAGCCCACCAACCACCTGGACGCGGAGAGCGTGGCGTGGCTGGAGCAGGCGCTGAAGGCATACACGGGGACCATCGTGTGCATCACGCACGACCGGTACTTCCTGGACAACGTGGCGGAATGGATTCTGGAGCTGGACCGCGGCGAGGGGGTGCCCTGGAAGGGGAACTACTCCAGTTGGCTGGACCAGAAGCAGAAGCGGTTGGAGCTGGAGGAGAAGTCGGAGAGCCACCGTCAGAAGACGCTCAAGCGCGAGCTGGAGTGGGTGCGCGCGTCTCCGAAGGCCCGTCAGGCGAAGAGCAAGGCGCGCATCGCGGCGTACGAGGACCTGCTCAACCAGTCGCAGGAGAAGCGCGAGCCGACGGGCGAGGTGGTGATTCCGCCGGGCGAGAAGCTGGGCGGTCTGGTGGTGGAGGCGAAGGGGCTGCGCAAGGCGTACGGGGACCGGCTGCTCATCGACGACCTGAACTTCAAGTTGCCGCCGGGTGGCATCGTGGGCGTGATTGGTCCGAACGGCGCGGGCAAGACGACGCTGTTCCGGATGCTGACGGGCACGGAGAAGCCGGACGCGGGCGAGCTGCGCGTGGGCGAGACCGTGAAGATGGCCTACGTGGACCAGAGCCGCGACGCGCTGAACGGTGAGCATACGGTGTTCCAGGAGGTGAGTGGTGGCCTGGATCACCTGGACCTGGGCCGCGCGGGCCAGATGCCCAGCCGCGCGTACCTGGCGGGCTTCGCGTTCAAGGGTCAGGACCAGCAGAAGCGGGTGAAGGACCTGTCCGGCGGCGAGCGCAACCGGGTGCACCTGGCGAAGATGCTGAAGGAGGGCGGCAACCTGCTCTTGTTGGACGAGCCCACGAACGACCTGGACGTGGAGACGCTGCGGAGCCTGGAGGACGCGCTGCTCAACTTCGCGGGCTGCGCGGTGGTCATCAGCCACGACCGCTGGTTCCTGGACCGCATCGCCACGCACATCCTGGCGTTCGAGGGTGACAGCAAGGCGTTCTTCTTCGAGGGCAACTTCGAGGACTACGAAGCGGACAAGAAGAAGCGCCTGGGCCCGGACGCGCTGGAGCCGCACCGCATCCGCTACCGCCCGCTGACGAAGAGCTGAGATTTGGCGGTGCTGTGCTCCGCCCCGTGAGTGATTCCGGGGCGGAGGTGTCGTCGGGCTGTGGGGGCGCCTCGCGCGCGAGCCCAGGGTATCCTGGGTTCAAATGACAATTCCTCTCATGATGGTGGGGCATGTCCTGGCGCTCCTGTCCGGAGCAGCCCCCAGCAGTTGTGCAGCCCCGGAGCCTGCGCCGTCATGGGTGTCGAAGTTCGCCCCCACCGCCTCCGACTGCTCCATGGATTCGACCGTTCCCGGCCCTCAGTGGCTGCCTTTGACGGTGCGGCGCATCCCGGTCGTGGTCCATGTCGTCGCGGACATTGCTTGCACGAATGGCAACGTCTCGGACGCGCTGGTCCACAGTCAGATCGCGGTCCTCAATGAGGACTTCCGCGCGCTGGCTGGCACTCCGGGGGGCAGTGGGGTGGACAGCAAGATTGAGTTCTTCCTGGCCACCGTGGACCCCTCGGGCAACCCGACCACGGGCATCCAGCGCTATTGCAACACGACCTGGTACCAGGACACGGGCAACTACTGGCTCAGCACTTCCTGGGACCCGACGCGCTACGTGAACATCTACACCAACAGCGCCGGCGGCTCGCGAGGCTACGTGCCCTTCCTGCCCGCGGAGCCCACGGGCGCCGTCGGTCAGCCGCAGGACCGCGTGGTCATCAACTGGCTGGCCTTCGGACGGGTGGGGCCCGTCCCGCCGTACCACAACGGGCGGACCGTCACGCACGAGGTGGGCCACTACCTGGGCCTGTTCCACACGTACTACTCGGGATGCGGCACGGCCACCGCGCCGGACTGCTACACCACCGGCGACCGCATCTGCGACACCCCGCCCAATGCCACCTCCCACAAGGGGTGCACCGCGGGAATCACGAGCTGCGGCGGCGTGCCAGTCCCCATCCAGAACTACATGGAGCTGACGGACGACGCCTGCATGACGGGCTTCAGCGCGGAGCAGGTCCAGCGCATGCGCTGCACCCTGGCCACCTACCGTCCGGACCTGGCGCAGTAGCGTGTCACGCCAGTTGGCCGTCGAGGATCAGGCGCTTCGACGGCCGCAGGCCGGCATCTTGTTTGAGAATGGCGGGAGCGACGTCCTGGGACGGCACGAACGTCACCCGGCAGCACACGGGCATGTCCTCCGAGGATTCGAGGCCGGAAGTCCGCTCGCGGAACTCCATCTCGAAGAGCATCGCGTAGTTCCCTGCCGGCAGGTCGAACGGATGCACGCTCCCGTAGGACATGTCGCAAAGCTCGATGCCGCCTGCCGCCACTTCGAACGGAACGACGAGCGCGCGAAAGGCCCGAGGCGAGACTTGCAGCGTGTCCGCCAGGGCGACCTCGAAGGGCACGTCCCCGGCGTCTTCCAGCACCTCGAATGACACGTTGCCGCGACGCCAGGAGAATCCCTGGCCCATCGCCTGAGGCGTGAAGCGGTTGTGCCCGGGCTCGGGCAGTCCGCGTGAGCTGACCGTCACCAGCTTCTGCACCACGGCCATGACGAACCGCTGGGAGCGCTCGCGGTTCATCGGGACGGCCCGAGGCTTCGTGCTCTTGTCACCATTTCGTTCACCCCAGCGCTTCTTGAACGTGTCCCTCCGCGCGGACCACCAGTCGCGCCACTCCTTCACCGCAGCCTCCCTCTCTTCCCGCGGACCCGCGGGCTGGAAGTGGAGTCAGGTGGACGTCGCGTCCCTCAGGCACATCTCCGCCAGGAACCGTGTGCGGACGTCCTCGCTCTCCAGCAGGTCGATGAGCTCCGGGATGGTGTGCCTTCCCATCGCTTCCCGCGCCTGTGCGAACGCCTTGGAATCCTCCGCCATGCCGCGAGTGTTCCCGGTGCAGCCCCTTCGCGCGAGTGCTGCTGGTGGACAGTGTTCCCCACCGGGCTTCTAGGGCGCGGGCGGGGCCGCTATGGTCCACACCAGCGGAGGACTCGCCCGCCAGGAGCCATGAACTTCGTCTTCATCTCCCCCCACTTCCCCTCCCAGTACTTCCACTTCGCCACCGCCCTGCGCGAGCGTGGCGTGACCGTGCTGGGCATCGGCGACACCCCCTACGAGTCCCTCCGCCAGGAGCTTCGCGAGTCCCTTCGCGAATACTTCTTCGTCCCCAGCCTCACCGACTACGACGCCCTCCTGCGCGCCACCGGCTACCTCACCTGGCGCCACGGCCGCATCGACCGCATCGAATCCCTCAACGAGTCCTGGCTCGAAGTCGAAGCCCGCCTGCGCGAGGATTTCCATGTCGCGGGCCTCCAGCCCTCGGACATCCTCAAGCTGCGCTCCAAGTCCGGCATGGCCGAGGTCTTCCACGCCTCCGGCGTCCCCCACCCGGACCTCCTGCGCGTGCGCGACGCGGAGCAGGTGAAGGCCTTCGCCGCCCGCGTGGGCTACCCGCTCGTGCTCAAGCCCGACGTGGGCGTCGGCGCCGCCCACACGTTCAAGGTCGCAAGCGACGCGGAGGTGGACGCCGCGCTCGCCCACCCGCTGCCCACGTCCTATGTCGCGCAGCCCTTCGTGCGCGGCACCATCGTCACCTACGACGGCATCGTGGACCGCCACGGCGTCATCGTCTTCAACCTCAGCCACGAATACAGCGACGGCGGCATGGAGACCGTCACCGAACGGCGCGACATCTCCTTCTGGAGCCTCCAGCACATCCCCGCCGCGCTCGACGTGCTGGGCCGCCAGGTCGTCGCCGCGTTCGGCCTGCGCGAGCGCTGGTTCCACCTGGAGTTCTTCCGCCTGCCGGATGGCCGCTTCGTCGTGCTGGAGGCCAACCTCCGCCCGCCCGGCGGATTCATGACGGACATGATGAACTACACGTGCGACATCGACGTGTACCGGCTCTATGCCCGCGTGGTGACCGGCGACCCGGTGGCGGACTTCCAGTACACGCCGCGCCACCACGTCTGCCATAGCGCCCGCCGTCACGGCCGCCGCTACAAGCACTCGCACGCGCAGATCGTCGAACGGCTGGGCAAGTCGCTGCTCGTGCACCGCGAGCTGCCGCCCATCTATCACTCGCTGCTGGGGGAGGAGATGTACCTCACGCGCCACCCGGACCTGGAGTCCATGCGGGACGCGGTGCGGTTCATCCAGGCGACGTGAGCGGCGACCCGAGCTTCAGGGGTCCTGAATCCAGGTGAGCGCGTACGTGGAGCTGTCCCCGTCGTCGTGCACCTTCGTCACGCTGGGCGCCTTCGCGCCGCCCGAGGCCAGCAGCCCCTCGAAGAGGGCCTCCACGTAGCCGGGCGCGCCCAGGCTGGAGTTGAGGCTCAGCTCGAAGTGCGCGGGGCCGCGCTCCACGAGCGTCACCTCCGTGTAGTTGTCCGTGCCGCGCAGCACCTCCGGCAGCCGCTGCACCATGCGCCGGGGCCCCAGCACCCGCATCACGCCCATCACCGCGCGCCCCAGCAGCGTGGCCCCGTAGCCCTCCACGTGCGCCCGGGCGAGCCGGGTGTAGCCCTCCACCCGAGGCACGTCTGGATAGACCTCCTCCACGATGATCTCCAGGCACCGCGCCCAGACCGGCACGGGGTAGAGCGGCAACAGCGGCCGGTCCAGGTCCACGCCCGCATGACACAGCCGTTCGCGCAGGCGGGGCGACACCTGTCCCTTCAGGCCGTGCTGGAGCAGGCCCTCCACGACCTGCACGTAGACCTGCCGCTGTTCGGGCGGCACCGAGCGGGGCTGGCGTGTCACGAGAACAGGCTCACCCGAGCAGCCACTGCATGGCTCCCGGCAGCCGGCGCTGCCAGTCCTTCTCGTGGTGCTCGCCGCCGGGCTCCAGCACGAGCGACACCTCGTGGTCTCCGTAGCCCAGGCCCTGGAGGTGGTGGAAGAAGTCGCGCGTGCCCCGGCCGTAGTCCAGCGGCAGGCCGCCCGCGTGGATGAACTCCGTGGCGCCCGCGTCCAGGTAGATGCGCGTCCAGCGGCGGCTGTGCTCGCGCCACGCGTCGAACAGGCGGCCCTGGCTCCACATCACCGTGGGCGACAGCGCGCCGATGCGCCCGAACACCCGTGGGAACTTCCACCCCAAGTACAGCGAGATGAGCCCGCCCAGCGACGAGCCCATCACGCCGGTCCACTCGCTGCCCTGGCGCGTGCGGTACGTCCGGTCGATGTAGGGCTTCAGCTCCTCCACCAGGAAGCGCCCGTAGGCCTCGCCTCGCGCGGACACGCCGTTGCGCGGTTCGTCCCACGGCGAGTACTCCTCGAAGCGGCCGGGGCCCGAGTCCACCGCGACGATGATCCACGGCTCCATCCGCCCCGCCTGGACGTTCTCCTCCGCGACGCGGTTGGCGCACCACGTGTCGAAGACGGCGGACTCCGGATGCGCGAAGACGTTCTGCCCGTCGTGCATGTAGAGCACCGGGAAGCGGTGGTCCTTCCAGGCGTCGTAGGTGTCCGGCGTGTAGATGCGGACGGTGCGGTTGAACCCCTCCTGGGGAGAGGGGAAGTGGCGAAGGATGTGGACGTAGCCCATGCGCTGTTTCTGGGGCCGGACGGACCGGCCTCGCGAGGATGTCACCGCAGCATAGCCGCACCGCCCCATGGCCACCTGGAGGCGCGTGGACCTCCGTCCCTCGCCTGGACCCCAAGTCCGGGAAAGGGATGGACCGCGTGTCGCGCCTTCTCTGTAGGGAAGGGTGGTCCCGCTCCTGCAGAGGGCCCGCCGCGTGCGTTCCGTCCTCGTCCGCGTGTGGCTGTTCCTGCTGGGTCTGCCCTTCACGGCGCTCGCCGCGACGTATGAGGTAGACCCCGAGGACGTGGGCGAGCAAGCGCTGTTCGCGCTGCGGGAGGACGGCGCCATCACGGCCGAGACGCTGTCGGCGCTGCGGGTGCTGCGGCGCTCGGGGGTGGATCCGGCGAATGCGTCGCGCGCCTCGCTCTATGCGCTGCCGGGACTGACGTACGCGCGCGTGGATGGGTTCGCGGCTTCGGGAGGGCTGACGCCGGAGGAGCGGCGACGGCTGGCGCCCTTCCTGACGACCTCGGCGCCGGAGCGGGTGGCGGGGGATGCGCGGCTGCTGTCGGCGTTCGCCGCGTCGGATCCGGTGCTGCCTCCGCTGGCGCTCCAGGTGCGCGTGGCGGGACCGGAGGGATGGCGTTTGGGATTGCTCACGTCCCTCACCCGGCGACGGCTGGGCGCGGTGCACCGGGACGCGAACCGGCGGGCATTGGTGGCGGAGGCGCCCGGCGTGTCGGTGGTCGTGCCGAAGTTCTTCGGTCAGTGGACGGGCGAGCGGGCCTCCGTGCTGGTGGGCTCGTACCGGCTGGGCTTCGGTCAGCGGCTCACGTTGGACACCACCGGGCTGCCCACGCCGGAGGGCTTCCTGCCGGATGACGCCGTGCGGGTGCCGGGCGACGTGGAGCGCTGGTGCTTCCTGGGAGATGGCGCCTGCACCCCCGAGGAGCGCGCCGCGGACGTGACGCCGGACTTCCAATGGGACGAAGGCTTCCGGGGCGTGGTGGGCACGGTGCGGACCGCGTCGGGGGTGTCCGTGACGGGCTTCGGTTCGTATCAGTCCCGCTCGCTGCTCTCGCACGCGCTGATGGAACGGGCGTCCTGTGCGGGCACGGCCTGCAAGGCGCCCGCGGTGTGGCTCGCGGGAACAGGAGCCTCCACGGGACGAGTCGTGTCGCGCACGCTGCCCGGCGTGTTCCACGAGTGGGCGGGAGGTGGCCACGCGGCGATGGCGTGGACCCGGCGGGCACAGGTCGGAGTGACGGCCTGGGGCGCGCGGCCGGTGTGGAGCGTGGAGGGCGCGGCGCTCGATTTCCGCTCCACGGCGGGCTACCCGGCGGGCGGTGCCTTCGGCGCGGTGGGCGTGGATGGCGCGTGGGGGCTGGGGCCCGTGGACCTCTTCGTGGAGGCGGCGCGCACGTTCGATGCGGCGCCGGGCGGAGGCGGTGGCTACGGCGCGCTTCAACGCACGGTGGTGGCGGACACGTCGAAGGAGCTGGAGCTGTCGCTGCGTGCCTATGGGCGCGGCTTCGCCAATCCCTACACGGGCGCGATGTCCGGCCCGGACGAGTTGGAGGGCTCACGGGCCCGGAACGAAGTGGGCGCTCGCGTGCGCTACCTGCACCGCGTGGAGGGCGCGCTGCGGCTGCGCGGTGAGGTGGATGCGTGGACGCTGCCCTCGGATGGCACGGCGGTGGGCAGCGCCGGCACGGTGAACCTGCGGGGCTCGGCCCGGGTGGACTGGCGGGCGCACGCGCTGTTCCAACCGTCGCTGTGGGCCGAGTACCGGGACAAGGACGTCGGCGTCGCGGGGGACTGCTTCGACGGTTCGGGCGAGGACCCCTGCTCAGGGTCGCTGCTGCGCATCACGGCCCGGGTGAAGGCGGAGCTTCACGACGCGGTGTCCGTGGCCGCGCAGTACGCGCATGCCCGCGTGGATGATCCGGTGAACCGCGGCGTGCGGGAGGACGCGCACGCGGTGGTGGAGGCGCAGGTGCGGCCTTGTGACGCCTTGAGGCTGCGCGGCCGGGCCGTGTGGAAGGACGAGGACGTGTCGACTCGCGACCGGCTGGAGCAGGCCTTCCGGGCCACGCTCGATGCGAGCTGGACGGCGGACGCCGTGACGACGCGGGCCCGGTACGCGTGGGTCGTGGACTTGAAGGACGCGAGAGGAGCCCGGACGCCGCCGGATGCGCCCCGGCACCTGTTCGCGCTGGAAGTGGAGACGCGGTTCTGAAGGGAGCGGAGTGTGGCGGCTCGGGCAGTGCGGGGATGGGGTGTGCGGTTGGGACTGGGATGGATGCTGGGGTGGATGGGGGCGTGCGGACTGCCCACGTGGGAGGACGAGCCAGCGGCGTGTGAGGCGCTGGTGCCGGGGGACCTGATCATCACGGAGTACCTCAACGACCCCGTGGGCGCGGACACGGGGAAGGAGTACGTGGAGCTCCACAACCCCACCGGGCAGACCGTGGACCTGCTGGGCGTCACGCTCTTCACCGCGCGCGACGAAGCGGCACAGGAGCGCGTCTACACGTTCACCACGGGCCTGCCGGTGGACGCGGGGGCCTTCGTCGTGCTGGGCGACGTGCGTGACGGCGCGCTGCCCGAGCATGTGGACCAGACCTACGGGGATGCGCTCGGCGCGCTGGGCAACAGCGCGGGGCTCCTGGGCCTGCGGTGCGGGACGCGCGTGCTCGACTCGGTGGTGCTGGCCGCGCCACTGAAGTCAGGCGCGGCCCGGACCTATGACGGCCGGCTCGTGCCCGACGCGGAGGGCAACGACGACCTGTCGCGCTGGTGCGACGCTCCGGAGACCGGGCCGGGCGGAACGCGGGGCAGTCCGGGAAGCGCGAACGCGCCGTGTCCCGCATTGCCGGATGGCGGAGTCACCTCAGGAACGACGTGTCTGCCGCCGGGCGCGAGCGCTCCCCGGGACGTCCAGTCCCCGAGGCCCGGAGAGCTGATCATCACCGAGGTGATGGCCAACCCGCGAGGAGACGACACGGTGGGCGAGTGGCTGGAGGTCCGCGCCACCGTGCCCGTGGACCTCAATGGGCTGACGGTGGGAACGGACACGTCCGGCACGCGCCTGGAGTCGGAGCGCTGTCTGTCCCTCGCCGCCGGAGAGTCCGCGCTGCTCGCGCGCAGGCGGGAACCGGAGGTGAACGGCGGCCTGCCGGAGCCGCTGGCCACGTTCTCCGTGGACCTGCGCAACGCGGGCGGCGGGGTCGCCATTCGCGCGGGCAGCGTGCTCATCGACAGCGCGCTGTATGGCCCGGCCCAGGACGGCGTGGCCACCCAGGTGTCCGCGCCGCTCACCGCCGATGCGAAGAGCAACGACGTCACGGCGTCCTGGTGCTCCGCCACGGAGGCCTACGGTGACAAGGGCAACCAGGGCACGCCGGGCCGGACCAACCGCGCGTGCACCGGGGCGGATGCTGGCACGGCGCAGGCAGGCTGTATCGACCGGACCACGGGGCAGCCCCGTGCGCTCCGCGCTCCCACCGTGGGCTCGCTGGTGCTCACCGAGTTCATGGCAGACCCCGCCGCCGTCCCGGATGCGCAGGGGGAGTGGGTGGAGGTGCTCGCGCTGCGCGAGGTGGACCTCAACGGGGTGACGCTCGCCAACGAGTCGGGCAGCTCCGTCCTGGAGTCCCCGCTGTGCCTGTCGATGAAGTCCGGAGGCTTCGCGGTCCTCGCGCGTGGCGATGACGCTTCACTCAATGGCGGGTTGCCCTCGGTGCTCGGCACGTTCGCGTTCGGCCTGGGCAACGGCGCGGGGGCCCATGTCCTCAAGCTGTCGGCGCAGGGGAGCGTGCTGGACTCGGTGGCCTTCACGAACGCCGCGAGCCCCGGCGTGTCGTCGCAGTTGGACGCGCGCGTGCGGGACGCCACCGGCAACGACGCGGCCGGGGCCTTCTGTCCCACGCCCGCCGACGTGACCTTCGGCGCGGGCGACCGGGGCACCCCGGGCCGGGAGAACCGGACGTGCGCGCGATGAGGACGCGGGGGCTGGCGTGGCTGGTGCTGCTCACCGTCCTGTCCGCCTGTGGTGGCGGGGAAGGGGAGTGCGGCCCGAGCACGGGCGTGGTGACGAAGGTCATCGACGGGGACACGGTGGTGCTCCAGGACGGCGAGCGGATCCGCTACCTGCTGGCCGACACCCCGGAGACGACGCGGGGGCACGACGACTGCTTCGGCGAGGAGGCCGCGGCGTTCAACCGCTCGCTCGTGGAGGGCCGCACGGTGCGGCTGCGGGACGCGGAGGCGTGCACGGACCGCTTCGGGCGGCGGCTCGCGTACGTGTCCGTGGACGGAGAGGACGTGAACGCGCTGCTCGTGCGGCGCGGCTACGCGTGCACGCTGTTCATCCCGCCGGCCGGTGCCTCCCGGCGCGGCGAGTTCGAGGCCCTGGAGCTGGAGGCCCGGCGCGCACGCCGGGGCCTGTGGGGCCGCTGCCCGGCGCCGTGTCCCCGGGGACGGCGCCCACCCGCGTCCACCCTGCGGCAGCGTGTCCATCACCGCCCGGGACAGCCGCGAGTCCCGCGGCCAGGCCCTGGCGGAACTCGCGACCGGCCCTCGCCCGTCCGGACGTGGACCCGGGTCCACGTCCTGGAGGGCAGCCCCCTTGTCACCAGGGCATGCTCGCCCTGTCCGCCCGTCCTTCGTTCCGCGAGTGGCATGGCCCGCGGCCTCCCGTGTGCTCGGGAGTCCGTCTCCCCCAGGTCAATGATGCGACCCGGCGGTTCACGGAGGCCTCCCATGGCCGCCCGCCACGTCCCAGGGTTCAATCCCAGAGGTGGGCAAGCCACCCCACCCCATCCCGCAAGCCCCATCCATTTCGCGACGCGCGATGTGCATCTTCCCTCCACTCCGGCCACGTCCAGGGAGCAGGGGTACGGTGACACTCACTCTTCCCACAGCAGGCGGCCTGCCTCGTCCGACCGGTGCCTCCGGAGCGCCGGCATGAACCCGTTCGCGTCCACGACGGACTCGCTCGCGGACCTGGTGGAGGCGCGGCGCGAGGACATCCTCCGGCGCTGGGGCGCACGGCTGGACCCTCACCCTCCGGACATGGCCGCGCAGCTCCAGGACCGGCTGGCGGGGATGCTCAAGCTGTTGGACGCGCTGGTGCTCGTCCTCCGTCAGGGCGCCGTGGAGAACTGGTCCTCGGGGGCGGTCTGGGCCCATGCCCGGGAAATCGGGCAGCGGCGTTTCCAGGCCGGCGCTCGCGTGGAGACGCTGGTGGAGGAGTACGGCCTGCTGCGCGAGGCCATCCTCGAGGTGCTGGATGCGTCCCACCGGCCGCTCGGCACGAACGAGCTGCGCGCGCTGTGGCGCGCGCTGGACCGGAGCCTGACGGAGGCCGTGGCCCACTACGTCCACGAGCACGGACAGGCGCTGCGCTCGCGCGAACAGCGGCTGCAGGAGATCCTCGACCACGCCCAGGCCGCCATCTACGCGAAGGACGCCAGCGGGCGGTACCTCTTCATCAACCGCCCCTTCGAGGCCATCTCCGGCCACCCGCGCGAGTCGGTGCTGGGGCGCTCGGACCTGGACCTGTTCCCCCGGGAGACGGCGGAGCGCTTCCGCTACAACGACCGCCGGGTGCTGGCGTCGAAGACGCCGCTCGTCTTCGACGAGGAGGTGCTCCAGCCCGACGGGACGCACCTCTACCACACGATGAAGTTCCCCCTGCCCAGCGTGGTGCAGGGCGAGCCGTGGGCCCTGTGCGGCGTGTCCACGGACATCACCGCCACGCGCACGCTGCGCCAGGAGCGCGACGAGGCCCGCGAGCAGCTCCACCGCGTGCTCACGCAACTGCCCGTCGTGCTGTGGGCCTTCGACGCGCAGGGCGTGTTCACCCTCTTCGAGGGCGAGGGCGTGACGTCCACCTCCGTGCCCTCCCGGGTGATGCACGGACGCTCCGTCTTCGACGTGTTCCGGAACCGGCGGGACGTGCTGGAGGTCGTCCTGCGCGCGCTGGCCGGGGAGCGGCTGTCCACGGAGCTGTACCTCATGGGCGTCTGGTTCGAGGTCCGCCTCCTGCCGGTGTTCGACGCGGGCGGGCGCGTGGTGAGCGTGTCGGGCGTGTCGCTGGACATCACCGAGCGGCGCCGCGCGGAGCAGGAGCTGCGTGCGTCGGAGACGCGCTACCGGCTGGCCACCCTGGCCACCCGCGACATCATCTGGGACTGGGACCTGGTGACGGATGAAATCCACTGGAGCGAATCGGCGCCCCGCGTCCTCCGGCTGGACACGTCCCAGGGGCCGCCCGTCATGGACACGGCGTGGTGGACGGCCAGCCTGCACCCCGACGAGCGCGAGCAGGTGATGCGGGAGCTGCAGAGGGCCATCGACAGCCACGAGGGCCACTGGGAGGCCGAGTACCGGATTCGCCGGGGCGACGGGACGTGGGCCTTCGTCGAGGACCGGGGCCGCGTGGTGAAGGACCTCCAGGGCCGCCCGGTGCGCATGGTGGGCGCCATGCAGGACGTCACCGACAGGCACGAGGCGGAGGCCGAGGCGAGGCGCCGCGCGGAGTTCGAGCAGTTGCTCATCGGCATCGTCGGCCACGACCTGCGCAACCCCATCTCCGCCATCACCATGGCCGCCACGTCGCTGGCCAGGCGGGAGGACCCCGACCCGCGCGACCAGAAGGCCGTGGCCCGCATCCTCTCCAGCGCCGAGCGCGCGCACCGCATGCTGCGCGACGTGCTGGACTTCACCCAGGCCCGGCTGGGCGGCGGCATCCCCATGGCCCCGCGCGACGTGGACCTGCTGGACCTGGTGCGCCAGGTGCTGGACGAGGTGCAGCAGGCCCACCCGGAGCGGCGCCTGGAGGTGGCCGGGCGGGGCGTCACCCGGCTGTGGTGCGACCCGGACCGGCTGGCGCAGGTCATCACCAACCTGGTGAACAACGCGCTCGCCTACGGAGACGCCCACTGCCCGGTGCGCGTGCGGCTGCGGGGCCAGGCGGGGGGGGTGACGCTCGCGGTGAAGAACCAGGGGCGCCCCATCCCCCAGCACCAACTGCCGCACCTGTTCGAGCCCCTCAAGCGCGCGGAGCTCCGGGATGGCCAGCGCAATGCCCACGGGCTGGGGCTGGGGCTGTTCATCGTGAAGCACATCGTGGACGCGCATGGCGGCCGGCTGCGCGTGCGCTCCACCGCGCAGGACGGCACCACCTTCCTCGTGCAGTTGCCGCGCCGGCCGCCCGCCCGGGACTGAAAGGGGCCGCCCCTGCCCGGGGCGCGCTTGCCCTCCAGGGACGGCCCGGGTAGCAAAGGGGCTCCGGCGGCGGGCGGGCCCGTCCTTTCCGGAAGGAGAGCGGAGCAGCGCCATGAACAAGAAGTGGATCCTCGGGCTGGGGCTGGGTGTGGGCGGGCTGCTCCTCGTGGGCGGAGGCCTGGTCGCCACGGGGTACTGGGCGGACCGCCAGATGGACGGCGCCGGCGTGGCCGCGCTGATGAAGTCCCAGGAGCGCGCCCAGAAGACCGCGGAGCTCAACGCCCGCTACCCCTTCCAGCCGCCTGCCGCGGGCAAGGTGCTGAAGCTGGACGAGGCGCGGCTGGAGGCCTACCTCGCGGCGCGCGAGGCGACCCTGCCCGCCTACGACGTGCTCCAGAAGGAGTCCCTGGAGTTCGTCCAGAAGTACGGCAACGAGCTCAGCAACGGGAGCCGCAGCGCGAAGCTCCGGGCCGCGGGCGCCTCCCTGCGCATGCTGGGCAAGGCCCAGGCCTCCCTCCTGCTGAACCTGGAGGCGCAGCGCATGTCGCCCCAGGAGTTCGGCCGCCTCACCGCCGTGGTGTATCCGGAGCCCCAGGCCGCCGCGCCGGACGCGGGCGTGGCGATGGTGTCCCAGGCGAGCGACCCCGCGAACATCGCGCTCCTGGAGGAGCAGCTCGCCGCCATCGGGCCGCGGTTGGAGGACCCGAAGCTCAGCGAGGCGGAGCGGCTGCAACTGGAGCAGCGGCGCGCCGGGCTGCGCAAGTACATCACCCAGTTGGAGGTGGCCTCCGGCAAGGACGTCAAGGACGCCAACGCCGCCCTCCTGAAGAAGCACGCGGCGCGCATCGCGAAGGCGGCGAACCCCACGTTCGACCAACTGCTGACGAAGCCCCTGAGCCCCGGCGGCACCTGAGGCGTCTCAGGCCTCCACCTGGCGCACGGACCTGCGGTGCAGGAGGCTGGCGCCCACCGCCCCGCCAATCACCGCCACGATGATGGCCACGGACAGGAGCGGCGGGATGTGCACCCACGTCTCCACCACCATCTTCACGCCCGCGAACGCCAGCACCCCCGCCAGCCCGTAGTGCAGGTACTTCAACTGCCCCACGGCCCCGGCGATGACGAGGTAGAGCGCGCGCAGCCCCAGGATGGCGAAGGCGTTGGAGCTGTAGAGGATGAACGTGTCGGTGGTCACGGAGAACGCCGCCGGCACCGAGTCCACCGCGAACAGGATGTCCGTCACCTCCAGGCCCACCAGCGCCAGCAGCAGCGGCGTGGCCAGCCTGCGCCCCTGCTGCTTCACCACGAAGCGCGGCCCCTCCACCTGGTCCGTCACCGGCAGACTCCTGGCCAGCCAGCCGACCACGCGGTTGTCCTCCTGCTTGGAGGGGTCCTCGCGCAGGACGCGCCACGCGGTGACGAGCAGGATGGCGCCGAAGACGTACGACACCCAGCCCCAGCGCTGCAGCGCCGCCGCCCCCACGAAGATGAACAGGGCCCGGAACACCAGCGCCCCGAAGATGCCCAGGAAGAGCACCTCGTGCTGGTAGCGCTGGGGCACGTTCAGGCTGCGGAAGATGACGAGGAAGACGAAGACGTTGTCCAGGCTCAGGCTCTTCTCGATGAGCCACGCCGCCAGGTACTCGTGGCCGCGCTCACTGCCCAGCGTCGCCCACACGAAGCCGCAGAACCCCAGCCCCAGGCCCACCCACGCCAGGCTCCACAGCACCGCCGCGCGGCGCGACTGCCCCCGGCCTCCCCGGTGCGCGAGCAGGTCCACCACCAGCAGCGCCAGGAGCAGCGCCCAGAAGACGATCCAGGCCCAGGAGGGGGTGCTTTGCATGACCCCTCCAACCTAGGCATCCCCCCGGCTCCCGCCCCAGGGAAGGCTTCGTGCGGAGTCAAATCCCACCCAGATTGGCGGTCATGACACCCCTTGTCAGGGGGATGTGCTGGGGGAGGGCGAGCGTTGTCCTCTTCCCTGCTCAGGATGTGATACTTCCCAGGAAGCCCAGGAACATCATGATTCTCAACACTCCAAAGGCGGTGCGATGAACACGGTCATCTTCGCTTGTACGCACAACGCGGGTCGCTCGCAGATCGCGGCGGCCTTCTTCAACCTGCTGGCGGACCCGGCGAAGGCGCGCGCGATTTCCGCGGGAACGCAGCCGGCCGAGCGTCTGCATCCCGAGGTGCTCGCCACCATGAAGGAGATGGGCGTGGACCTGGGCGATGCGAAGCCGCAGCGCCTGACGCCCGAGCTGGCGAAGAGCGCGCAGATCCTGGTGACGCTGGGCGGTCTGCCGGACGCGCCGGTGGTGGCGGACCAGAAGCGCGAGGACTGGCCCATGGAGGACACGGTGGGCAAGTCCGCGGCGGACGTGGAGAAGATCCGCGACACGACGGCCGCCATGGTGTCGGACTTCGTGAACCGCCACGGCTGGGAGCGCCCGCAGTAGTCGGGTGCGGCAGGCAGGGCCCCTCTGACGCGTGACCGTGGGTGTCCGGGCCCGAAGGGCGGGCGGACGGACTCGCGAGGAGGGGAGGCGAAGGCCGCGACGTCCAGCGTCGCGGCGGGGGGGCTTCCCGGGCCATGGCGCCAGCGGGGGCCGGGTGGCTTGAAAAGGGGGAGGGGCTTGCCGCACGCTGTGTCTCTTCGCGGACACGCGGTTCGCGCGGCTCACCTCCAGGTTCGCAGGCTCCATCATGCTCTCCGTCCTTCTCGCCGGGCTGCTCTCGCAGACGGCGCCGCCGGTCTCCGCCCGCCAGCAGGGCGTGCCCATTGGCCGGGGCGACACGGTTCCCAAGGTGGTGTTGAGCGCGCCGTCCGGCGGGTGGACGGTGGACCGGATGCTGCAAATCGAGGGCACGGTGAGCGACGCCTCGGTGGATCCGGTGGTCGTGTCCATCAACGGCGACCGCTACCTGATGCGCACGCAGGGGGGGCGCTTCAGCCGCAAGTTCCCCGCGGCCAGCGGCAAGAACGTGGTGACGGTGATGGCCACCAACAAGGGTGGCACGGCGCGCGCGCAGGCGACGAGCTACGCGCAGGTGCCGCCGGTGCCGCTCAAGGCCATCCTCACGAGCGACACGGACGGCGTCTACACGGACCTGCACATCTACGAGCCCACGGACGCGAGCAGCGCGGGCGACACGCTGGACGTGACGTCCATGGCGCACGTGTACTGGGCGAACACGGAGAGCCCGTCCGGCGGCACGTTCTTCCTCAACGAGCAGGGCGGCGACTTCGACCAGCCGGCGTACGGCCCGTACCTCTACATCCACCGCGCGCCGCCCAAGGGCGTGTACCTGGTGGCGACGAACTACTGGCCCAGCGGTGACAAGGCGCACACGGTGGCCACGCTCAACCTGGCGCTCTTCGAGGGCACGCCGGGAGAGGTCCGCCGCCGCGTGCGCATCCCGCTGGCGACGCCGGGCACGACGCGCGTGCTGGCGTGGGTGAACATCCTGGGAGACGGGCAGGCGGAGGTGTACGTGCCGTCCGCGGATCCGAAGCCCAAGGGGAACGGCTGGCCCACGAACCTGGAGGAGGCGGTCAAGGAGCTCCAGAAGAGCGGGGACGGCGGTGGCGGCGGAGACGAGGGCTACTGAAGCGGCCGGCGCTCCCGGCTCGGCCCTGCCATGCGCGTCCTGATGCTCACGTTGCTGTTGAACGCCGCCCCGCCTCCGTCCGGGACGGCGCCCGTGTCCGCGCTGTCCTCCGTGGAGGCTCGGGCGCGGCCTGCCGCGTCCATCGCAGCGGAGCCCGTGGCCCCGGAGACGCGCGCGCGGCTGCTGCGCCGGGAGGTCGCGCAGGTGGCGCTCGCGCAGGTGAAGGCCTTCGACGCCGCGTGGCAGCCGGCGCAGCGCGACTGCGCGGGCCTCATCCGCTACGCGTACCGCACGGCGTACCGGCGCGTGGCCGCCGAGCGCCTCGCCTCCCCGCTGTGGCGGGACGCGCGCGGCGGACCCTCTGATTTCGCGGACGCGGAGACGCTGATCAGCCGCAGCTTCGCTCCGCTGGGCCGGGGCGAGGACGCGCGCGAGCAGCTCCGCACCGGGGACGTGGTGGCCTTCCGCCAGGAGCACGACGCGGGCCCCGTCTTCCACCTGATGCTCGTGGTGCGCCCGGAGGACCGGGCCCATGCCCCCGCGCGCGTCGTCTACCACCCCGGTGAGGCCGGAGCGCGCGTGCGCACCGGCGTCCTGGACTCCCTCGCCACCGAGGCGCCGCTGGAGTGGCGCCCCGTGCCGGCCAACGCCGCCTTCCTCGGCTTCTTCCGCTTCAAGGAGTGGATGTCATGACGTCTCCCGTGAGCCCGCCGCCCCCCGCTGGAGGCGGAGGCAAGGGCCCCTCGTCCGCCGCGCGCATCGCGCTCATCGGCGCCCTCGTCGTGGGCGTGGGCGTGGGGGCCTTCGTCCTCGGCCGCAAGAGCGGCGGCGGCGGCTCCGGCCCCGCCTTCTCCTCCGGTGAGCCCAAGGGCCCGCCGACCGCGGGCGCCACCGTGGAGGGCATGCCGGAGGTGTCCTCCTCGAAGATGGAGGTGCCCGGCGCCGCGGCGCTCCCCGCCCTCTGGGTGGACGTGCACTCGCCCGCGAAGGTGCGCGACGCGCTGGCGCGCAACGCGTGGCTGAAGTCGCAGTGGGAGAAGCCGCTGGGGCAGGGCTTCACGAGCGGCTGGGCCGCGTTCCTGGGCTCGACCGGCGCCGACCTCAAGGCGTCCTTCAAGGGCGCGGTGCTGGACGTCGTCGTCGGGCAGTTGCTCGACACGCCGTTCCGCACGGTGTGGTTCACCGGCGACGCGCGCGTGGGCACGCCCGCCCTCATCGTCCCCAAGGCGAACAAGACGGCGCGGGCGGCGTGGGACTCGCTGGACGCCGTGGCGAAGCGCGGGGAGCTGGTGGCGGACGGTTGCCCCGCCAGCACGGGGGAGGTGCCGGACGGCGGCTTCCACCTGTCGCGCTGGCTCGTCGCCGAGCAGACGGTGTGGGCGGCGCGCACGGAGGACCGGCTGGTGCTGTCGCGCCACCCGGTGGTGGTGCTCCAGGCGCTGTGCGCGGCGCTGCCGGAGCTGGATGGGGAGCTGGGCGTGGACGTGGAGGTGGGCTTCGACGCGAACGCCTACGGCCGCGAGGCGCAGCTCTTCACCCACGTGCTCGGCCTGGGCGAGGACACGCGGCTCCAGTTGGGCGTGGACGGCGACCGGCTGGTGGCGAAGGGCATCGCCGGGAAGGTCAGCGGGACGTGGGTGGCCACCGGCAAGCCCCTCTCCGACGACCTGCTCAAGCTGGTGCCCGAGGACACGCCGGTGCTGTTCGCGTTCCAGCTCATGCTGCCGGAGTCGCTGGAGCCCGCGCAGCTCAAGGCCTTCTGGAAGGGCGAGAGCCGGGCCCCGATGCGCGCGCGCCAGGTGGCCGTGGCGTGGACGCCGCGCGGCAGCGCGTCCATGGAGCCGGAGCTGGCCCTGCTGTGGGGCGACGAGAAGGACGCGGAGGGGCTGTCCGCGCTGTTCTCCGGCGGCGCGCGGACGCTGGTGCGCGCCACGCTGTGCAAGCACGTGGTGCTGGCCACGAGCCAGCCGGAGGTGGAGCGGCTCCAGAAGGCGTGCGAAGGCCGCGCGCCCAACATGCTCAACGCCGCGGGCCCGGTGGTCGCGGGGCTGCGCGCGCCCTCCACGGTGGTGCTGGGCGTCAACACGGGGCGGCTGCTCAGCGGGCTCGCCATGGACGGCTACACGTCCGAGGCGCGCGTGGACCGCTCGTCGCCCATGCCCAAGGCGCTGCCCCCTGAAATCGAAGCGGCCCGCCGCGACCTGGAGGCCCTGCCGTACCTGGGCTTCCGTGGCAACGCGCAGGGCTACGTCATGGCGTCGGAAGGATTTGGGACATGAAGACCTCCGTTCGTTTCGCGGCCCTGGCCGCGCTCCTGCTGTCCGGCGTGGCGCTGGCCAAGCCGCTCTACATCACCGTCCCGCGCTCCTACGGCAGCAGCGAGCCGGTGGCCGTGGACGTCGCCTTCGAGGACAAGGGGCCCGTGGAGCTGCGCGTGCTCCAGCCCGCGAACCTGGACGCGTTCATCCGCGCGCAGGGCGACCTGCGGCGCGCGTATGAGACGCCGCCCACGCTGCTCAACCCGGGCCGGGGCCTGAGCCGCGGCCTCAACGCGGTGCGCTCGCCGGGCCTGGTGCTGATGGAGGCGCTGTCGCCCGACTTCCGCCAGGAGGTGGGCGAAGCGCTGCCGAAGCCGCCGGCGGACTCCTCGTCCGGCGAGCCGCTGGCGAAGGTGGCGGAGGGGCCGGAGAAGCTGGTGGGCACGCCGCCGGGCTTCTCCGTGGTGCGCAGCCAGTGGCTCAACCTGGACCTGGGCGGCGCCAACCGCGACTTCAACGTGCCGGGCTTCGACACGGGCGACAGCGGCAGCGGCTTCCAGGAGCGCCGCGTGCTGCTCGCGCCGCTGCCCGCGGGCACCTACGTGCTCCAGTTGGTGCAGGGCCGGGTGGAGGGGCAGGTGGTGCTCGTCGTCAGCGACGTCACCGTGCAGCTCAAGCAGACGGACGGCCAGGTGCTGGTGCGCGTGGCGGGGCGCGACCAGCAGCCGCGCGCGGGGGCGCAGGTGCAGGTGTACCTGCCCACGGGCAAGGGCCCCACGGGCACCACGGACGACAAGGGCGAGGTGACGCTGGCGGTGACGGAGCCGCGCATCATCGCGACGGTGACGGCCGGCCAGGACACGGCCATCGTGGACACGGACTTCTACTCCGCGCTGGCGGTGGCGCCGGACGTGTTCATCTACAGCGACCGGCCCATCTACAAGCCGGGCAACGAGGTGAAGTTCCGCGGGCTCGTGCGTCAGCCGGACACGTTCCTTGCGCGGCTCTTCACGCCGAAGAAGCGCGACGTGCGCGTGAAGCTGGTGTCGCAGGAGGGCCGTGAAATCGTCACCCGCGCGGCGGTGGACGAGTTCGGCGCGTTCAACGGCACGCTGAAGGTGCCGGACGACCTGGGCACGGGCGTGCTGCGCATCGAGGCGGACCTGGACTCGCAGCCCCACCAGGGCGAGGCGCGCGTGCAGGACTACGTGAAGCCCACGTTCTACCTGGAGGTGCAGCCCGCGTCGGAGACGGTGGTGCCCGGCCAGACGGTGAGCGTGACGGTGCGCGCGCGCCGCTACGCGGGCGGCGTGCCCAAGGGCGCGAAGTACGAGGTGTTCCTCTACCGCAGCCTGCTGGACGCGCCCGCGTGGGTGGACGACTCCGGCCGCGGCGGCCAGGGCAGCGCGGTGACGTACGGCACCGCCTCCAGCAGCGAGGGCAAGCTGAGCGTGCCGGAGCGGCTGTACTCGTCCGTCGCGGAGCGCCAGGCCACGGACGACCCGTGGTCCTCCGCCAGCGAGTTCAACGCGGAGGGCGAGGCCCAGGTGGAGGTCGCCGTGCCCCCGCTCGGCCCGGGCGAGGACCGGCTGCCGTACCGCTACAGCCTCACCGTGCGCGCGCGGGATGATCAGGAGACCTTCGCCACCGGCACCGCCGCCTTCTTCCTGTCGAAGGTGGAGGTGCTGGGCGTGGCGCGGTTCTCGGACGCGGTGGTGCAGAAGGGCTCGGACGCGCAGGTGTCCGTGCGCGCCACCACGCTGTCCGGCAAGGCCTACGGCGTCACCACGGGCGAGGTGGACTTCACGCTGGTCCGCGCGGACGGCAGCGAGAAGGAGCTGGGCACGCAGACCTTCACCACGCAGCAGGACGGCACGTCCCGCCTGAAGGTGCCCACCTCGGACGTGGGCCGGGTGGTCGCGAGCGTGACGGTGAAGGACAAGAAGGGCGAGGCGTGGACGGGCGAGGAGTCGCTGCTCGTCATCGGCGGCGCGGACGAGCCCGTGGCGCAGGTGCCCAACCTCACGCTCGCGTCGCTGTCCGGCACGCTGGAGCCGGGCGACAGCGCGAAGCTGGTGGCGCTGATGCCGGACGGCTGGGGCCAGGGCGGCAGGGACGCGGGGCCCGTGTGGGTGACGCTGACGGGCGCGAGCCTGTACGGCACCACGGTGGTGCCGTTGAAGGGCCGCACGCTGGTGCACACGTTCCCGGTGGAGAAGCGCTTCGGCTGCGCGGTGTACGCGTCCGTGGCGTACCCCACGGCGACGGGCCGCTGGGAGGAGCGCACGGTGGCGTTCCGCGTGGTGCCGAAGGAGCGCACGCTCACGGTGGCGTTGCAGCCCCGCCGCGCGGAGGCGCTGCCGCTCACGGAGCAGGCCATCGACGTGCGCGTCACCGACAGCGACGGCAACGGCGTGTCCGCGCAGGTGTCCGTGGGCGTGGTGGACAAGGCCGTCTACGCCATCCAGTCCGAGTTCCGCCCCGGCGTGCTGGACTTCTTCTATCCGCCCGCGCGCGACAACGTGACGAGCTTCTACTCGGCGGAGTTCCAGGGCTACGGCTACGGCGAGCAGTTGGCGCGCAAGATGGCGGGGCTGCCCGACCACGCGTTCGCGTCCATCAAGCCGCCCAGCCGCAACGCGAAGGACCTGGAGAAGGACACGGCGCACTGGGACCCCGCGGTGGTGACGGACCGGGACGGGCGCGCGACGGTGCGCTTCACGCTGCCCTCCAACCAGACGCTGTGGGTGGTGACGGCGGTGGCGGCGGACACGTCCGGCCGCTTCGGTGAGGGCACGGCGGAGTTCGCCACGCGCGGCGGGCTCAACGTCTACGCGGCGCTGCCGCAGTTCCTGCGCGAGGGCGACGAGGCGCTCGCGTCCGTGCGGCTGGCTGCGGGCTCGAAGTCCAAGGGCAGCCAGGTGCTGGACGTGCGGTTGCAGCCGGGCGGCGCGCTCCAGGCGGACGCGCTCCAGCGCAAGGTGGAGCTGGGCGAGGGCGGTGAGCAGGTAGTGCCGGTGACGCTGCGCGCGGCGAAGACGGGCCCGGCGCAGCTCTCCGTGGACGTGGTGGGCGGCAAGGACCCGCTGCGCGACCTGAAGCGCTTCGACGTGGCGCCGGCCGCGGTGGAGGACGCGGTGCAGGTGAGCGCGTGGGGCGGGGGCGCGCTGTCGCTGGAGGCGCCGGAGGCGTCCGCGTTGACGCGCGTGGAGCTGGTGCTCCAGCCGTCCACGGTGGACGCGGCGCTCACCAACGTGCGCGAGCTGCTCACGTATCCGTACGGGTGTCTGGAACAGCTCGTCTCCACGACGGTGCCCAACGTGGCGGTGTACCAGGTGCTCCAGAAGGCGGGGGCGCTGGACAAGCTGGATCCGGACTCGCAGGCGCTGCTGGCGGAGGCGCGCAGCCGCTCCGTGCAGGGCACGGCCCGCATCCTGGGGCTCGCGGTGAAGGGCGGCGGCTTCACCTGGTTCGGCGGCTACAACGAACCCAGCCTGCCGCTCACGCTCATCGCGCTGGACGGCCTGGCGTACGCGTCCGAGGCGGGGCTGGTGGACCGCGACGACGCGCGCATCCAGGAGAGCGCGAAGTGGCTGGAGGCGCAGGAGGGCCTGCCGCCGGAGTACGACGCGACGCGCGCCTACGTGCTCGCGCGCCTGCAGGGTCCGCGTCAGGCGGCGCGGGTGCGCGCGCTGGTGGAGGCCGCGAAGCCGGGGGATTTGTATCCGCTGGCGCTCGCGGTGCTGGCCGCGGAGAAGGCGGGCGTGATGAAGGAGCCCGGCCTCCAGGAGCGCATCCAGGGGCTGGTGAAGGAGAGCGGCGAGGGCTTCGCGAAGCTCGCGGGGCTCCGGGGCGAGGCGGAGACGTCCGAGGCGTTCTACCGCTTCCCGCTGCGGCGCGTGGGGCTCACGGCCATCACCGCGCACGCGGCGTCGTTCGGGTCGCTGGACGTCACGCGCGCGCGCAAGCGCATCCTGGAGATGCTGAGCGAGCCGGGCTTGTCCACCTTCGACCGGAGCACGGCGCTCTTGCACTCGCTCTGGCTGGTGGAGCGCGACGCGAAGGCGTTCAAGGGCATGGCGCCGCCGGAGGTGAAGGGCGCGTCGGCGCCGGTGAAGTTCGCGGCGCGGGGCATGGGCCTGGTCGCCACGCTGCCGGCGGGGACGCGCGCGGTGGACGTGGGCGGCTTCGACGGCGTGGCCACGCTGCGCGCCGCCGCGATGACGCCGCTCAAGAGCGTGCAGCCGCGCGTGAACGGGATGTCCGTGGAGCGCGCGTACTACGTGCTGCGCGAGGGCGGGAAGGTGAAGCTGGACGCGGGCGCTTCCGTGAACCAGGGCGAGGAGGTCTACGTGGAGCTGACGCTGGATGCGCGCGGAGAGAGCCGGGCGCGCTCGGCGTACTACGTGGTGGAGGACGCGGTGCCTGCGGGCTTCGTTCCGCTCCAGGAGGACAAGGTCTTCCGCGGCCCGCCGCACTCGCTGCCGCTGGCCCCGGAGGCGCTCAAGCGCCGGCAGTTGGACCCGTCCCGCGCGACGTTCTTCTTCGAGGAGCCGGCGTGGTGGAGCGACAGCCCGCGCACGGTGGGCTACGTGATGCGCGCGCAGTTCGCGGGCACGTTCGCGGCGCCGCCCGCGACCATCGAGGACATGTACTCGGTGCGCATCCGGGGCCGCACGGCGTCGGACGTGTTGAAGGTGGTGCCCTCGAAGACGTCCGTGAGTGACCTGTAGCCCATGGGGTGGGCCGTCGCCGTCGCCGTGCTGTTGTCGGCCTCGCCCACCTTCGTCACGAAGGGCGATGTGACGCCCGAGGCGGACCTGCGCCGTGAGGCCCAGGCCGCCTGGAGGTCATTGGAGGCGCAATACGCGGCGCAGGCGGGAGGCCTTCCGGCGAGGGCTCCCGCCACGGTGACGCTCCAGAAGGGCACGTCGCTGACGCCCGAGCGCAACGCGCAGGGCCGGCCCGGCGTGGTGGAGCTGCGGCAGAACACGCCCGGGGTGCTGGACGCGAGGACGCGCACGGCGCTGCGGCACGAGCTGGCGCACCAGTTGCTGTGGTGGGCCTGTCCCGCGTCCAGCGAGGACCGGCTCTTCCACGAAGCCTTCGCGCTGACGGTGAGCGGCGAGCTGCCCGCGTGGCGCGACGGTCCCTATCAATCGCTGTCCAGCGCGGCGCAGGCGGTGGCGAGCGCGCCAGCGGTGGACACGCCGCGAGCGAGGAGGGGACTGGCCCGCATCCTGGGAGAGCACACGGGGTTTCCCGCCGCGCTGACGCGCCGGCTGCGCCAGTGTCATGACGGAGCGCGCTGGGCCGCGCCCCTGACGGTGGAGGAGCTGGCGGACGTGGCGGTGCTCGCGCCCGAGCCGGCCACGGTAGTGGTGAGCCGGCACTCGGGAGAGGTGCTGTTCTCGGAGGGAGACGTGCGCCGCGCGGTGCCCTACGGCTCCGCGCTCAAGCCGTTCCTGTACGCGGCGGGGACCGTGCTCGCTTCGCCGCGCGATGCCCGCGGCTCCGGCACCTCTTCGGAGGCAGCGGGGCGTGCTGCTCCGGACTCCAACGCGCCTCCGCTGCTCGCGCCGCGCAGGGGCGTGCAGGAGTGGGCTTGCGGCGCGGGGCTGCCTCCGAAGGTGGATGCACGGATGGCGCTCCTGCGCTCGTGCAACGGATGGTTCCTGGACTGGGAGGCCACGGGGCTCGCGCCCAAGGCCTTTGGTGTCTGGGGGCCGGTGCTGTCCTCCGTGGGCCTCACCGGTCTGCCCTCGGACATGACGGAGGCCATCGGGCTTCGCTCCGCGCATGGCCTGTCTCCTTGGGGCATGGCGCAGGCGTACCGGTTGCTCGCGGAGGCGCGGCCGGACGTGCTCGCGCTCCTCACCGGCAACGTGGACGAAGGCACGCTCAGCGGCCTCTCCACGTCCAGGGCGCTCAAGGGCGTCGCCACCAAGACGGGCACCGTGCGCGACGCCGCGAGCCGCCCCCAGTTCGGGTGGATCGCCGCCGTGGACGCGGACCTCGTCGCCGTCATCATGCGGCCCGGCAAGATGCCCCGGCACTTCGTGGATGAGCTCCCCGCGCTCCTCGCCCGCGTGCGCCGTCAGGCGGGACTGGACGCCGCGCGGGTGCAGGTGCTCGGCCTGCTGCCCTCCACGACCGTGGAGGCCCGCTGCGCGGGCGCGGGCTTCTCATTGGACGACGGCGTTCCTCGCGCCGCGCCACCGGACTTCTCTCGCCTGGACGCGCTCACCGCGAAGGGCCCCGCCGTCTGCCTGGGCAGCCCGTGGCGCGTGCGCTTCCCGGACGGCCCCGACGGTGGCCGTGACTACGCGGGCGTCTTCATCGGGTCCCCGCCTCCGCCGTACCGCCCGCCCCCCGGCGTGCCCACCACGCCCAGCGCGCTCAAGGCCCGGCGCGGCTCCGACTTCGTCTTCCGCACCACGCGCGTGCAGTACACCGCGGGCGTCGTCGCCGCCGAGGACGTCACGCTCCAGGGCGAAGCCCGCATCGCGCTGGCCCGCATCGCCGCGCACAACGAGCGCCACGCCGACACCCGCCACCCCGGCCGCGCCCTCTGCGACACCACCCACTGCCAGGCCTTCCGGGGCACCGTGCGCATCCGCCCGGAGGAGTCCCGCGCCCTCCAGCTCCCGGCCCTGAAGTGGGACACCTGGCTCACCTTCTCGCAGGGCGGCGACACCCCGTGGCGCGAGGTCCGTCCCCGCTCCGAGGTGGAGGCCCTGCTGGGCACGAACCTCGTCTCCCTGCGCTTCGAGTCCGGCCGCGTGCGCTACCTGCGCACCGAAGGCACCCCCGCCGCCCCCTACGAGGACGCGCGCTCCCTCCCGTGCGACACGCTGCGCGCCGGCCTGAAGCTCCCCTCCTGCCCCCAGCGCGCCTCCTTCGACGGCCCCCAGGTCCGCTTCGAAGGCCAGGGCCGGGGTCACGGCGAAGGCCTGGACGTGGAAGCCGCCAAGGCCAGCCCCGGCCTCTCCAGCGACGCGCTCCTGGAGCGCGCCTTCGGAGCCCGGGGCGGAGCCTCGACGCCCACCCCCTGAGGTCCCCCCGCCGTCCCCCCACCCAGACCTACTGGGTTTCCCATTACCCACTCGGGAAACCACGAAAAACGTGCTGACAAGGGCGGTGAATAACAGCTATCACGTAAGAATACCGTAGCGCTGTTTGGTGTGAGGGGCCCAATGGCGGAGGGAATGAGCGAGGCGGAGGCCACGCGGCGCGCGTTGGAGGCGTTGCCGGAGGGCCTTCGGGTGCGCTGGGTCCAGGAGGGCCGCGGGGCCTGGGTGCTGGGCTGCCAGGACTCGAAGCCGAACCTGCACGCCCCCCGGGGCGAGGACGTGCTCATCCAGGGTGAGCTGTGGCTGCTGGGCGCGCGCTACGTGGAGGGCGCGGTGCCGCGAGGCGCCCTGCGGGTGTGGCTGCTGGAGGGGCCCGTACGGCACGTGCTGGCCTCGCGCGTGGCGGTGGGCGGCGAGGACCTGACGCTGGGGCTGGGGCCTCCCGGGGCGCGGGTGCCGTCCGCGCGCGTGGTGTGTCAGCGCGTGGAGTGGCGGCCGTACTCGGTCGCGAACGCGGCGCCGCTGGCGGCGGCCTTCGTGGACCTGTGGCGCGGCCTGGGCCGGGGCTCGCGGCTGGAGCGGCTGGGGCTGGAGGTGGAGGGCACCGTGGAGGGCTGCGCGCGCGTGTCCCCCTTCGTGGAGGTGGAGCCGGACCGCAAGGGCAGCCGCCGCACCCCGACGCGCCACCCGCTGCCCCCCTTCGAGGCGGCCACGGCGGACGTGCTGCGCGACTGCCGCCTGTGGCTGCGCGCGATGGCGCACGCGCTGACCCGCGAGCCGCCCTTCCTGCGCGAGGTGTACCTGCCCCCGGGCGACGGCGAGCCCCTGGCGCTCCAGGCCACGGCCGCGGGCGGGTCGCTGAGCGCGCTGCTGGAGCGGCGGTTGCGATGGGCGGAGGGGTGGCTGTCTCCCTCCGCGCTGCTGGAGCTGGAGGTGTCGCGCACCGTGCCCGAGGGCGTGGGCGCCGGGGCCTGCTGGCTCACCACGCGCTTCGAGCAGGCGCAGACGGGCGGGATGGCCACCACCGTCACGCTGCTCGACACGCCCTGCTTCTCCTCGGAGGTGCTGGCGCTGCTGCGCGGCTGGGCCCAGGCCACGGCGCAGGGGCGCGGCGCGGTGGTGCGCGGCCTGTTGCCCGTGGAGTGACGCGGCCTCATCCCCCCCGGGCCTCGTACCCGGGGGGAGGGCGCTCGGCCAGGCGGCCCTGGCAACGGGCTCCCGCGTCCACACCTTGCCCCCGTCAAACGTGCATCCGCGAAGGCGGGGGAGGCAGGGACCATGAGCAAGACGAACTGGAAGACGCGGGCGGTGACGGCGGCGGTCATGACGGGGCTGATGGGCTTCTCCGCCCACGCCCAGGACGAATCGTCCAAGGAAGAGAAGCACGAGATGAAGCAGGGCAAGGCCGTGGGTGAGGCCGCCGCCAAGCGCGTGCAGTACGTGGGCAAGCTGGCCGTCTTCAACAACCGGCAGATCAAGCTGGCGCGGCTCGCGGAGCAGCAGGCCACGGACCCTCAGGTGAAGGAGTTCGCCACCAAGCTGCGCGAGGACCACGAGCAGAACCAGGAGCAGCTTCGCACCTGGGCCCAGCAGAAGAAGATGGAGGTGAGCGCGCTCACCGACACCAACATCACCTCCGAGGACCAGATGGGCACGGGCGGCTCCGGCGTGCAGCAGGGCTACCAGGAGAAGATGAAGGGCTCCGGCGAGAAGCTGGGCAAGGCCTTCGACAAGACGAACGAGGAGATCAACAAGCTCCAGGCCAAGCAGGGGCCTGAGTTCGACAAGGCCTTCCTGTCGCGCATCGCGGAGGACCAGAAGAAGGGCAAGGACATCCTCGAGGAGGGCCGCAAGGAGTACAAGAACGACGCCACCTTCCTGGCGCTCCTGAGCGACACCGAGCGCACCGTCCGCGGCAACGAGACGGAGGCGAAGAGCCTCGAGAAGCAGATCAAGAAGCAGTAACCGCGTGTGTAGCGCGGTGGGCGTCGGACCGACGGGCCGGTTGACTCGGCCGGGTCCGGCGCCTATCCCCTCGCGGATGCGCACGGCACTCGCGGTGATGGGGGTGACATTCGGGGCGCTGCTGAGCGCGTGTCTGGCGTCCGCGCCGGTGGCCCATGCGGTCCCCTCCGAGGGCGTGACGCCCGCGGGCCCCTTCGTCGAGGACGCGCGCGCCCTCTTCGACGGCTGCGTCCCCCTGCCGGACAGCGCCACGTCGCGCACGTACCGCTGCGGCGCGCTCTCCGTGTGGCTGCACGAACAGCCCGGGCTGAGCGAGCTCCAGGCCGTGGACTCCGGCCGCGCCCGCGTGCATGCCCGGCTGGGCCCAGGCCTCACGGAGGCCCGGGGCGAGCTGCCGCTCGGCGGACAGCCGCGCCCGTCCCTGCGCTTCGAGCGGTGCTCCGGCGAGGCCCCCTGCACGGTGGGCGGCTACGTCACGGCGGTGACGCCCTCCGCGGGCCACGTGCGGCAACTGGGCTGCGTGGCACGCGACGACGTCCGCGCGGGGCTGGGCCGGTGCCTGGAGCTGTTCGCGTACCTGGCCACGCGGGGCAACCCGGAGGGCGACACGCTGTCGCCGTCCGCGCGCGTCATGCCGCCCCGGCTGCCGTGGCGGGTGCTGTACGTGCCGGAGGGGTGCGAGGTCGCGGACTCGACGACGCGCGCGGGGCGGATCCGCTGCGCCGCGTCCACCTTCTCCTGGAGCGTCTTCTGGCCGGTGGCGCCGGGCGCGGGCCAGGTGGAGCGCTGGCGCGACCGGAGCACGGAGGAGCTGCGCGACGCGCTCCCGGGGGCCAGCCCGACGCAGGTGCGCGACTGCTACGTGGAGGGCCAGGCCACGCGCTGCGTGCGCTTCACCGCGCCCGCGCCGGAGGGGGGCGGTGACGTCCAGGTCTGGACCGGCGGCGTGGACCGCCAGGGCTGGGGCCTGTTCGCGGCGTGCAGCCTCCCGGCGGGCGCGCCCTTTCCCACCCAGACACTCTGCGACGGCGTGTTCGCCCCGCGCTGAAGGGACGTGGCGTTCGTGTTCCTCCTGGAAGGCGTGTCCAAGCGCTTCGGCGCCGCGCAGGCCCTGCACCCGCTGGACTTGAGCCTGCCGCGGGGCGCCACCACGGTGCTCATCGGCCCCAGCGGCTGCGGGAAGTCCACGCTGCTGCGGCTGCTCAACGGCCTGCTCCGGCCCGACACCGGCCGTGTCCTCTTCGACGGACGGCCCCTGCCTGAGGACGCGGACGCGCTGCTCGCCGTGCGCCAGCGCGTGGGCTACGCGCTCCAGGGCGGCGGCCTGTTCCCGCACCTCACCGGCGCGCGGAACGTCACCCTGATGGCGCGGCACCTGCGCTGGCCGGAGGCGCGGATCCGCGAGCGGCTGGAGCAACTGACGGACCTGACGCGCTTCCCGGCGGAGGCGCTGGAGCGCTTCCCGGGCGAGCTCTCCGGAGGCCAGCGGCAGCGCGTGGCGCTGATGCGCGCGCTGATGCTGGACCCGGACGTGCTGCTGCTGGATGAACCCCTGGGCGCGTTGGATCCGCTGGTGCGCCACGACCTCCAGGCGGACCTGCGCGGCATCTTCGAGCGGCTGGGCAAGACGGTGGTGCTCGTCACGCACGACCTGGCGGAGGCCGCCTTCCTGGGCCACGGCATCGTGCTGATGCGCGAGGGCCAGGTGGTGCAGCAGGGCACGCTGGAGGACCTGGAGGCGCGGCCCCTGGACCCGTTCGTCACGCGGTTCATCCAGGCGCAGCGCCCGCTGCCCCTGCGGAGGCCGGGATGACGCGCGCGCTGTCGCTGACGCTGCTGCTGCTCACCGTCGCGTGCACGAGCACCGAAGGCGGCGGGCCCCAGGTGCGCGTGGGGTCCAAGAAGTTCACCGAGTCCGTCATCCTCGGGGAGCTGGTGACGCAGGTGGCGAAGGACGCGGGCGCGCGGGCGTCGCACCGGCGCGAGCTGGGCGGCACCACCGTGCTGTGGGAGGCGCTGCGCCGGGGCGAGCTGGACGTCTATCCCGAGTACACCGGCACGCTGCGGCAGGAGCTGCTCGTGGGCCGCGCGCTGCCGGACGACGACGCGCTGAGGCGGGCGCTCGCGGACGAAGGCCTGCGGATGAGCGCGCCGCTGGGCTTCAACAACACCTACGCGCTGGGCATGAAGGAGGCGGAGGCCGAGCGGCTGGGCATCCGCCGCATCTCCGACCTGAAGGCGCACCCGGAGCTGCGCGTGGGCTTCAGCAACGAGTTCATGCAGCGGGGCGACGGCTGGCCCGCGCTGCGCGACGCGTACGGCCTGCCCCAGCGCGACGTGCGCGGCCTGGACCACGACCTGGCGTACCGGGGCATGGAGAGCGGCGCCATCCAGCTCACGGACCTGTACTCCACGGACGCGGAGATCGCCGCCTACGGGCTGCGCGTGCTGGAGGACGACCGGCACCACTTCCCCGCGTACGACGCCGTGCTCCTCTACCGCGCGGACCTGGAGCCGCGCGCGCCCCGGGTGGTCCAGGCGCTGCGCCGGCTGGAGGGCTCGCTGACGGAAGCGGAGATGGTCCGGCTCAACGCCCGCGCGCGGCTGGAGCACGTGCCGGAGGCCCGGGTGGCGGCGGACTTCCTCCAGGCCGCGTTCGGCCTGACGGCGGAGGTGCGCACGGACGGGCGGTGGGCGCGCGTCTGGCTGCGCACGCGCGAGCACCTGTTCCTCGTGGGCCTGTCGCTGGTGGCGGCCATCGCGCTGGCCATCCCGCTGGGCGTGGTGGCCGCGCGCCGTCCGCGCCTGGGGCAGGGCGTGCTGGGGCTCTCCAGCGTCATCCAGACGGTGCCGTCGCTGGCGCTGCTGGTGTTCATGATTCCGCTCTTGGGCATCGGCTCGAAGCCGGCCATCGCGGCGCTGTTCCTCTACAGCCTGCTGCCCATCGTGCGGAACACGGCGGCGGGGCTCCAGGGCATCCCGTGGGAGGTGCGCGAGTCCGCGGAGGCGCTGGGCCTGCCGTCCGGCGCGAGGCTGTGGCGCGTCGAGCTGCCCATGGCGGCGGCGTCCATCCTCGCGGGCATCCAGACGGCGGCGGTCATCAACGTGGGCACCGCCACGCTGGGCGCGCTGGTGGGGGCGGGCGGCTACGGTCAGCCCATCCTCACCGGCATCCGGCTGGACGACGTGGGGCTCATCCTGGAAGGCGCGGTGCCCGCGGCGGTGCTCGCGCTCGCGGTCAGCGGCCTCTTCGAGGCGGTGGCGCGCGTGCTGGTGCCACGGGGCCTGCGCGGCTGAGGCGCTACACCGGCTCCACGTGGGAGGCGGGCTCGGCGGCGGGCTCCAGGCGCGGCGCGTCCTCCGCGAGCCCCGCCGCGCACAGCCGCACCACGCACATCCACACGCAGTCCGCGAGCAGCAGGTGCACGAGCTGCATCGTCACGGGCGCCAGCAGCACCAGGTTGATGACGCCCGCGCACAACTGCGCGGCGTACACGCCGGTGAGCCACGCGGCGGCGCGCCGCACGTCCGGCGAGGGCCGCAGCCGCGCCACCTGACGGCCGCCGAACACCAGCAGCGCGCCCATGGCCACCGCGATGGCCGGGTGGAACACGCGCAGGCGCAGGAGCACGTGCGCCGTCTCCGACAGGTCCTGCTGGAAGCCGTGCGCGAGGCTGGTGGCGGGGAAGAGCGTGTCGCCCAGCGCGGCCACCGCGCCGCTGATGCCCAGCACCAGCATGCCCACGATGCTCCCGCCCAGCAGCGCGCCCACGGCGCCCTGGCCCCGGAGCGCCATGCGCGCGCGGCCCCTGGAGGCCCACACCACCAGCGTCTGCGCGCCCACCAGGAGGAAGGTGTTGGTCAGGTGCACGCCCATCCACACCGCGCGGCCCAGGCGCGCGTCCTGCGCCACGTACTTGAGCAGCACGATGCCCGCGCCCACCAGGCCCTCCGTGAGCATGAACACCAGCGCCCAGAACGCCGCCTTGCGGCCCGGGTGGCCCTTGGGGAACTCGCGGCGGCCCCAGGCGTAGAGCGCCACGGCGAGCAGCGTGGCCAGGCCGCTGGTGAGCCGGTGGGTGTACTCGATGAGCGTCTGGAGGGAGGGCGCGCGGGGCACCACCTCGCCGTTGCAGACGGGCCAGTGGTCGCCGCAGCCCGCGCCGGAGCCGGTGGCGCGCACGAACGCGCCCCAGAGGATGACGCCCAGGGTGTAGAGGAGCACGCCCTGGCTGAACCACTGGAAGCGGCGGGTGGCGGCGGTGGGAAGGGTCATCGTGCCCTCCCAGTACCGCATCCGTTCACAGGGGACCACCGCGCGCCCGCGTCCGGCCGCCCGCCGCGCGCCAATGGCTCAACACCTGCGCTTATGGGGCCACCCGCGACAGTCCCCAACCCCAGGGGAAGTTGTTAGCGTCACCTCGTGCCCCGAGACCGCGAAGCGCCCCCTGCCTCCTCGCCTCCCCACGACGCGGCCGAGCGCCTGCGCCGGCTGGAGGCGGCCATCGAGGAAGGCCGCGCGCGCAAGGACGCGGCCCTGGAGGCGTGGGTGCGCCGGATGGGCCGCCTGCCCACCGACAAGGAGCGCGACCGCTGGGAGCGGGAGTGGGAGCGCGGCGCGGAGCGGGAGCGCCAGCGGTGGGAGAAGCAGTGGGAGCGCGAGTCGAAGGACGCCCTGCGCCGCGCGGAGCGGCAGGCCAAACGCGACGCGTACCTCGCCCAGCAGCAGGCGCACCGGGAGGCGAAGCGCGCGGAGAAGGCGGCGCGCGAGGAGGCCTCGCGCAACCCGGTGGTGGGCGTGGGGCAGCTCATCGTCGCGCTGGCCTGCGTGGCCACGGTGGTGCGGCTGCCGCAGCAGTACTGGTGGCTGGTGTTCGTGGCGCTCGCGTTCTTCAGGGGCGCCGCGAAGCACCTGCGCCCGAGCAACAACCCGCTGCTGACGCGCGTGGAGGAGCCGTCCGCGCCGGCGCCGGCCCAGGCGAAGGCGCCGGAGGCGCCCGCGGATCCGCGCCTGACGCGCGTGGACGCCGTCTGCGAGAAGCTGCTCGCGGAGCTGCGCGCGGGCAGGGGCGTGTTGCAGGAGATGGTGCGCTCGCCGGAGCGCACCGTGCAGGACCTGCGCAAGAGCTGCCACGAGCTCGTCCGCCGCGAGCGCGAGCTGCGCACGGTGGCGCCGCCGGAGGACGTGCGGCGGCTGGCGGACGAGCGCCAGAAGCTGGAGACGCGCCAGGCCGCGGAGGAGGACGTGGTGGTGCGCGACCGGCTGCGCGCGGCGTTGCAGGTGCTGGACGAGCAGGTGCGCCAGCGCGCGGAGCTGACGAAGTCCGCGGACCGGCTGGAGGCCGAGTTCACGCGGCTCGCGTACACGCTGGAGAACCTCTACGCCCAGGTGCTGCGGGTGCGCTCGGCGGACGCGGCGGACGCGGACGTGGCGGGCGCGGGCCTGCGCCTCAGCGTGGAGCAACTGGGCGCGGAGGTGGACGCGGTGACGTCCGCGCTGGAAGAGGTGCACGGCGCGCCCGTGGATGGCCGGGTGCGCACGCGCTGACTATTCGCCCGCGTGCTTCGACGGCGGCGGGGCGCCGGACGCGCCGGTGATGCGGACGGTCTTGGCGTTGACGAACTCGCGGATGCCCAGGTCGGCCAGCTCGCGGCCGTGGCCGGAGTGCTTCACGCCGCCGAAGGGCAGGCGCGCGTCGGACGCGACGAGCGCGTTGACGAACACCATGCCGGCCTCGATGCCGTCGATGAAGCGGCGCTGTTCGTCCGGGTCCTGGGTCCAGACGCTGGCGCCCAGGCCGAAGGGGGTCGCGTTGGCCAGCTCGATGGCGTGCTCCAGGTCGCGGGCGCGCAGGAGCGTGGCCACGGGGCCGAAGAGCTCGTCATGGAAGGCGGGGGCCTTGGGCGGCGGATCCGCCAGGACGGTGGGCGGGTAGAAGTTGCCGGGGCCGCCCTGGGGCTTGCCGCCCAGCAGGAGCCGGGTGCCGGCCTTCACGCTCTCCTGCACCTGGGCGTGCAGCCCTTCGAGGATGCCGGGCGTGGCGAGCGGGCCCACGTCGGTCTTCGGGTCCATGGGGTCACCGACCACCACGGACTTCATGCGTTCGACGAAGCGGCGTTCGAACTCCTGGGCGATGGGCTCGGCGACGATGAAGCGCTTGGCGGCGATGCAGGACTGGCCGTTGTTGATGAGGCGCGCGGACACGGCGGTGTGCACGGCCTTGTCCAGGTCCGCGCTGGGCATGACGATGAACGGATCGCTGCCGCCCAGCTCCAGGACGACCTTCTTGATGGCGCGGCCCGCGGCGGCGCCGACCGCGCGTCCGGCGCCCTCGCTGCCGGTGAGGGTGACGGCCTTCACGCGAGGGTCTTCGATGACGCGGTTCACCTCCGACGTCTCGATGAACAGGGATTGGAAGGCGCCTTCCGGGAAGCCGGCGGTGCGGAAGAGTTCCTCGAGCGCGATGGCGCACTGGGGCACGTTGCTGGCGTGCTTGAGGAGGCCCACGTTGCCGGCCATGAGGGCGGGGGCGGCGAAGCGCACGACCTGCCAGAAGGGGAAGTTCCACGGCATGATGGCGAGGACGGGGCCGAGGGGCTGGTAGCGCACGAAGGCGGTGTCGCCATCCACGTCGATGGGCGTGTCGCGCAGGAGCTTCTCGGCGCGGGTGACGTAGTAGCGGCACGCGGTGGCGGACTTGATGGACTCGGCCTTGGCGGCCTCCAGGGGTTTGCCCATCTCCTCCGTCATCATGCGGCCGAAGCGGGGGGCCTCGACCTCGAGGATCTCAGCGGCGCGGCGCATCCAGCGGGCGCGGTCGGCGAAGGACGTCTCGCGGTAGGAGCGGAACGTGTCCGCGGCCCGTTGCAGCTTGCGCTCCAGCTCCGCGGACGAGAGCACGTCGAACGTGCGCAGCGTCTTGCCGGTGGTGGGGCTGATGGTGGCGATGGCCATGTGCGGGTGCCTCCCGGTGAGAACGTCACCGGGTGATAACAGGCCACACCCCCCTGACAATGTCCCGCTGGCCCGAGCGTCCAGGGGCGTACGCCGCGAGCCAGCGACCGCTCCATGGGCGAACGTTCTCACGAAGGCTGTTGCAACAAGAAGGACGGGAGGTGCTTGGAAGCGCGGAAGGTCCTCGATGGTGTCTGCCTTCGACTGGTCCTGGCGGGTCCGCCGAGAGACTCGAAGCTTCACGCCTCCCTGAGCACCTGGAGCCTGTCCGACACTCGCCGCGAAAAGCCCGTGGCCAGCCCGCACCCGCTGTCTTAAGTCACGGCCATGTCACGAGGGCCTTGGCGGTGGGTGTCGGGTTGGGATGCGATGGTGACGCGGCCTTTGGGGCTGCTCCTGCTCGTGGTCGCGTGCGTCCTGGGCTTCGTCTACCTGTCCGATGAGGTCCATGAAGGCGACACGCAGGACATCGACGAGCGCATCGTGCGCTCCCTGCGCCGTCCCGAAGACCCCGCGCTCCCCCGGGGCCCGTGGTGGCTCGCGGAGAGCGCGCGCGACGTGACGTCCCTGGGCGGCTTCCCCGTCCTGTCCATCCTCACCGCGGCCGTGTGCGGCTTCCTGGTCGTGGCCCGCCGCTACCGCACCAGCCTGTTCGTGCTGGCCGCCATCGTCGGCGGGTGGATGCTCAACGCGCTGCTCAAGGGCCTCTTCAACCGCCCGCGCCCCTCGGTGGTGCCCCACCTCACCGAGACCCTGTCCACCAGCTTCCCCAGCGGCCACGCCATGCTGTCCGCCATCACCTACCTCACGCTGGGCGCGCTGCTGGCCCAGTTCTCCGAACACCGCCGCGTGAAGGTCTACCTCCTCACCGTGGCCCTGCTCCTCTCCGTCCTCGTGGGCTGCACCCGCGTGTACCTGGGCGTGCACTACCCCACGGACGTGCTCGGCGGCTGGGTGGCCGGGCTCGCGTGGGCCCTGGCCGTCACCGTCGCCGCCCGCACCGTGCGCCGCCGCAGCCCCGCCCTTCAAGAAGAGGCCCAGCGCCCCGTGGAATGAGCCTTGCGCCCACGCCCCCCTCGCAGGATGAAGGGGGCACCACCCTCTTCCGGCCCGCCCCCGTGTCCCTCGTCCCCGTGAACGCCCGCCGTCCCCAGCCGCCCGCGAGGCGCGGATGATTCAAGCGTGGCTCTGGAAGCTGGGCCTGGGACGCGGCCGGGTGCACGTCTTCTACGACGAGGCCTACCGCCTGCCCCTGTCCGGCATCGAGTCCTCCGTGGGCATCGAGCCGCGCGGCACCGACTTCACCACCTGGTACCTGCTGGAGTCCGGCGTGGTGCGCGCCGCGGACGTGCGCCACCCCGTGCCCGTGTCCTACGCGCAGCTCGCGCGCGTGCACGACGCCCGCTACCTGGAGTCCCTCTCCCACCCCGCCACCCTCGCGCGCATCTACGCCACCGACCCGTCGGAGGTCCCCGTGGACGCGCTCCTGGACAGCGTGCGGCTGGTGTGCGGCGGCACGCTGGGCGCGGCCCGGCTGGCGCTCGCGCGGCAGACGCCCGTGGTCAACATGGCCGGCGGCTTCCACCACGCGCGCCCGGACAAGGGCGGCGGCTTCTGCACCGTCAACGACATCGCCGTGGCCGTGGCGGACCTGCGCGCCTCCGGCTTCGAAGGCTCCGTGGCCGTGCTGGACCTGGACGCGCACCCGCCGGACGGCACCGCCGCGTGCCTCGCCGGCCAGCCGAAGACGTGGATCGGCTCCGTGTCCGGCAGCGACTGGGGCGTGCTGCCCCCCGGCGTGGACGAGACCCGCGTGCCGGACGGCTGCGACGACGTCACCTACGTGCAGAAGGTGAAGGACCTGCTCGCGCGGATGCCCGCCTCCGACATCACCTTCGTCATCGCCGGCGGGGACGTGCTGGCCGGGGACCGCTTCGGGCGCGTGGGCATCTCGCTCCACGGGGCGCGCAAGCGCGACGTGGCCATCGCCGCCGCGCTGCGGGGACGCGCCAGCGTGTGGCTGCCCGGCGGCGGCTACCACGCCGAGTCCTGGAAGCTGTTCGCGGGCACCGTGCTGGTGCTCGCGGGGCTGGGCCACCAGCGCATCACCGCGCGCTATGATCCGCTGAGCGCGCGCTTCCAGCGCATCGCGCACCTGCTGGATCCGGAGAACGGCAACACCGCCGGCAAGGCGCCGCACTGGGAGCCCTTCTCGCTGGAGGACCTGGAGGGCCCGCTGCGGCTGGGGCCGGAGGTGCAGCCGCGCGTGCTGGGCCACTACACCGCGCAGGGCATCGAGTACGCCCTGTTCCGCTACGGCCTGCTGTCGTACGTGGAGCGCCTGGGCTACAGCCGCCTGCGCGTGCAGGTGGCCTCCACCGGCGGCACCGGCGACCGCATCATGGTGCTGGGCCACGCGGGCGGCCGCGAGCACCTGCTGTCGGACTCGGTGGTGGAGAAGAAGGAGCTCCAGGGGGAGACCTTCCTCTTCGCCAACTGGCTGTCCCTGCGCCACCCCCGCGCGCGCTTCAGCGAGACGCGCCCGCAGCTCCCCGGCCAGGAGGTGCCCGGCCTGGGCCTGTCGCGCGAGACGACGGAGGTGCTGCTCGCCATGGCCCAGCGCCTGGGGCTGGCCGGCGTGGCCTTCCGGCCCATGTGGTACCACCTGGCCGTCGTCGCGCGAGGCCGCTTCCACTTCTCCACCCCGGAGCGCCAGGGCCGCTTCGAGGCGCTGATGCGCGACCTGTCCGCGCTGTCGCTCGTGGAGGCCACGCGCGCCGTGGCCGAGGGGCGCGTGCGCCTGGACGGCCGGCCGTACCCGTGGGAGCCGGACGAGATGCTCTGCCGCCTGTCCCCCGAGCCCCTGGACGCGGAGGCCGTGGCGCAGGAGCGCGAGCGCTGCCACTTCACCGTGGAGCCCGCGCCGGAGCCCGGCGCCGCGCCCGCCGTGAAGCCCGAGCCCCTGTGACGCCGCGGCGCCCGGCGGACGCCGGGCCCGTGGTAGTCAGGGCGCGTGGACCTGGACGCGCGACGCCGTGAACAACACAAGCTGCGGCTGTCATGGATGCCGTGGCTGTACTTCAGCCTCAAGCCGCGCCACCGCGAGTGGGCGGAGGCCTGGCAGCGCGAGGTGCAGGACCGCCTGCGCGCGCTGGAGACCGTTGAAATCGCCGAAGGATGTTTCATCGCCCCGGAGGCGCGCATCTTCGCGGAGCCCGGCCGCACCGTGCGCATCGGGCCGGGGTGCAGCATCGGCGCGGACGCCTTCGTGCACGGGCCCGTGGAGCTGGGGCCGCGCGTCAGCCTCAACGCGCGCGTCAGCCTGGACGGCGGCGCGTGCGGCATCCGCATCGGCGAGGGCAGCCGCATCGCCACCGGCGCCACGCTCTACGCCTTCGACCACGGGCTCGCGCCGGACCGCCCCGTGCGCGAACAGCCCGTCACCTCGAAGGGCATCGTGATCGGCGAGGACGTCTGGGTGGGCGCCAACGCGGGCATCACCGACGGCGTCACCGTGGGCGACCACGCGGTGATTGGCATGGGCGCCGTCGTCACCCGCGACGTGCCCCCGTGGGCCATCGTCGGAGGCGTGCCTGCACGCCTGCTCGGGGATCGCCGTCAACGCCCACGTTCCGGAATTCCCGGGGGCTGGGAGCCCCCAGACTCCGAGGGAAACCCATGAGTCCCGGGTGGGTCCATTGACTTTGAAACATTCGAGCGCCCTATGCTTCGGGCCGCGGTGAGACGGAGAGAGGGCTCGGGCCTGGATGCACCGGGTGGGTTTCCCTCCAATCCAGGTTTCATTCCGTCTCATCCGTGATGAAGGAGGCCGCGGTGGCGCAGGAGCAACGCGAAACGGGGAGCGCCGCTGCTCTGGGGCAGTCATCCGGGGCGAGCGACCTCGTGGACACGCGTCGTTTCCAGCGCGCCGGGTCGCTGCTTCGCGAGGCGCTCTTCGAACTGGACGCCGCGGGCCGGCTCGTCCTGGCGACCCCCGCCTGGGAGCGCCTGGTCGGCGCGCCCGTGCACGCGTGGCTGGGCCGCTCGCTGGTGGAGCTGTTCCACCCGGAGGACCGGGACCAGGCGCGGGTGCTGCTGCGCACGGCGCTGTCGCGCACGGACGTGCCCTCGCGGCTGGAGCTGCGGCTGACGGGCGGCGCGCAGCCGCGCTGGGTGGAGCTGTCCGCGACGGGGGACCCGGAGCACCTGGGCGGCGTGCTGGGCACGCTGGTGGAGGTCACCCCGCGCCGCCTGGCGGAGGAGGCCGCCGCCACGCGCGAGCGCTACCTGGGCGCGATGGTGGAGGTGCAGCGGCGGCTGCTCACGCCGGAGTCCGCCGGGGACCTGTACAGCTCCATCCTGGAGCCGCTGGGCCGCGTCGCGGGCGCCAGCCGCGCCTACGTCTTCGAGTTCCACCGCGACGCCTCTGGCCGGATGCTCCAGTCCCAGCGCGCGGAGTGGTGCGCGCCCGGCATCTCGCGCGAGCTGGACAACCCGGACACGCAGGCGTGGCCCATTGATCAGGCCTTCACGCTGCCCCAGTTGGAGCAGCTCCACCGGGGCGAGGCCGTGCAGGGCTCGCCGGAGGACTTCGGCGCGGACAACGCGCCGGTGCTCCTGGCGCAGGGCATCCGGTCGCTGCTGGTGCTGCCCCTGCTGGTGCACGGCGAGCCGTTCGGCTTCATCGGCTTCGACAACTGCGACGACGCGCGGCCCTGGTCGCACGTGGAGGTGAAGCTGTTGTCCGGCGCGGCGGGCGCGCTGTCGCTGGCGCTGGAGCAGCACACCACCAACGCGCTGCGCGTGCGCACGGAGACGGCGCTGCGCCGCACGGAGGCCGGCTTCCACCTGCTCATCGAAGGGTTCCCGGACCCGGTGGTGGTGCACACCACGGACGGCATGCTCCTGTCGGTGAACCCGGCCATGGCCAACTACCTGGGCTACCAGGACCCGGCGGAGCTGCTGGGCCGGCACCTGCTGGGCCTGGTGCGGCGCGAGGACCAGGAGGTCGCGCGCCGCCACCTGGAGGAGGCGCAGGACGGGGCGCTGGCGGCCCGCTCGCACGAGGTGCCGCTGGTGCGCCGCGACGGGCAGGTGGTGAGCGCGGACCTGGTGACGCTGGGCGTGCTCTTCGACGGGGTGCCCGCGCGCGTGACGGTGGCGCGCGACTTCACCGAGCGCAAGCACATGCAGGCGCAGCTCATGCTGGGGGACCGGCTGGCGTCCATGGGCATGCTGGCCGCGGGCATCGCGCACGAGCTGAACAACCCGCTGTCCTACGTGCTCTCCAACCTGGAGTTCCTGCACCGCGCGCTGGGCCCCATGCCCCGGCCCCTGGCCGCCGAGGAGCTGCTGGAGTACCAGCAGGTGCTGGACGACGCGCGCGAGGGCTCCGAGCGGATGCGGCAGATCGTCCGCCAGCTCAAGGTCTTCTCCCGCGTGGACGACGCGCACGAGGAGGCGGTGGACCTGCACCGCGTGCTGGACTCCGTCGCGCAGATGGCGGCCAGTGAAATCCGGCCGCGCGCCCGGCTGGTGAAGCAGTACGGCGCCGTGCCGACGGTGCGCGCCAACGAGGGCAAGCTGTTCCAGGTCTTCCTCAACCTGGTCATCAACGCCGCGCACGCGATTCCAGAGGGCTTCACGGACGAGCACGAGATCCGGCTCATCACCCGCGTGGACGACGACGGCCGGGTGCTGGTGGAGGTGCGCGACACGGGCCGGGGCATCGCGCCGGAGCTGCTGCGCCGCATCTTCGACCCCTTCTTCACCACCAAGGCGCCGGGCCAGGGCACCGGCCTGGGCCTGTCCATCTGCGACACCATCGTGCGCGCGCTGGGCGGCACCATCGCCGCGGAGTCCACGCCGGGCCACGGCGCCACCTTCCGCGTCACCCTGCACGTCGCCGCGCGGCCCGCACTCGAGGTCTGAGCGGCTGGGCGTTCGCGCGTCCGTGCGGAGGAGCGGGCCGCCCGTCCGCTGCCGCGAAATGGACTGAATCCGCCGCGCTCCCGTGTTCGAGTGTGGAGCGTCGGACGGCCCGCCCTCGCGTGCGCTGCCCTCCAGGGGGCGGCGGCGGCACGCTGGGGCCCCGCCGCCGCAGGGGGCCTTCCCTTCCGGAAGGCCGTGGAGGATGCCATGCGCACGCTGAACGCCCGCCTCGCTCCCGTGCTCGGGTTGCTGCTGGGCTGCGTGCTGACGCTGGGCCCGGGCGCCGCCCCCCGGCTGTCCACGGCGGACGCGCAGGAGGGAGCGGCGCGGGCGGACGCGTGCGCGGGCTCCGCGAACTTCCTCATCGGCGCGGCGCGCTCGGACATCACCGGCCCCGCGGCGGAGGTGGGGATGATGGGCTACGGGCAGGTGGGCCAGAAGACGGAGGGCATCCACCAGCGGCTGTACTCGCGGGCGTTCGTCATCGCCTCGCCGTGCAACGGCCGCCGCGTGGCCTTCGTCAGCGCGGACCTGGGCATGGTGTTCCAGGCGGTGAAGCAGCAGGTGGTGGAGCGGCTGCGCTCGAAGCTGGGCGACACCTTCTCCGACGACAACGTGCTGCTCAGCGCCACGCACACGCACTCCGGGCCGGGCGGCTTCAGCCACTACACGTTCTACAACCTGACCACCTTCGGCTTCGTGCCCCAGAACTTCGAGGCCATCGTCTCCGGCATCACGGACTCCATCCTCCGCGCCAACGCGCGCCTGGCGGAGGGGTCGCTGCGGCTGTCCTCGGGCGACCTGCACGGCGCCAGCGCCAACCGCTCGCCGGAGGCCTACCTGCGCAACCCCGAGTCCGAGCGCGTCCGCTACCCCGGCAACGTGGACACGCGCATGACGCTGCTCCGGATGACGGGGGCGGACGGGCGCGAGCTGGGGCTCGTCAACTGGTTCGCCGTGCACGCCACGTCCTTCGGCAACACCAACCACCTCATCACCGGCGACAACAAGGGGCTGGCGGCGCACGCGTTCGAGGTGGAGCAGGGCGGACGGACGCCCGGAGGGCCGGACACCTTCGTCGCGGCGTTCGCGAACTCGAACGAGGGCGACGTCACGCCCAACATCCTGGGAGGCACCAACGGCGGCGGCGCGAACGACTTCGAGGACGCCGCCATCTCCGCGAAGAAGCAGTACGACTTCGCCGCGCACCTGTGGTCCCACGCCGCGATGCCGGTGATGGGCGGGGTGGACTACCGGCACACCTACGTGAAGATGGACGCGGTGGACGTCGCGCCCGCGTTCGCGGACGGCGGCGAGCACCGCACCTGCCCCGCGGCCATCGGCCTGTCCATGCTGGCGGGCGCGGAGGACGGGCCGGGCTTCGGCGCGGAAGGGGCCACGTGCGAGAACGTGCACGACCTGTGGAGCCAGTTCTCCTGCTCCGCCGTCACCACGCCCTGCCAGGGGGAGAAGCCCATCGTCCTGGAGATGGGCACCATGAAGCCCTACCCGTGGTCCCCGGAGGTGCTGCCCCTGCAGGTGGTGACGGTGGGGCCGCTGGCGCTGGTGGCGGTGCCCTTCGAGATGACCACCATGGCGGGCCGCCGGCTGCGCGACACGGTGCGCGCGCAGCTCCAGGGCCTGGGCGTGACGGACGTGGTCATCGCGGGGCCGGCCAACGCCTACTCGGGCTACGTGGCCACCCGCGAGGAGTACGCGCGCCAGGACTACGAGGGCGCGTCCACGCACTTCGGCCCGTGGACGCTGGCGGCGCTGCAGCAGTCCTTCGCGGGGCTCGCGGCCTCCTTGCGCGAAGGGGTGGCCGTGGCGCCCGGCCCCACGCCGCGCGACCTGCGCAAGGCGGTGGTGGGGCTGCAGCCCGGCGTGGTGTTCGACGACAAGTTGCTCTGGGTGGACTTCGGCGCCGTCGCGGAGGAGGCGAAGGCGTCCTACGCGCGCGGCGACACGGCGAGCGTCACCTTCTGGGGCGGCCATCCACGCAACGACCTGAAGACGGGCGGCACCTTCCTGCGCGTGCAGCGGCGGGAGCTGGACGGCACGTGGCGGGACGTGGCGAACGACGGGGACGGCGTCGCGCTGTACCACTGGCAGCGCGAGTACTGCGTGCCCACGCTCGCGTGCTCGCAGGTGCGCATCACGTGGCCCATTCCCCGGGACACGCCGCCGGGCACGTACCGGCTGGTGCACGAGGGGAACTGGAAGTCCGGCTGGGACGGGCGCATCCACCCGTACTCGGGGAGCTCGCGCCCGTTCACCGTGCGCTAGCGCGCGCCCTTCAGTCGCAGGAGCCGTCCGGGTTGCACCGCTTCTCGCACTTCTTGCAGGCCTCGCCGCCCTTGCCGCACTGGCCCTTGTTGGGCGCGGAGATGCAACTGTTGCCAGCGCAGCAGCCATTGCAGGTGGACGGGTCACAGCGGCACGCGCCGCCGATGCACGCCAGTCCCGGGCCGCAGGCGTTGCCGCTGTCGCAGTAGCACCGGCCTGCGTCGCAGCGGTTGGCGTTGGTGCCGCAGGCGGGGCCGGTGCCGCAGCCGCAGGCGCCGCGGTCGGTGCAGGTGTCGGCCCGGGCCGTGTCGCAGGCCTCGCACGCGACGCCGCCCACGCCGCAGGTGCGCGCGGTGCGGGAGGTGCACACGCCGTCGCGGCAGCAGCCGTCCGGGCAGTCCACGCAGAAGGTGCCGCCGTGGGAGGCGGTCAGCCGCACGGTGACCTCCACCTCGTAGCCGTCGCGCACGGTGGCGGTGGCCTCGCCGGTGGCGACCATGGCGTCGTCGCGCAGGCCGTCCACGCGGACGGTGGCCCGGGTGCCGTGGGCCGCGCCGTCCAGGAGGACGCGGAACGTCTCGCCGTTCACGAGCGCGCGGCTGGAGTCCTCGGGCAGCAGGGTCGTGGGCACGGAGGCGCCGTCCGCGGTGGCGGCGACGCGCAGCCGGGTGAGGTTGAGGGAGGGCTCGAACTCGGCGGTGACGAAGAGCGCGGTGCCCGCGGCGGCGGCGGGGTCCCGGCAGGCGGCGAGGGACACCAGCGCGAGCAGGCCGCTGCACAGGAGGAGCCGGGCAGGTGTCCGGCCGGGGGTTGCTCCCACGGAAGTCATGATGGCGTGGGAGGGTAATGGTTCCTCCGTCGTGAAGTGGAAGTCATCTGGGACGCGGGGGTGATGGCGTTGGACAGCGGACGCTCACCTCCGGTGTGTCACCGGCCGTGCATCTCGCGTGGCACGCGGAGCGGGAAGGCCGCAGCATGAGGGAGCGCGCGAGACCCGAGGGAGGCGGCAACGGCATGGTGGTCATCGTCATGGGGGTGTCAGGCACCGGGAAGTCCACGGTGGGCCGGGCGCTCGCGGACCGGCTGGGGTGGACGTTCGTGGACGCGGACGACCTGCACTCGGTGGAGAACCGCCGGAAGATGGCCGCGGGCACGGCGCTGACGGACGTGGACCGGCAGCCCTGGCTGGAGCTGTTGCGCGCGAGGATGGAGAAGGCGCTGGAGGCGGACGAGGACCTGGTGCTGGCCTTCTCCGGCCTCAAGGCCCTCTACCGCGCCAGGCTCACCGTGGATGCGACGCGCGAGCGCTGGGTGTACCTGCACGCGCCCGCGTCCGTCATCCGCGAGCGGCTCCAGCGGCGCGAGGGCCACTTCATGCCGGCGTCGCTGCTCCAGAGCCAGTTGGAGACGCTGGAGGCGCCCGGCGACGCGTTCACCGTGGACGTGACGCCGCCGCCGGAGGACGTCGTGCAGCACGTCCTGGACGGGTTGGCGCTGAGGCCTGGGGTGGGTGTGCGCGCGGGAAAGTGACCTGGTTGCTGAATGTCAGCAGGGGAGTGCAGAATGGCCGCCTGCTTACGCTTGACCACATCCCGGTCGTAGAGGGTGCTGGTTGTCGTTTCTGACGTTATATTGCTCTCGCCCATGTCGACTTCCGCAGCACTCCCTTCCGCTTTATCTCTGCCCAGTGGGCCCGGGCTTCTGGCGCTCGTGGAGCGGGTCATTGCTCTCGTGACGCGGGAGCGGATGACCGCTCAGGAGCGGGCGTTCATCGAGCAGATGCGTGAACTTGGGGGCACCTTCGGTGCCTATGTCCTCGAAGCTGAAGACCGGGATGACCTGATCACCCGGATCGATGCAGTGGTTGGAGACCCCCGGTTTTACGTGGCACAGCAAAACATCAGGGGAGGCGACGCCTTTGGAGGGCTTCCTGAACTGGTGGGTGAGTTCGAAGAAATAGTGGCGGAGGATGAGATCCCAGACGCGATGGTGCAGGCCTTGGGCCCTGCATCGACTCCTTTTCTGCGCGACCTTCATCGGAACCTCTCGGAAACCTTCAGATGCCTGGTGCACCTGATGGAAACCATGCCTCCGGACGCCGAGGCGCCTCCTGCTGTAGAGACGTTCGTTGATTTGAACGGGGATGGAGATCCGCTTGCGTTCATCAGCGCGCCAGATGTTCCAATCCCAGTAGCGGAGGCCCTGCTCGCATCAATGAGGCTCAACGCCCTCTTCTTGGCGTTGGTGGCTCTGTTGTTCAAACAGGGGGCGGCCGAGCCCTGGCTCAAGCTCGCTATTTCTGAATTGCTGGCCAGCTCAAGCAAGCAGTGGCTGGCGCTCACAGCAGCCATGTCCGGCGCCGAGGTTCCGGTTGATCTCCTGCCGATGGATGAGCGGCTCGACCTGACGGGGCTCGAACAGCATTCGAAGGCCGTTCAGTCGGCCTATGCGCGATTCAACATGGCCGCGGAGCGCTCGGGTGAGCCGGTATTTCCCTCCTCCTCCTAAGCCTCAATTGCGCAACCGTGGAGTGGTGATGGTGGATGTGGGTGGCAAGCCCCATCCCGCCATTGTCGTCCAGATTTTTCCTGACGAGGAGCGTGTGGTCGTTCTGTGTGGCACCGGGACCAAGCGCTATGAATTGGCTGGCATTGAGGTGCAGAGCAGTTCTGCCGCAGGCAAGGCCTTGAGGCTTTCCAAGGACACGTTCTTCTACGCCACGAATCTGCGCAGCGTTCGTCTGGGACATGCCGAGGTCAAAGAGGGCTCTTGCCCTCCTTCGCTCTTCCTGCAGGTGAGGTACTTGGTCGAAGGCGCGCTGAGAATCCTCACCTCAGCCGAGAAGGAGAAAGATCTCTCCGAGGACGCACGTCCCCGTCCTGCCGCGACCTCCGAGCAGACCTGAGCGCGGCGGACAATCCTCTGCTTGCTTCAGCGCACGGGCTCGACGGTGGCGCCCAGGCGCTCCAGCAGCTCGCGGTACCAGGTGAAGGCGCGCTCGGCGTGGCCCTTCAACTCCTTCGTGCCCCACAGCAGCGTGAGGGTGCGGCGCGTGGTGCCGTCCGTCTTGGTGCGCTGCGCGTCCTTCACCGCGTTGGCGCACGGGCCCTGCGCGTCGAAGAGGCACAGCAGGCCCTCCAGGTCGATGGTCTGCCCGGAGGCGTTGAAGACGTAGCGGTCGCCCTGGATGGCGGTGGAGACGCGGAACGGGGCCTGGGCCTTGTCCAGATCCACCACGCTGATGGGCAGGCCGCTGTGCAGCGACACGGCGTTGCACGCGTCCACCGCGGCGTTGATGGTGCCCAGGGTGCCGTCGCCGGAGGCCCGCACCAGGTACTCGGACGCGGGCTTGCCCCGGCCCGTGGGCTTGTAGCCGCCGTGGCGGAGCAGGTCGCGCACGGCGCCCCGGACGGCGTCGTCACTCTGGAGGGGCGCGGCGGCGCCGGGCTTCAGCAGGGCCTGCAGCCAGTCGGGCGCGGGCAGGTCCCCCAGGGGAGCGGGGAAGGTGGAGGTGAAGGCGACGAGGTCGAGGAGGGGATGGGGGTCGACGGTCAGCACGGCTGCACTCTACGTCACGCGCTGATAGGGTAGGGATTGCTGCTTTTCCCTCCATCACGACCTGGAGCATGCGCATGCCCACGCTCATCCCGAAGCCCATCCGTGTGACGGCCGTGGGCAACAAGCCGAAGCTCATCGACGAGTACGTGGGCCGGGTGAACTCCAAGACGTCCAACATCAGCGTGGCCCACATGCGCAGCCCCGGCGGGTGGGAGGAGCCCGGCCAGACGCCCGAGTTCCGGGAGATCACCATGGTGCTCGCGGGCACGCTGCGGGTGGAGCACAAGGGCGGGGTGATGGACGTCCACGCCGGCCAGGCGGTGGTGTGCGAGCCCGGCGAGTGGGTCCGCTACAGCACCCCCGACGAGGAAGGCGCGGAGTACGTGGCCATCTGCACCCCGGCGTTCTCCCCGGGCACGGTGCACCGGGACGCCTGAGCCTCACGTTTCAAGCCGGGCGGAATCCCGGGCGGGGGCCTGCCTGCCCGGTTGCGTGGAAGGACCTGGGGCCGTTGGGGGTTCGGAAGCATCCCTCCGGCGGGCGGCTCGTGGCATAAGGGCGCGCCGCCTGATTCCCCGGGCCTTTTCGGTACGCACATGATCCGTCTCGACAACATCGGCAAGCAGCACGGTCAGCAGCTCCTCTTCGTGGAGGCGTCGGCCGCGCTCCACAAGGGCGAAAAGGTGGGCCTGGTGGGCCCGAACGGCGCGGGCAAGACGACGCTGTTCCGGATGATGACCGGCCAGGAGTACCCGGATGAGGGACAGGTCTCCATCGACCGGGGCGTCACCATTGGCTACTTCAGCCAGGACGTCGGTGAGATGAACGGCCGCAGCGCGGTGTCCGAGGTCATGGACGGCGCGGGCCCGGTGAGCACCGTGGCGGCGGAGATGAAGGAGCTGGAAGCCGCCATGGGGGACCCGGACCAGGCGGACAACATGGAGAAGCTCGTCGAGCGCTACGGCGTCGTGCAGGGCCGCTTCGAGGAACTGGGCGGGTACGCGCTGGAGGGCCGCGCGCGGGAAATCCTCGCGGGCCTGGGCTTCAGCGAGGAGATGATGGACGGCGACGTGGGCAAGCTGTCCGGCGGTTGGAAGATGCGCGTGGCGCTGGCCCGCATCCTCCTGATGCGCCCGGACGCCATGTTCCTGGACGAGCCCTCCAACCACCTGGACATCGAATCGCTCATCTGGCTGGAGAGCTTCCTCAAGGGGTACGAGGGCGCGCTGCTGATGACGTCGCACGATCGCGAGTTCATGAACCGCATCGTGACGAAGGTGGTCGAAATCGACGGCGGTTCGCTGACGACGTACTCGGGCAACTACGACTTCTACGAGCAGCAGCGCGCGCAGAACGAGGCGCAGCAGCAGGCGCAGTACGAGCGCCAGCAGGCGATGCTCGCGAAGGAGATCAAGTTCATCGAGCGGTTCAAGGCCCGCGCGTCGCACGCGGCGCAGGTGCAGAGCCGGGTGAAGAAGCTGGAGAAGATTGAAAAGGTGGAGCCGCCCAAGCGCCGCTCCACGGTGCTCTTCGAGTTCCAGCCGCCGCCGCGTTCCGGTGACGACGTGGTGAACCTGAAGAACGTGTGCAAGGGCTACGGCAAGCGGACCATCTACGACGGCCTGGACTTCCTGGTGCGCCGCGCGGAGCGCTGGTGCGTGATGGGCGTGAACGGCGCGGGCAAGTCCACGTTGCTGAAGCTGGTGACGGGCACGACGCAGCCGGATGAAGGCACGGTGGCGCTGGGTGGCAGCGTGAAGATGGGCTACTTCGCGCAGCACGCCATGGACCTGCTGGACGGAGAGAAGACGGTCTTCGAGCAGTTGTCGGACGCGTTCCCCCGGGCAGGGCAGGGTTCGCTGAGGGCGCTGGCGGGCTGCTTCGGCTTCAGCGGCGACGAGGTGGAGAAGAAGTGCCGGGTGCTGTCGGGAGGAGAGAAGGCGCGTCTGGTGATGGCGCAGATGCTCTACGACCCGCCGAACTTCCTGGTGCTGGACGAGCCCACGAACCACCTGGACATGGGCACGAAGGAGATGCTGATCACGGCGCTGTCGCGCTACGAGGGCACGATGTTGTTCGTGTCCCACGACCGGCACTTCCTGGGAGCGCTGTCCAACCGCGTGCTGGAGCTGACGCCGGACGGCATCCACAAGTACGGCGGCGGCTACACGGAGTACGTCGCGCGCACGGGCCAGGAAGCCCCGGGCCTGCGGAGCTGATGTCACGGACGCCCAGGGCGTGAAGACGCTCTGGGCGTTTGTCTTTCAGTGGATTCCATTGCTGATGTCGAACTTCTCATGGGGAGAGAAGGACTTGATCGCCGTCAGGAGCATCCAGCCGGTTCCGCCGTCCACCGGGCTGGCTTGTCTGCAGCAGATGCGAATCGCTGAGTCACTGAGGGTCCAGTTCTCGCACTGCTTTCCTTCAACCTCACGAGCGGTGGAGGTGGGAGAACCCAATGCAGAAACTACCTCATCGTGGACGGCCTTGAACGCCGTTGCGCAGAGCGCTTCTCGGCGAAAGACCGAGAGCCCGAAGCTCTTAATCTGCTCATTGGAGGAAAACCCGTAGGTTACCTTCGCCGGGTATCCGCCCAGTGTGGCGCCTTGTCCGAGCGCTTCCGCTTCGGCTCGTGTCATGCCCTGGCGGAGTCGAGCGAACAGGGATGCATCCGGTGCGGCTGGGCTCGCCGAGCTCATCCAAAACCATGCACCTGACCACATCAGCATGCAGTGCCAGGCCCATCGCTTGTCGGTCGTCAGCCGGCCAGGTCGCGGCGGTGCGTTGTCGAAGCTCATTGTGCCTCCCATCCTATTCGAACAGCTTGCTCGCGAGCCGGGCCAGGCGCTGGGCCTTGCCCCGGTAGGGTGGGAAGAAGAGGTTCGTGAAGGCCGTGCGGCCCTGCCGCACCACCGCGCGCTCGTGGCTGAAGGCCTTGAAGCCCGCTTCGCCGTGGTACGCGCCCAGGCCGCTCTGCCCCACGCCTCCGAATGGCAGGTGCGGGTTCACGTTGTGCAACACCACGTTGTTCACCACCGTGCCGCCCGCGCTCGTCTCCTTCAGCAGGCGCTCCACCGTGTTCTCTTCGTGGCTGAAGACATACAGGGCCAGCGGCTTGCCCCCCGCGCGCACCTGCGCCACCACTTCATCCAGGGACTCGAAGCGCAGCACCGGCAACAGCGGCCCGAAAATCTCTTCGTCCATCACCGCGGACTCCGGCGTCACGTCCGCCAGCACCGTCGGCGCGATGTAGCGCGTCTCCGCGTGCACGCCGCCCCCCGCCACCACCCGCGCGCCTCCCGCCACGGATTCATCCAGCAGCCGGCACACGCGCTTGTACGCGCCGTCATCCACCATCCGGCAGAAGTCCGGCGTCGCCCGCCGCGCCTCCTCCGTCTTCCCGTAGAAGCGCTCCAGCGCGGACTTCATCCCGGACAGCAGCGCCTCCTCCTTCGACGCGTGCACCCAGACGTGGTCCGGCGCGATGCACGTCTGCCCCGCGTTCAGGAACTTGCCCCAGACAATCCGCTCCGCCGCCGCGTCGACGTCCGCTGACGCGTCCACGATGACCGGCGACTTGCCGCCCAGCTCCAGCGTCACCCCCGCCAGGTGCCTCGCCGCCGCCTCCATCACCCTCCGCCCCACGCGCGGCCCGCCCGTGAAGAAGAAGTGGTCGAACGGCAGCCGCAGCAGCGCCTCGCCCACCTCCGCGCCTCCCTCCACCAGCGCCACCTCGTCCTGCGGAAACACGTCCCGCAGCAACTGCGCCAGGAAGCGCGCCGTGCCCGGCGTCTTCTCGCTCGGCTTGCACAGCACGGCGTTGCCCGCCGCCACCGCCGCCACCAGCGGCGACACCAGCAGGTGGAACGGGTAGTTCCACGGCGCCAGGATGAGCACCACGCCCCTGGGCTCCGGGTGCACCTCGCTCTTCGTGCCCGTGAGCAGCAGCGGCGCGCCCACCCTGCGCGGCTTCATCCACGCCTTCAGGTGCTTCTGCACGTGCGCCAGCTCCAGCAGCACGGGCAATATCTCCGTCGCCTCCACCTCCGCGGGCGGCTTGCGGAAGTCCTCGTGCAGCGCGTCCGCCAGCTCCTCACGCCGCTCCAGCAGCAGCGCCTTGAGCTTCTCCAGCCGCGCGAGGCGCTCCTTCGGCCCTGTCTTCGCCAGCTCCCAGCGGCGCGCCTGGAGGCGGTCGAACACCGCCTGCAGGTCTCCCGGGACCAGGGCCTCCTCCACTGACACCACGCGCATGCCGGTTCCTCTCTCCCAGCCCGGGACCTACTCCAGCATCCGGGTCGCCTTGGAAGCCCATTCCTGGGTCTTTCCCCGATACGGCGGGAAGAACACCGCGGCCAGCGACTTCATCCACTGGACCATCACGGCCCGCTCGTGGCTGAACGTCTTGAAGCCGTAGTGCCCGTGGTAGTTCCCCAGCCCGCTCATCCCCACCCCGCCAAACGGCAGGTTCGGGTTCGCCACGTGGATGAGCACGTTGTTCACCACCACCCCGCCGGACGTCGTGTGCTGGAGCACCTCCTCCACCACCTTCGAGTCCTGCGAGAACACGTACAGCGCCAGCGGCTTCCCGCCTTCGTTGATGTGCGCGTAGACCTCCTCGCGCCGCTCGTACGTCAGCACCGGCAACACCGGCCCGAAGATTTCGGCCTCCATGATGGGCATCTGCGTCGTCACCCCGGACAACACGGTGGGGGCCACGTACCGGGACGGCCCGTCCGCCGTGCCGCCCGCCTCCACCTTCGCCCCCGCGGCGACCGTGCGGTCGAGCACCTCCTTGAGCCGCCTCCACGCCGCCGGGTCCACCACCCGCGCGAAGTCCGGGCTGGCCTGCCGCTCGGCCTCCGTCGCGCCGTAGAAGCGCGTCAGCACCGCCTTGAACGCCTCCAGGAACGCCTGCTGCTTCGACGCCGGCACGTAGATGTAGTCCGGCGCCACGCACGTCTGGCCCGCGTTGACGAACTTGCCCCACGCCAGCGCCTCCGCCGCCGCCTTCAGGTTCGCGGACTCATCGATGATGACCGGCGACTTGCCGCCCAGCTCCAGCGTCACGCTGGACAGGAACTTCGTCGCCGCCGCCATCACCTTGCGGCCGATGTTCGGGTTGCCCGTGAAGAAGAAGTGGTCGAACGGGTGCTGGAGCAGCGCCTCCGCCACCTCCGCGCCGCCCTCGAACACCGCCACCTCGTTCTCCGGGTACACGTCCCGCACCAGCTTCGCCAGGAAGCGCGACGTGTGCGGCGTCTTCTCACTGGGCTTGAGCATCACCGCGTTGCCCGCGGCGATGGCCGCGATGAGCGGCGCCGCCAGCAACTGGAACGGGTAGTTCCACGGCGACAGGATGACCACCACGCCCTTCGCCTCGAAGCGCACGTGGCTGGACGCGCCCTTGAGCGTCAGCGGCGTCGCCACCCGCTTGGGCTTCATCCACGCCTTCAGGTGCTTCACCGTGTGGTTCAGCTCCTCCAGCGTCGGGTGGATCTCCGTCAGCTCCACCTCCATCGCCGGCTTGCGGAAGTCCTGGTGGATGGCCTCCGCCAACTGCTCGCGCCGCGCGATGATGGCCTCGCGCAGCTTGCGCAGCCTCGCGATGCGCTCCGCTGGAGTGCTGCGCGACAGGTTCCAGCGGTTCGCGCGCTGCGACTCGAACACCGCGCGGATGCGGTCCACTTCGACCGAGGCCTGGGGAAGGAGGGACGCGACGGCTTCCAGCATGACAGGGCTCCGTTTCAGGAAATGCGCAAAGGGTCAGCGGGCCCCGAGCCCGCGAAGAAGGGTGGTGATGGCCGCCGTCAGCTCGGCGGTGAAGTCCACGCGCAGCGGCGCCATGTGCGGCAGCGTCAGCACCTCGCGCGCCACGGGCGCGATGTCCGCCATCTGCCGCAGGCCCGTCACCAGCGCGTGCACGTAGCGGATGAGCTGGCCCGCCGTCTCCGGTGTGAGGAAGGGCAGCCGCGCCTGGAGCAGCGCGGACGTCGTCCCCATGGACACGAGCACGCGCTCCTTGACGGCCTGGGCCTGCGCCACCGTCACGTTCTGCTCCAGCACGGTCTGCGCCAGCGCCAGCAGCCGCGTGAAGGTCTCCTCGCCCTCCAGCGACCCGGCCACCGTGCGCGCCAACTGGTGGGCCGTCCACGTGCCGCCCTCCGACAGGCGCCCGTTCAGCTTCGCGAACCACGCGGTGAGCAGGTCGTCCAGGAGCGCCAGGAACAGCGCCTCCTTCGTCGGGAAGTAGAGGAACACCGTCCCCTTCGCCAGGCCCGTGCGCGCCGCGACGTCCGCCATCTTCACCTCGGCGAACGACGTGGCCTCGAACAGCGCGCGCGCCGCGTCCAGCAGCTCCCGCCGCCGCGCTTCCTTGTCCTCGTCCCGCCGCGCCCGCAGCGGCACGACCCGCTTCGCGGCCAGTGCTCCCGCCATGACCTGGAGTTAAATGACCGCCGGTCATCGGTCAAGCCGGTGTCTGGGGCTCCTTCCACCGCAGGACGTTCGCCAGGGGAGGGGGATGGAATCGTGTAATCCCGTGTGCGACGCTGGGTGACATGATGAGGCCCATCGACGCGGAGCTGCTGTCGGGGAGCGCGCTCTACCAGGAGGTGGTGCTGCGCAAGCTGGCCCACGCGCGCGAGTCGGTGTGGATGGCCACCGCCAACGTGAAGGCCATGTACGTGGAGCGCTCGAAGGGGGCGTTCGTGCCGCTCCTGGAGGTGCTGGACGGGCTGGCCGCGCGGGGCGTGGCGCTGCGGCTGTTGCACGCGGAGCTGCCCAGCCGGCCGTTCCGGGCCGCGTTCGACGCGCGCTCCCGGCTGGTGAAGGGCGGGCTGGAACTGAAGGTGTGCCCGCGCGTCCACTTCAAGGCGGTGGTGGTGGACGGCGCCTGGGTCTACCTGGGGAGTGCCAACCTCACCGGCGCGGGACTGGGCGCCAAGGGCGATGATGTCCGCAACTTCGAGCTGGGGTTCGTGACGGAGGACTTCGACACCATCGACCGGACCACCGCCCTCTTCGAGGCCGTGTGGAGCGGCGCCGAGTGCCGGGGGTGCCGGCTCCGCGCGGTGTGTCCTGACCCCATCTTGCCCTCCGGCGGCGGACAGGCGAAGAAACGGGGACGGGACGCGGTGCGTTTGGGGAAGTCCCGCCGGCTGCGACGTCCACGGGAGGACTCGACATGACGCTGTACCTCGCGCCGCGCAACGCGCCCGGGCGGACCGGTCCGGGGTGACGCCTCCAACCTCCAGCGCGTGGGATGACGCGAACGCGGATGTCCGGGCCCGCCGGCGGGTCCGGCGGCGCACGTATTGGTGGTGCGCGCTGCTCATCCTGCTGGGCTCGCTGGCGCACCCGCTGGTGCTGGGCGGCTTCCGCGCGGACTTCCTCGCGGTGCACTGGGTCTGGGCCGCGGCGTTCCTCGCGCTGGGGACCCTGGTGGGCGCGGGGTGGCTGCGCCCGCCCTTCAGCGGCATCGCGGCGGGCACCGTCAGCCTGTCGGCGCTCACCGTGTGCATCCAGCTCACCGGGGGCCCGGAGAGCCCGCTGTTCCCGTCGTTCTACACGGTGCCCCTCTTCGTCGCCGTCTTCATCCCCGGGCAGCGGCTGCCGGTGTGGTCCGCCATCGGCGGCACGCTGGTGGCGGTGGTGCTGATGATGTGGCTGGCGCACGTGCCGTCCACGGCGTTCGTCAGCCAGTGCTTCAGCCTCCTCTTCGTGTTCGCGGTGTCCGCGCACGGCGCGGAGACCTTCCGCAAGCTGCGCGCGGCCGAGCGCAGCGCGCACCTGGAGCGCGTGGAGGCCCTGCGCCAGTTGGCTGAGAGCGAGTCGCGCCGCGCGCGCGTGGAGCGCCAGCGCGCGGACGTGGAGCGGCTGGTGGTGGTGGGGCAGTTGGCCGCGGGCGTGGCCCACGAGGTGAACAACCCGCTCGCGTACGTGAAGTCGAACCTGCACTACCTCCAGGAGGAATGGGCGCACGGCGCGCCCGACGACCTGGAGGACGTGCGGCGCGTGCTGGAGGAGACGCAGCAGGGCGTGCTGCGCATCCATCAAATCGTCACCGACCTCCGCCAGTTCTCCCGCGAGGCCCCCGACGAGCAGGAGTCCTGCGACGTCGCGCAGGCGCTGGCCGAGGCCCAGCGGCTGGCCTCGGTGCGCCTGCGCAGCCTGGGCGTGGTGGAGCGCGACGTGGCGCAGGGGCTGTCCCCCGCGCGCGTCACGGCCCGCCACCTGGTGCAGGTGCTGGTGAACCTGCTGCTCAACGCCGCGGACGCGCTGGAGGCCGCCCGCTCCAGCAAGCCCGCGCACGTGACGCTGCGCGCGCGCATGGAGGACGGCCGCGTGCGGGTGGAGGTGGAGGACAACGGGCCGGGCATCCCCGAGGCCGCGCTGCCGCGCCTCTTCGAGCCCTTCTTCACCACGAAGCCGCCCGGCAAGGGCACCGGCCTGGGCCTGGCGCTCTGCCGCGACTACGTGGCGCGCGCGGGCGGCACCCTGGACGCGGAGAACCGCGCCGAAGGCGGTGCGCGCTTCATCCTCCGGCTGCCCGTCGCCGGAGCCGCCTCCCCCCCTGTGCACCGCGAAGCGCCGGCGCCCGTGGACGCGAACGCGGAGCCCGCGGCCGAGTAGCCCCTTCCGTCAGCGCTCCAGCCCGCGCCTCATCGCTCCAGGGCGTGCGCCACCTGCCCCAACAGCCGCAGGCGCGGGGAGTCCAGCTTGCGCACGGTGCGCATCAGCCGCCGCACCTCCGGACGCTCGCGGTACTCCGGCGGATCCTCCGCGAGCTGCGGCGCGCCGTCCTCCGTCACCGCCGCCGTCGCGCTCAACCCGAGCAGCACGTCCGACGAGCAGCTCAGCACGAGGCACAGCTTCCGCAATGTCCGCACGCTGGGCAGCATGTGCCCGCGCTCCAAACGGCCGTACACCTCGGTGGCGATGCCGACGCGCTCGGCGACATCGGCCTGCGTCAGCTCCAGCCGCTGCCGGGCCACTCGCACCGCGTTTCCAATGAGGGTTGCCAGTCGCTGTTCCATGGCGTGCAAAACCTGTCGAAAGAGGAGCTTCTCCCCCCGCTTTTCAGACGGAGAGGTACCGGGGAGAAGTCGCTGCCTTGCGTGACCTCGTGAGACACAGATTACGAGTGGGGTCTGACATCCCCGGGCGTGCGGACAGGGCCCGCAAACCCTCGACAATCCGCCGTTTCCGCCGTTCCCACGCGCGCGTTTGGCAAGGCTTCCCGGGTGTTTTTTCGCGCGTGACACGCGCGCCGAACCGGGGTGGTAGGCGCTCGCGCCTCCGCCCCTCCCAAGACGTCACGGGAAGGCCGTGAGGGGTCGCCCGACGTGCCAGGTTGCTTCGTGCGATTCGCGACGGCCGCGAGGGTCCGGGCAGACCGCGCGCTTCCGGCGACAGGTGCCGGAAGCGGGGCTCGATGCCCGGGGGGGGGCTTCAGCGCTGCTTCAGGCTTCGGACGGCAGCGCGGCGCGGGCTTCGGAGTACTCGCGCACCATGCGCTCGACGACGGTGGCGGCGGGCAGCACGTCCTTCACGAAGGCCACGCCCTGGCCCGCGCTCCAGGTGTCCTTCCACGCCTTGCCCTGGCCCGCGCGGAAGCGCTCCAGCGCGCTCTTGATGAAGTTGCCGTGCACGCCGGTGACTTCCTTCGTGTACTCCAGGTCCTCGGGCCCCGAGTCCACCAGCGCCTGCTTGTAGTCGGGCGCGGCGCCGGCCTCCTCGGTGGCCAGGAAGCGCGTGCCCACGTACGCGCCATCCATCCCCAGCGCGAGCGTGGCGGCCAGGTGGCGCCCCGTGGACAGCGCGCCCGCGAGCACCACCGGCACGCCCAGCTCCGCCTTCAGCCACGGGCCCAGCACCAGGGGGCTCAGGTTTCCCGCGTGGCCGCCCGCGCCGCTGCCCACCGCGACGAGCGCGTCCACGCCGGCCTTCACGGCCTTCTCCGCGTGGCGCAGCGAAATCACGTCGCTCCACACCTTGCCGCCGTACGCGTGCACGCGCTCCACGATGGGCGTGGGGTCGCCCAGGCTGGTGATGACCAGCGGCACCTTCCGCTCCACCGTCGCGGCCACGTCCTCCTCCAGGCGCTCGGCCCACTTGAGGATGAGGTTCACGCCGAAGGGCACGTCCTGGGGGAACGTGTTCAGGAAGTCCCGGTACGCCTGCGCGGTGCGGTAGTTGAGCGACGGCACCGCCCCGATGGCGCCCGCGCGGCCGGCGGCCTCCAGGAGCGCCGCGTTGGACACCAGGAACATGGGGGCGGCGATGATGGGATAGCGGATGCCCAACATCCGGGTCACTTCGGTGTCGATGCGCGTCGGGGCCATGCGCCGCATTGGAGCATGCGTGCACGCGAGCGCGAGGCCGAAAAATCGGCCCGGGCGGCGTTGTCAATCATGGCGTGCCCCGGCGGGGGAAAACCCCTGGTGTTTCCGTGGTTTACGTAGCACGTAGGGCTGACATAAGGTGCCCGCCCCGGCGGCGAGCCGGGATACCGGGGAGTCCCTTCGGTGAAGCGAACCGGGGAGCGCCGCCGAGCGCCTTCGCGGGGAGGCCAGAGCCAGTCGTGAGTGACGAGCGTCCGGACGCGCTGCTCAAGAGCGCACTCGAAAAGATCGTCTACTTCGAGGCCCGTGCGCAGCAGTTGCATGGCGAGCTGGCGTCCACGCGCGACGAGCTTTCGCACCTCAAGGAGGACCTGGCGGCGGGGCACCAGCGGGAGCTGGACCTGCGCCGGGAGGTGGCCTCGCTGGAGGTGAAGAGCGCCCGCGCGCAGGCCGAGCGCGAGGAGCTGTCCCGGCTCAACCACGCGCTGCGGCTGGAGCGCGACCAGTTGATGGCGAAGCTGCTGGACGCGAGCCGGATCCACTCCTCCGGGCAGGCGCGCGCGGTGGCCGAGGACGACGCCGACGAGCTGGGGTTCGACCTGGCGTCGTTCATCTCGCAGTTGCGCAGCGAGGTCATCCTGCGCGGGGACGTGCCCGCGGTGCGCACGCCGTACAGCGGGCCCGCGGTGCCGCTGAAGGCCTCCGAGCCGAGCGTGCCGTGGACGGAGCGTCCCGCGCCGGCCATTCCGCCCCGGGCTTCGGCGGTGGCGTCGGATTCGGGGCTGTCGCCGGTGGCGCGCGAGGCGCAGCGGCTGCAGAGCGAGGGCCGCCTGCGGGTGAGCGCGGAGCAGATGGCGGAGCTGTCCGGGCACTCGGGCAGCACCACGGACGAGACGCTGTTCGGGTTCTCCGTGCGGGAGCTGTCGGCGGCGGACGCGGCGGCGCGGGTGCGGGCGGCGGAGCGGCTGAAGGCGCTGGCGCATCCGGCGGCGGCGCCCGCGTTGGCGGCGGCGCTGCACGCGGAGACGGACGCGACGGCGCAGGTGGCGCTGGTGCAGGCGTTCGCGGGGCTGTGCCGGGAGGAGGGCGCGTCGGTGGTGTCGCCGCTCCTGTCGTCGCCGGTGCCGGAGGTGCGCATCGCGGCGTTGAAGGCGCTGCTGGTGCTGGCGCCGAAGGACGCGGCGCCGCACCTGGCGCAGGCGATGAAGGATTCGGACCGGTCGGTGCGCCGGCGCGCGTCGCTCCTGGCCCTGGGGTTGGAGGGGGAGACGGCGCGGCGGCTGGGCGAGGACGCCATCCACGACACGGATCCGGAGGTCCGCGCGCTGGCGGCGCTGGCGCTGGGCGCGGGCCGGGGTGAGAACGCCCGGACGCTGCTCCTGGGCGCGCTGGACGACGGCGAGGCGCGCGTGCGCAAGGCGGCGGCGCAGAGCCTGTCGCGCATCCTGGGCCACGACGTGTCCGCGGTGGTCGCGCTGGATGATGCGCACCGGCGCCGGGAGATCCGCCGGCTGGCGACGCTGCCCGTGAAGCCCGTGCGCGCGACGCTGGAAGTGAAGCCCGCGCCCGTGGCCGCGGAGGTGGCGCAGCCCACGGCGGTGCAGGGCGCGCAGCCCGTCGCGGTGAATGCAGCGCAGCCGGTGGCGCAGGCGCAGACGGTGGCCGCGATGGCCGCTCCGGCCTCCGCGCCGCAGGCCCTCCCTTCGATTCCGGAGCACACCGCCGTGCCGGTGTCGCTCGCGGACGTCGCCGCGAACAGCTCGCAGTGGGCCGCGACTCCGATGGCCGCCCCCGCGCTCGCGGTCGCCACCGTGGGCGCGGCCCGCTCCGCACCGGCCGTGATGCACGGCGCGGCTCCTGTGCCTGCCCGGGTCTCGAACGGTGGGCCGGTGTCCTTTGCTTCGGGCCCCGTCGCGCCGCCGTCCCGCCCGGTGGCCCCCGCCGCGCCCGCGCAGCCCGCCGTGCGGCGGACGCCGGTGCAGGCCGCGCTGGTCGCCATGGGCGCGCCTCCTCCCGCCCGGGCCCCCGCGCCTTCCGCCGCGCCTCCGGTTCCTCCCAAGCGCGGCCCGTCTCCCGTGGAGGCGCTGTGTGGGGCGATGTTGCAGGAGGTGCGGGTCGCGGTCCGGGGACGCTCGCTCGCCGAGCTGACGTCCGGGCTGTCCGCTCCCGCGGAGCTGGCCCAGGAGGCTGTTGCCCTGCTGGTGGCCCGAGGGGCCATCGTGCGAAGGGGGCACAAATACTTCGCCGCTTGAGGCAAGGTGGGACTCGCCCAGGCCTCACACGTCATCCGAAGGGTCGTTCATGGAAGTGCCGACGTACAGCTCGAAGCAGGTAGCCGAGATGCTCGGCGTGACTCCGAAGTCCATCCCCGCGGAGCTGCGCAAGGACGCCTACGGCCCGGAAGACGTGTGGGAGCTGCGCACGACGCTCAACAAGTTCCCGCCCACCGCGGGCCTGCGCAAACAGCTCTTCCTCAACTTCAAGGGCGGCACCGGCAAGACGTCCCTCTCCACGTCCTACGCATGGCGCCTGGCGGAGCTGGGCTACGCGGTCCTCCTCATCGACCTGGACAGCCAGGGCCACGCCACCAAGTGCCTGGGCTACGAGGGCGAGGACTTCGAGAAGACGCTGCTGGACGTGCTGGTCCGCAAGACGCCGCTCGCGCAGGTGGTGCAGAAGTCCACCCTGCCCAACCTGGACTTCATCCCGTCCAACCTGAGCATGTCCACGGTGGACCTGGCGCTGATGCCCATGGCCGGCCGTGAGTTCAAGCTGCGCAACGCGCTCAAGGACGTGGAGGCGCAGTACGACTTCATCGTCTTCGACGCGCCGCCGTCCTTCGGCCTGCTCAACCTCAACGCGCTGATGGCCGCGAACGACCTGTTCGTGCCGGTGCTCGCGGACTTCCTGTCCTTCCACGGCCTCAAGCTGCTGTTCGAAACGGTGCAGAGCCTGGAGGAGGACCTGAACCACGTGCTGGACCACGTGTTCATCGTGGTGAACTCCTTCAACGCGACGTTCAAGCTGGCGAAGGAGGCGCTGGAGGCGCTCCAGACGCACTACCCCGAGTACCTGCTGCCCACCATCATCCGGCAGTGCACCAAGTTCGCGCAGGCCTCCAGCGAGGGCCGCCCGGTGTTCGTGGCGGACCCCACGTCCAAGGGCGCCAACGACATCCAGGCCATGCTGGACAACGTGCTGCCGCGCCTGGTGGCCGCGCACGCCGCGGCGGTGAAGGCCGGCACCGCGACGAAAGCCGGCTGAGATTTCCCCATGAAGAAAGCCTTCGAACAGAACGTGTCCCGCGCGAAGCCGCGCCTCCGCCTGGGGGCGCTGACGGGTGCCCTCGACCCGGCCGACCCCACGGGGACCGCCGCCGCCACGCCGGAGCCCGCCGCGCCGGAAGCGCCCGCGCCCGTCGCGGAGTCGCCGGACCTGTCCTCCGAGGTGCGCTCGCGCATCGAGCGCCGAGCCGGCCCGCGTCCCACCGCCGCCGAGGCGATGGAGGCCGCGCTGAACGCCCCGCCCCGGCACGCCGCGCCGCCCCCCGCCGCGCACGGGCTGCCGGCGGTGACGGCGCCCTCGTTCTCGCCGGTGTCCCACGCGCTGTCCGCGCTGGTGTCCCCGGAGGCCGCGCGCGTGGAGGAGGAGGCGCCGCCCGCGCCCTGGCTGGAAGCTGAAGCGCAGGAGACCGCGGCGGATTGGAACGTGGCGCAGGCGCCCGCGCCCGAGGAGTCCGTCTGGGACGCGGAAGCCGTGCCGCCGGTGTCGCACCGCGAGGTGGCGGAGGCCGTGGCCGCGTCCGCGTGGAACGTGTCCGTCGCGCAGCAGCGGGAGTCCGTGGTCGAGGCCTTCGGCCGGGAGCCCCTGGGCGCCGAGCCGACGCCCACGCACGTGGAGCCGCCCCCGCCCGCCGCCGCGCGCTGGGATGCGCTGACGGCGCGTCCGGAGGCCGCGACGCACGTGGACGCGACGCGCGTGGCGCCCCTGGCCCACGCCGGGACGCACACGGAAGCCGCCGCGCCGGTCACGTTCGCGTCTCCGCCCCCGGCGATGGCGCAGGCGGAGGCCCCCCGGGGGATGCCGGCCACCTTCGCGGGCCCGCCTCCCGGAGTACAGTTCGATGGACGGATGGGCGTTCAGGCCCTCCGCATGCCTTCCGAGGCCGAGCCCATGACGACGTACGCTGCCGTCCAGGCCTCCACCGTCACCACCACCGAGACGGTGGCCCGACAGGAAGCCGCGCCCGCCCCCGTCGAGGTGCAGACGCCCGCGCCTCCCCGCGAGGACGACTCCGAGTCCCGCCGGGAGAAGCTCAAGGCCCGCCTCAAGGCCGTGCGCGAGAACCCGCGCCCGGAGCCGCTGCCCGCCACCGTCGCGGAGGCCGGCCAGCGCGCCGTGGAGCGCATCACCCACCTCCAGGCGGAGCTCACCAAGCTCAAGGCGCTCAACCTCACGCTCACCCAGGACCTCGAGGTCGCCCGCCGTCAGGCGGAGAAGGCCACCGAGGAGGCCCGCCTGCGCATGGACGAGGCCCGCCGCCTGTCCGCGGAGATGGAGGGCCGCGTGAAGCTGCTCGCCGACCTGGAGCGCGAGCTGGCCTCCCTGGAAGGCGAGCGCGATGAGGCGCTCCTGTCCCTCCAGGAGTCCCGCCAGGCCCTCCAGGCCGCCGCGAAGGAGCATGAGGCGCTGGAGCAGGTCGTGACCAAGGGCAAGCAGGCCCTGGCCGACAGCCTGGCCGAAGAGGAGCGCCTCGCCGTGGAGCTGGAGGGCGCCAAGGACGAGTCCGCCTCCCTGCGCCGCGCCGTGGAGACGCTCCAGGGCGAGCGCGACGTGCTGGCCCAGCAGGTCGCGTCCCTCACCGCCGAGCGCGCCGAGTTGCTGGAGGCGCGCAAGGCCCTGGAGTCCGTGCACCGCGCCCTGAGCCAGGCCACGGTGCGCTGAAGGGCCCTCCCGCCTACTTCGCGTCCTTCGCCACGCCCGTGGCCTTCTTCACGGGCCCCACGACGGCGAAGGCCGCGGGCAGCGCCGGCCGGTGGAGCGACGCGACGTCCACCCGCGCGAGCGGATCCTCGGTGTTCCGCCGCGCCTGGAGCAGGTCGGCGATGCGCTCCTGGCGCTCCTCCTTCCTCGGGTGGTTCGCCAGGATTCCGCCGCCCCCGGTCGTCTGGCCGAGCAGCCGCGAGTACGCCTCCGGGTCGTAGCCCGCGGACAGCAGCAGCTCCACCGCGAGCGCGTCCGCCGCCAGCTCCTCGTCCCGGCGGTGGCCCTTGCCGGCCAGCTCCACGGTGCCTTCGACCATCTTCCCCATCAGCCCCGTGTCCGAGTCCAGGTCCAGGCGGCCGTCCGACCGGCTCGCGCCCACGACCTTCGAGGCCACCGTCGACACCACGGCGCCCGCCACCGCGGCGCCCTTGCACGTGCTCACCTTCACGTCGACGTACTGGTGCAGCGCGTGCTTGAGCACGACGTGGGCAATCTCATGCGCCAGCACGCCCGCGAGCTGCGCCTCGTCGTCCACGCCCTGGAGCAGCCGGCGCGTGACGAACACGTAGCCACCGGGCGCGGACAGGGCGTTGAAGCTGTCCGTGTCCTTGAGCACGCCGAACGTCCAGCCCAGCTCCGGCCGGGGGGACTGCATCGCCAGGTTGCGGCCCACCGTGTTGACGTAGGTGCTCAGCTTCTCCTCCGCCGCGCCGGACAGCATCAGCCCGCCGCCCTGGCGCGCCCAGTGGATGGCCAGCGCGCTGCCCAGCGCGTACTCCTCCTGGATGGCCGGCTCCACCTTCAGCTTGTCGCAGGACTGCACCTTCTCCGCCGCGGCCGCCACCCGGTTCGCGTCCTCCCCCAGGTTCGCGGCCTTCAACCCCTTGGCCATCTGGGCGCAGGACGTGAGGCACAGCCCCAGGCCCGCGGCCACCAGCATCCCCATGCGCGAGCGCATCACTTCACCGCCTTCTTCGCCTGGGGACCCAGCTTCGTGTGGGGCGCCACCACCGGGAACAGCCCGGCCTGCTTCACGTGCGCGTCAATCTCCACGGGCGTGACCTTGAGGGCCAGGCCCTCCAGCTTCTTGAGCTGGGTCACCGCGTCCGCGTAGCCGCCGCCCTTCTCCTTGCCGTACTTCTCCGCGCCCGGGCTCAGCGCCTTCACCGCCGCGCCGCTGGACACGAAGGCGGCGGGGTCGATGCCGCGCGCCTTGCCGTCCTTGGCGACCAGCTCCATGTCGGGCGGCTTCGTGGACAGGTTCGTCTGGAACACGTAGCCGGCCTTGCCTCCGGGCTCCGTCACCTGGTGCCACTGCGCGTTCTTCGGGTCCGCGCCCCTCCACGTCACCTGCTGCCCGGGCTGGAGCACGGCCACCACGTCCGCCGTGGGCACCGCGCTCTTGAGCACGCGCGTGTTGCGCGCCTTCACGTAGAGCTTCTCGTCCTTCTTCACCGCCCACGCGGCCGTCGCCGGCAGCCCCAGCGCCAGCAGCACGACGCCCCAGGTCCATCGTCTCATCGTCATCCTCCCCACCCTGATACGCCGTCACTTCTCCAGATTCGCGACGCCATCGAACTTCTCCGGAGGTGACGCCAGGTATTCGCGGCAGCGCTCCAGCAGCTTCGCCGTGGGCCCGTCCTCCGGCGACCGGGCGGCCTCCGCCTCCAGCACCGCCGCGGCCTCCGCGAAGCGCGCCTCGCGGTACAGCCCCAGGGCCTCGTGGTAGCGCGCCACCGTGTGCCGCGTGGACGCATCCCACTGGCCCTTGAGCGCGAGCAGCTCGTACACCGTGACGGCCTCCGTCTTGCCCGCCACCCGCACCCGGTCCAGCTCGCGCACCTCGATGTGCTCCTTCGCCAGCTCGTACGTGCGCGGGCCAATCATGATGACCGACCCGTAGGCCTTGTTCGCGCCCTCCAGGCGCGCGGCCAGGTTCATGCCGTCGCCAATGGCCGTGTAGCTGAAGAGCTGGTCGCTGCCGAAGTTGCCCACGAAGTTCACCGCGCTGTTCACGCCGATGCGCGTGTACACGTCCGGGAACCCCTTCTCGCGGAAGTCCACGCGCAGCGCGTCCACCGCCGCCTTCGCCGCCAGGGCGCCCCGGCACGCGCGCACGGCGTGGTCCTGCTGGGCCATGGGCGCGCCGAACAGGCACACCACCGCGTCGCCGATGTACTTGTCCAGGCACCCGCCCTCGCGCAGGAGCGCCCCGCTCACCGCCGTGAGGTACGTGTTGAGGATGCGCACCAACTGGCGCGGGTCCTCCTTGAAGCGCTCGCTGAAGGTGGAGAAGCCGCGGATGTCGCTGAAGAACGCGGTGATCTCCTTGTTCTCCCCATCCAGGCGCGGCAGTTGCCGCGAGCGGATCATCTGCTCCACCAGCTTCGGCTCCATGAAGCGGTGGAACGCCTGCCGGATGAACTGCGTCTCGCGGTTCGCCACCAGGTGGTTGAACGCCAGCGCCGCCACGCTCGCGCCCACGCCCGCCAGCGCGGGCATCGCCATCCGCACGTGCGTGTGCGCTGACTTCAGCAGCAGGCCCGTGAGCACGTGCAGCCCCAGCACCAGCGCCACCGGCCAGGCCACCTCCAGCGGCGTCCAGCGCGCCGTCATCAGCAGCACCGCGGACACCAGCGCGACGAGGAATGTCAGGCCCAGGTCCACGGCCAGGGGCGCGCGGGTGATGAACGTCCCCGCCAGCAGCGTGTCCACCACCGTGGCCTGCTTCACCAGCCCGGGCTGCGTGGCGGAGAAGGGCGTGGCCTTGATGTCGTTGAGGCCCACCGCCGTGCCGCCGATGACGACCACCTTGTCCCGGAAGAGGGCCGCGGGCAGCTCCGGCGCTTCCCCCTTGGAGCGGTGGATCCAGTCGTTCAGCACGGCGAAGAGGGTCACCATCTCGAAGCGCTCGGACAGCGAACCGCCGTAGTCCAGCGCGGCGCTCCCATTGTCGTCCACGGACCACGTGCGCTCGCCCAGGCGGAGCGTGCGGCCGGAGAACGTGACCTCCTTCGCGCCCAGCAGGTCCGCCACCATTCGCACCGGCAGCGTCACGTAGGTGTTGATGCCGTCCGTGTACGCGAAGGACGTGCGGCGCATGGAGCCGTCCCCGTCCGCCTCCGTGTCCACCAACCCGAACCCGCTCACCGCGCCCACCAGCGCGGGCGTCGGAGGCACCGGGTGGTGCCCTCGCGGGAGCGCCGGCAGCGCCCCACGTGTCTGGCTCGCCGGGAAGGCGAGCGCCCGAGCCAGGGCCTCGCGCGTCAGCACGGGGGGGGCGGGGGCCGGCGCGTCCTCGAACGCCTCGGGGAAGGATTCGTCCCCGGGAGGGCTGGCGGCGGGAGCGGACTCGGGGGCCTTCAGCGGCACGGAGGCCTGGAAGTCCGCGCGCGCCAGCGGCTTCGCGGAGGCGCTGCTCACCATGCCCACGTAGAAGGGGAGGCCGGTCTCCCGCAGCACCTGCGCGAAGCCCAGGTCGGCGGACGCGTCGGCCGTCCGCTCATCCATCACCGCGTCGAACAGCACGGCCCGGGCTCCCGCGGCCTTCAGCTCCTGCGCGACGCGCGCCCACAACGTGCGCGTGTACGGCCAGTTGCCGAAGTTGAGCTGGAGCTGCGCGTCCTGGCTGATTTCATCGAGGGTGCTCTGGTCGATGGCCACCACGACCACCTGCTGGGACTTCTCCCGGCCGCCGGTGAACCGGACCAGGGCCTCGTCGTAGGCGACGTGCTCCGTGCCTTCGAGTCCCCGCTCGCACGCCCACGCGGCGAGTGTGGCCACCAGCGCGATCCCCAGCATCACGCGTCCGTGATGGCGCCAGCGCTCCTGGAGCAACTTCCACGTCTCACCCGTCACGGCCCCTCCCCACGAGGTCGACGTCGCGACGCTACTCCGGGACCCGGCCCCCCGGCACGTGCGGGGCGTGACGGAAGTGGACCTTCATCCAGGAGGATCCCGAGAAACCCGCGCGCCCATGGACTCCGCGGCCGTCCCCGCGCAGCCCTGAGGATGGGCAGGCAGGCGGGCGGACATGGCAGGCCGTTGTGCGAGGACACAGCTTGTGGGCTCGCACGACGGCTTCGTCACGTCCGGGAGGAACGACATGCAGCTCAGCGAGCTGGGAGGCTCCGAGGGCCTGGAACACAACGCCACGCTCAACCGTGAATCGCTGGTGGCGCTGGGCGCCTTCGGCGCGCTCACGGCGGGCGCGGTCTACCTCGGCGCGCGCAGCACCCGCGAGGCCGTGGAGAGCCGCTGGTACAAGCACCTGGAGAAGCCGCCCTTCCAGCCGCCACGGCAGCTCTTCGGGCCGGTGTGGACGGCGCTCTACGGGCTCATCGCCGTCTCCGGCTGGCGCATCTGGGGCTCACCGGCGGGCGCCGAGCGCTCGCGCGCGCTGGGCCTGTGGTTCGTGCAACTGGGGCTCAACGCCGCGTGGTCGCACCTGTTCTTCCGCAAGCGCCAGCTCAAGGCCGCGGCGGTGGACAACTGGGCGCTGCTGGGCAGCATCGCGGCGTACACCGCCGCCGCCAGCCGCGTGGACCGCAAGGCGCCGTGGCTGATGGCCCCGTACCTGGGCTGGGTGTCCTTCGCCAACGTGCTGTCGACCGACATCGCCCGGCGCAATGCCTGACGCCGGGCGCTGCCTCCTCGCGCGCTAGTTGCGCAGGCGCGAGGGCGGGGCCGCGTTGAAGGCCAGCACGGCGGCGAAGTAGCGCGCCTGGTTCTCCGAGGTGCAGCGCACCTCCTGGATGCGTCCGCCGACCTTCACCCGGACCACCCACCCCTCGTTGTCCTGGCTGATGGGGGACTCGCTCGTCATCGTCATGTTCTCCATGGATCTGCTCCCTCCCGTGCGCCCGGGTAGAGCAGGGGGCGTGCCAGGGCGGGGAAGCGTGGGATTCCAGCCCTTTGCATGGAGCCTTTGTCGGGGGCGGAGAGGCGGGGGTGAAGTTCTTTCAGGCGGGGGCGGCGGGGGCTTCAGTGAAGGTGGCGATCCGGCCACACCTGCGGGAGGGAGGGCCGCACGGAGGCGAGCGTCGGCAGGGCGACGTAGAAGGTGGACCCCCGTCCCGGGACGCTCTCCACCCAGATGCGGCCGCCGTGGCGCTCCACGATGTCGCGGCTGATGTAGAGGCCCAGGCCCAGCCCGCCGTAGGAGCGGGTGGAGGCGTTGCGCGCGCGGAAGTAGCGGTCGAAGAGCTGCTGCTGCTGGTCCTCCGGGATGCCGATGCCCGGGTCCGTCACGGACAGCACCGCGACGTCGTCCGTCAGGGACAGCCGCACGCGGATGGTGCCGCCGTCCGGGCTGTACTTGAGCGCGTTCTCCAGCAGGTTGGAGACGACCTGCTCCAGCCGGAACGTGTCGCCGTGGACGGAGATGGGCTCCCGGGGGTGCTCGAATTCGAAGGTGTGGTTGCCCTTCTGTCCTTCCATGCCGGCGAGCGTGTGCTCCACCAGCAGGTCGAAGCGGGTGGACTCCGGGTGCAGGGCCAGGCGGCCGGCCTCGATGCGGGACGCGTCCAGCAGGTCGTTGATGAGGCCGGTGAGGCGCGTGAGCTGGTGGCGTGCGTGGCGCAGCACGCCGGGGTCCAGGTTCTCGCCGCGCTCCAGGCGGCGCTCCAGCGTGGCCAGGCGCAGGCTCAGGGGCGTCAGCGGCGTCTTCAGCTCGTGGCTCGCGATGGAGAGGAAGTCGTCGCGCACGCGGATGGCCTCCTGGGCCTCGCGGTACAGGCGCGCGCGCTCCTCCTCCGCGCGGCGGCGCTCGGTGATGTCCTCGATGAGGACGCCCAACCCCAGCACGCGGCCGTCGGGGGTGCGCACGGGGTAGATGTTGCTGCGGAACCAGCGCCGGGGGCCGGGGGCGCCCAGGTCCGTGTCGGAGAGGGTCTCCTGGTCCACCAGGGGCTCGCCGGTGCGCAGCACGGCCCGGGGCCCCTGCTCCGCGAGGGCGCCCGGCTCCCCGAGCAGCTCCGGCAGCGTGTGTCCCAGGTGGGCCTCCGCCGGGAGGCCGTTGATGCGCGCGAGCGTTTCGTTGACGCGCACGTAGCGCAGGTCCGTGTCCAGGAAGCCGATGCCCACCGGCGCGCTGCGGACCAGCAGGTCCAGCCGGGCCAGGTTCTCCTCGCGCTCGGCCTCCACGCGGCGGCGCTCGGTGATGTCCTCCACGATGCCGACGCCGCCCTCCACGGTGCCGTCCTCGGCGTAGCAGGGGGCGAAGCGCACGCGCACGGGCGTCACCTTGCCGGTGGTGAGCGCGCGGTAGTCGCCTTCGTAGTCGCAGGGGCGGCCCGCCAGCGACTCGCGCACGCAGGCCTTGATGCGCTCGTCGCGCAGCGTGAGCAGGTTCAGGCCCACCAGGTTGCGCTTCGACGTGCCGATGAGGTCGCAGAAGCGCTCGTTGCACGCGGTGACGACCGGGGTGAGGTCGAAGTGGAAGATGCCCAGCGGGGCGTTCTCCACGAGCAGCCGGTAGAGCCGGTCCGCCGTCTCCTGGTGCACGGCCACGCCGGGGCTGCCGGCCACGTGCTCCACCGGCTCCTCCAGCGAGTCGATGACCTCGTGCAGCCGGCGCAGCGTGAAGACGATGCGCTCATGCCCGTCCGGGCCGGTGGCGCCCACGGTGACCTCCACCTGAAGCTCCACGCCGTCGCGCCGCCGGGCGAAGACGCGCGTGGGCCGCCCGCCGAGCGCCTTGCGGCGTGACAGCAGGTAGCGCGGCAGGCTGAGGCCGTGGAAGTGGTGCAGGCGGGGCGGGAAGAGGTCGGTGACGGGCCTGCCCAGGAGCTGCTCGCGGTCCCAGCCCAGCAGCCGCTCCGTCGCCGCGTTGACGTGCAGGATGCGCTCATCCGGGCCGCACGCGATGAAGGGGTCCACCGCTGCGTCCAAGATGGTCTCCAGCTCCCGTGCGGCTCCTCCGGCCATGCCTCGCTCCTGGTGGGAACCGGCACGCGTCGTTCCTCCGCGTGGCGGCCCTGCCGGGCGGTGGGGGCTCCCCGGCGTTGGCGGGCGCGCGTCTTGGCGCCCGTGCGCGTTCCCTTTGCCTACAGGTACACACTGTGGGCCGGAGCGGCCCGGTGAAGCCGGAGGGCCGGGCGCTGACAGCCCCCCTGGAGGCCGGGCGGGCGGGCGGATACAGGAAGGAGCATGCGTGAACCCCGAACCGTCGCCGTGCTGCTCGCCGTGTCACTGCTGGGGATGGCCTGTGCGGGCACCCGGGGCGCGCCACCGGCGGCGCCCAGCCCGCTCGTCTACAAGAGCGAGGCGGTGGGCGCTCCGAAGCCCGAGGCGCTGCTCGTCGCCCTGCACTTCTCCGGCTCCTCGCCCGCGTTCTGGGACGAACCCATCCAATCGCTGGGCATCCCGGTGCGCACGCTGCTGCCCCAGGGCCCCAGGCCCCGCCGTGACGGCTTCACGTGGTTCCAGGCCGACCACGAGCAGAAGACGTGGGAGGGGAAGACGGAGGACGTGGAGCGCATGGCGGAGCGGCTCGCGGCGTTGATCCGCGAGGTCCGCGCGGCGCATCCGGAGCTCCGCCGCGTCGTGGTGACGGGGTTCTCCTACGGAGGAGACCTGGCGTGGATGCTGGCCATCCGGCACCCGGAGCTGGTGGACGCGGCGGTGCCCATGGGGACACGGCTGCCAGGCGACCCGGCGCGGGGGCTGCCCGCGTCGCGGAGGGTGTGGGTGCTCCAGGGAGAGCAGGACGCCATCATCCCCGTGGAGCACACGCGTGAGCGGGTCGCGGAGCTGAAGGGCCGGGGCGTCCCCATCGACGTGCGGACCTATCCGGACCTGGGCCACGACGTGTCGCCCGCGTTGCTCGAGGACTGGCGCGCGCTCCTGCGCCAGTCGTTGCAGGGACAGACCGACTGAAGCCGCGGCTCAGCGCCGGCGCTTGGGCGGCGTGCGGCCGCGCTTCGCCGCTTGTTTGCGCACGGGCTTTCGCGCGGGGGCGGCTGGCTGAGCGTTCAGCGTGAGCGTCTCCAGCTTCTCGCGCAGGGTGCGCGTCTCCTGCTTGAGCGCGTCCAGTTCCTCGCGCAGCGACGCGACCTCACGGGCCTGGGGCGCGCCTTCGCGCAGGGCGCGCACGGCCTCCCGGGCGTAGCGGCGGGTGCGCGGGTCGCTGAAGGTCGTGCCCTCCAGCGCGGGCAGCAGGCGGCGGTCGCCCAGCGTGGAGGCCGCGTCGCAGACCGCCAACTGCACGCGGAACTGCGGGTCGCGCAGGAGCTGCGCGAACAGGTCCACCGCTTCGCGCTTGCGGTTCGCCACCTCCGCCAGCTTCGCCACGGTGCTCACGGCCGCGCGGCGCAGGAACGCGGGCTGGCCGTACGCGGTGCGCGCCACGGCCACCGGGAACGCGGCGGGGTCCTGCGTCTCCGCGAGCCCGTCCATCGCGCCCGCGCCGATGACGTCCTGGAACGACGGCCTCGCGGCGGCGGCCTCCAGCAGGGGCAGCGCGTCCGGCGCGCGCACGCGGCCCAGCGCGCGGGCGGCCTCCGCCTCCACGAAGTAGCTGGCGTCTCCCGCCTTCAGCAGCGCGCGCAGGCTCCCGGCCGCCTCCACGTCGTGGCGGAACTCGCCCAGCGCGGCGACCACGGCGCGGCGCACGCGCGGGTGCCCGGTGGCGACCGCGTCCAGGAGCAGCCCGCGGGCCTCCGGCGTGCGGACGCGGCCCAGCGCCTTCGCGCACGCGGCGCGGGTGGCCCAGAACAGCTTCGCGTCCTTCAGCGCGCGGCCCAGCGCCTCCACCGACCGCAGGCCCCCGTCCTTGCCCAGCGCGTGCGCGGCCTCCGTGCGCGCGCGGGCCTCCGGGGCGTTCGCCAGCTCCTCGCGCCACAGCCCCACGGCCTTGTCCACGTCCAGCGTGCCCAGCACGTCGCGGCGTGGATCCACGCGCACCTGCGTGGGCGCGGCGGGGCAGGGCAGGTGGAAGCGGTGCTCCGCGTCCGTGAGCTCCAGCCGGTGGCGCGTGTCCTCGCCGTTCACCGTGACGGCCACCTCCAGCGGGAGCCGGAAGACGGGCGTGCCCGAGTCCGTGCGCTGCGTCTGGCGCACGGTGATGCGCAGGCGCGCGTCGTCCACCTCGTAGCGGACCTCCACCTTCAGCTCGGGGTGGCCGGGGGAGAAGACGTACTGGTCGAAGACGGGGTCCAGGTTGTGGCCGGTGGCCTCTTCAAAGGCGCGCGCCAGGTCCACCGTCTCCACCACGCCGTGGCGGTGGGACGCGACGTAGTGGCGCAGGGCGCGCAGGAAGAGGTCATCGCCCACGCGGCGGCGCAGCTCGTGGAGCACCAGCCCGCCCTTCTCGTAGAGGTGCCGGTCGAACAGGTCCATGGGGGCCTGGAACTTCCGGGCGACGATGGGGCGCGCGTAGCGCTCGCGCGTCTCGGAGAGGTAGGCCTCCAGGTCGAGCGCCCGGTGATGGTCGGCCTCGTCCCGGTTGTCGCCGCGCTCCTTCCAGAGCACCTCGAAGTAGGTGGCGAAGCCCTCGTTGAGCCAGCCGTGGGGCCAGTCGCGGCAGGTGAGCAGGTCGCCGAACCACTGGTGCGCCAGCTCGTGGGAGATGAGCGGCTCGGCGGTGTAGTCCAGGTGCGCCCGCGCGTCGTGCAGCACGGTGTCCACCAGCGTGGTGGCGGTCGTGTGCTCCATGCCGCCCAGGATGAACTCCGTGACGAACACCTGCGCGTAGCCGCTCCACGGGTAGGGCTCGCCGGTGATGGACTCGTACGCGGCAATCATCTGCGGCGTGCGCGCCACGCACCGGAGCGCGTCCTCGCGGCGGCCCTTGGGGAACAGGTAGCGCAGGGGCGTGGTGCCGGCGGTGTCGGTGGCCTCGTCGAACTCGCCCACCACCAGCGTGACGAGGTAGGGCGCGTGCGGCTGCGCCATGCGGTGGTGCTGGGTGCGCCGCTCGCCGCTGGTGACGTCGCTGACGAGCACGCCGTTGGACAGCGACGTCATGTGCGCCGGGAAGGTGGCGATGACCTCCGACGTGGCCTTCTGCGCGGGCGTGTCCAGGCAGGGGAACCAGCAGCGCGCGTCGATGTCCTGGCCCTGCGTCCACGCCTGGAGCGGGCGGTCGGGGTAGCCCGCGTCGGGGCCCCAGAAGTAGAGCCCGCGTCGGGGGCGGGCGCGGTAGGTGAGCGCGATGTCGCACGCCTGGCCCGCGTCGAGCGCGCGAGGCAGCTCCACGCGCACGTGCGCGCCGGAGTTGGAGAAGGGGACGGAGCGGCCGTCGACGCGGGCCTCCGTGACGTCCAGGTCCACGGCGTCGAAGGTGACGGTGGACACGGCGCGGACGGCGGACACGCGGGTGGTGCAGGTGCCGGCCAGGGCGCGCAGGGCGAAGTCCAGGTCCAGCTCGATGCGCACGTGCTCGGCGCGCACGGGGCGGGGCGCGGCGTAGTGCTCGGTGGCGCCGGGGAGGCTGAACGGATGCGGGTCGGAGGACCCGGCGGCGGCAGGGGCGTGGCGGTGGCAGCAGCGCATAGGAGGGGGTGACTCTTCCGCAAGGCCGCCCCGGGGTCGAGCCGCTTCGAACCGTGTCTTGTCGGAATTCCTTGAGGAGTAGCCCTGCGCCTAACGTCGGGTATCGACAAAATCAAAGGCGGGAAGGGACTTCAGCCCGTAGGCGACGAGCGCCAACTCATCCAGCTTGGCGAAGTCCCTCTGGCGGAAAGCCTTTCGGAGTGCATCCGACAACTTTCGGGGCAACTCCGTAGAGGAGGGAGTGCGGATGCGGCGGAGGTATTGCGCCTGGAACCGCAGGTACCCTCCACGCATCTTCACGGCGTATGCCCAGATGAAGAACAGCGCTACCTTGGAACTCAGCAATCCGCCGAGGACCTCCAGGTCCCAGTCCTCGGAGGTGATGAAGTAGAGATTGTGGTGCGGGTGATAGTGACCGGGCTCGAAGACGACCTCGTTCGAACCTGCGATATCAGGGATCAACAACTTGGGCCGCGTGACCAACTCCGGATAGACGCGGTCAATGGTCCGGTACCAGCCCGCCGTGTTGTTCTGGGCCACGTGGCGCCGCCGGAGGACCTGTTCGTGCGACTTGAGGTAGCGCGCCAGTCGCGGGTAGCGCTTCAGGTCAACGAGACGCCCCTCTGGGGTGAAGGTGTTGATGACGCAGCGTCGCGCGTCCGCAATGACACCACCCTGGATGTCCTCGCGCTTCACGAGCGGTACCATGCGGTCCCCCTCAATGTCCGCGTCCGCGGGAACAATGAAGACCTGGTCGCGCCCTGTGGCGACACCAATGCGAACCCGAGTCGACTCGCTCGCTTCGATGGGCTGGAATCGCGCCTCCAGCGCACGGAGCGCCTCCAGGTGCTCGGGTGTGCTGAGAACCCAGGGTTCGTCACCCTGGAACCAGCGGTCATAGGTGCTGACGAAAACCCCCGGGTGCGTGACGGGAAGCGCACGGAGAAGTTGGTCGCTCAGGGATTCGCACTCCTCCGGTGTCGCCCGCGCCATGGAGGCGACCGCCACCCGCTCCGAGCGTCCCGGGCTGATGGAGAAGATGGACGGATACGCAATGACATCGGACTCGAACGGCGACGCGCGGTGGAGATCGACGTAGGAGTGGACTCGAAACCGCTCCGTCAACTTCATGCGCAAGGGGGCGCCATAGCGGTTCAAGATCCATCGGTCCGCGCAGATGAATGACAGCCTGCCCTCGGGATTGAGCAGGTCAAGGCTTCGCTCGATGAACGCGACATAGAGGTCTGCCCTGTCGAAGAGGGAGACGTAACGCCGCCGGTACTCAGTCTGGAGTTCCTGGGACAGTTGCTCGATGCGGACGTACGGTGGGTTGCCGACCACGACATCGAAAGGCGCGAGTGGGGTCAGTAGGAAGTCCCCAACACGAACCCACTGCTCCGCCAGCCGCGCCGCGACCTTCATCGCGACGCCATGTCCCTTCAGCGCTTCACGCACATGGGCACGTGCGGCTTCGACATGCGACGGGTCGATGTCAAAGGACGTGAGCGCCGCTCCCAGCGTGGAAGCACGGATGCCGTGTCGATTCGCGGCGTCCATCAGCCGGTGAATCGCGGGGACCAGGAATGCTCCGGTTCCGACCGCAGGATCCAAAAGACGAAGCTCATGCAGGCAGCGGTCGCGCGTGTAGCCCGCGAGATCCAGGATGAGGTCTACGATGTGGGGCTTCGTCAGCACGACCCCATGCGTTTCGCCCGAAGTGCGCTTCCCATACTGGTACGCGTCCGGGCCGAAATGCGTTGGTAGATCCATCTGGAGTTGCATGTCGCTCTTTCGTCAATAGCGGCGGAACTGCTGAAGGTGATTCGCCAGGGAGGTCAGGAATGGCTTCATGGCCAGGTCCTGATGCGGCTCAGTGTAGAGCCCGGTCTGACCTGCGGTCCGAGTGCACATTAGCAGCGCCGTCGAGTCGAAATAGCGCTCCTCGACCAGCTTGCGGAAGAGCACGGCGAACCGGCCTGCGATGGATTGCTGTTGGAAGTCACGCAAGACAGGAAAGTGCGGCTCTTTGACCGAGGCGGTACGGGTGGATTCCACGCTGTCTTCCAGCAGCATCAACCACCCAATCCAGGGCCTTGCGCCTTTCCCCATAACGCCCTTCTTGAGCGCGAGTCGCATGTCGGCACCGGTCCCGATGGCCTCCTCGGCCCGGTTGTTGAAATTGTTCCCGAAGGAACCCGCCATGGATTTGAACTCCAATGCCGCGACGAGCTTCCCTTCGAAGACCACCACCATGTCCCATCGCTTGGTGGGCCGGAAATAGCCAGGGAGTTCCAGCTTCTGCTCGATGTGGATGTGCTCGTCGGTGAACCCGTTTGCGCGCAGCAGTTCACTGATGAGGTGGCAGAACCCGTTCATCTGCTTGCCACCCGTGACTGCGGATCGTTTGCCTCGGTCCGCATCGCCATCACGTTGACGGGTCCCTTGTTCTTGCAAGGTACTCCAATAGGAAGCCACAGCGCGTCGGGTAAGCTCCACGTGGTTGGTGGGAACGGTGCTCAAGAGATTTCCTCCAAGGCACATGGCGGCAGGGGCATCCCGACAGCCATCAGAAGCACTGTTCCCGTGTTGTCGCCCGCGCACGCCACCCTGTCCAAAGAACGGCCGCAAGCAGGTAGGCTCCTGAAGACCGTGCAGGCCGTTCTCTACTTCTCCGACAAGCAGGTCCGCGAGAAGCTCTTCGCGTTCGTGGACGCGGCGCAGGGGCCGCTGCTGGTGGCGGGGGTGCGCCACGGCGCGGCGATGACGCGTGCACCGCAGGCGCGCGAGCCCTTCGCGGCGCTGGATGACCTGTTCGGACACGTGCTGGCGCAGGTCATCGTGGCGGACGAGGGCACCACGGAGGGCATGTGGCGCGACCCGCTGGGGGACCTGGGCGACCGGCTCTATCCGGAGGACAAGAAGCGCGCCTACGCGGCGGCCACGGGCTACGTGCTGTTGGAGGGAGGCAAGCCGCGCGCGGTGGTGCGCAAGCACGCCAGCCCCGCGGAGGACCTGTGGTTCCTCCAGGAGGCCCTGAGCCGCCTCTCCTCGAGCATCCCCGCGCCCGACCCGGAGAAGCGCCCCGGCCACCGCCGCCCGGAGCCCGCGCCGAAAGCACCGCCCCGTTACGGCCCCGCGAGCGACAGCGGAGCGCCGGAGGAACCCGCCGACCCCTGGCGCCGCTCCAGCGCCCGCGAGGAGGCGTCCGCCCGCTCCGGCTCCGCCAGGGGCCGGGACCCCGGTGCCTCGGGCAGTGGAGGCCGCCCGGGTGCGTCGAGGGCCCGCGCGTGGCAGGCCGACGAAGCCACGCCCCCGCGCGGCAGCCGCGCCGTCGCGGCCGAGCCCGAGCCGAAGGACCCGTGGACGGTGCTGGGCATCGAGCGGGGCACACCGAGGGATGAAGCGCGCAAGGCGTTCCGCGCGCTCATCGCGCAGTACCACCCGGACAAGGTGGCCCACCTGGCGCCGGAGTTCCACGCGCTCGCCGAGCGCCGCACGCGCGAAATCCTGGACGCGTGGGAGGCGCTGGAGCGCGACGCGGATTAGTGCACCGTGCGGCGCGGCTTCGTCCGCGCGGGGCGCTTCAGCCGGGCCTCCAGGTAGTCCTTCAACACCACGGCGTTGTTGTGCTCGGTGTCGCGGGCGCCGTAGAGCAGGGTGACGCGGCCCTGGCGCGCGGCCTCCAGCAGCGGCTCCCACGCGTCGTGGTGCGCGTCCAGTTCGCGGGTGTACCGGCGCCGGAACTCGTCCCAGCGCTCCACGTCGTGGGCGAACCACCGCCGCAGCTCCGTGCTGGGCCCCACCTCGCGGGGCCAGCCATCCAGGTGGAGGTCCGCCTTCTTGAGCCCCCGAGGCCACAGCCGGTCCACCAGGAAGCGGATCCCCGCATCAGGGGCCGGGCCGTGCTCGTCATAGACGCGCTGGAGTCGAATCATCGTCGTGAGCCTCCACGGTCACGCTGCCCACGCGACGCGCGCGTGGGGAGCGCCCGGCGGGGACGCGGCGGCCCGCTGCTCAGGTCAGCAGCGTGGGCGCCGGAGCCTCCAGCCGGAAGCGCGCGATGAGCGGCACGTGGTCGGACAGGCCGTGGAAGCGGCTGGTCAGGTCTCCGAAGGGCCGCGTCTCCTCCGTGTCCAGCCAGCTCACGCCTCCCCCGGAGAACAGGTGGTCCAGGTGCATGCGCATGTGCATGAAGCCCGCGGTGGGGAAGGCGCGGGACAGGGCCGGGTTGATCTGCCCCACCGCCGCCTGCGCGCACGTCAGGTGCGCGTCCCCCGTGAGGTAGCGGAACACCGGCGACGACGGCGGCGAGTTGAAGTCCCCGCACACCACGAACGGCTCCTCCTTCGCGTGCAGCCCGATGAAGCCCGCGAGCTTCTTCGCCTCGTGGATCTGGTTGACGCCGCAGCCCATCTTGTCGCGCGTGGCCCAGAACTCGCGGGCGAACGGCGTGGGCAGGCTCAGGTGCGTGTTGAAGACGTGGAACGCGCGCTGGTCCGAGCGGCGGAAGACGCGCATGTGCGCGCAGATGCGGCTCTGCTTGCGCTCCTTCAGGCCCTGCACGTGGTGGTGCGTGATGTGCTCCGGCGCCGCCACGTTGTGCCGGTCCACCTGGAGCGTGCGCGTGTTGACGAGCATCGCCAGCCCCGTCGTGTACAGCGACAGCTCCCCCACCTTGTAGTGGTGCGCGCGGAAGTAGAACGCCTCGTAGGGCATGTCCCTCCCCTGGAGGGCGAACGTCTCCTCCACGCGCGTCATGAAGGCCTCCAACTGCGTCTCACCCGGGCGGGTGGGCCGGTGCACGATGTTGCTGCGCAGCGAGGAGGTCTCCACCTCCTGGAGGCAGACGATGTCCGGCAGCGGGTCCAGGGTGGCCAATGCGGCGGCCACCCGGCGCTTGGGGCCCACGGTGCTCGCGAGCCCCCTCAGCATGTGGCCGAAGTAGCGGACGTTGTACGTGACGATGCGCAGCGCTGACGGCTCCATGGTCCGGTCGCTACCTCCCCATGCCTCGCGGTGAAAGTGGGAAGCCCTGGGACGAACGTCCAGGCCTCCCCGCCCTCTTCACCATGGGATGCGCTCGCGCCATCCGCGATGCGCTGACAGGCGGACGAAGCCCCCGCCCGCCCGCCTGCTCACCCGGCGGGCTTCACCCGCACCATCGTGTCCAGCAGGTGCTCCAGCGCGCGCTCCGGGTCGTCACACAGGCCCGCGTGCACCGGGCCCGTCTGGAGCATCGTGCTCCGCGGGGCCACCAGCCAGTGCCAGCGCTCCTTCTGCGGCAGCCGTCCAATGGGCCCCGCGTCCTTCCCGCCCACGCACACGCGGCGGAAGCTCTCCAGGTGGCCCGCGAGCAGCTCCACGTCCGCGTCCGGCGACAGCGCCTTCAGCCGCGCCACGTCCAGCTCCACGCGCGCGCCCAGGTAGCGGTGCTGCACGCAGAAGAGGACCACGCCCACGTTGATGAACTCCTCGCGCTCCACGCGAGGCACCAGCCGGATGATGGCGTAGTCAAACGAGCTGGGCGTGGGCACGCGTCGCCTCCTCGATGAACGCCGGCGCCGCTTCCAGCCGGCGCATCAGCCACGTGACGTACGCCGCGCGGTGCTCCGCCGTGGACGCGAACGCGGGCTCCTGGCCCAGCCACGCCTCCGGGATGGACCCCACGATGCGCTCCACCACCTCCCGCGTCACCCGCGCCTGGAGCAGATCCCGAGCCTCCGCCAGCCCGTGCGCCCACGGCAGCAGCACGTGGTCCTTGATGGGCGCGAAGCGCGTCTGGCTGCGCTCCTCCCACCCGTCCCACGAGTGGTGGAAGTACAGCGCCGCCCCATGGTCGATGAGCCAGAGGTTGCGGTGCCACACCAGGAGGTTCGGGTTCTTCGGCGTGCGGTCCACGTTCGTCACGAACGCGTCGAACGCGACGATGGCGGACGCCACCTGCGCCTCCGGCACCGGCACCGCCAGCGGGTCGAACGTCACCGAGCGCGGCAGGTAGTCCAGCGCCAGGTTCAACCCCGCGCTCGACTTGAGCAGCTCCCGGATCTCGCTGTCCGGCTCGTTGCGCCCCAGCGACACGTCCAGCTCCACGAACACCAGCTCCGGGACGCGCAGGCCCAGCACCCGCGCCAGCTCCCCCGCGAGCAACTCCGCGATGAGCGCCTTGGCCCCCTGGCCCGCCCCACGGAACTTCACGACATAGAGCCCCGCGTCGTTCGCCTCCACGATGGCGGGCAGCGAGCCCCCCTCGCGCAAGGGCGTCACGTAGCGCGTGGCGGTGACCGTCCTCAGCATCCTTCGTCCTCGACAGTTCCCGGGCACTCCGGGGGTGGCGGCTGTACCACGGCCCTGCCCGACGGGGGAAACACCCTACACCTGACGACGCTTCCCCTCGCGCACCGCTGATTCAGTTGCGCACAATTGAATTGCGCACTACATATTCCTCATGTCGACGGATGACCTCCTCCGGCTGGACCTGCAGTTGTGCTTCCCGCTCTACGCGGCGTCGCGCGCGATGGTGCAGGCCTACACGCCGCTCCTGGCGAAGCTGGGGCTCACCTATCCGCAGTACCTGGTGATGCTGGTGCTCTGGGAGACGGACGGGGTGTCGGTGAAGGAGCTGGGGGAGAAGCTGTACCTGGACTCGGGGACGCTCACGCCGCTGCTCAAGCGGCTGGAGACGCAGGGCTTCGTGCGCCGCGAGCGCTCCAAGGAAGACGCGCGGTCGGTGACGGTGTCGCTCACCGCGCAGGGAAGGGGCCTGCGCCGCAAGGCCGCGTCCATCCCGGAGGCCATCGTCTGCCGCACCGGTTTGACGCTGGAGGAGCTGGCGCGGCTGCGCCGGGACATCCAGCGGCTGTTCGAGAAGGTTTCCTCACGCAGCGCTTGAGACACACGCCGTATCCACTCACGAAGGAGCAACACCATGGCCCCTGTCCAGATCTCCCCCCTCTACTCCACCACCGCCATCACGCACGGCGGCCGCAACGGCAAGCTGCTCGTGGAGCACAGCCCGCTGAACGGCCTGGAGCTGGCCATGCCGAAGCAGTTGGGCGGCTCCGGCAAGGAGACGGCCACCAACCCCGAGCAGCTCTTCGCCGCGGGCTTCTCCTCCTGCTTCGAGAGCGCGCTGCGCCTGGTGGCGGGCAAGGCCGGCAAGAAGCTGGATGAGAAGGCCGGCGTGAAGGCCACCGTCACCATCGGCAAGACGCCCGAGGGCGGCTTCGGCCTGGCGGTGGAGCTGCAGGGCATCCTCCCCGGCGTCCCCCGCGAGGAGGCGCAGCAGCTCATGGAGGCGGCCCACCAGGTGTGCCCGTACTCCAACGCCACGCGCGGCAACATCGAGGTGAAGGTCTCCGTCGCGGAGTAGCCCTCCACCCGGTCCCTGTCGCGAGCTCAGGCGGCGGAGTCGTCGCGGGCGCTCGCGGCGGGGGCTGGCAGCAGCGCCAGCAGGTTGTTCTGGATGTTCTGGCAGATGGTGTCGAGCGGCAGGTCGTTGTCGTCCGTGCCGAAGGGGTCTTCAATCTCGACGCCGATCTCCTCGATGCCAAAGAAGACATACGCGACGACGAACGTGGCCAGGACTGTCACCCAGCCAAACGTGTCCACCAGGGCGAAGGGCAGGGTGAAGCAGTAGAGGATGAGCGCGCGGCGCAGGTGCACCATGTACGCGAACGGCATGGGTGTGCGGTGGATGCGCTCACAACCTCCCAGGTAGTCGATGAGCAGTTGGACGTTCTGGTCCAACTGCATCTGGACGTACTCGGGATAGAGCCCCTGGCGGCGGCCCTCGTCCAGCACGGCGGTCATCCGGCGGGCCACGCCGAGCGGCACGTGCTGGGCCTTGAGCACCTCCGTCACCTCCCCGGAGGGCAGGGTGTCCGTGTGGGGCCCCACATGCCGCTGCTGGCCGCGCAGCCACGCGGCGGTGGCGAAGGGGAACGCGGCCGTCCAGCGGATGAGCGCGGTGTAGAGCGCCGTGCGGCCCAGGAAGGGCTCCGAGGCGCGGACCAGGTTGCGCGTCTCGTTGACGATGCCGCCCCACAGCTTGCGGCCCTCCCAGAAGCGGTCATAGGAGGCGTTGGTGCGGAACACGAGCAGGAGGCTCAGCGAGATGCCCGCCAGCGTGTGCACCGTGGGGGGCACGCCCACGTTGCGCACGTTCACGTGGAAGCCCACCACGGCCGCGGCCCAGACGACGCACAGCAAGACTCGGCCGACGATCTCCTTCACCATCGAACCGCGCAGGTAGTGGAAGTAGCTCCACCAGCGATGCGGGTCATACTCAACCATGCAGGGGATACCCTCCGGGACGGGGGGCGCATGCTAACCGCACCGCGTCGCGTCGCGAGGGGGGCTTTGCGAGATTGCGGATGCCGGACGTTTCGGGCGATGGCCGGGCGTCGGGGGCTTCAGCTAAGGAGGAAGGCGGTCCGCTTCATTCCTCGTCACGGAGGTGTCCTCCATGCGCCGTCACCTCAAGCCCCTGCTGATGTTCCTCGCCGCCACGGCGAGCGGTTGCAGCTTCATGCGCACGGACGTCCTGCTGGACACGCTCAACGCCCCGGACACCTCGAAGGCGGAGCCCCCGCCGGCCCGGGTGGCGGCGGTGGAGCGCGTGGCGGGGCTGACGCGCGCGCAGTTGACGGACTCCTACGTGGACCCCGCGCGAGCGGGCGCGTGGATGGAGGCGCTGGGCGCGTCCCCGGAGGCCGTGCTGGACATGGCGGCGTGCCTGGTCGAGCACGCGGGCAACAACTCGGCGTCCTGCTATGAGAACGACGCGCGCACGGGCTACGTCGACCGGACGGTGAAGGCGTCCGTGTGGGGCGTGCCGCTGCCGGCGCAGTCCTTCTCCGCGGCGGCGTCGGCGGACGAGGAGGTGGACGCGGAGCGCTTCCTGTCGAACGCGATGGGGATCGGGCCGTCCATCGCGGCCGTGCAGCAGTCGCTGGAGGTGCCGCTGACGCGCGAGGTGCTCGCGCAGGGCATCCAGCGGGGCGCGGCGTCCGCGGCGGCGTACGTGCGGGCGCGCTCGTGGCGCCGGGACCTGCAGCGGCCCAGCAACGCGGTGGTGCTGAGCGGCGGCGGGGCCAACGGCGCGTTCAGCGCGGGGGCCATGTGGCGGCTCCTGGGCATCCTGGAGCAGTGCCGGGGCAAGCCCGCGCCGGAGGGGTGCGGGGACGCGCGAATCGACCTGGCGGCGGGCACGAGCACGGGCGCGCTCATCAGCACGCTGGTGGACCTGTTCCACACGCCGGGCCAGGAGGCGAACGCGCGGCGGCTCCTGCTGGGCAACTACACGTGCACGGTGGAGTCGGACCTGTACTGCGTGAACTCCACGTGGCTGTGGAACCTGGCGGACGACACGCGGGGCCTGGTGAAGTTCGACGGCATCTATTCGAAGCTGGAGCAGTTCATCCAGCCGGAGATGCTGCACAACGGCACGGAGCTGGTGTCGGTGTCGGTGGACTTCCAGACGGGCGACGTGTTCAGCGTGAGCGACCAGGACCCGGCGGACTTCAAGCCGGGCGCGTCGGACAAGCTGCGCAAGGGCGGGATGGCGCACGCCATCGTGGCGTCCATCGCGGAGCCGGTGCTGTCGAACCCGGCGGGCATGCTGCCGTCCGCGGCGGGGGACCGCACGGGGACGTACTACGACGGCGGCGTGCGCTCCGGGCTGCCGCTGCTCCAGGCGGTGCAGCGCGGGGCGGAGCGCGTGCTGGTGATTTCGACGGGGGGGATGCACCCGTCACCGGCGATGGATCCGAAGAACGCGATGAGCGTGCTGATGCGCACGATTGACCTGTTCGTGGCGCAGCCGCGCGTGGCGGAGGTGCAGCAGGCGGAGCTGCTCGCGGTGACGCGCCGGATGGGCGAGTACAACGTCTGCACGCTGCGCGGCGCGACGGAGGACTTCTGCCGCCGCAAGGGCATGGGCTTCCATCCGCGCCTGGCGGGGCCGGGGGCGGGGCAGGCGGTGTGGATGGGCTCGGCGCGCTTCGACCAGGTGGCGAGCAGTTGGCGCAGCGCGTGGATGTTCAAGCCGGAGACGGGGCTGGCCTCGGCGAGCGGCTACTCGTTCACGCCGGAGGTGATGCAGCCGCTCTTCGTGGCGGGCGTGGAGTCCATGCAGAAGCGCTGCAAGGAGGTGCTGTCCCTGTTCGACATCCAGGGCACGCTGGCGGCGAACGAGTGCGCGCGCCAGTGGGTGGAGGTGTCGGACGAGGCGCGCGCGGCGCTCCCGTCCCCGGCGCAGTGCCGCGAGGACAAGCCGGAGCGCCGCACGTGTGACTGAGGCGCGCTACCGGCCTCCGTCGATGACCCACTTGCCCCAGCCGGCGAGCGCGGTGCCGTCCTCGGGCACGCGCTTGCCCTTCGGCGGGGCGCGGTAGACGGCGTCGGCGAGCGGGAGGAAGCGGGCCTCCTCCGCGAGCCCGTTGAGCGCGGCGCCCCAGGGGTCGGCGGCGTAGGTGGTGACCTGCACGCGGCGCTCGGCGCCCTCGCCCGCGGGCGCTTCCAGGACGAAGGCGGGGACGGGGTGCTGGGCGACGGTGAACGTCTCCCGGCGCGGCGGCGCGGTGCCGGCGGTGACGGGGGGCCACTGCTGCGGCTGGCTGACGGCCTCGCTGACGGCGGCGAGCAGGGCCTCCTCCAGGGGCTGGGCTTCCGCGTCGTGGAAGTCCGAGCAGGGGGCGTCGCCGGTGGGGCCGGTCAGCTCCTTGCGCAGGACGAAGCCGCGCTCGGCGCCCAGGCAGACGCGGCGCACGGAGGAGGTGCCGGACAGGTCCTGGCGCACGTCGTACCAGGTGCCCGGGCCCCAGGGCCGGTCGAGCACGGGCACGGCGCCCCCGGCGTCGGAGCCCTGGCGGAAGGACACGAGCGTGAGCTGCTGGCTGCCGCTGGCGCCGAACCCGGAGAGCGTGGTGCTGGCGTCGAGCAGGCCGTGGGTGAGGTACAGGGGGCCGGGCTCATTGGCGTAGAGGCGGTTCTGGAGGGGACCGTCGCTGGGGCGGCGGTCGTCCAGGAAGCGGCGGGCCTCCCAGGTGCGCCCGGCGGCGGTGGTCTGTTCGGCGGAGCGCTGGCCGCGGTGTTCTTCCTTCCAGGGCTGCGTCTCCTCCAGGCGCATGGGCAGCACGCGGGGCTGGGAGAGGCGGGGGTGGGCCAGGGGCCTGCCCTGATCATCCGTGAAGGTGACGGTGAGCCACGCCCACGGCGCCTGGAGGGCGACGACCTCCAGCACGACATGGCCCGCCACGCCCACGCCGGTGTCCGCGCCGGGGCGGCCCCGGTGGGCGGAGAAGGCGTACTCCACGCGGTCGCCCACGCGGGCGCGCTGCCACGGCGAGGGCGTGGCGGCGGTGTCCATGTCGGGAGTCCCCGCGTCCAGCATGGAGGCCTCGGCCGGGGCGGAGGCGTCGGGCTGCTCGGTGGCGGTGGGGGTGCCGTCGGAGGGGGAGACGGCACGGGGCTTCATGCTCTCGCAGCCGGTGCTCAGGAGGAGCGCGGAGCACAGCAGGAGGGGAGCGCGGAGGAGGGGGCGTCGCATGGGGCCGGTAGATACACGGAGCCCCGCGTGGAGCCGCTGCGAGGGTGTCCGCATGCGCGGCGTCAACGTGCGCTGGTCGACAGCTCGGGGCCTCAAGGCCACGGAGGCTACTCCGCGGAGATCTCCCGGTAGACGACGTCACTGGGGCCCAGCCGGTTCACGGTGTCGACGAAGCGCTCGGAGACGACGATGCGGGTGGTGTCTTCCACGCCGAAGAGGTCGAGCTCCGTGGGGATGGATTCACCGAGCAGCCAGCGCTCCGGTGGGAGCGAGAAGCCATGGCGTCCGCAGAGGTCGCAGGTGGGCACCCGGTCCCGGTCCTGGATGCACGCGGGATGCAGCTTCACCAGGGGGCGCGCTTCCAGTTCGTACTGGGGCAGCTCCTTCGTGCGGCGGTTCCGCAGCTCCGCCCGGACCGGGATGATGCCTTTCAGCCCCGCATCCTGAAGCGCCGCGAGCGCGTCCTCACGCACGAGGACCTGCCACGAAGGCATCGCGGTGACAGGGCCGAACCGGCCCATCGCCGTTCCCACGAGCGGTCCCAACCTGCATCCCGGCTCAAGCTGAATCTCCGGGGGAACGAAGGGGAGGACCAGGGCCTTGCGTCGCTCATACTCCTCACGCGTCTGCGGCCAGATGCTCTTCAGTTCATCCTTTTCGGGCAGGGTGGACAGGTCCACTGACGGGTACGCCGTCATGACTCCCCAGGTCTCACAGCGCTCGCAGAGGACGCTCGGCAGGCACCATTGGTGCTCGGCGCGGTAGGAACCACTCCAGTGGAAGGCGTCGAGGTCTTCGGGCTCGGTCAATTCGAAGTAGCGCACCCGTCAGTCCTCCACAGGGAGTGGAAGGAGATCCACCTGTTGCCAGTAGGTCATGCTCAAGCCAAAGAGACCGTACTTCTGAATCAACAAGGAGGCCTGTTCGAAGTGCGCTGACGCGGGCGCGCTGATGCCATTCGCCCGGATGTAGCGCAACCAGTCCTGGTTCCACGGGCCTCCATCTTTTCCGCGATGGATGCTCCTGTGCAGGTCCGCATCAATGGCGAGCACATACTGGTGGATGTTGATCTGCTTGCCGTCGAAGTGTTGCTTGAACGCCTGCGGGAAGATGTGGTGCCGCTCCTTCGGCCGCTTCGCCCACTCCTCCAGCGCCTTCTGCCGCTTCACCTCGCTGGGCAGCTTCTCGCGCGGATACCAGCGGAACACCATGACGGGCATCGCATCGCCCGGGAGCCCCTGGGCGCTGCCCCAGGTCCGCTGTGGCCCGCTGCCCGGCGCCACGAACACCGGCGGCGCGAGCGCTGCCCGCGTGCGCACCACGCGGCCCGGCTCCAGGTCCTCACAGCGGAACAGCGCGCAGGTCCCGTCCACGCACCAGGGCGCGAGGCACTGGTCCTCGTCCCCGTCCGCGCATTCACCTCCAGTCTCCGCCTCCGCCCAGACAACCTCCGGCGAGAACGCCGGAACGGAGGACGTCGACGCACAGCTCCACAGCAGCCCTACGAGCAGCCAGCACCGTCCGCGCATGCATCCCCCGGAAATGACGCTCCGTGCAGCATGCCAGCGTCGCCACCCCCACCCGGAGTGGAACCCTGTCCCCCGGCGCTGCTAGACCATGGCCCGCAGCCACACCGCCCCTGGAGCCCCGCGCATGCCTTCGCCCCTGTCCATCCGCCGTGTCGTCCTCTACAAGCACGGCGTCGGCTACTTCGAGCGCCGGGGCAAGGTGACCGGCAGCGAGACCGCGCACCTGGACTTCAAGGCGCGCGACATGAACGACGTGCTCAAGTCCATGACCGTGCTGGACCTGAACGGCGGCTCCGTGTCCGCCGTGAGCTACGACTCCACCAAGCCCCTGGAACAGCTCCTCTCCGAAGCCACCATCCGCATCCCCGAACACGGCAGCCTCACCGCGCTGCTCGGCCAGGTGAAGGGCGCTCGCGTCCGCGCCCGCGTCGGCGGCGCGCAGGTGGAAGGCGCCATCGTCGGCCTGGAGTCGCTGCCCGTCGTGCAGGGGGAGGCCAGCGTCGTGCGCCCCTTCCTCACGCTGCTCGTCGGCGCGTCGCTGCGCACCTTCGACGTGCTGGAGCTGGGCGAGCTCGAGTTCCTCGACGAGGCCGTGCGCAAGGACCTGGAGTTCTACCTGGCCACCGTCATGTCCTCGTACAAGAAGGACTCCAAGCGGCTGTCCATCCTCACCGCCGGAGAGGGCTCGCGCGAGCTGTTCGTCAGCTACGTGCTGGAGTCCCCCGTGTGGAAGACCAGCTACCGCATCCTCCTGGACGAGGGCCAGCCGCCCCTTCTCCAGGGCTGGGCCCTGGTGGACAACACCGGTGACGAGGACTGGGTGGACGTGGAGCTGTCCCTCATCGCCGGCCTGCCCGTGTCCTTCGTCCACGACCTCTACAACCCCCGCTACCTGCGCCGCCCCGTCGTGGAGGTCCGCTCGGAGACCGGCGTCGCGCCCGTCATCCCGGAGGAGGCCTACGAGCGCTCCGCCGAGCCCCTGATGGAGTCCGTGGACGGGTCCTTCGGCTCCTCCGCGGACATGGCATCCAACGTCATGCCCGCCATGGCCGCGCCCGCGCCGGCGCCCCGCATGCGCGCCAGGGGCGGCCCCATGATTGGCGGCACCGGACGCGGCGGCATGCGCGAGACGCTGGAGCAGAGCACCGCCGTGACGACGCTGACCAAGGAGGTGGGCGACCTCTTCGAGTACGCCGTGGACCGCCCCGTCACCGTGCACCGCAACCAGAGCGCGCTCGTCCCCATCCTGCACCGCCCCTTCGAGGGCCGCCGCGTGCTGCTCTACAACCGCGCCACGCGCGAGAAGAACCCGATGGCCTGCATCGAGTTCAAGAACACCACCGGCCTCACGCTGGAGGGCGGCCCCGTCACCATCACCGAGGACGAGACCTACGTGGGCGAGGCGATGCTCGACACCCTCAAGCCCGACGACACGCGCTTCGTCCCCTACGCCGTGGAGCTGTCCTGCGCCGTGTCCGTGGAGGAGGACCCGGAGGACGGCCCCGTGTTCCGCGCGCGGCTCAACCGGGGCACCCTGGTGGTGGAGTTCTTCCACCTGCGCCGCACGAAGATTCTCGCGCGCAACAAGGCGAAGCGCCCCCAGGTGCTCTTCGTGGAGCACCCGCGCACCGGCTGGGAGTTGAAGGACACGGTCGCCCCCGCGGAGACCACGGACGGCTTCTGGCGCTTCAAGCGCGAGCTGGCCCCGGGCACCTCCGACACGCTCGTCGTCACCGAGCGCACCAAGGGCCACCGTCAGTACTACCTGGGCAACCTGGGGCTGGAGGAGGTGACGTTCTTCCTCGACTCGCGCTACATCGACCCGCGCGTCGCCCAGGCCCTGCGTGACGTGGTGGCCCTGCGCGAGAAGCTGGCGCAGGTCATCCGCGACGTGCAGCGCCTCACCGAGGAGCGCGCCCAGCTCTTCAAGGACCAGGAGCGGATCCGCTCCAACATCGACTCGCTCAAGAGCGGCGCGTCCCAGCGCGAGCTGGTGGAGCGCTTCGTCACCAAGCTCAACGCGCAGGAGGACCGGCTGGAGAGCATCGGCCGGGAGCTGGAGCGACTCGAGCAGGAGCGCATCCGCCTGCAGGCGGAGGTCAACCAGCGCATCGAGTCGCTCTCCTACGAAGCGGACCTGTAGCTACTTCGCGTCCGCGCGGAACACCTCGCGGCCCGCGACCACCGTCAGCCGGACCTGCCCGGTGAGCAGGTCCGCCGGGGGCGCGCCCACCGGGTCCACCGACAGGGCCACGAAGTCCGCGTCCATGCCCGGCTTCAGCCGCCCACGCTGCCCTTCCGCGAAGGACGCATAGGCCGCGCCGGCCGTGAAGCCCTCCAGCGCCTCCTCACCGCTCAGGCGCTGGTCGGGGTGCCACCCGCCCGGGGGCTGGCCGCTGGCGTCCTGCCGCGTGCGCGCCGCGTACAGCCCCGCGAGCACGTCCGGCCGCTCCACCGGGAAGTCGCTGCCCAGCGCCAGCACGGCGCCCGCGGCCTTCAGCTTCTGCCACGCGTAGGCGTTCCGGATGCGCTCCGCGCCCACGCGCTTCTCCGCCCAGGGCATGTCGCTGGTGGCGTGCGTGGGCTGCACGCTCGCCACGAAGCCGTTGGCGCCCAGCCGCTGGATGTCCTCGGCCGTCATGATCTGCGCGTGCTCCACGCGGGGGCGCGCGTCCTTCGTCCCCGTGGCCGCCAGCTCGCGCGACAGCGTGTCCAGGAGCAGCGTGTTGGCGCGGTCGCCAATCGCATGCGTGGCCACCTGGAAGCCCCGGCCCACGAAGGCGTGCACGCGCGACGCGTACTCCTCCGGTGAGAGCAGCAGCAGGCCGCGGTGGCCGGGCTCGTCGCTGTAGGCCGCGCCCAGCGCCGCGCCCCGGCTGCCCAGCGCGCCGTCCAGGGTGAGCTTCACCGCGCGCATCGTCAGGAGCTTGCCCTGGAAGGGGCCGTCCTTCAGGTACTGCACGCGGTCGTCCGTCTGGCCATCCGCCATGGCGTAGACGCGCAGGGGCAGGGTGCCCGCCTGGTCCCAGGCCTGGAACAGGCGGAACGTCCGCAGGTCCATGCCCGCGTCGTGCACGCCGGTGAGGCCCACGCGCGCGCAGTGCTCCAGCGCCGCGCGCATGCGCGCCTCGTGCTGCTCCTTCGTGGGCTGCGGCAGCGCCTTCAGCGCCAGGTCCATGGCGTTGTCGATGAGCACGCCGCTCGGGTCGCCCCCCGGCAGCCGCAGGATGCTGCCGCCCTCCGGGTCCTTCGTGTCGCGGGTGATGTTCGCGCGCTGGAGCGCCGCGCCGTTGAGCCACAGCGCGTGCCCGTCGATGCGCCACAGCACCACGGGCGTGTCCTTCAGGGGCTCGCCCATGTCCGCGACGGTGGGGAAGCGCGGCGTGTCCCAGTCGTTCTGGTCCCATCCCTGACCCACCAGCCAGTCGCCCTGGTACGCGGTGGCCGGGGCCTTCTCCAGCCGCTGGCGCACCTCCGCCAGGGACGTGGTGCCCTCCAGCCGCACGCCCGCGAGCGCCTGGCCCAGGCCCGCCAGGTGCCCGTGCGCGTCCGTGAGGCCGGGCACGACCGTCGCGTCGCCCAGCTCCACCACGCGCGCGGTGGCGCCCGCGGCGGCGAGCACCTCCTCGCGCGTGCCCACGGCCAGCACCTTGCCGTCCCGCACGGCGAGCGCCTGGGCCTCCGGCTTCGCGGCGTCCAGCGTGCGGATGCGCTGGGCCACGTACACCGTGGGCGCGTGGGCGACCGCCTGCTCCGCGGGCGCTCCCTCCGGCACGCGCCGCGAACAGCCCGCGCCCGCACACAGGACCAGCGCCCCCAGCATCCAACCGAGACGTCCTCGCATCATCCGCGCACCCGCCATGACCGTTCGCCCGGGCAGGAAGGTCCCGGGACATCGCGCGCGGCACTCTGACGCACGCCCCGCGAGACGGCCAGTCCGGGATGCCTGCACGGCGGGCGTGGACCGGGCCCCGCCGCGACGCACAATCCGTGCACGCTCCGCGCGAAAGGGCGTATGGAACGGCGCGTGAGCACTGTGACCCCTCGCGGCATCTGCTTCGACCTGGACGGCACGCTGGTGGATTCGCTGCCGGACATCATCGACAGCTTCCTCCACGGCTTCACGCACCACGGCCTGCCCGCGCCCTCCGTCGCGGAGGTGCGCGCGCTCATCGGCCAGCCGCTGGAGGCCATGTACGCGCGCTTCGCTCCGGAGCACGCCGCCGCGCTCTGCGTGGCCTACCGCGAGCACTACCCGCTCCACTTCCACCGGCGCTCGCGGCCCTTCCCCGGCGTGGAGCGCGTGCTGCGCACGCTGCGCGAGCGGGGCTACCTGCTCGCCGTCGCCACCACCAAGCGCGGCGACATGGCGCGGCGCTTCGTGGACGCGATGGGGCTGGGCGGCCTGCTGCACCACGTGCAGGGCACGGACGGCTTCCCGCACAAGCCCGCGCCGGACGTCATCCACCACGCCCTGGAGGCGCTGGGCACCGGCGGCCTGTGGATGGTGGGCGACACCACGCTGGACCTGCGCGCGGGCCAGGCCGCGGGCCTCAAGACGTACGCCGTCACCTGGGGCACGCACGCCCACGAGGAACTGGCCACCGCAACCCCGGACGAGCTCCAGCCGGACCTGGAGCGGCTGCTGCACCACCTGCCGCCGCTCGCCTGACAGCGGGGCTGAACTGGAGGTCCTTGCGAGGAAGCGGCGGGAGTCGAGCACCTCCCAGCCGCGTCACCTCGACCCGCTCAGGGCCAGCGGTCCACGACGTGCCCCAGTCCTCGATTGCGCGCCTTCACCTTGCCATCCTTGAACTCAGCGACTCCCCCCTCAACGACGAAGCAGATCGGATAATCGGCCTGTCCCGGGAGCCTCACGCGGTCATACCGCACGACGAGCGCTGGCCCATCCGCACGTCCCATCTTGTCGGAGAGGTAGTACGCCTTGCCGTAGAAGCGTGTTCCAGGAGGAGCGACCGCTTCCGCCTCGGGGTCGTTGGAGTATTCCGGAATCACTCCCACCACTTCCGAGCCAGCGGTGAACCAGACATTCGCGTCCCCCTTCTGGCGATCGTCGAGTTGGAGGAGGAAGGTGTCGTTCCACGCCCAGTGGAGCTGCTTCTCCATCGCCTCTATCGCCCCATCCGGGCAGGTGAAGGACTCGGGCCGGATTTGAGCTCCCGGACAACCCGCAGCCAGCGCCGCGACGAGCGACAACGACGCGCACTCAATGGCGGCGATGGCCTTCTTCGGCATGCGGGGGGGGCGTCCTTGGGGCGAGACTTCGGGGGCGCGGGTCTTCAAGGCGGATCCTTCCTTCGGAGCAACGGCGATTGACGGCCCCGGGGCTGTCACGGGTGAGGGACTGGGGATGGACATAGCAGGAGGGGTCGTTTCGGGCGGTGTGGAATGGGGCGTGACGGGAGGGCGCGGGCCCGCGGCGATGCGCGGTTCGGCAGGGGCCCCGGCGAAACGCCAGACGAGCGCGGCGAGGACTATCGCGGCGATGCCGGCGAGGAGCGCACGCCATCGGCCCTGGCCTCGGTTGCGCTCAACCCGGGCGACGTGCCGCTGGAGCGAGTGGGGGATGGAGGGCGTCGCCAGCGCCTCCGTGGCCGGCCCGCCGTGGCGCTGTTCCGATGGCGGATGACCCGGCACGTCGAATTCGGCGGAAGGAGCGGTTCGGAGTTCGGCGAACTCACGGCGCAGCGCCTCGGTGTCGACCGGACGCCTCTTGGGGGCTCGGGCCAGGATGTCCTCGACGAGGCCGCTCAGTTCCTCTGGAACCCGCGCATTCACCCTGTGGGGCGCAGGCGGCGGCATGGCCGCGTTGTTCAAGTCGAAGCGCGGACGAAACTCCGTTGGTCGCGGGTCCGTCAGCAGTTCATGGAGCATGACGCCGACCGCGAAGATTTCGTCGGCGACCTGGAAGGCGTAGCGGGCCCTGCGCTCATCCTTGTGCTCGCGCAGGAACTTGAACTGCTCGGGTGCGCGGTAGCGGTCCGTGCCAGGGGGCAAACCCCCATCCGTCAGGTCTTCGGCGAGGGTGTAGGTCGCGCAACTGAAATCGATGATGACGGGCTCGCCGTCGCTCTTTCGGATGAGCACGTTGGACAGCTTCAGGTCCCGATGCAGGATGCCCCGGCCGTGCATGTACGACAGCGCACCGGCGAGCTTCTCGAAGACGCCGAGGATTTCGCGAACCGTCGGGTGCTTGCGTTCCGCCCACTCCGCGAGCGTCCAGCCCTCCACGTAGTCGAGCGCGAGGTAGACGTTCCCACTCTCCGCGAAGCCATGCCCTTGCGGCCGGACGATGTTCGGATGGTCCAGCATGAGCAGCGCCGTCAACTCCCGCAGCGTCCGGGCATGGGTCTGCTTGAGGTCGCCGCTGGACTCCCGGTGCTGGGCCACCTTGATGGCGCATTGCCTGCCGCTCTTTTCGCCCAGGAAGACGAACGCGAAGCCGCCATCGCCGAGTGCCTTGGCCACCTGCCATCCATCAATGAGCGAACCCGGAGGCAGCTTGAGCATCGCCGCGTTCATCTGGCATCCCCCGCGGCGGGCAGCGGAAAGCGCACGCCCGGAATCGTGAGTCGACGTCCCTCATCCCCGAGCACCTCCAGGGTGAAGACAAGGTCCGCGTTCTTGGCTGTCACTTCCATGGCCGCCAGGAAGCGCTTGGTCCTCCCAGGGGGAATCGGTCCCGGCTGCTTCGCGACGAGCCGCGCTAGCAGGGGCGTACCGCTCCTCCCCACGAACGTCGCCTCTCGGGGTGTCCATGCGGGCTGCTCAAGGCTATTCATGATTCTTACGTCCGCCAGAATCCAGTTCGTGCCTCGAAAGGCCACGAGCGACTCAAAGGAAAGTCCCTGCATCGTCTCCAGTGAGCCCTTTCTGCTGGACGTTGAGATGCCCTTGTCGTCCAGGTAGCCGAGCAGCACGAAGTCTTCCGGCTTCGGCGTCGGGGCTTGAGCGGTGGGTTGGCAGGTCTCGTTCGATGGCGCCGGACGCTGGACGTCAATCCGCGAGTCCACTTCAGCCGGGTCGGTGACGAGCCTGAAGGCGGCCCGGGCGGGTGCTCGGCCATCGTCGAAGAAAACGCCGATCTCCTGTCGCTCGCCGTCGCCAAGGTTGGCCACGGGCTGGATGATGACGGAGCGCTCGCCGGCATCCAGGACGCGGATCCGGGACTCATCGAAGGTCAGGGTCTTCTTCTGGATTGGCGAGGGAAAGAACAGCAGCGTCAGTGTGTCCTGCGCAACGCGGACGACGGGCAGCGGCTCCGCGGGCATGCGGGCGATGGTCACGGAGCGCTTGCGCTCGACGCGCGGTCTCGCGGCCGGCTGGGCCTGCGCGGCAGTTCCCCACGCGAGCATGAGCGACAAGGGAAGAGCCAATCTCAAAGGTTGGAGCAATGGTGCGTGACCTCCCGGATGGGCACGCTACCATCGCGATCGCTCAGGCCGTGGGGCTCTTTCCATCAGTCGAAGCCGCGTCCCACGCCCTTGAGAGCCAGACGGTACTCAGTGCTGTGTGTGCGACTGGAGCGCCTGCACCTGGCGCACCTGCTGGCGGCTGTTGAGCGGCAGGGCCGGCAGCGTGAGCTGATCCAACTCCCGCGGGCCGATGACCTGCACCACGTCCTTGTGGAAGAACAGGTCCAGCGTCCAGCCCAGGGCCACGCGCACCTTCGTCTCCAGCTTCGGCAGCTTGAACAGGTAGATGGTGCGCCACAGCACCCACGCGAAGGTGCCGGAGAACTTCAGCCCCAGGATGCGCGCCACGCCCGAGCGCCGGCCAATCGTGGCCAACTGCCCCAGCATCTTGTAGCGGAACGGCGTCCCCGGCTGACCGTTCAGCGCCGCGCGCACGTTGCGCGCCACCGCCACGCCCTGGCGGAGCGCGTGCTGCGCGGTGGGCGGACAGGGCTTGCCTCCGTTGGTGACGTCCGGCACCGACGCGCAGTCGCCCAGCGCCCACACGCCCGGGAAGCCGGGCACCTCCATGCGCTCGTTCACCTTGAGCCGCCCGCGCTCCTTCTCGCACGGCAGCGTGGACAGCAGGGACGGCGGCGTGACGCCCGCGGTCCACACCACCGTCTTGGTGGGCACCACCGTGCCGTCCGGCAGCTCCACGCCCGCCTCCGTCACGTCCTTCACGTGGACGCCGGTGCGCACCTCCACGCCGTGCTCGATGAGCTTCTGGCGCGCGTACGCGCCCAGGTCCTCGCCCAGCTCCGGCAGCACCTCCTGGCCGCCGTGCACCAGCATCACGCGCACGTTGGCGTGCTGGATGTTGGGATAGAAGGGCAGGGCGCCGTGGATGAAGTCGTTGATGGCGCCCGCCGTCTCCACGCCGCCGAAGCCGCCGCCCACCACCACGAAGGTGACGATGGCGTTGCGCTGCCCCGTCGTCACGCAGTCCGCGTCCGCCTCCTCCAGCCGGTCGATGAGGCAGTTGCGCAGCAGCATCGCGTCGCCCAGCGTCTTCATGGTCAGGCTGTAGTCGCGCGGGCCCGGCTTGCCGAAGAAGTTCGTCTCCGAGCCCATGGCCAGCACCACGTAGTCGTATTCCAGCGTGTGGCTGTGGCCGTCCAGCCCGCCGTGCGCCACCGTGACCCGCTTCGACTCCAGGTCCAGCCCGCTGACGTCACCCTCCACGAACGTCAGGCGCGGCAGCAGCTTGCGCAGCGAGATGACGATGGCGGTCGCGTTCAGGTCGCTCGCCGCCACCTCGTGGAGCATGGGCGTGAAGAGGAAGAAGTTGTCTCGGCTGACGAGCGTCACCTCCACGTCGTCCCGCTTCCCCAACTGCCGCTCCAGGTGCAGCGCCGCGTACATGCCGGCGAAGCCGCCCCCCAGGATGAACACCCGCTTGCGCCGCGGCGTGTCCACGCAGAGTCCTCCCAACGTCTTGTCCGCTCCCATGCCCGCCTCCTCGCGGCGCGAAGAACACCATCCTCCAATCTCGGGGTGCCCCGCCGCATCCGCATCCCAGGCCGGCGGGGGCCTGTCCGCCCGCTCGCCTCAGGGGTGGTTCGGGTGCATCCGGTGCCGCCACGTCGTGCGCTGCGACGTGTAGCGGGGGTTCTCGAAGAGCTTGATCAGCACCATGCCCGCCACGAACCCGCCGATGTGCGCCCACACGGCGACGCCGCCGGACACCTCCGGCCGCAGCGTCATCAACTGCGGCAGGCCGGTGATGACCTGGAGCACGAACCACCACACCAGCACGGCCCACGCGGGGACGGGGATGACGCGGATGAGGATGAAGATGATGAACAGCATGTTCACGCGCACGCGCGGGTAGAGCACCAGGTACGCGCCCAGCACGCCCGCGATGGCGCCGGACGCGCCCACCGTGGGCACCGGCGACGTGGGATCCACCGCCACGTGCGCCGCCGCCGCCACCAGCCCGCACACCAGGTAGAAGACGAGGAAGCGCAGGCGCCCCATGCTGTCCTCGATGTTGTTCCCGAAGACCCAGAAGAACAGCACGTTGCCCAGGAGGTGCCCCCAGCCGCCGTGCAGGAACATGGACGTGAGCGGCGTGAGGCGGTTGATGGACGCGCTGTCCACCACGCACGCGAGCCCGTCCCCCAGCGGCACCGCCTGCCCCAGCGGCGCGCGGCCGGTGAGCTCCCCGGGCACCATGCCCAGCTCGCAGATGCTGGTGGCGAGCCGCACCACGTCCAGGCCCGCGCCCTGGAAGAACACCCAGGTCAGCCCCAGGGCCGCGAGCAGGAGGTACGTCATCACCGGGGTGCGCAGGGTCGGGTTGTCGTCGCTGATGGGAATCATGTCCGCCCGCCAGCATGGCCCCGCCGCCGGCCCCCCGGAGAGCCTCGTGCGCACGGATGTGCGGCGCCGGACGCATCACCGGAAACCGGCCGGGCTCTAAGCCAAATGAAGGTTGCCTCTTGGAGGTGACCCTCTCCCGGAAGGGCCTGGACCTGGCTTCCAGGCCCGCCCCGGGCGACATTCCGCAACCGTCTTCCTTCTCATGGAGTCCGGAGCAATGAATCCCTCGAAATCGTCCCGCGCCTCGGCGCTGCTGGTGGTGTCCGTCCTCGCCCTCGCCTTCAGCGGCTGCGCCGCGCGCCGTCAGCAGGCGTACCTGGAGGACAAGGCCATGGGGCACGTCTACCGCAAGCCCATCGCGGAGGTGTGGCCGGAGGCCCTGGCCCTGCTCAAGGAGAAGGGCTTCTCCGTCACCAACGCGCAGACCGGCTTCGAGACCACGACGGAGTGGCTGATGACCAGCGCGCCCTCCTCGCTGGGCACCTCCTACGCCCGCTACCTGGTGCGCGGCTTCGAGCGCGGGCCCGGCCAGTGCGCCGTGGAGTTCCGCCGCCAGGACCGCTCCGAGTCCCGCGCCGCGGACGACACCGGTGGCCGCGGCAAGGACATGGGTGAGAGCGCGGTCGGCGCCGGCAACTCCCAGATGCGGCGCGACTCCGAGCTGGAGTGGGAGCTGCTCCAGAAGGTGGACCCCGACGCCGCCGCCGCCCTCAAGGCCGAGGCGACGAAGGTCGATTAGCCCGCCGCGCCGTGGCAGGGCCCGCCGCTCGCGCGACCCCGGACGTCAGTCGCGCAGCGGCAGCTCCACGGTGAGGCCGTCGTGAGCCACCTCCACCGGCCCCTTGAACGCCTCACGCGCCTGCGTGAGCAGCCGCCCGGGGTCGGTGTCGTGGCGGCTGGACAGGTGGGTGAGGATGAGCCGCCTGGCCCCCGCCTCCCGCGCCACCTGGGCCGCCTCCCGCGCGGTGGAGTGCCGCGTCTCCAGCGCGCGCGACTGCTCGTCGTCGGAGAAGGTGGACTCGTGCACCAGCAGGTCCGCGTCCTTCGCCGCCTGCACCAGCGCCGGGCAGGGCCGCGTGTCGCCGGAAATCACCAGCCTGCGCCCGGGCCGCGACTCGCCCAGCACGTCCTCCGGCCTCACCACCCGCCCGTCCGTCAGCGTGACGGACTCGCCCTTCTGCAGCTTGCCGAAGGAGGGCCCCTCCGGCACGCCCAGCTCCCGCGCCTTCTCCAGGTGGAACCGCCCCGGACGCCCGTCCTCCACCAGCACGTAGCCCAGCGCGTGGATGCGGTGGTCCACGCCCACCGCCTGCACGGTGTAGCCATTGCGGCGCACCGTGTCCCCGTCCTTCAGCTCGTGGATTTCGACCGGGAAGGCCAGCGACTCCAGCCCCAGGTGCACGGCCTGGTGCAACAGCCGCCGCGCCGGGGGAGGCCCGTACAGGTGCATGGGCGCGGTGCGGCCCATCATCCCCAGCGTGCGCAGGAAGCCGATGATTCCCAGGTAGTGGTCGGCGTGGAAGTGCGTGAAGAACGCCGCGTCCACGGTGAAGCCCGTGCCAAAGCGCACCATCTGCCGCTGGGTGCCCTCGCCACAGTCGAACAGCAGCAGGTCCGCGTGCGCCTTCACCGCCAGGCCGGAGAGGCCGCGATGCAGCGTGGGCTGCGCGGCGGAGGTGCCGAGGAAGGTGAGCCTCAGTAGGGACATGCCAGCGCTTCCCACGTCGAGAGTGGCCTCCTCGCACGCGCGGAGTCTGCCTGCGCGCGCGTGCGTTCCCGGGGCATTTACCAGGGTGCGAGGGGGCGTGCTATGCAGCCGGCCCTTTCGGACCCGCCCCCATGCCTGATTCCCTGACGGTCGGCCCCACGGCCGACCCCCGCCGAGTGAAAGCCCAGGACGGCCGCCTGCTCACCGTCCCTGACGGCTGGGCCCTCCTCCCCCCCGGCGACGCCGGCCTCACCCGCCGCGTGAAGGCCGCCGGCCCCTCCTGGACCGTGGTGGAGAAGGTGGGCCGCAAGCTCTTCTCCCGCGGCGTGTGGGCGCCGGAGGCCCACATCCTCCACGCCCGGGCCGCCCTGGAGGACGAGCGCGCCACCCCCGCCTACGCGAAGAAGCTGGCCCAGGGCCGCGAGCGCCGCGCGAAGGAGCAGGCCGAGTACGAGGTCGACTTCGCCAACGCCGTTTTGCGCTTCCTCGCCTTCAGCCCCGCGTGGCTCCCCCACGCCAAGCGCCTGGCCGTGATGGTCGCCGGCCACGCCACGCCCGTGGGCAGCGGCACCGTCGCCCGCACGGAGCGCATCCCCATTGAAAGGCGCGCGGAGGCCGCCGTCATCGCCTGGATGCGCCACCAGACCACCGGCTACGACCACATGCGCATCGAGCGCGTGAAGGGCGCCCGCCGCGAGGTGCGCCGCGAGCTGGCGGAGGTCTCCCGCGCCATCCTGGACCTGCACCGCCGGGACGCCCCCCACGCACCGCCCGCGTGTCCGCTCTGCTCCGCCCTCCTGCGCCCTCCGCCGACACGCCCCTCGGATTCCTGACCCGGCGTTCAGCAACGACTGTTCTATTCCTGACCGGCGGGTTAGGAATGCGTCCGCCATGCCCCGCCCCGCCGACCCCAAAGCCCGCAGCGCGCTCGTCGCGTCCGCGCGGGCGGAGTTCGCCCGGCGGGGCGTGAAGGGCGCGCGCATCAGCGACATCACCGCCGCCAGCGGCCTGTCCAAGGGCGCCTTCTACCTGCACTTCCGCTCGAAGGAGGCCCTCTTCGCGGCGCTGGTGGAGGGCTTCCTGGCGGCGCTGGAGCGGCTGGCCACGAAGCGCCTGTCCTGCATGGAGCGCTTCCGCGCCGACCACGGCGGCCTGCCGGGGCCCGGGGACGTGGCCGCGCGCTCGGAGCGCTACCGCGACTTCCTGCGCATGGAGGCCGCGCTGGACGTGGAGATGCTGGAGCTCATGTGGGAGCAGCGCGAGCTCGTCACGGCGCTCATGGTGGGCAGCCAGGGCACCGCCTTCGAGTCCGTCATGTGGGACGTGGTGGACCGCGAGGTGGAGCGCATCGCCGGGGAGTTCCACCACCTGCGCGGCCAGCACCCGGACACCCCGGACGTGGACCCCAGCCTCTTCGGCTCCTTCATCGTGGGCACCTACCTGCTGCTGGCCCGGCGCATGGGGCGGCTGACAGAGAAGCCGGACCTGGCCACCTGGGCCGTGGGCCTGCAACGTCTCATGCACGAAGGCTCGCTGCCCCGCGAGGCCGTGCCCGCGACGCACGCGGCCCTCGCGCGTCCCTCTTCGCCTCCTTCCACGCGCCGGCGCCACGCCCGCGCGGCCCACCCGCACCGCCCGCCAAGGAAACGCCCGTGAAACCGTCCACGAAGCCCTCCGCCTCCCGCGCCCTCACCGCCCTGGGGATGGCCGCCGCGCTCGCGCTCTCCGGATGCGACAAGGCGGCCGCGTCCGCGCCGCCCGCCGCCGCCGCGGCCCCCGGCCAGGACAAGCCCGCGCCGGCCGTGAAGGTCGTCTCCGCGCGCGGCGTGCAGGCCTCGCAGTCGGAGGAGGTGACGGGCACGCTGTACCCCGCCCAGGGCCTCCAGGTCGGCTTCGAGGTGGGCGGCCGGCTGGAGGCGGTGCGCGCCCACAAGGGCCAGGCCGTGAAGAAGGGCGACACGCTCGCCCAGCTCAACTCCGAAATCGTGGACGCGCAGGTGGCCGGCGCGGAGGCCGCCGTCGCCGCCGCGGAGGCCGGCGCCTCCATCGCGAAGGACGCCGCCGAGCGCACGGAGAAGCTCAGCACCGGCGGTGGCGTCAGCGACCAGCAGCACAAGAGCGCCGTGGCCGCCGCCGCGCAGGCCCAGGCGCAGGTGATGGCCGCGAAGGCGCAGCTCGCGCAGGCCCGCGCGGCGCGCCGCCGGCACGACCTGAAGGCGCCCTTCGCGGGCACGCTGATTGAGTCCCCGGACCAGACGGGCGCCACGGTGGGGCCGGGCGCGCCCCTCTTCACGCTGGAGCAGTTGGACACGCTCGTCTTCCGCACCACCGTGGCGGAGGGCGCGCGCGCGCTGCTCAAGCCCGGCACGAAGGTGCGCGTGGCGGCGCTGGGCAACGGCGCGTCCACCGACGAGGCCGTGGTGCGCACCATCCTGCCCTCCGCGGACCCCACCACCCGCCGCATCCCGGTGGAGATCGCCGTGCCCAACGCGGACGGCCGCTTCGTGGCCCACACCCTGGCGCGCGCCATGCTGAAGCTGGGCGAGACGCAGGACGCGCAGCTTCTGCCCACGACGGCGCTGTCCTCCTCCAACGGGGACCACGTCCTCGTCGTCAGCGACGGCACCCTCCAGCGCGTGGACGTGCAGGTGCTGGAGCGCCGCGACCGCGAGGTGGTGGTGCGCGCCGCGGCCGTCCTCCAGCAGGTGGTGGACTACCCCACGCCCACCCTGACCCCCGGCACCCGCGTCTCCGTGAAGTAGCCGCAAGCCGCCCCTTTTCGCCGAAGCCGTCCTTGAGGGCGGCCGCGGCGTGCGTGAGCTCTTCCCATGATTCTCAGTGACGTTTCCATCCGACGGCCGGTGTTCACGGCCATGGTGTCCCTGCTGCTCATCGTGCTGGGCGTGATGGGCCTCAAGCGCCTGGGCACCGACCTCTACCCGGACGTCAGCTTCCCCGTGGTGGTGGTCAACACCCTCTACAAGGGCGCGGGCCCGGGCGAAATCGAGACCCAGGTCATCAAGCCCCTGGAGGACGCGGTCGCCGGCATCAGCGGCGTGGATAAAATCCACTCCTTCAGCCGTGAGAACGTGGGCACCGTGGTGGTGTCCTTCACGCTCGGCACCGCGCTGGACACCGCCGTGCAGGACGTGCGCGACAAGGTGGGCCAGGCCGTCAACAAGCTGCCCACGGACGCGGACGCGCCCATCGTCAGCCGCGTGGACCTGTCCGCCGCGCCCATCCTCACCTACGCCATCTCCGCGGACATGAAGTCCCAGGCGCTGCGCAAGCTGCTGGATGACCGCATCAAGCCCGCGCTCGCGCAGTTGGCCGGCGTGGCGGAGGTGCGCATCACCGGCGGCGACACGCGCGAGATTCAAGTCGACATCGACCTGGACAAGGCCCGCGCGGTGGGCATCGCGCCGTCGCAGGTGTCCCAGCGCATCGCCATGGAGAACCTCAACCTGCCCGCGGGCCGTCTGCAGTTGGGGCCCAACGAGCTGACGGTGCGCGCCATGGGCGAGTTCCGCACCGTGGAGGAGCTGAAGAAGCTGCCCATCGCGCGCAGCGGCACCGGCGCGCAGGTGCGCCTGGAGGAGGTCGCCACCGTCACGGACGGCGTCGCCGAGCGCCGCACCACCGCGCGCCTCAACGCCCGCGACGCCGTGGTGCTCGAAATCGTGAAGCAGCCGGGCTCCAACACCGTGAGCGTCAGCGACGCGGTGAAGAAGACGCTCGCGGACATGACGCCGGTGGTGGGGCAGGGCTTCCAGGCCACGCTGCTCATCGACCAGTCGGACCTCATCCGCGCCAACACCCACGAGGTGTGGATCGCCCTCATCTTCGGCGGCCTGATGGCGGTCCTCATCATCCTGATGTTCCTGTTGGACCCGCGCGGCACGTTCATCTCCGCGCTCGCGCTGCCCACGTCCGTCATCGGCACGTTCTTCGTGATGTACGTGCTGGGCTACTCGCTCAACCAGATGACGCTCCTGTCGCTGTCGTTGGCCATCGGTCTGCTCATCGACGACGCGGTGGTGGTGCGTGAGGCCATCACCCACCGGCTGGAGCAGGGCGAGGACCCCATGAGCGCCGCGTACAACGGCACCAGGGACGTGGGCCTGGCGGTGCTCGCGACGACGCTGGCCCTGGTGGCGGTGTTCATCCCCGTGGCCTTCATGCCCGGCATCGTGGGTCAGTTCTTCAAGCAGTTCGGCATCACCATCTCCGTGGCGGTGCTCATCTCGCTGTTCATCTCCTTCACGCTGGACCCCATGCTGTCCGCGCGCTTCGCCAAGGCGCACACGCCGGGCGCGCAGCGCAACGAGCCCGCCGTCTTCCGCGCGCTGCGCCGCTTCCTGGAGGCCACGGAGTCCACCTACGCCCGCATCCTGGGCTGGGTGCTGCGCCACAAGTGGACCACCGCCGGCCTCACCGTGCTGGCGCTGTTCCTGTCCTTCGGCGCCGCCAGCCGCCTGGGCGTGGAGTTCATGAGCGCGGAGGACCGCTCGCAGCTCATCGTCGAGCTGCAACTGCCGGACTCCTCCAACCTGGCCCAAACGACGGAGCGCGCCGCGGAGGCGGAGGTGCTGCTCAAGAAGATCCCCGAAGTCACGGACATCTACACGACGGTCGGTCCCAACGGAGACGTCTACAAGGCGCGCCTGCGCGTGCTCACCGTGGGCAAGGACCAGCGCACCAAGAGCATCGCCGTGCTCAAGGACGAGGCCCGCGCGCTGCTGGTGCCCAACCTGGTCTCCACCGCCATCACCCTGTCGGACCCGCCGTCCATCGAAGGCCTGGGCGACTGGTTCCCCATCATGGTGCGCGTGGTGGGCCCGGACCTGAAGCGCGTCAACGAGGAGGCCGAGCGCGTGGCCAGCATCCTGCGCACGCTGGGCACCTCCGACGTGCGCGTGGACTCCAACCCGGCCAAGCCGGAGCTCCAGATCCAAATCGACCGCGCGCGCGCCGCGGACATGGACCTGTCCGCCGGGGCGCTCGCCTCGCAGTTGCGGCTGGCCATCGACGGTGACGTGACGGCCAAGCTGCGCGAGGGCACGGACGAGACGGACATCCGCGTGCGCCTGCGCGAGGAGGACCGCGCCACGCCGGAGCGCGTGCGCCAGTTGATGATCTCCACGCCCAAGGGCCTGCACCAGGTGACGGACGTGGCGGAGGTGTCGCTCAAGGACGGCCCCAGCGTCATCGAGCACGAGAACCGCGAGCGCCAGGTGGCCGTCGTGTCCCAGTTGGCCAAGGGCGCCGCGCTGGGTGACGTGGCCACGAAGCTCAAGGCCGCCATCGCGGAAAAGCCGCTGCCGCCCGGCTACGCCATCGTCTACGACGGCCAGATGAAGAGCCTGGATGAGCAGAACGACGCGTTCGGCATCGCGTTCGGCCTGGCCTTCGTCTTCATCTACATGGTGCTCGCCAGCCAGTTCGAGTCCTTCAAGCACCCCTTCACCATCATGGTGTCGCTGCCGCTGGCGCTCGTGGGCGCGCTGCTGGGGCTCGTCGTCACGAACTACCACGTCAGCATGGGCGCGATGATTGGCGTCATCCTGCTGATGGGCCTGGTGACGAAGAACGCCATCCTCCTCATCGACGGCGCGCTCCAGCACCTGCGCGAGGGTGACTCCGTGGACGAGGCCCTGCTCAAGGCCGGCCCCCGCCGCCTGCGCCCCATCCTCATGACGAGCGCGGCCATGGCCATTGGCATGGTGCCCACCGCCGTGGGCACGGGCATCGGCTCCGAGTTCCGCGCCCCCATGGCCATCTCCGTCATCGGCGGCGTCATCACCTCCACCTTCCTCACGCTGCTGGTGGTGCCGGTGGTGTTCGCGGCGATGGAGAAGCTGTCCTTCCGCAAGAAGCAGCCCCGCGCGCAGGGACCGCACTCCAAGCCCGCCGTGGACGCGTCCGCCGCGCACGACCGCGCGGCCTGAGGGCTGACGGCAGACACACAAAAGGCGCGGGTGACGGTGTCGTCACCCGCGCCTTTCATTTGAAACAAGGGGGATGAAACATTTCCCGGCCAGGCGTCCTTCCGCGGGGCCACCGGCTCCGGGCTTCGCCGGAGACGGGGCGTTCGCGGGCGTCCTGCCCGGAAGGAACAGCTCTAGCGAGCGGCCGAGAAGCCTTCGCCGTTGAGCAGGCGCACGCGCGCCTTGGCGAGCTGGTTCTGCGCTTCCTCCAGCGACACACAATCCACGGTGATGTCGTCGTTGGGGGATGCTTCCGACGCCACGCGGGCCGTCTGCAGCCGCGCGATGGTGGAGTCCGACACGTGCGCGCACATCGCGCAGCCGTTCTTGCGCCCGTGGTCGACGATCTCGGAGAACAGCTTCGCGGATTCCGGCTCCAGCGGGCGCAGGCCCCGCATGTCGGCCAGAACCAGGTGCCGCCCTCCGCCGTAGCTGTCCGTGGCCTTCTTGTAGACGGCCACGTACTCCTTCATTTCGTTGGGCCGCATGAAACCGCTCATGCGGGCAGTGATGGTCCGACGGCTGACATCGTTGGTGACTTCGAACATAGGTGCGCCCTCCCTCGCAGGATCAAAGCCTAACAGACGTCTTTCGGACTTTCACCAGCCCCCCCGTGATTCCCGGTGGGATGGAAGGTTTGAAAGGGATTGCGTGTTTTTCCTTCCCGGCAGGTTGTAAAAATGAAGAAGCCCGGCCCGCGCGAGCGGGACCGGGCTTCCGTGCTCTGGGTTTGACCCGGAGCGGGTTGTTATCCACCCACTGCGCGAACGTTCTGGGCCTGGAGGCCCTTGGGGCCGCGCGTCACCTCGAACTCCACCTTCTGGCCCTCGGCCAGGGTGCGGAAGCCGTCCATGTTGATGGCGCTGTGGTGGCAGAACACGTCCTCACCACCGCCGTCCTGCGTGATGAAGCCAAAGCCCTTCGCATCGTTGAACCACTTCACCGTACCAGTAGCCATGAATCGTCTTCTCTTTGTTGGGTGGGGCGCGGCACCCACCGCGTTCTGAGCGGTCGGCCCTCTCGAAATGTGAGGGCCTGAGTGCGAACGACAGTCTGCCCGGCGGAGCGGGGTGGGTGGAAGCCCCCTTGCTGAGCAGCCAACAGTTCGCGGGGTGGTCGCACTCCCCACCCATGGCGGGCGCAGGCAGGCGGGCGCGGGACAGGGGCCGCCCTGGCGCCCGGCTCTGGGAGCGTGGCTACCGTTCCTTCGCGAGGCCACGACGGCCCGCGGAGGAGTCACGTCATGTACGAGGTCCGAGGCCCCGAGCGCCTGCTGCCCCCAGTCCCTCCGCGCCCGGAGGGCGCCGTGCGCCGCGAGTGGCGCCGGCTGCGGGACCACAGCGCGGCGGCGGGCATCCTGTCGCGTCCGCTGTTCGGCCGGCTGCCCCTGCGCCGTTGGGTGTCGCAGGACCTGCACTCGGTGCTGGACTACGTGGGAGGCGCGGCGCTGGTGGCGGTGGGGAACGCGTCCGGTGACAGCAGGGCGAAGGCGGCCGGCTGGGCGCTGGGCGGGGCCGCGGTGGGCGTGTCGCTGTTCACGGACTACCGGCTGAGCCTCACGAAGCTCATCCCCATCGAGGCGCACGAGCTGGCGGACTACGCCTATGGCCTGGGCGCGGTGCTGGCGCCCTTCGTGCTGGGGTACGCGAAGCGCTCGCCGGTGGCGGCGGCGCTGCACGTGCTGCTGGGCGTGAAGGTGCTGGCCGCGTCGCTCGTCACGGACTACCGCTGCCAGACGGGCATGCACCTGGGCGGAGAGCTGGCCACGGACCCCGAGGGCATCGGGGCCTGACGTCAGGGGTGGAGCCTGAGCAGGAAGCCGTCCTGCAGCGGCCGTGACGGTCCGTCCTCCGGCACGGGCCGGTTGAAGCCACCGGCGAGCAGCACGCCGCCGGTGGCGTCCACGCTCACGCTCCGGGCCTGGGCCACGGTGCCGGGGCTCGCGAACCCGCGCACCCAGAGCGACGTGCCCTCTTCCGGCAACAGCTTCGCGACATACAGGCCCGGAGGCAGGGCGCCGCCGCCCAGGGCGAGGCCGCCGTCATGGCCGCCCGCCACCGTCAACTGGCCCGCGTCGTCGGTGGCCACCATCGGCGCGCCGGTGGGGAAGGTGCGCGCCCACCGCTGGCTCCCATTCGCGTCGTAGGCCAGCAGGAAGCCGTCGCGCGAGTCCGCGCGGTGGAAGGTCTTCTGGAAGTACAGCCGGCCGCTGAAGCCTCCGCCCACGAAGACGCGGTCCGCCCCCACGGCCACGGACACCGCCGTGCCGTCCGTGCCGCGCACGTCGTGGCTCCAGACGGGGTCGCCGTCCCGGGTGAGCTTCACCACGAAGGGCGTGTGCTGGCGCACGGTGACGAAGGTCGCGTCGCCAAACGACACCGCCCCCGCGTAGCCGCCCACCACGTGCACGTCGCCAAAGACATCCACCGCCACCGCCCGCGCGGAGACCTCGCCCTCGCCTGAAGGCATCCACACGCGGCTCCAGCGCTGCTCACCCCCGGGCCCCACGCTCAGCGCGAAGCCCGCGTGCCTGCCCTGGGGCGTGCGCTGCAATCCCTCTCCCAGGTCGCGCGCGCCGGCGAAGTCCCCCACCAGCACCGCGCCCCCATGGTGGTCGGACGTGACGCCGTTCACCGCCACCGGCCCCTCCCCCGGCAGCGAGCGCACCCAGTCCAGCGCGCCGCCGCCGTCCAGCCGGGCCAGGAACGGCCCCTCCGGCAGCGCGGCGCCTTCGCGGGTGAAGCCCGCGGACATGCCCGTGAGGAAGATGTTGTCGTGGGCGTCCACCGCCAGGCCGCCCACGCGGGCCCGCGCCTCGTGGTCGGGCGTCCAGCCCCGCGCCCACCTCAGCGTGCCCTCCGGCGAATACCGCGCCACCAGCAGGTGTGGCGCCACGACGTTGCGATTGAAGGGCAGGGGACCCGCCCCCAGGTCGATGGGTTCTTGGTAGGTCGCCGCCACCAGGACGTCCCCGTTGGAGGTCACCACCGCGTGCGGAGCCTGAGGGTCCCCAACCCTCAGGGTCCGCGACCACACGTGGCCCTCCACGCCCTCTGGCGCTCCCTGTCCACCCACCTCACCGAGTACCGGGATGCGCGGCGCCGTGGCTCGGGCTTCCTCGCACCCCACGAGGAAGAGCCCCCCCACGAACACCGCCATCCGAATCCACGCCACCGCCGCCCCCCGTCCCGGACCCGCCCCACCCAACCCCGACTCCCCCGCCCTTCAACCGCGCCCTGGCCCTACTGCAAGGGCGCGGCCAAAGGGGGATGGCAAGGATGTCCCCTCGGGGGCGCCCGTGGGGAGCCGGATGCGAGGGCGGGGGCGGTGTCCGTCAGCCGGTAATTCCTGCCGACCGCGGGGAGGGGAGCCGGTAAAGAAAGACGCCCGCGCGGGTCTCCCCGGCGGGCGTCGATGGATGTGTCGTGTCCTGGACGGGCTGAAGGACTACAGCACCTTCACCGGCACTTCCTTGAGCACCTGGTCGCCGCGCATGACGGTCACGGTCCACGCGCCGGCCTTGGGCAGCCGCACGCCGGTCCACTGACGCGCGCGCCAGCCCTCGCCCTTCACCTTCACGTCCTTCGTCTCACGCACGGTGGCGCCCTGCTTCACCTGCACCGTGATGTCGTCGATGGAGTCGCCCTGGGGCACCAGGTAGCTCTGCCACAGCATCACGTTGGTGCCCGCCTTGACGCCCTCGGGGCCCACCTCGGCGGTGCACTCGTACTTGTTGGGGCCGTCCTTGGCCACCTCCGTGCAGAGCTTGGCCTCCACCAGCACGGGACCCTGGCCCTGGCCCTTGTAGAAGTAGTTCCAGGTGTCGCGCACCGCGTCCGCGCTGGGGGCCTTCACCGGCTCCGCGGCCGGCGCCGCCGCCTCCTGCGCCCCCGCCACCGCCGCCACACCCAGCACCGCGCACAGCACGCTTCCGTTGAACAGGCTCTTCATGACTTGGGGTCCCCTCGTTGTCGTTGAAGGCGGCCGGCCCACGTCCGGCCGCTCGGTGTGCGTGTCTACCATGAAACATCCCGCGCCATTCCCCGAGTCCCGGATACCGGGGTTTCACACCGGGGACGCCGCGCCGCGCTACCCGAACAGGAAGAAGCCCAGCGTCACCAGCGGCAGGTACGCGAGGAAGGCCACCAGGAGGAAGCCGAGGATGTCCTTGAACTCCAGGCGGGCCACGGCCAGCAGCGGCAGCGCCCAGAAGGGCTGGATGAGGTCCGTGGCCATGTCGCCCCACGCGTACGCGAGCACCACCTTCTCCGGCGCCACGCCCAGCCGCCCCGCCGCGTCCAGCAGGTAGGGCGCTTCGATGGCCCACTTGGAGCCGCCAGAAGGCACGAAGTAGTTCACCACGCCGCTGTACAGGTACACGATGGCGGGGAAGGTCTTCTGCGTGGACAGCGACACGAAGAGCTCCCCGATGCGGTCCGTGAGCCCCGTGGCCTTGAAGATGCCGTAGATGCCCGCGTACAGCGGGAACTGCAGCACGATGCCGTGCAGCACGCTCGCGGCCTCCTCGCTCGCCTTGAGCAGCCGGGCGGGCGTGCCGTGCAGCAGCACCGCCAGCGTGAGGAAGGTGAAGTTCACCCCGTTGAGGTTGAGCGCCTTCCAGCCGCCGTTGAGCCACAGGTGCCGCGCGAACCACGCCAGGCCCAGCACGCCGAAGAGGACGTTGAGCAGCCACGCGTGATCCAACCACTCCGCGGGGCTCAAGCGCCCTGGCGGCTTCCCTGGCGGGACGAAGTCGCCCAGCTTCTCCAGCACCGCGGGCTCCACGCGCACCGTGCGCTCCGGTGAGGGATGCAGCGCCCACGCCAGCGCCGTGAGCAGCGCCACCGCGGCCAGCGTGAGGCCCACGTTGAAGGGGGAGAAGAGCGTCCGGTCGATGGGGATGACCCCCAACTGCTTCTCCAGGAAGTGCCCCGGCGTCGCCACCAGCAGCGGCGCGGAGGCGGACAGGCCCGCGTGCCACGTGGCGCCCAGGCCGAAGTAGGCGCACGCCACCAGCAGCCGGTAGTCCACGTCCGGGCGCCTGCGCGCGATGAAGCGCACCAGCATGGCGCTGGCGACGAGCGACAGGCCCCAGTTGAAGTACGCGAGCGCCATGGACACCGCCGCCATCAGCGCGGTGGCGCTCCGGGGGCTTCGGGGCAGGCGGGCCACCCCTTCCAGCAGCGCCTTCACCGGCGCGGTGAGCGCGAGCAGGTAGCCGGTGAACATCACCAGGGCCATCTGCATGGAGAAGGTGAGCAGCTCCCAGAAGCCCCCGCCCCACGCGTCCAGCACCACCGGCGGCGCGGCGCCCACCCAGCCCAGGGCCAGCGCCATGGTGAGCAGCGTGAGCAGCACCGCGATGGCGAAGGCGCTGGGGACGAAGCGCGCGGAGAAGCGGCCCAGGCCTTCGGCGAACCGGACGAGGGTTTCCACGGTGAGGGCTCCAGGGGGCAGGGGGCTCCGGCGCGAAACTCCCAGGGCGACACCCCGGGTTTTACGGTATGAGCGGTCGTCATGTCCCCTAGCGAGCAGCACCCCCCCGTCTTCGAGCGCATCGCGACAGGCGTGCCCGGACTGGATCCCATCCTGGGCGGTGGCCTGGTGGCCTCAGGCGTCTACATCGTGGTGGGGGAGCCCGGCGCGGGGAAGACCATCTTCGCCAACCAGCTTTGCTACTCGCAGGCGCGCCAGGGCACGCGCTGTCTGTACGTGACGCTGCTCGCCGAGTCGCACTCGCGCATGCTGGCGAACCTGCGCAGCATGGCGTTCTTCGACGCCTCCCAACTGCCCCAGCGCATCTACTACGTCAGCGGCTTCCGCATGCTGGAGGAGCAGGGGCTGCCGGGCCTGCTGGAGCTCCTGCGCCGGGAGATGCGCAACCACGGCGCGGGCATCCTGGTGCTGGACGGCCTGGTGCAGGCGCAGGAGGCCGCGGGCAGCAGCCGCGACTTCAAGAAGTTCATCCACGAGCTCCAGGTGTCCGCCGGCCTGTCGCGCTTCACCGCGCTCCTGCTCACCAGCAGCGTGGGCCCCACCGTGCACCCGGAGTACACCATGGTGGACGGCATCCTGGAGCTGCGCGAGCGCACGGCGGCCATGCGCTCGTGGCGTGAAATCCAGGTGCGCAAGTTCCGCGGCAGCGCCAGCCTCAACGGCGCGCACCACTTCCGCATCTCCGAGGCGGGCCTGGAGGTCTTCCCCCGCCTGGAGACCATGGTCAGCCGCGCGCAGCCCCCGGACTGGGGCACCCAGCGCGTGCGCTTCGGCGTGCCCACGCTGGACGCCATGATTCCGGAGGGCATCGCCGCGGCCTCCACCACGCTGGTGATGGGGCCCCCGGGCTGCGGAAAGACAATCCTCGGCGTCAGCCACCTGGCGGAGGGGCTGCGCCTGGGCGAGCCCTGCCTGATGGTGAGCTTCTACGAGGGGCCGGACCGGCTGATGCACAAGGCGGCCAACGTGGGGCTGTCGCTGGGCAGCGCGGTGAAGGACGGCCGGCTGGTGCTCCAGTGGAACATGCCCGCGGAGTGCAACCTGGACCTGGTGGCGCACACGCTGGTGGAGGACGTGCGCAGACGCGGCGTGAAGCGCCTGTTCGTGGACGGGCTGAGCGCCATGGTGGAGACCACCCACGAGCCGGCGCGCATCAGCCCCTTCTTCGCCGCGCTCACGCAGGAATTGCGACGCCACGGGGTGACGACCGTCTTCACGCTGGAGACGCCGCGCCTCTTCGGCCCGGACATGGACGTCCCCCTGGGGACCGGCCTGTCCGGCGTGGCGGAGAACCTGCTGTTCATGCGCCACCTGGAGCTCAACGGCCGCCTGCGGCGGCTGCTGTCCATCTTCAAGCTGCGCGACGCGGACTACGACCCGACGCTGCGCGAGTTCGTCATCACCTCCCAGGGAATCGAGATCCAGCCGCCCTTCCAGCCGTCGCCCGAGTTGCTGCTCACCGGCATCGCCCGCGTTCCGGGCAACCACTCCTGACCTCAGAGGCTCCGTGGTTCCCGCGACCGAGACCGTGCTGGTGGTGGACGACGAACAGGGCATCCTGGAAGCGCTCGCGGACCTTCTGAGGGAGGAGGGCTACCGCGTGCTCACGGCGTCCCATGGCCGCGAGGCCCTGGAGCGCATGGCGGAGGTGAAGCCGGACCTGGTGCTGACGGACTGGATGATGCCCGTGCTGGACGGCCCCGCGCTCATCGCGCGCATCCAGGAGGACCCGCTCCTGCGCCACATCCCCGTGCTGGGCATGAGCGCCGTGGACGTCAACGGCCTCAAGCGCCTGCACCCGGGCATGGAGTTCCTCCAGAAGCCGTTCGACATCCGGGCCCTGATGAAGCAGGTCCGCAGGTCCCTGGACGCGAATCCCCGCGCCCGGGGAGGGTGAGGCGCACCGCCCGCGTGCCCGGAGGGTCCGCCATGTTCCACCTGCTCAAGCTGGGTCCCGTGCCCCTCTCCGTGGGCACCACCGGCGTCTACCTGCGCATCGGCGAATCAGGGGACCCGTCCCCTCCCGTCTTCGAACAGACGGACCTCGCCGGCGTGCGCGCCCTCACCGCCGGCCTGGAGCCCTCTCAGGTCGCGTGCGAGCCCGCCCTGGCGGACGCCGCCGCCGAGCTGGGCCTGTCCGTGGCGCCCCCGTCCCTGGCGGCGCTCTCCGCCCGGGCGGCCATCGCCACCTTCCTCGCGTGGGGCCAGTTGGGCGTGTCCGGGCTGGGCAGCGACAAGGCGCTGCTCTTCGTCCAGGCCGCCACCGAGTTCTGGGACGCGAAGCCCTGGATGCACTGGGATGACAGCCAGGCCTTCACCGTGGACGTGACGGGCGCGCACGAGCACACCTACGAGGGCTGCGTCTTCCACGGCGAGGACGAGGGCCCCTCGGGGCTGGCCCTCTACCTGTCCCCCGGCTCGCTGGGGCGGCTCCTGGAGCTCCAGGTGCACGGCGCCGACAGGGAGGCGCAGGCCCTGCCCGCCATCACCGTGTCGCTGGAGTCCCGCCCCGCCTACGCCGTGGACGCGCTGTCCGCGGCCGGCCGCGCCCCCCGGCTGCCCCTGCCCGTGAAGGCCGGCCCCCAGGGGCTGTCCGTGCCCTCCAGCCTGGAGTCCCTCATCCTGGTGGCCGCCCTGCGCGCCGTGGCCCGCCTGTCGCCGTCCCAGCCGGAGGCCCTGAGCAGCATGGTGGCCGGCGACGCCCGCATGGACGTCCGCGTCCGCGCCCCCGCCCCGCGCGTGCGCAACTAGGCGGAATCAGGCGCCCCCTGGCGTGACGCACCCAGAGCAGGCAGGCCGACAGGCTCGTGTGGGACTGTGAACAACCGCCCCTACCGAAAAGGTTGATTCACAAAGTATCTGGGTTCATAGGTGGAGACGTGACTGACGCCGGCCTCGCACCACGGGTCCAGCGCTTCCTCACGACGCACATCGATTCCATCGAGAAGCTGGAGGTGCTCCTCCTGCTTCGCGCCCGGACGGAGCGGGCGTGGACGGCGCCGGCGGTGGCCCTGGAACTGCGTATCACCGAAGCCTCCGCGGCCCGCCGGATGGCGGAGCTGAAGACGGGAGGGCTGCTGCTCCAGGATGGGGTGGAGGCGGACGCCTACCGCTTCAGCCCCGGCCGCTCGGAGGACGTGCAGGCCACGGCGGAGCTGGCGGCGGCGTACGCGTCGCGCCGGGTGAGCGTGATTTCATTCATCTTCTCACGTCCCATGGACCGGGTGAGGGGCTTCGCGGACGCGTTCGTGCTCAAACAGGACAAGGACGGCGACGGACATGGCTGAGGCGGTCTACATCCTGTGCGCGTTGACGAGCGCGGCGTGCGCGGTGCTGCTGCTGCGGGCGTGGCGGCGCACGCGGATGAAGCTGCTGCTCTACAGCGGCCTGTGCTTCCTGCTCTTCACCGTGAACAACATGCTGCTCTTCGTGGACCTGGTGCTGATTCCCGCGGGCGACCTGTCGCTGGCGCGCACCGTCACGTCGCTGGCGGGCGCCAGCGTGTTGCTGTTCGGCCTCATCTGGGACGTGTCCTAGGGGGGGACACCATGTTCAAGATCCTGCTCGATGGCGCGGTGTTGATGGCGTACCTGGCGTGCGCCCTGTTCTTCCTGCGCTTCTACCTCCAGTCGAAGGACCGGCTGTTCGCGCTGTTCTCCCTGGCCTTCACGCTGATGGGGGTCCACAGCCTGCTGGGCACGCTGGTGGCGCCGGACCTGGACACCGAGCGCCTCCACTACCTGTATGTCGTCCGCCTGATGGCCTACCTGCTCATCCTGGGAGCCATCTGGGACAAGAACCGCGCGGGGCGTGGCGCGCGGTGAGATGCTGTGCTCCTCCTTGTCCCACGGGAGGACTCCTGCATGAGCACGACACCGCTTCCCCGCTTCACCCCGCGCCGCGCGCTCGGGCGCACGGGCTTCACCGCGACGGCGGTGGGCATTGGCGACCTGGCGGACCGCACGGTGCCGCGCGAGGAGCTGGTCGCCACGCTCGCGCGGGCGCTGGACGCGGGGCTCAACGTCATCGACACGGCGCCCGGCTACGAGGACGGCCTGAGCGAAGAGGTGGTGGGCGAGGCGCTGCGCGGCCGGCGTGAGGGCGTGTTCGTCATCGACAAGGTGGACGAGCTGGACGCGCCGGTGGCGCCGCAGGTGGAGGCGTCCCTGCGGCGGCTGGGCCTGCCGTCGGTGGACCTGTTCGCGCTGCACGCGGTGAAGTCGCTGGCGCAGTGGGAGGAGCTGGCCCGGCCGGGCGGCGCGCTGGCGCAGTTGGAGGCGTGCGTGGCGAAGGGGCAGGCGCGCTTCAAGGGCATCTCCTGCCACCACCCGGACGCGCTGGTGGCGGCGGTGCGCTCCGGGCGGTGCGACGTGGTGATGTTCCCGCTGGGGCCGTTCGTGGACGCGCGCTACGTGGAACAGGTGCTGCCCCTGGCCAGGGCCCACGGCGTGGGCGTGGTGTCCTTCAAGACGTTCGGCGCGGGCAAGCTGCTGGGGGACACGGAGGGCTACGGCCGGCCGCTCCAGGCGCGCCCGCGCGGCAAGGTCGGCTCCGGCGGAGCGGCGCCGGGCACGCCGCTGCTGCCGCACCTGTCGGTGGCGGAGTGCGTGCGCTACACGCTGACGTTGGAGCCGGACGTGATGTTGATGGGGATGGGCTTCCCGAACGAACAGGACGCCGCGCTGCACGCGGCCTCCGCCTTCCAGCCCCTGGACGCCGCGGGGATGCGGGCGGTGCGGGAGCGGGCGCACGCCGCCATCCAGGGGAAGGGGGCGGTGTGGTGGAACCCGCCTCCACCGGACGTGGCGGCGGGCTGAGCCGCCGCGCACGGGCGGGCCGGGCGGGTTGCCTGCCGGACACTCGCCAGGAGTTCCGCGCCCCTGGAGGCTTGTCGCCCGCCGGGGACCGTCATTATCGGAGCGTCCCTTTGGTGGGGCGTCATCCCCGTGACGCCATGACCCGCGCTCCATGCCCGAACCATCTCACGAGTCTTCGACCGAACCTCCCGGTGAGCCCCCGCCGCCGTCCGCCGTGACGGCGAACGGCGCGGCGGTGTCCGTGTCCGGAGAGGGCGTGCCGCCGGGAGCGCCGGCCATCACGCGCGAAGGCAACACGGTGGAGGCGGTCGCGCCCCTGGCCGGTGCTCAAGAGGCCCCGGCCCCCGCGGAGGAGGGCCGCTTCGCGTTCCTGGCCCGCGCGGGCGAGGTGTTGTCGTCGTCGCTGGATGAGCCCACGGTGCTGCGCCAGTTGGCGGAGCTGGTGGTGCCGGCGCTGGCGGACTGGTGCACGGTGGACGTCGTCACGCCGTCCCTCGCGGTGGTGCGCCGGGCCGCGGCGCACCGCGACCCCTCGCTCGTGCCCACCGTGTATGCCATTGCCGAGCGCTGGGCCCTGCGGGACAACGGCTCCCAGGGCGTGGCCCAGGTGCTGGGCACCGGCCAGCCCCGCCTCATCCGGGAGGTGCCCGAGCAGGACTTCCTGGCGCTGGCCCGGGGCAACGAGGCCCTGGAGGAGACGTGGCGCCTGGGCTGCCGCTCCGTGATGCTGGTGCCGCTGGTGGCGCGGGGGCGGGTGCTGGGATGTCTGTCATTGATGTCTGGCACGGCCGGCCGCTTCGGTGAATGCGACCTGGAGCTGGCGCGCGAGCTGGCGCGCCGGGCCGCGCTGTCGCTGGACAACGCGCTCCTGTATGGCGAGGCCCGTCAGGCCCAGGCGCGCACGGCGCGGCTGCAGGCGGTGACGGCGGCCCTGTCCCGCGCGGCCACGGAGGACGCGGTGGCGCAGGTGCTGGCGCGCGAGGTGTGGGAGGCGAGCGGCGCCACGCGCGTCGCGGTGCTGGCGCTGGAGGAGGACGGCCTCGTGCGCCCGCTGCGCGTGCTGGGGTACCCCGAGGACGCGCTGGCCGCCTTCAACCGCCCGCCGAGCGGCGCCGCCCGGAGGGGGCTCCAGGACCTGCGGCGCGAGTCGGGGTGGTTCGGTTCGCTGGAGGAGTTCCTCGCGCGCTACCCGGAGGACGCGGAGCTCGCGCGCCGCCTGGGGCCGGGGGCCCGCGCGGTGGTGCCGCTGTGGGGAGACACCCGGGCGCGGGGCCTGCTGCTGCTCGCGTGGCCGGAGCCGCGCGTCTTCCCGGTCGCGGAGCGCGCGTTCCTGGAGGCGCTGGCGCACCAGTGCGCGCAGGCGCTGGAGCGGACCGCGCTCTACGAGGCGCTGCGCGAGCGCACGGAGCGGCTGCGGCAGGCGCTGGTGACGGGCGACATGGGCACCTGGCGCCTGGACCTGGTGCGCGGCAAGGAGCTGCGAGACGCGGCGCTCAACCACATGCTGGGCCTGCCGGCGGTGGACTCCTCGGTGCGGGTGGGGGACATGCTGGAGCACCTGCACCCGGAGGACCGGCCGCACGTGGAGGCGGAGTTCCGCCGCCACCAGCGCGGGTCGCCGGGCTTCTTCGAGCTGGAGTTCCGCGTGATGCGCCGCGGAGGCGGCGTGCGCTGGCTGCACAGCGTGGGGCAGTCCTTCGCCGGACCGGACGGGAAGGTGACGGAGCTCACCGGCGCCATGGCGGACATCACCCGGCGCAAGGAGGCCGAGGAGCGGCTGCAACTGCTCCTGGACGCGAGCCGCGTGCTGGCGCTGCGCCTGGACGACGTGGAGGCCGCGCTGCCGGAGGTGGCGCGGCTGGTGGTGGACCACGTGGCCACCGGCTGCCTGGTGGACCTGGCCGCGCCGGACGGCACCCTGCGGCGGGTGACGGCGGCCCACCGCGTGCCCGAGCACGACGAGCGGCTGCACGCCGCCCTGGCCGGAATGGACCGGGGACCGGCGCACCCGGCGCTCCAGTGCTTCCGCACGGGCGAGGTCTGCTTCCTGTCGCGCCTGGACTTCAAGTGGTGCGGCGCCGTCTCCGCCAGCGACGCGCACCGGGCGCTGGTGGACAGCCTGGAGCCCACGTCCGTGCTGGCGGTGCCGCTGCGCGCGCGGGGCCGCACGCTGGGCGTCATCACGCTGTTCACCGCCGAGCCCCAGCGCACGCTGGTGGCCGCGGACGTGAAGATGGCGGAGGAGCTGGCGCTGCGCTTGAGCGTGGCGCTGGAGAACGCGCGCCTGTTCCACGACGCCCAGTCCGCGGTGCGGCTGCGCGACGAGTTCCTCTCCGTGGCGAGCCACGAGTTGAAGACGCCGCTCACCAGCCTCATCCTCCAGCACAACCTCATCGGCCGGGCGCTGGAGACGGCGGGCACGCCCGGGCCCGTGACGGGGAGGCTGAACACCGCGCGGCGGCAGGTGCTCCGGCTGACGGCGCTGGTGGACAACTTGCTGGACGTGAGCCGGATGTCCCTGGGCAAGCTGGCGCTGGAGCGCGCGGAGGTGGACCTGGCGGAGCTGACGCGCGACGCGCTGGAGCGGCTGGGGGACGTGTTCACCCAGGCGGGGTGTTCCCTCCGGCTGGAGCTGCCGCGCACGCTGACGGGCCAGTGGGACGCGCTGCGCCTGGACCAGGTGCTGGTGAACCTGCTCTCCAACGCGGCGAAGTACGGCGCGGGCCACCCGGTGTCGGTGCGCGCGGGCGTGGACGCGCGCGACGAGGCCTGGGTGGAGGTGCGCGACGAGGGCATCGGCATCGAAGCGGACGCGCTGCCGCGCCTCTTCGGCCGCTTCGAGCGCGCCGTGAGCGAGCGGCACTACGGCGGCATGGGGCTGGGGCTCTACATCAGCCGCCAGATCGTCGAGGCGCTGGGCGGCCGCATCGACGTGGACAGCCAGCCGGGGCGGGGCGCCACCTTCACGCTGCGGCTGCCCCGGAACGCGGGGGAGGCGCGGCCCCCGCCTGCCCTGGAGCCGTGAGGGAGGCTCCAGGGCGCGGCCTTCAGTGCTGGGGGCCCTGGAGCGGGGGCCCCGCTTGTTCGAGCGCGCGGTGCTCGTCGTCCGTGAAGAGGCGTGAGCGGATGAGGAAGCGCACGCCCTCGGGGGCCTCGACGGAGAAGCCGCTGCCGCGGCCGGGCACCACGTCCACGGTGAGGTGGGTGTGGCGCCAGAGCTGGAACTGCGGGCCGGACATGTAGAAGGGCGTGCCGGCGATTTCACCCAGGTACACGTCCTCCTGTCCCACGCGGAAGTCGCCGCGCGGGAAGCACATGGGCGCGCTGCCGTCGCAGCAGCCGCCGGACTGGTGGAAGAGGAGCGGACCGTGAAGGCCCTGCATCTTGTGGATGAGGGCCTCGGCGGCCGGCGTGGCCTCGACGCGCGGCACGGACATGGGCGGCCTAGAAGAAGCCCATGGGCTTCGGGTCGTAGCTGACGAGCAGGTTCTTCGTCTGCTGGTAGTGATTGAGCATCATCTTGTGCGTCTCGCGGCCGATGCCGGACTGCTTGTAGCCGCCGAACGCCGCGTGCGCCGGGTACAGGTGGTAGCAGTTCACCCAGACGCGGCCCGCCTGGATGCCGCGGCCCATGCGGTACGCGGTGTTGGTGTCGCGCGTCCACACGCCCGCGCCCAGGCCGTAGAGCGTGTCATTGGCCATGGCGAGCGCGTCCGCCGCGTCCTTGAACTTCGTCACCGCGACGACGGGGCCGAAGATCTCCTCCTGGAACACGCGCATCTTGTTGTTGCCCTCGAAGATGGTGGGCTCCACGTAGAAGCCCTCCGCCAGCGCGCCGGGCAGGGCCTTGCGCCCGCCGCCGGTGAGCACCTTCGCGCCCTCCTTCCGGCCGATGTCCAGGTAGCTGAGGATCTTCTCCAGTTGGTCATTGGACGCCTGCGCGCCAATCTGCGTGGCGGTGTCCAGGGGGTTGCCCTGCACGATGCGCTTCGTGCGCTCCACCGCCCTGGCGATGAACGCGTCGTAGAAGCGCTCGGCGACGAGCGAGCGGGACGGGCAGGTGCAGACCTCGCCCTGGTTGAGGGCGAACATGGCGAAGCCCTCCAGCGCCTTCTGGGCGAAGTCGTCGTCCTGGGCGAAGACGTCCTCGAAGAAGATGTTGGGGGACTTGCCGCCCAGCTCCAGGGTGACCGGGATGATGTTCTCGGAGGCGTACTGCATGATGAGGCGGCCGGTGGTCGTCTCACCCGTGAAGGCAATCTTGGCGATGCGCTTGTTGCTGGCGAGCGGCTTGCCGGCCTCGATGCCGAAGCCGTTCACGATGTTGAGCACGCCGGGGGGCAACAGGTCGCCCACCAGCTCCGCGAACTTGAGGATGGTGACGGGGGTCTGCTCCGCGGGCTTGAGCACCACGCAGTTGCCCGCCGCGAGCGCGGGGGCCAGCTTCCACGCGGCCATGAGCAGGGGGAAGTTCCAGGGGATGATCTGCCCCACGACGCCGAGCGGCTCCGTGAAGTGGTAGGCGACCGTGTTGTCATCCAACTGGCTGAGCGAGCCCTCCTGCGCGCGGATGCAGCCGGCGAAGTAGCGGAAGTGGTCGATGGCGAGCGGCAGGTCCGCGGCGAGCGTCTCGCGGATGGGCTTGCCGTTGTCCCACGTCTCGGAGACGGCGAGCATCTCCAGGTGCTGCTCCATGCGGTCGGCGATCTTCAGCAGGATGTTGGCCCGCTCGCCGGGGGCGGTGCGGCCCCACGCGTCCTTCGCCTTGTGCGCGGCGTCGAGCGCCTTCTCGATGTCCTCCGCCGTGGAGCGGGGAATCTCGCAGAAGGGGCGGCCCGTGACGGGGCTGGGGTTCTCGAAGTACTGGCCCTTCACGGGCGGGACGAACTCACCGCCGATGTAGTTGCCGTAACGGCTCTTGTATTCGACCTTGCTGCCCTTCTGACCCGGAGCTTCATAGACCTTCGACATGAGGACTCCCTGCGTTGGGTTTTGACGCACTCCCGTGGGGTTTGACGCGGGACAGACCATAGGCCGGTGACGCTCCGCGTCGCGCGCAGGGAGTCGGAGGTAAATGTTTGTTAATGGTTGATCGCCGAATCAGGCGCGAAGTCACTCGGGCGTGATGGGAGCGGGCGGGCAGGGTGCCCTTGCTGCCACCCGGCACGTCTTCCACCTCAAGGAGGAGGACGTCACTGGGGGCACGTCATGCAATTGTTCAGAGACCGCGTCGAGGCGGGCCGCGCGTTGGGCCAACGGCTCCGCGACCTGCTTGGTGGAGGCGGGGACCTGTTGGTGTTGGCGCTGCCGCGGGGCGGGGTGCCGGTGGGCTTCGAGGTCGCTCGAATCCTCGGGGTGCCGCTGGACGTGTTCGTGGTGCGCAAGCTGGGCACGCCGGGGCACGAGGAGCTGGCCATGGGGGCCATCGCCACGGGGGGCGTCACGGTCCTCAACGAGGGCGTCGTGCGGAGGCTGGGGATTCCCCGGTCGGCCATCGCGGCGGCGGCCGAGCGTGAGGCGCGGGAGCTGGTCCGGCGGGAGCAGCTCTTCCGCGACGGCAGGCCGCCCGCGCCCGTGGAAGGGCGGACGGTGGTCCTGGTGGATGACGGGCTGGCCACGGGCTCCACCATGCGGGCGGCGCTCCGGGCGCTGCGGCAGCATCAGCCCGCGCGCATCGTGGTGGGAGTGCCGGTGGGCGCGCCGGAGACGTGCGCGGACCTGGAGCGCGAGGCGGACCTGCTCGTCTGCCTCCAGACCCCGGAGCCGTTCTACGCGGTGGGGCAGTGGTTCGAGGACTTCACGCAGACCACCGACGACGAGGTGCGCGAGCTGCTGGCGCGCGCGGCGCACGGTGAGGGGATGGCCCCGGAGGCGCCGTGAAACCAATGGAGGGTTGAGACATGGCGGAGCGACGAATCTCGGAGCACGCGGTGCGGGTGGAGGGGGAGCCCGGCGTGTGGTTGGACGGAACGCTGAGCGTGCCGGAGGCGGTCTCGGGCGTGGTGTTGTTCGCGCACGGCAGCGGCAGCAGCCGCTTCAGCCCGCGCAACCGGTACGTCGCGGGAGTGATGCAGCGGGCGGGGCTGGCGACGCTGCTCATGGACCTGCTCACGCCGGAGGAGGAGGAGGCCGAGCGGTGGACGCGGCACCTGCGCTTCGACATCGAGCTGCTGGCGCGGCGGCTCGTGGGGGCCACGCGGTGGCTGGCGCGGGTGCCGGGGCTGGAGGGGCAGCCGCTCGGGTTGATGGGTTCGAGCACGGGGGCGGGAGCGGCGCTGGTGGCTGCGGGGCGGATGCCCGAGGCCGTCCAGGCGGTGGTGTCCCGGGGCGGCCGTCCGGACCTCGCGGGCGCGGTGCTGCCGGCGGTGCGGGCGCCCACCCTGCTCATCGTGGGGGGGGATGACACCGAGGTCATCGCGCTCAACCGGCAGGCATTGGAGGCGCTGCGGACGCACAAGTGGCTGGAGATCGTGCCCGGGGCGACGCACCTCTTCGAGGAGCCGGGGACGTTGGAGCAGGCGGCCCGGTTGGCCCGGGACTGGTTCCTCGAGCACCTGGCCACGGCCGCGCGGGAGCGCCCGTCCGGCGAGGCTCCGCCATGAAACCGCGCATCGTGGTGGTGGGGGGCGTGGCCACGGACTACCTGGTGCGCGGGCCGTCACTGCCGGAGCCGGGAGGCAGCGCCGAGGGCGACGTCTTCCAGGAGGCGCTCGGAGGGAAGGGGGCGAACGGCGCGGTGGCCGCCGTGAGGTTGGGCGCGCGGGCCTCGCTGGTGGCGCGGGTGGGGACGGATGGGCGCGGCCTGAGGCAGGTGGCGGGGCTGGAGCGGGAGGGTGTCGCGCTGGAGGGGGTGGTGCCGGATCCAGCCGCGCCTTCGGGCGCGGTGCTGGTGATGGTGGATGGACGTGGGAGGAAGCAGACCCTCTTTTCGCCGGGCGCCAATCACAGACTTTCCATCCGGGATGTGTTGCGGAGCGCGGAGCGGATCGCCACCGCGAAGGTGTTGCTCGTGCAGTTGGAGGTGCCGCTGGAAGCGGTCCAGGCGGCGGTCCGTCTGGCGCGAGCGGCGGGTGTCCGGGTGGTGATGGATCCCGCGCCGGCGATGCCGTTGCCAGAGGTGTTGCTGGAGGACGTGCACGTGCTCCGGCCCAACGCCTTCGAGGCGAGGGCGCTGACAGGCATCCGGGTGCATGACCGTGCGTCCGCGCGGAGAGCCGCCAACAACCTGCTGATGCGTGGAGTGGGGGCGGCCATCATCGCGGCGCCCGGAGGCAGTCTGCTGGTGTCGAGGGAGGAGGAGGCGTGGCTGCCCGAGCTGCCAGTGGACACGGTGGATACGACCGGAGCAGGGGACGCGTTCTCCGCGGCGCTCAGTGTCGCCCTGGCGGAAGGCCAGCCGCTGCTCTCCGCCGCGCGCTTCGCGCACGCCGCCGCCGCCATCGCGACGACGCGGCTGGGAGCACAGGCGGGGCTGCCGTACCGGGATGAGGTGCTCGGGTTGCTCACGGATGTAAAGCCAGACGTCCAGCTCGCGCCGCCGTAGCGGAGATGGCGCCCGATCCGGCTGCGCTCCGCCTCCGGAGTCTTTCCGCCCGCTTCCACGAAGGATGGACCTTCGTCGGATCCCGGGGCGAACTCGCGGAAGTTCCCTGCGGACTGGAGCGGCATGCTCCCTACCTCCCAGCGCGAAGCAGTTCCGCGCATGGCGGAGATCGCCCCTCCAACCCGCGTCCCCACCGCACGCAGCCGCGTCCCGCCAGAAGCCCGGAAACCCCCGCCATCCGTGCAGGACTCTTCATCCCAGGCCGATTTGTCGGCCTCACGACACCGTCGGATCCGTACGTTCCTCGTGCGCCACAGGGCCTTCCCGGCTCCCGCCGCCAGACACGCAATCACGGCTTACTTCGAGACTGAACGAGATGTTTTCCAGTCTGGATGTTCATGTCGCTGCGCACTGGAAACCCGCACGGCGTGCTGTCATCTTGAAGGAACTTTCGCGGCGCGGCAGGACGGTTGAAGGGAAGGCAGTGCGGAAGTCGTCCAAGGTCTTGCGGGCTGAACGTATTGGGATGTGCTGGACGGAAAACGGTTCCGTCCCGGGGCTGTAAAAACTCCCCGAAAGCGAGGGGTGTCTGTCCATGAGCTGGGACCCAGGCCGCATCCGAGTGTCGCAAAGGCGAAGCGGATCAACCGGTTGGCGCACCCGTCCGCGCGAACCGGAAAGCCCCGGTTCCTGGCACACCGCTCGCATTGGCCGCTGACGCTGTCCGCATCCCCACACCGCATTCCCCTGGTTACCGGTCCCTCGTGCTCGCCCCGTCGCCTGTCATCTGCTCCTGCGGTCAGCCCCACTCGGACGCGGAGGCGTGTCCCACGCTGATGCGCGGGCTGGACCTCAACGGCGGCACGATGCTCTACGCCGGCACGCCGCCGCCCGGGCCCGCGTCGGCGCTGCCGTCGCCGCCCACGCCCATGTCGTCTCCCACGCCCGTGGTGCCGTCGCTCGTGGGCCAGGAGTTCGGCCGCTTCCGCGTCGTGCGCGAGCTGGGCCGCGGCGGCATGGGCACCGTGTTCCTGGCGGAGCACACGCTCATCCAGAAGCGCGTGGCCATCAAGGTGCTCCACGCGCACCTGGCCCAGGCCCCGGAGCTGGTCGCGCGCTTCCTGTCCGAGGCCCGCACGCTCACGCTCGTGCAGCACGAGAACGTCGTCACCCTCTACGACCTGGACTCGCGCGACGGGCGCCCGTACCTCGTCATGGAGTACCTGGAGGGGGACAGCCTGGCCAGCTTCGCCCGCGGCCCCATGGCCCCGGCGCTGGTGGTGGAGCTGATGGCGCAGGTGTGTGACGCCCTGGGCGCCGCGCACGCGCACGGCATCGTCCACCGCGACCTGAAGCCCGCCAACGTCTTCCTCGTCCCCAGCCCCAGCGGCAAGCAGCGCGTGAAGCTGCTCGACTTCGGCATCGCCAAGCTCCTGTCGCGCCCCGCCGGGGAGATGACCACCGAGGTGGGCGTCCTGCTGGGCACGCCGGAGTTCATGGCCCCCGAGCAGTGCGGCGACGGCATCGTGGACGCGCGCAGCGACCTGTACGCGGCCGGCGTGCTCGCGTACCTGCTGCTCACCGGCCAGGTGCCCTTCCACGGCCGCACCGCCGCCGAAATCCTGGTGGGCCACCTGCAGAAGGACCCCGTCCCGCCGCACGAGCTGAACCCCACCGTGCCGGAGGCCCTGTCGCGGGTGCTGCTGCGCGCGCTGGCCAAGCGGCCCGAACACCGCTTCGCCTCCGCCGCGGAGCTGAGGGCGGCCCTGGAGGCGTCGCTCGCGCCGCCGCCCGCGCCCACCGCGCCGCCGCTCACCGCGCTCCTGCGCGGCCCGGGCGCGCAGGCCCCCGTGGAGCTCAAGGGCGAGTGGGTGGGCCGCTCCGGCCTCTTCTTCCAGTCGCTCGCGCCGCCGCCCGCGCTCCTGTCGGAGGTGTCGCTGGTGCTGCGGCTGCCCGGCGGCGAGCTGCCATGCACCGCGCAGGTGGTGCGCCACGTCACCGCCGAGCAGGCCCAGGCGTGGAACATGCCCCCGGGCTTCGGCGTGCAACTGCGCGACGCCAGCCCCGCCTTCCAGGCCCAACTGGCCCAGCTCCGCAACGCCGCGCGCGCGACGTCCGCGCGGAGCGCCGCCACCGCCGCCATCCCCACGCCCGAGGACGCGCAGGCGGAGGCCGTCCTCCAGGGGTTCCGCCGGCGGCTCGCCGGGGACCCGTACGCCGTGCTGGAGCTGCCGCGCGACGCCACGCTGGAGTCCGTGCGCACCGCGGCCCAGCGCGCCCGCGGGGCGCTGGAGCTGCTCAAGGCCCGCCCGCTGTCGGAGGGCCAGCGCGCCCAGGTGGAGCGCGCGCTGGAGCGCGTGGCCGGGGCGCTCCACACGCTGGGCCACGTGGAGCGGCGCGTGGAGTACGACGCCACGCTGGGCAACGTGGAGGGCATCGAGCGGTGCCTGGCCGCGGGCCTCACCGCCACCATGCTGGAGCAGTGCCGCCGCCGCTTCCTCGCGGGCAACACCGGCCGCGAGGGCCGCGCCGCCGTCCACCGCCTGTCCGGTGACGCGCTCGCGTCCGTGGGCCGGTTGGAGGAGGCGCTCGCCGCCTATGAGCTGGCGGTCCGCGCGGACCCGCTGGACCTGGAGGGGCTCAAGCGCTGGCGCTTCCTCCGGGCCCGGGTGCGGGGCTCGGCCGCCCCCCGGTAGGGGAGCCGGGCTCGCATCCACCCTGGGGGCGTCTTGCGTATGGGAGGGGAGTCTTCGTTAATCCTCTGCTCTCCCATGGCTTCCGAACCCGACGACAAGCTGCCGCCCCAGGGGCGCTTCAACCGCCTGCGCAAGCTGGCGGGCCTCTCCATGCACGTGGGCTCGGAGGTGCTCAAGGCGGGCGCCAAACAGCTCTCCGGCGGCAGCCCCTCGGACCTGCTCAGCCTGGGCACCGCGGAGAAGCTGGTGGCCACGCTGGGGGAGATGAAGGGCGCGGCCATGAAGCTGGGCCAGGCGCTCTCCATGGACCCGGACCTGCTCACGCCGGAGGTGCGGCAGATGCTGGCCCGGCTGCAGAACCAGGCCCCGGCCATGTCCTACGCGCAGGTGTCGCGCGTGATTCAGCAGGAGCTGGGCGCGCCGCCGGAGGCGCTGTTCAAGGAGTTCTCCCCGGACGCGCTCGCCGCCGCGTCGCTGGGCCAGGTGCACCGCGCGGTGCTGCATGACGGCCGCGCCGTCGCCGTGAAGGTGCAGTACCCCGGCATCGACGCGTCCATGGGCCACGACATGGACAACCTGGGGCTCGTCGTGAAGACGGTGTCCAAGACGTCGCGGGTGATGGACGGCACCGCCTACTTCCAGGAGTTCCGCGACGAGCTGATGCTGGAGCTGGACTACCGCCGCGAGGCGAAGCTCGCCCAGGGCTTCGCGAAGAGCGTGGCGCGGCTGCCGGACCTCTACGTGCCCCAGGTCATCGAGGAGCGCAGCGCCCACCGCGTGCTCACGCTGGAGCTGCTGGAGGGCCAGACGCTCAAGGACTGGGTGACGACGTCGCCGGACCCCGCCGAGCGCTTCCGCGTCGCGCGCCAGCTCATCCGCGCCACCTACGGGCCCTTCCTGGACGCGGGTGAAATCCACGCGGACCCGCACCCCGGCAACTTCATGGTGATGCCGGACGGGCGCATGGGCCTCTTGGACTTCGGCTCCATCAAGCGCTTCAGCCCGGGCTTCGTCGCGGCCAACCGCCGCATGTTCCAGCAGGCGCTGCGGCTGGAGACGCTGGACGTGCTGGGCCTGTGCCGGGAGGTGGGCTTCTCCGTGGAGCTGCCGGAGGCGGAGGCGGAGCTGCTGCTGCGCGAGGTGCTCCACATCGCCGGGCGGCCCATGCGCGCGGCGCCGTATGACTACGGCACCTGCGACATCAACCGCGACATGCGCAACCACTTCACGCGCAACGCCGCGCGCATGATGCGCATCCGGCCTCCCCCGGAGGCGATGATGTTCTTCCGCGCCACCGGCGGTCTGGCCCAGAACCTGCGCCTCGTGGGCGCGCAGGGCGACTTCCGGCAGGTGTTCCTGGAGGTCGGCGCGCTCGTGGGCGAATAGCCCGCGTCCCGTCAGGTGCCGGCGGCGACGCGCGGGCGCTTGTGCAGCCGCTCCAGCTTGCGCGCCAGGTCCGCGCCCTGCGTGCTCTTGGACAGGTAGCCGTCCGCGCCCGCCGCCAGCGCCAGCGCGCGCAGCTTCGACTCGTCGGAGGCGGAGTAGAGGACGAAGCGGGTGTTCTCCGGCGCCTGCTGCCGGGCCAGCGCCAGCACCTTGTCGCCGCTCAGCGCGGGGATGTTCACGTCCAGGAGCACCAGGTCCGGCGCCGTGGTGCGCACCAGGTTGGAGACCCCCAGGGACGAGCGGTGCGTCCGCACCTCGAAGTTGTACGAGGACAACGAGCGCTCCGTCAGCGCGAGCTGGTCCGGGTCATCGTCCACGATGAGGACGCGAATCTTGGTCTCCGACATGGTGGCTCCCCCTGGAACCGACAGTTGGGTGCCCCGGTCGGCAGGATGCCGCCCCAAGGAAGACAGTGACCCGGGCACTTCCCGAGTATCACCCACCCCTCTCCCTCCTGGCCAGCTTCCCTGGAATTTTCTGGAGACTTCCGATGGGAACCACACGTCTCGCCCTGGCGGGTGGGCAGCCTGGAGGCTCGTCCCCAGCCTTGGGGTGAACACACGTCGTGCGGCAGGTGGGTGGCCGCCCGACCTGGAGGACCCCGATGGCATCCCAGCGGAAGGCGGAGGAGGCGGACTCGCGGGAGCGCGCCCTGGAGGTCCGCGCGGACGCCCGGCGGCGGGAGTCCCTGGCGGCCCTGGAGCAGGCGGAGGCCTACGCCGCGCTCTCCCGGGCCTGCGCGCGGCGGGCCCGGGCGCTGAAGGCGGTGTGCCTGGCGGATCAATCCGTGGCCCGGCTGGGCGGGAGCGAAAACGAGCGGACCTGGGCCTGGCATGACGGCCGGCGGGCCGGGACCCACGCGGAGCTGATGGACCGGGAGGCCTCCCTCCACGCGGCGCAGGCCCGCCGGGCACAGGCGGAGGCGGGGCGGGCGGAGGCCGAGGCGCAGGTGTCCTCGCGGAAGGCGCGCCTGGCCTCCATCGAGGGGCCCCCCCATCCGGCGCGCACAGGGAGATGAGCCACATGCAACGTCGCGACATCATCGTCATCGGCGCGTCCATGGGGGGGCGTGGAGGCGCTGACCGCGCTCGCGAAGCAGCTTCCCCGGGACCTGGCCGCCTGCGTGCTGCTGGTGCTGCACGTGCCGGCCCAGCACCGCGGCTACCTGCCGGACATCCTCTCCCGCTCCGGTCCGCTGCCGGCCCACCATCCCCGGGACGGGGAGGAGCCCCTGGAGCCGGGCCGCATCTACGTGGCGCCCAATGACAGACACCTGCTGGTGGAGCCGGGCCGCGTGAGGGTGCTGAAGGGCCCCAGGGAGAACGGGCACCGGCCGGCGGTGGATCCGCTGCTCCGCTCGGCGGCGAGCACCCATGGCCCGCGCGTGGTGGGCGTGGTGCTGACGGGCGCGCTGGAGGAGAACGCGTCCCTGTCTCGCCGGCTGGCCACGCGGGCCCGGGAGCGCGGCCATGACCATTCCGCGCTGCGCTTCGTGGAGCGCGCCCGCACGGCCGAGGCCCAGGTGGCGCTGCTGCGCCAGGCGGTGCTCGCGGCGCCTCCGCCCGGCGCGGCGTCCCCAGTCTCCGGGGACTCCGACGACTCCGACGACTCCGAGCAGACAGGCTGAAGGGGCGCGGCTCAGCGCGCTCCGCCGCGCGGCGGGGCCTTCAGCGCGGGGAAGGTGAGCGTGAACACCGCGCCCCCTTCCGGGCGGTTGGCCGCGGTGAGCGTACCGCCCGCCTGCGTCACCACGCCGTGGGCCATGGACAGCCCCAGGCCGGTGCCCTTGTCGCCCTTGGTGGTGAAGAAGGGCTTGAAGATGTTGAGCAGGTGCTCCTCCGGGATGCCGGTGCCCTCGTCCTCCACCGTGAGCCGCACCGCCTTTCCGAACCGGAAGGCCTTGATGCGGATGGCGCCGCCCCGGGGCATGGCGTCGCGCGCGTTGATGAGCAGGTTGATGATGACGTAGCGCAGCTCCATGGCCGAACCGGACACCAGGGGAAGCCCGTTGGGCAGCTCCACGTCCAGGCGCAGCGCGTGCCCGGCCTGGCGCGCCTGTTGCTCGATGCCGCCCCGGACGATCTCCACCGCGTCGCGGACCACGTCCATCAACTGGACGCGCTCCAGGGCGGTTTCGGGCTTGCTGCGGGAGAAGTCCTGGAGCCGGTCCACGCGCGCCTCCGCGTCGGACACGACGCGCGTGAGCGCGTCCAGGTGCTGCTGGCCCTGGCCGGAGGGCTGCACGCTGGGCTGGAGCATCTCCAGCCGCAGCCGCATGGCATTGAGCGTGGCGCGCAGGTCATGCGCGATGCCCGCCGCCAGCTCCCCCAGGGCGCGCACCTTCTCACGCTCCAGCAGGGTGGCGCGCGCGTTGGCCAGCTCCGCCTCGGCGCGCGCCTGTTCGGTGATGTCGCGCGCGAGCACCAGCACCTGCCCCTGCATGTGGCCGGCGACGCGCTCGGCGCGCACCTCCAGCACCCGGGGCTGGGGCTCGCGCGCCTGCCGGTAGCGGGTGATGCGCGTGCCTTCGGGGACCGCGAGCACCGCGGCGGCCTCCGCCTGGCCCACGTCGCGCAGGGCCATCCGCTCCGCGCCGTCCTCCTCGCGCCGCCAGGGGCCGCGCAGCCGCCCCAGCACGTGCCAGCGGCTGTTGGCCAGCACCACGCTGGTGGCGTTCATCACCGCGAGCGCGCTGTCGTTGGTCTCCAGCGCCCAGCGTGACAGCTTGAAGGTGATGGCCTGCCGCCGGGTGTGCTCCCCCAGCTTGCGCACCAGGGCGGTGTGCTTCTTCATGAGCTCGCGGTACTTGCGCAGCAGACCCTGGGCTTCCCGGACGCTCGGGCCCGGGACGGCGGAGGGCGGAGGCGCGCGGCGCTGGCTCATGCCTTGAGCTTCTCCCTCAGGGCGCGGTTCTCCTCCAGGAGGGCGGTGGCCCGGGTGGTGTCCTCGAAGAGGATGATGGAGCCCAGCACGTGCGTGTCGGTGATGAGCGGCGTGGCCACCAGCGTGGCGCTGCCCTTGCCCCCGTGCGGCAACTGATAGGGCATGCCCTCCATGCGCAGCGAGCGCTTCTCCTTCAGATGGCGGCGCAGCTTGAGCAGCAGCGCGCGCTTCAGCGCGGGCACGTGCAGGGACCACAGGACCTGACCCACCGTCTCGCGCTCGGTGAGGCCCAGCAGCCGCTCCGCGGCCAGGTTCCAGGTGGTGATGCGGCCGTCGCCGTCCAGCACCAGCACCGCGGTGGACAGCGTGCGGATGATGGTGCGCTGGCGGAAGGTGAGCGCGTCCATCTCCAGCGTGCGGTGCGCCAGCTCGCGGTTGGTGGCGTCCAGCTCCGAGTTGGCGGACTGGAGCTCCTCGTTGGTCGTCTCCAGCTCCTCGTTGGTGGACTGGAGCTCCTCGTTGGTCGTCTGGAGCTCCTCGTTCGCGGACTGGAGCTCCTCGTTGGTCGTCTCCAGTTCCTCGTTGGACGCGCGCAGCTCCTCCGTGGAGGACTGCATCCGCAGATGCATGGCCTGCAGCTCCTCCTGCGCCGCGCGCAGGGACTGCTCCACGCCGCGCTGGTGGGTGAAGTCATGCAGGGCGTACAGCAGGCCCTGGCGCTCACCGTTCGCGTCGCGCAGGGGGACCACCTGGGTGCGCAGGGCGATGGGCTCTCCGGAGACGGCCTCCAGCACCCCGTCGGCCACCTCCCGCTCGGAGGCGCCGCCGCGCACGCGCTGGCTCTGTTCGATGAGCAGGTCGCCGCTGAGGCCCGCCAGCCCCAGCGCCGCCAGCTTCTTGCCCAGCACCTCGCCCTCGTTGCGGTTCCACAGCCGGGCCGACGCGCGGCTCCAGAGCGTCACCGTCCCGTCGTTGTCTGTCGCGATGTGTGGGCATGGGTGCGAGTCCAGGATGGTGCGCAGCAATGCGCGCTCGAAGGACTGGCTGGGTTCGATGAGGCGCGGCAAGTTCGTGGGCTCCGGGGGCAGCCGGTCCTGCGTCGTGCTGGTGACCTCCGCCTGACCGTCCTTACGGTAGATGCGCCGGGCCAGATCCATGGGCCGGAAGAGCCGGGCCGCGAAGGGGATGAGCTCCGAGCGGCCCAGCACCATCAGGCCGCTGCGGCGCAGCGCGAACTGGAAGCGCGCCAGCACCCGCTTCTGCAACTCCGAGTCCAGGTAGATGAAGACGTTGCGGCACAGGATGATGTCGATGCGCGACACCGGCGCGTCCGACACCAGGTTGTTCACGCCGAACACCACCGCGCGGCGGATCTCCTTGCGCACCGTGTAGTTGTTGCCGGTGCGCACGAAGAAGCGCGCCAGCCGCTCCGGGGAGACGTTCTCCACCTGCTCCGGCGAATAGATGCCCCGGCGCGCGGCGGCGATGGCGTCCTCGTCCACGTCGGTGCCGAACACCTTCAGCTCCGCGCCGGGGTAGCCCGGGCCCAGCGCCTCCGCCGCGATGATGGCCAGTGAGTACGCCTCCTCGCCGGTGGCGCAGCCCGCGCTCCAGATGCGCAGCTCCGTGTCCGGCCGCTGGCGTACGAGCTCCGCCACGCTCTGCTCCAGCGCCAGCCAGACCTCCCGGTCCCGGAAGAAGGTCGTCAGCTTGATGAGCATGGAGGAGACCAGCGTGCTCACCTCGGCGGGGTCCCGCTCCAGCAGCGCCAGGTAGGCCGCCCGGCTCCGGCAACGCGTGGCCTGCATCCGCCGCTCGATGCGCCGCTGCAGCGTGGCCCGCTTGTAGTTGCGGAAGTCGAAGTTCCGCACCTGACGGATCTTCTCCAGGATGGCTTCGAGCTCGCTGTCGCGTGGGGAACGGGTCGCCATGCGACGGACGTAGCCCGGAGGGCTTGAACGGGCAAGAACCGGATCTCCTGCTCGCCAGCGCACTGTTGGCGGCCCTCCGCGTCAGGGTCGCGGACGACGCAACGTTCGCTGCGCTTCGTCCGCGCCGTCCCCGTACTGGGAGCGGTTTCACGAGGCTGGGCGGGATGGCGTACGGTGAATGTCTCTTCCCAGGGGGTGCTGACCAAACGATGGGAAGATGAGGTGTCATCCATGGATCTGAACTCAACGGAGCGCGCGATCCGCGTCGCGCTGCTCGAGGATCAGCAGGTGTTCCGTGAGAGCCTGGTGGCCCTGCTGGAGGGGGCGGGGATGAAGGTGGTGGCCCGGTGCGCGGAGACAGGCTCGTTCCTGTCCAACGTGCGCGCGGCCGCGCCGGACGTGGCGGTGGTGGACCTGCGGCTGGAGCACGTGGGCCGCGAGGGCGCGGAGGACGGCTTCAACGCGCTGAGGTACCTGCATGACTTCCATCCGCAGGTGCGCGCGCTGGTGCTGTCCGGGCACCGGGAGCCGGACGTGGTGGAGCGCTGCTTCCAGGCGGGCGCGGCGGGCTACCTGTGCAAGCTGAACGCGGGCGTCGATGACGTGGTGCGGGCCGTGCAACGCGTGGCCCGGGGCGAGCGGCTGCTGCCCGTGGACATGCTCCACGCCAGTGCCATGCACCTGGACGACCTCCACATGCCGGCCTCCGCGCTGTCACGGCTGACGCTGCGCGAGCGTGAGGTGCTGGGCTACGTGGCGGCCGGCGCGGACAACCTGAAGATCGCCGCGCACCTGGGCATCACCGAGCGCACGGTGAAGGCCCACCTGACGAGCATCTACCGCAAGCTGGGGCCGGAGAACCGCGCCCAGCTCGCGGTGATGGCGTGCGAGCTGGGCGTGACCCGCCCCGTGCTGGCCTGAGCCATTCGCCTCAGGGCGGCGCGGCTTCGCGTGCGCCGTCCCGGGGGGCGCCCAGGTGCTGGAGGAACCACTCCCCGGCGAGCTCGGCCACCTGCTCCAGCTCCGAGTCCTCCTGGAAGTGGTGGGTGGCGCCCGGGATGATGTCCATGCGCTTGTCGGCGCGGAGCGCCTCGTAGGCCCGGCGGTTGATGTCCAGGCCCAGCGTGTCCGCGCCGCCCACCAGCAGCAGGGTGGGGGCCTGCACCTTGGGGAGCACCGCGCCGGCCAGGTCCGGGCGGCCGCCGCGCGACACGACGGCCTCCACCTGGTCGGGCCGGAAGGCCGCGGCCGACAGCGCCGCGCCCGCGCCGGTGTGCGCGCCGAAGTAGCCCACGTTCAGGCCCGCGGTGGGGCCCTCGCGCTTGAGCCACCGGGCCGCGCCCGCCATGCGCATGCCCAACAGGCCCACGTTGAAGCGCAACTGCCGCGTCCTGCGCTCCTCCATCTCCTCGCGGGTGAGCAGGTCCATCAGCAGGGTGCCCAGCCCCATCGCCTGGAACAGGCGCGCGGTCTGCGCGAGCCGTGGACTCTGGAGGCTGCTGTCGCTGCCGCGCGCCAGCACCACCACGCCCCGGGCCCCCGAGGGCACCGCCAGCCGCCCCCGGACGAGGACGGCGTCATCCACCGGCACCATCACCTCGCGCTCCAGGTGCGTGCGCGCCGCCGGTCTTCCACCCCGTGGCGCTTCAGGCTCCCGCGCCTCTTCCCACCGGTGGTCCTGCCCTACCGCATTCAACCCCGTTCGTGACCGGGGACCTGGCATACAGGCTCCTCCCGTCTGCGTGTGGCTGGTTACCGCGTCTGGCCAGGACACAGTCTGAACATCCCCCCTCCCGTTGTGACCTGGAGGAGGGGGTCAGGTGTCCAGCGTAGGACAGGGCCCGCAGGGCAGGCCAGGACGTCCCGGGGAGGCTCAGGGCTTCGTGGCCACCACCAGCTCGAAGGGGCCGGGGAGCACGTGCGCGTGCGTGAAGCCCGCGGCGGTGAGCGCCTCCAGGTAGAACTCCACCTCGCGCAGCCGGCTCACGCACGTGTCCACGCCGATGAGGAAGTAGGACCAGAAGAACTGGGCCGCCAGCCGCTCCGGGGTGCGGAACTCCTCGCAGATGAGCACGCGTCCGCCGGAGGGCAGGGCGGTGAAGGCGGCCTGCATCAGCGACCGCGCCACCTCCGCGGGCCAGTCATGCAGCACGCGCACGAACGACAGCGCGTCGTAGCCCGTGGGCAGGGGCTCCTTCAGGAAGTCTCCGCCCACGAAGCCCATGCGCTGCGCGGACAGGCCCGCGCGCTCGCGCGTGCGCGCTACGAGCGCCTCCGTGGCGGGCAGGTTGTAGACGTCCACGGCGAGCGCCGGGTGCTGGCGCAGCAGGGCTTCCGCGAGCGTGCCGTCCCCGCCGCCCACGTCGAGCAGCCGGGACTCGGAGGGCCACAGGGTGCCCGCGTGCGCGCGGAACGTCTCCAGGATGGGGCCCAGGCCCGCGGCCATGCTGGCCTCGAAGCCCTCCACCTGCTCGGGCGTGCGCGGAGGCCAGTCGAACGACGCGGCGGACATGGAGTGCTGGCCGCGCAGCGTCTCCGGCAGCCGGCCGTGCAGCGCCTTCCAGTCGTACTTCTCCCGGTCGCGCTCCAGGGACTTCGGGCCCAGCACGGCCTCCGCCGCCGCGCGCAGGCCGGGCGCGCCGCGGTAGCGCGCCGCCTCCAGCGCGTCGCTGGGCTGCTCGCGCTGCACCAGGCCCAGGCTCTCCAGGCAGTCGAGGAACTTGTAGAGCCGCTTGGGGACCAGGCCGTGCTTCGCCGACAGCTCGCCCAGCGTCACCGGGCCGGGCTCCAGCGCGTCCAGCAGGCCCAGGCTGAGGGCCGTCTCCACGATGTCCAGCGCGCGGGCGCCGTTGAACAGCAGGTGCAGGAGGGCGCGGGGCGAGGGCGCCTCGCGGGTGGGGGGAGGCATCTGGCTCATGCGACCTCCTTGCGCTGCTCCTCGAGGAGCGCGTCCATGAAGGCGTCCACTTCCTCGGGCGTATTGTAGAAGTGCGGCGCGGCGCGCAGGAAGCCCCGGTGGCTGCAGATGAAGCCGCGCGCCACCAGCCGCTGGGTCACCCGGGCGTCGCCGGGGAAGCTCAACGCCACCACGCCGCCGCGCTGGTGCGGCTCGCGCGGCGTCACCACGCGCAGGCCCGCGGCGTCCGCGCGGGCCATCAGCCGGCCGGTGAGCTTCAGCGAGTGCTCGCGCACGGCGTGGATGCCCACGCCCTTGAGCAGCTCCAGTCCGGGCTGGGACAGCAGGACCATCAGCGGCGCGGGCGTGCCGCCCATCATCCGGCGCGCGTCCGGGGCGTAGTCCGTCGTCTGCTGGAAGCCGAGCGGTGAAGCTCCGGCCAGCCACCCGGTGGCCGCGGGCCGGAGCGTGGGCAGGAGTCCCGGGCGCACGTACAGGAAGGCGGCCTCGGAGCCGCCCAGCCACTTGTGCGCGCCGCCCATGAGGAAGTCCACGTCCAGTTGGCGCACGTCCACGGGAACGGTGCCCACGGTCTGGTACGCGTCCGTGGCGATGAGGGCCCCGGCCGCGTGCGCGGCCCTGGCGATGCGCGCGACGTCCAGCACGGCGCCGGTGGCGAAGGCGCCGTGCGCGACGCAGACGATGCGCGTGCGCGCGTCGATGGCCGCCTCCAGAGCGGCTTCGTCCACGCGGCCGTCCTTCGACGGGACGACGACCAGCTCCGCCCCGTAGCGCGCGAAGCCCTTCCAGATGAAGGGCACGGTGGGGAACTCCAGGTCGGTGACGACGACGCGGCGGCGCTCTCCGGAGAAGTCCAGGCACGAGGCCAGGCGCGACAGGTGCGCGCTCAGGTTGGTGTCCAGCGCGACGGAGCCGGCGGGCGCGCCGATGAGGTCCGCCACGCCGTCCGCGTAGGCCTGCATCTGGGACAGCCAGGTGTCCCAGGTGTCATCGCGCCACGCGCGCATCGTGTTCCAGTACTGCGCCAGCACGCCCTCCACGGCCCGGGGCAGCGCCCCGGTGGAGTTGCTGTTGAGGTACGTGCAGGTCTGGAGCAGCGGGTACTCCGCGCGCAGGGCTCCCGGGAGTGCCGCCACGGTCACGACTGGCTCCGCAGCTCCTGGGCGTGGGCGTACGCCGACACATGCGCGGCATGCGAGTGCGCGTGAGGCCCGTGAGGTGCCGGAGCATGGGGCACCGCCGCATGCGGCCCGTGAGCCACCGGCGCATGGGGAGCGGGCGCGTGCGGGGCGTGGGCCACCGGAGCATGTGCCGCCGCGTGCGGAGCATGGGGCCCATGCGGGGCCGGAGCCGGCTGCGCGTGCGCGGCCGGAGCATGGGCCACCGGAGCGTGCACCGCGTGGACCGCCGGAGCGTGGATCGCGGACGCGTGCGGAGCATGGGCCGCCGCGTGCGGCGCATGGGGCACGTGTGAAGCCGGAGCCGGATGCGCGTGGGCGGCCGGAGCATGGGCCACCGCCGCGTGGGCCGCAGCCGCGTGGACCGCAGACGCGTGCGTCGCCGGAGCGTGGACCGCGGACGCGTGCGTCGCCGCCGCGGACGCGTGCGCCGCCGGAGCGTGCACCGCGGACGCGTGCGCCGCCGGAGCGTGCTGGGCGTGCATGGCGTGCATCGGGCAGCCGCCGCCGGTGCGCGCCTCGTGCGCGTGGGCCGGGGCCGCGTGGGCCACGGGCGCGTGGTGCGCGTGCGCCGCCGGGGCGTGCGCCTGGGCCACCGGCGCGTGCACCGCCGTGTCCTTCATCGCGTTCATCGCGGCCATCGGGCAGCCGCCGCCGGTGCGCGACTCGCCGGGCGCGTAGCCACCCTCGCGCTTCCAGCCCGCGGTCAGCTCCACGCGCACGTCCCACAGCGCGCGGAACAGCGGCAGCGTCATCCGCGCCTGCAGCACCTGCGAGGGCAGCCCGTCCAGCGCCTTCACCGTGCGGTCGATGCCAATCGTCCGGCGCACCAACTGGTAGTGCGCGTACAGCCACCCCTGGAAGCTCTCATCCACCGTCAGCAACTGCTCGCAGACGTGCTGCAGGTCCTTCGGCCCCCCAGCCGAATAGACCTGGAACAGCGTCAGCCCGCGGCGCGCCAGCATGCGCTCCATCGCGGCCTCCAGCCCGTCCGCCGCGTGGCGGAGCGTGTTGTAGCCCGGCGACTCCTGGCCGCTGCCGTTGCCCAGGCTGCGGCGGATGACCTGGTACTCCGCCGGCGTCATCGTCTCCAGGATGGCCATCTCCGCGCTGATGCCGGCGATGATCTTCTGCACGCGCGCCAGCCGGGCCACCACCGCCCACAGCGCGTCGCGGTCCATCTCCGCCACCACCTCCACCATCTCCCGCGACGCCAGCTTCAGGTACAGCTCCTGGGACTGGTGGACGATCTGGAACATCAGCTCGTCATGCGAAACCAGCTCCCCCTCCGGCGACTGCAGCGACAGCAGGGTGTCCGTGTGCAGGTAGCGCTCGTAGTCCAGCTCGCCCTTGCCCACCCACTTCTTCAACATCACGTTGAACAAGGGTTGAGTCAGCTCCTGCTTCAGCTTTTCCGCATGGCTGTAATCAGTCGACGTATGCAAGGTGCCTCCGGGGGGACGCAGGCAGTACATGGTGGGTGAGGCGCGCCCCAGTCAGGAGGAACAGTGAGCGCGTAAATCTCTAGAAGCGACTACCTTACAGCCCTTTTGGTGAACTTCAAGTCATACAGGGCTTGCGGGTTATCGATTTTTGAGATTCCCATCCGTCCGGAGTACGGGGTGGCCCGAGGGGTCGGGCTCACCCAGGGGGCGGGTCAGCTCTCAACCGGTGAGGGATTCCGGTTGGGCGACGCCGGGCGAGGCTTGAGGCGCATGGCGTTGAGCTTCTGCGCCAGCTCCGCGCCCTGGACGCTCTTGGAGATGTAGCCGTCCGCGCCGGAGGCGATGGCCAGCGAGCGCAGCTTGGCCTCGTCCGAGGCGGAGTAGAGGATGAAGCGGGTGCCGGGGGGCGCGTACTGGCGCGCCAGGCCCACGACCTTGTCCCCCTTGAGGGCGGGGAAGTTGACGTCGATGAGCACGAAGTCCGGCTCGGAGGCGCGCACGATGTTGGACACGCCCAGGGCGGACGTGTGGGTCTGCACATCGAACCCGTACGCGCTCAGCGAGCGCTGCACGAGGTCGAGCAGGTCCGGATCGTCGTCCACGACAAGGACGCGCGGTTTTGCTTCAGCCATGGCTTCTCCCTAGGTACTGACGAATCGTCTCGATGAGCTGATCGCGGTCCAGGGGCTTGGTCATGTAGGCCGTGCAACCGGCCGCCTGCGCCTTGTCCTGGTATTCGCGACCCGCGTGCGCCGTGACGGCGATGACGGGCACGTTCTGCCCATCCGGCAACGCGCGGAGCCTGCGGGTGACTTCCCAGCCGTCGAGCCGCGGCAGGGACAGGTCCATGAGGATGAGGTCCGGCGCGTCGTTGCGGGCCCGCTCCAGCCCCTGCTCGCCGTCCTCCGCCTCGATGAGGTCATACAGTCCGCCAAGATACCTGCGGACGATGTCGCGGTTCTGCTCGCTGTCCTCCACGTACAGCACGCGGGGCAGCTTGCCCGCGGACGCCGCCCGCTGGGACATCAGCAGGCCCTTCGCCTGCGCGATGACGTCCTCCAGCGCGTGGCCGCCCTTGCGCACGAAGCCCGCGAAGCCGTCGCGCAGGAGCGTCTCCTCTTCCTTGGACAGCGTCTTGCCGGTGAGCACCACCACCGGCACGGACAGCTTCTCCGCGCGCAGCCGGCGCAGCACCTCGAAGCCGTCCAGGTTCGGCATCATCAGGTCCAGCACCACCAGCGACGGCGGCGACACGCGCGCCTTGAGCAGCGCGTCCTCGCCGTTGCGCGCCTCGTTGGTGGAGAAGCCCGCGCGGCGCAGGTTGCGGCTGACCAGCTCGCGCGTGGCCGCGTCGTCGTCCACCACCAGCACGTCGCCCGTGGCGGCGGAGGCGCCCGCGGAGGCCAGGCTCTTCTGCACCACGTCCACCAGGCGCTCCGGCTCCACCGGCTTCACCAGGTACTCGCACGCCCCCAGGCTGAAGCCGCGCGCGCGCTGCTCCTCCACGGAGACCAGGATGACCGGGATGGCCGCCAGCGCCGGGTCGCTCTTGAGCTGGCTCAGCACGGACCAGCCGTCCATGCGCGGCAGGTGGATGTCCAGCAGGATGGCCTGCGGCTTCACCTCGCGGGCCAGCTTCATGGCCGCGATGCCGTCATTGGCCGTCACCACCCGGAAGCCCGCGGGCTCCAACTGGCCGGTGACGAGCTGCTGGATGAGCACGTCGTCGTCCACCACCATCACCGTGCTGCCCGGGCGCGCCATGGGCGCCAGCTTCTGGGCCACGTCGTGGAAGGGGACCAGGCGCTCCGTGGCGTGCGGGCTGTCCGCGCCCACCGTGGTCGCCAGCACGTCCGGCAGCCGCACCGTGAAGGTGGAGCCGCGGCCCAGCGTGCTCTTCACGTCCACCGTGCCGCCCAGCACGCGGGTCAGCTCGCGCACGATGGCGAGCCCCAGCCCCGTGCCGCCCACCTTGCGCGTGGTGGTGCCGTCCACCTGGCGGAACTTCTCGAAGATGAAGGGGAGCTGATCCGACGGGATGCCCACGCCGGTGTCCTCCACCGTCATCAGCAACTCGCCGCCGCCCGCGGGCACCACCGTGAGCGCCACCTCGCCGGTGTCCGTGAACTTGGCCGCGTTGCTCAAGAGGTTGAGCATGATCTGCCGCAGCTTCAGCGCGTCGGTGCGGATCTCCTTCGCCTCGGTGTCCACGTTCACCGTGAGGGCCACGTCCTTGCCCTTCAGGTACTCCTTCACGGTGGCCATGCACTCGTCGGCCAGCTCCTGCACGTCCACCGGCTCGGTGACGACCTCCACGCGGCCCGCTTCGATCTTGGACAGGTCCAGGATGTCGTTGATGAGCGCCAGCAGCGTCTTGGCGTTCGTCTTCACCACGTTGAGGTCGCGCCGGCCGTGCGGCGTCAGGCGGCTGCCCTCCTCGCGCATGAGCAGGTCGCAGTAGCCGATGATGCCGTTGAGCGGCGTGCGGATTTCGTGGCTGAAGTTCGCCAGGAACTCGCTCTTGAGGCGCACGGCGCCCTCCGCCTCGCGGGCGCGCTCCTCTTCGTTGCGCTTGGCCACGGAGAGCTCCTGGGCCAGCCGGTCCAGGTCCTCGTTCTGCTGGCGGATGATCTCCATCTGGAGCGCGCGCTGCTGGTAGCTCGCCAGGGAGCGGGCGGACACCGCGCGCGTCTTCTTGATCTCCTCCAGGCTGGCGGCGAGCTGCTTGTTGGCGGCCTCCAGCTCATCCCGGGAGGCGCGCAGGGCCTCCTCGTTCTGCTTGCGGTCGGAGATGTCCTCCGTGACGCCCAGCACGAAGCGCGCGACGCCCTGGTCATCCAGCAGCGGAATCTTGCGCGTGGCGAAGATGCGGTCCACGCCGTCCGCGCGGGCCACCTCCTCGAATGTCTTCATCCTGCGCGTCTCGAGGATCTCCGTGTCGATGGCGATGAACGAGTCCGCCTGCTCCTTGGGGAAGTAGTCGTGGTCCAGCTTCCCCAGCAGCCACTCCTTGGTGACCTTGAAGGCGTCCGCGAACGTCTTGTTCACCACCACCAGGCGGCGCGTCTCCGCGTCCTTCACGAACAGCACGAAGGGCAGCGCGTCGATGATGTTGCTGAGCAGGTAGTTGGTGCGCTTGAGCTCCACGCCCGTCATCTGGTGCTGGGCGCGCTCGGCGTGCAGGCGCAGCTCCCGCGCCACCACGAAGGGCAGGTGGCCGTAGCGGTCCTCGCAGACGTAGTCGCGCGCGCCGGCGCGCATGACGGCGGCCAGCGTGTCCGCGCTCCAGGTGGGCGCGCTCACCACGAAGGCCGTCTCCCGTCCGCGCTTCACCCAGGCGGCCTGGACGTCCTCCCAGCCCATGCCCGGCAGCTCGGAGCCCACCAGCACCAGGGCCCAGGGGCGCTCCAGCGCCTGCTCCAGGGCCTCCGGCGTGTTGGCGGGCTCCAGCGTGAGCATGGAGAGGATGTCCTCCCGCTCCAGCGCGTCGCGCATGGCGCGCGTCTCACGCTCGCTGCCCACCAGGAGCAGGGACAGGGTGTAACCGAGGGGCGCCTCGGCGTGGGCCACGTCGAACGGGTGCTGGGCCATGGTCTGGTGACTTAGTTGGAGCCGAACGCGAGCACGGTCAGCGTGGTGTTGATGTGGAACCCCGAGTAGATCTCGAAGTGCACGTTCATCCCAGCGGCGGAAGGCGCGAGCTTCATGGCCTCGGAGAGCTTCGGCACCGTGCCAGTGGCTCCCGCGTACCACATGCGTCCGCTGCAGTGGAACAGGAGGGCGGCCTGGGGGTTCTGTACCCGCCTGGGCAGCTCCTCCTGGAAGAAGTCCCGCGTCATGGCCGCCAGGTCGCCGGCCTTCATCAGGTCCAGCTCGCTGCCCTCCTCCAGGAGGTTGGCGAACAGGATGGAGCCGTCCTCCAGGGGACGCCAGGCGGCGCGGATGAAGTACTCGCGGCCCACCTTCAGCGCGGTGGGGCGTGACGCGAAGCCGCCCGGCCGCCCGAACTCCAGGTCCGCGATGTTCTCCACGCCCAGGATGTCCGCGTAGCGCCGCGCCGCGGGCTTGCCGTCAATCTCCAGCGCGCGCGTGTGCGTCTCGTCCACCTTGGTGATGGTGAGCCGCTCGCCGGTGGGCACGTACCAGTGCGAGCGCAGCGCGGCCCAGGGGGCGTTCGTCTTGAACAGGGCCACCAGCACGCCGTCGCCGGCCACCTCGCCATCCACGTGGATGAGCGCGGACTGGCGCGCGGGGTCCGTCTCCGAATCGCTGGCGCCGCCGCCCACGAGCACCAGGGTCTGGTTCTTCTCCAGGATGCCCAGCAGCAGCTCTTCCTTCTTGTAGCGGAAGCCGTCGTCAATCACGAGGCCCACGTACCGGCGCGCGTCCAGGTCCTGCTGGCGCACGCCCAGCTCCTCGCACGCGCGCTTGATGGCCATGGCGCCCGCGGCGATGGCGTCCCCGGCCAGGCCGCTGCCCAGGCCCAGGCCCACCTCGAAGTCGCCGGACAGCGCGCCCATCACCACGCTGTTCTCGTGGATGCCGTTGTTGTCCAGCTCCCCGGCGGTGGTGGCGCCCACCAGCCGGGTGTCCTTGGGCAGCCGCTCCCGCAGCGCGCGGTTGAGGGCGCGCTGGTCCCGCTGGCGGGCCGCGAACAGCGTCACCAGCTTCGGCGGGGGGCCGTGCAACTGGCGCAGGAGGTCCTCGGCGACGGCGACCGGATCCGTGAGGGTGGAACGAGCCGTCTGCATCTTCACGTGCGCCATGAGGACCTCCGTGCGAACCGGCGGCGGCTAGAAGCCGCTGCCGGGGTGTGTCTTGTGACAACTGCCGGTGCACTGCTGGAACGACTCGCGGCCCCCGCCGACGTACATGGACTCGATGGGGCCGAACCTGGCCACGTGGCTCTCCGGGTAGCTCTTGTGGCACGACAGGCACGCGGCCTTGCTGGTGCGCTGCGTGGTCTCCTGCTTCAGGTGGCAGGACGAGCACTTCTCCAGGGGCGCGTCGAAGCGGTTGGAGCGCGAGTGGATGAAGTGCGTGCGCACGAAGATGGGACCTTCCAGTTCGAAGCCCAGCGGAGCATGGCACGACGAGCACGCCGCGCGGTTGTCGTTCGCATGCAGGACTTCACCCAGCTCGCCGCCCTTGCTGTGGCAGGTGTTGCACGGACCCGTGGTCAGCACCGCGCTGGTGTGCGTCTTCGTCCCCACCTGGATTTCGATGGTGCGCGACGCCGGCACGTCCTCGCCCATGTACACGCGGCGCGCCTTGGCGGTCACCAGGTAGGTGCCGGGCTTCACGTCCGCGGGCAGGGTGTAGGTCCAGGTGTCGCTCACGGGCGCGTCCCAGCGGCCGTCGTTGGGGAAGAAGGCGCCGCCGAACAGCTTGTTGGACGGGGGGAAGGTCATGAACTGCGCATAGACGCCGTCGCGCGCCGGGGTGGCGATGGTCTGCACGTCCTGCGAGTCATCCAGGAAGGCCTCCAGGTCGACGATGGTCCGGATGGGCTGGATGTCCTGCGCCGGCCCGATGAGCTGCGTCATCATCATCCGTTCCTGGTGCTTGCGGCGATAGTAGGTCGTCGTGGGGTTGAAGAAGGCCTGATAGTACTGGATCCCCGCCGGGCTGCCGGGAGCGCCCGGAGGTGCGACCTCATTGTAGGTTGGGAGGCTCCCGGCCGGGTGCAGGCGCTTGCCCTTGCCGTCCTTCAGGGTCATCTGGAAGGTGACCTGTGACCCGGGGGCGTACGTGCCGTCCTTGCGGGGCGCCGTCAGGGGCTTGATGTCGATGCCGAACCCGTAGCTGAACTCCGGCTTGGACACCTGGGTGACCGGGATGAAGTAGGGGGCGAACGGGCGCAGGCTCCAGCGCAGGCGCAGCCCCACCGTGCGGGCGTTGAACGTGAGGGTCTGCTTCTTCGCGTGCTCGTACGCGTTGCGCAGCTCCACCAGGGCCTCTTCCTCATAGGCCGTGGCGCCGGTGCAGTCCGTGAGCGAGCGGCAGTCGCGCGTCCACTGGATGGCGCGCATGCGGCGGATGAAGAAGTCGTCACGCTCCGTGCGGCGGGTGTCGTCGCTGCCGATGTTCAGCAGCACCGGCGCGCCCGTCAGCACGCCGCGCGCGTCCACCGGCTCCACCGTGAAGAGGCTGGTCGCCTTCATCCACGCCGCGTCCCGGTAGAAGCGGCGGCGGGTGAACGTGCCGTCCGGGTTCGACAGGCCCACGAACTCCTGGTCCGCCAGGCGCACACCCGCCCACCCAATGGCCAGGAAGTCACTGTTCTGGCGCAGGCCGTCCACGCCCTCGTCCCGGGTGGCGTTGATGGAGGCGCGCAGGTCAATCTGGTTCACCCAGAAGGTCTGCCCGGCCTTCACCTTCAGCGGCACGCCCTGGCCGTTGTCCACCTCCAGCGCCAGGCCCACGGGGGCCTCGCGGTTGCCGCCGCCCAGCGACAGGTCCTGGCCCTGCGTCGCGAGCTGGGGCTCGGCACCGGACTCGGCACCGGACTCCATGGGGGCGGAAGGCGCCAGCTCCGTGGACTCCGGACCACCGCACGCCACCGTCAGGCTGGCGAGCGCCGCCAGCAGGCTCGCGCGGCCCGCCGTGAACAGGCGGGAGGAAGTGCGAGGACACAGCTCCCGAATCGTGACAGCTCCACCCATGAGGGGACTCCTCCGAACGCGTATGTGCGGACGGCTGCCGGAGCAGCGTCGCGGCCAGTGGACCCGGGTGCCCTGGCGTCGGGGGGACGCTGGCGGAGGGTCGCGCTCAAATCCGGCTTTGCCGGAAACAAGCAGTTCTAGCCGTACGGAGAATATCCACAATCAACAGACCGATTCAACTTCTGAGAATAATTCTGCTCAGAGGCGAATTCGAACTGTTCGTGACTGAATGAGAAGGGCTCATGGGGCGCAACCCACCCAGGAGGGTCAGGCTCGAATCACGTTTCCCGTTTCCTCCTGTGCTTCCTGGGTGAACGGGAGTTCGACGGTGAACTCCGAGCCCTCTCCGGGCCGCGAGTGGACGCGGATGGTGCCGCCGTGGGCCTCGACGAGCTGGCGGACGATGTAGAGGCCGAGGCCGAAGCCCGGCGCGCGGCTGTCCGTCGTGACCCGCTCGAAGCGGGTGAACAGGCGCTGCTGGGCCTCCGCGGGGATGCCGGCGCCGTGGTCCCGCACCGACATCTGGACCCGGTGTGAGTGCTCATCCACGTTCACATGCACCTCCACCGGCTGACCCCGGCCGAACTTGAGGGCGTTGCTGACCAGGTTGGTGAGGACGCGGTCCAGGCGCTGGCGGTCCCAGCGGCCGCGGGCCGCGCTCCGGGCGTGGACGGTGAGGGCGCAGCCGGCGGCGGCGGCCTGGTCCTCGTGGCGGGCGGCCACCTCGTGGGCCAGCTCCGCCAGGTCCATGGGGCGGGCCTCCAGCACCAGCCGGCCGCCGGACAGGCGCGACAGGTCCAGCAGGTTGTGCACCAACTGGCCCAGGCGCTTCGTCTCGTCCTCGGCCAGCAGCAGCCCCTCGCGCAGGCGCGGGTCCTGTGCGTCCGCGGGCGCGCACTGCAGGCGCACGCGGCGCAGGCGCAGTTGCAGGGAGCTGAGCGGGGTGCCCAGGTCGTGCGCCGCCACGCCAATGAGCTCCAGCGCGTTCTGCGTCGCCGCGAGCAGGCGGGCGTTGTCCAGCGCCAGCGCGGCGCGGGCGGACAGCTCTTCGATGAAGGCCTGGTCCACCGCGCCGTAGTGGCGGTGCGGCCGGGTGGACAAGAGGCACAGCGCGCCCAGCACGCGGTTGTCCACGACGAGCGGCACGCTCAGCGCGGAGCGCACGCCCAGCGCGCGCCACAGCTCCGCGCAGGTACTGTCGCTGACGGAGGAGGGCAGCCGGTCCGGGTCCACCTCCGCGAAGCGCTCGGCGCGGCCGGTGTGCATGACGCGCGCGGGGCCGGGCTCGTCCTGGGACGGCCTGCGCATCAGCGGCTCCCACAGCCGCGCCTGGGTGGCCGCGTCCGCGCACGCCACCGCGCCGGGGCGCACGCCCTGGCCGTCCGGCAGGTAGAGCACGCACGCGTCCGCGACCTCCGGCACGCACAGGCGGGTGAGCGCGTTTCCCAGCTCCTTGGCGCCGGCCTGCGGCTGAAGGACGCGGCCGGCCTCCGCGAGCAGCGCCTGCATGCGCTCGGTGCGCTTGCGCTCGGTGATGTCGCGCGTCACCTCCGCGAAGCCCTGCAGCGTGCCCCCTTCCGCGTAGAGCGCGGTGAGCAGCGTCTCCGCCCAGAAGCGCGAGCCGTCCTTGCGCATCCGCCAGCCCTCCGACTGGAGGCGCCGCTCGCGCGCGGCCCGCTCGCGGTGGGAGGCGGGCAGCTCGTGCGCCACCGCGTCCGGCACGTGCAGCACCTCCACGCGCTGGCCCACGATGTCGGAGGACGTCCACCCGGTGAGCCGCTCCGCGCCCGTGCTCCAGCAGGACACCGTCCCATCCGGCTCCAGGAAGCACAGCGCGTAGTCGCTCACGCCATCCATGAACAGGTGCAGCCGCTGTTCGCTCTGCACGGCCTCCGCGTGCATGGGACCCAGCGCGTTGCGCAGCACCATCACCAGCGCGACCAGGGCGCCCAGGCCCAGCAGGCCCGCGAGGATGTCCGCGACGTGATGGAAGAGGGCCCCGTCGTCCACCGTCAGCGTGTGGGCCGCGAACACCAGGGTGGCAAGCAGGATGAGTCCGGCCAGAAGGCACACGGACAGACCCGCTCCGACCCGCTGAGCGAAGGTCCAACGTCGCAGCATGTGGCACTCCCCCCCGACGGCACCGAGCGCTTCTGTGCAGAAGGACGCTCAACATCACCGAAAAGGTGGGGTGAGCGACATCGCACTGTCGGGCAGGGTATCCTATAACCCTGTTTTTACCTGTTTGTCATGAAATCATGGACCCTACCCGCGAGGATGGGAAATTCCTGGCGGGCAGGACGCGGCGGGGCTGTCGGATGCTGGACGGTGCGCGGCGCTCCTTCCGGGAACTCGGGCCTGGAATCAAGGGGTTGGAAGGGATGGAGGTGCCTGCGAAATGGCCTTCCGGGCGCCGGGACGTTATGAGCGCCCCCCTCCTCGTCACCCGGGTGTTGCACGGCATATGGCGTCTCTCGTCGAAGGTCTGAAGGTCCGCTACCTCCCGCAGCCCGAATGGGGCGTGGGGCATCTGGTGTCGCTGCAGGAGCAGGGGGCCAAGGCCCTCATCGCCTTCCCGTCCCGCGAGGATGCGCCGGTGCTGGTGTCCACGCGCGGCGGTGCGCTGGTGCCCTACCCGTTGCCCAGGGGTGAGCCCATCCAGACGCCGAAGGGGCGCAAGGCCACCATCCTGGGCGAGGAGCCGGGCGCGCGCGGGCTGCGCCGCTACGTGGTGCGCTTCGAGGACACGGGCGAGGAGGACGAGCTGCCGGAGTCCGAGGTCCGCGCGCTGGCGCCGCGCTCCGACCTGTTGTCCACGCTGCGCGACGGGCGGGTGGGGGACGCGAAGGCGTTCATGCTGCGCAAGCAGGCGCTGGTGCTGGACGACGAGCGCCGGGGTGACGCGCTGGGCGCGCTGCTGGCCAGCCGGGTGATGGTGAAGCCGCACCAGGTGGGCGTGGTGCAGCGCGTGCTGTCCGCGCGCCGGCCGCGCTTCGTGCTGGCGGACGAAGTGGGCCTGGGCAAGACGATTGAAGCGGGCATGGTGTTCAGCGCGCTGCGGCTGGTGGGCCTGGCGCGGCGGTGCATCGTCGTGGCGCCCAGCCACCTCACGGTGCAGTGGCTGGTGGAGCTGTTCCACAAGTTCAACCAGCTCTTCACGCTGATGGACTCGGACCGCTACGAGCAGTCGCTGAAGGAGGCGCCGGACGTCTCCCCGTGGGCGCGCTTCCCGCTGGTGGTGACCAGCCTGGAGCTGCTCAGCCGCACCCGCGAGCACCGCGAGGAGGTGGCCGCCGAGGACGCCTTCTGGGACCTGGTCATCATCGACGAGGCGCACCACCTCAAGGGCGAGAAGGCCTTCGCCGCCGCGAAGGGGCTGGCCGCGAACTCGTGGGGCCTGCTCCTGCTCACCGCCACGCCCATGCAGTTGGACCCGGCGGAGTACCACGGCCTGCTCACCCTCATCGACGCGGCCACGGCGCCGTCCGTGAAGGGCTTCGAGGCGCGGCTCCAGCGCCAGGAGGAGCTGTCCGCCGCGGTGCGCGCGCTCATGGAGGGCCAGGGCGACGGCCAGGACGCGAAGGCCGCCGTGGCCGCGCTGGCGAAGCGCTTCCCGGAGGACGCGCGGCTCCAGACGCTGAAGGACAGGGAGGCGCTGCTCGCGCACCTGGCGGAGACGTACAGCCTGTCGGACCGGCTGGTGCGCAACCGGCGCGCGGTGGTGGGCGGCTTCTCCACGCGCAGGCTCCACCGGCACCCGGTGCGGCTCACGCCGGAGGAGCTGAAGGCGCGCGACGCGGCCCTGGCCACGCTGGCGAAGGGCACGCTCCGCGGCGCGCCGCTGGCCAACGTGCTGCGCCGGCTGGAGTCCAGCCCCGCGGCGTTCGCGGGCGCGGTGAGGTCCAACCCGGCGCTCAAGGGCGCGGACCTGAAGCTGACCGGCCGGGACGCGAAGCTGCTCGCGTTCGTGGACGTGCTGCGCGGCGTCTGGAAGGCGGAGCCGCGCGCCAAGGTGCTCGTGTTCACGGAGAGCCGCGACACGCTGGAGTCGCTCCAGTCGGAGCTGTCTCGCGAGGGCGTGGAGGCGCTGGGCTACCACGGCGACCTGCCGCTCGTGGAGCGCGACCGGCAGGTGGCGCGCTTCCGCGACCCGGAGGGGCCCCGCGTGCTCCTGTGCACGGAGGTGGGCGGCGAGGGCCGCAACTTCCAGTTCGCGCACCACCTGGTGCACTACGACCTGCCGTGGAGCCCCTCCACGGTGGAGCAGCGAATCGGCCGCCTGGACCGCATTGGCCAGACGCACCCGGTGGAGATCCACGTCTTCGACCCCGCGGGCACGCTCGCGTCGGACGTGCTGATGCTGCTGGCGGACGCCGTGGGCGTCTTCGGTGAGACGGTGGGCGGCCTGGACGCGGTGCTGGAGGAGGTGGAGGACCGCATCGCGGACCTGGCCCTGCTGCCCCGCGAGGCGCGCGTGGAGTACGCCGCGGAGCTGAAGGCCCGCGTGGAGGCGGCGCGCGAGCAGGTGAAGCGCGCGTATGACCCGCTGCTGGACGTGCGCAGCTTCGACAAGCCCGCCGTGGCCCGGCTGGTGGCGCGCGCGCAGGAGCGCATGGGCGAGGAGCCCGAGGAGGACTCCGACGAGGAGGCCGCGCCGCTGGAGGATGGGCTGTGGAGCGTGGCGCGCGACCTGGACGAGCGCCTGGAGGAGACCGTCACGGAGCTGGCGCGCCGCGTGGGCATTGGCGTGGACACCGACGAGCAGGTGGAGGCCTTCCAGGTGGCCTTCCAGTTCGGCCACGCGCTCAACGTCGAGGGCCTGCCCGGCATCGACGTGATGCAGGACCGCACCGTGCTGGGCACCTTCTGGCGCGACACCGCCGTGGAGGCGGAGGAGCTGGAGTACTTCGCCACCGGCCACCCGCTGGTGGAGGCGCTGTTCGGCTTCCTGAAGGACGGCCCCTACGGCCGCAGCGGCTTCCGCCACATCGAGAAGCGCGGCGTGAAGAAGCCCGCGCGCGGCCTGGAGCTGCTCTTCCACGTCCAGCTCCCGGAGCCCCAGGACACCTCGCCCGGCGCGCGCGTGCCCAGCCGCCAACTGGCGCGCTTCCTCGCCCGCACCCTGCTGCCCGTCGCCGTGGTGGACGGCCCGCAGGGCCCCGTGGCCGACCCCTCCGTGCTCGCCGCCCTGGAGTCGGAGGGCAAGGCCCTGAAGGGGGACGAGGTCCACCAGGCCTTCCCCGGCTTCGGCGCCTTCGTGGACGCCGCGCTGCCCGTGGCCCTGGCCGCCGCCGAGGCGGAGCTCGGCCGGTCCGCGAAGAAGGCCCGGGCCGCCATCGAGGCGGAGCGGGACGCGGCCGCCGCCCGCCTGCGCCTGTCCCTCTCCCACCAGGGCCTGCCCCCGGAAGCGGTGGACGCCCAGGTTGACGCGGAGCGCCATCACTACGAGCGCCTGCTCCAGGCGCTCGCGGGGGCGAAGGTGGTGCTGGACGCGGCCTGCGGGTTCACCCTCAATCGCTGAGTAAACAGTTGTGTCACAATGGAATCGTCACGGCCGGCGTTCCGGCCATTTGACCGATTCCCCAATCATCGAGAATCTAGGAGGAAGGCAGCCTCCCCCATGGCCCTTCCCCCTTCCCTCCGTCGGCAGCACCAGTCCGGTCAGGCCGCCGTGGAGGCGGCGCTGTGCATGCCGCTCGTGGTGTTCATGGTGCTGGGCACGCTGCAGCTCTTCATGCTGCTGCAGGGCCGCATCCTGGCGCAGGTGGCGGTGTACCGCGCGGTGCGCGCGGGCAGCTTGAACCACGGAAGCTGCGAGGCGATGACGCACGCGGCCCTGGTGACGATGCTGCCCACGGTGGAGCACACGCGCACACCCGCGCAGTTGGCCAACGCCTTCGACGCGCGCAAGCGCAACTTCCTGCGCGTGCGCGGCTCCAAGGGGACGCTCTTCACCGAGGGGCCCATGGTCGAAATCGTCCGCGAGTCCCCGAGCGTCGCGTGGGTGCGCGGCCATGGGGAGGAGGACCTGCTCTTCGACGTGCCCACGGACGACGCGGCGCTGATGCGCCAGCGCACGCTCGAGATCCGCATGGTGGCCTGGTACTACATGCGCATCCCGTTCGCGGACTGGGTGATGAGCCGCATGTTCCTGGCCCAGTTCCACCTCAAGAACTACACGGACGCGAACCCGCTCAACCCGGCGCAGAAGAAGTCGGACTGGTGGGCGGACACGGACGTGGAGCTGGGGCCGGATGACTGGCCCGGCGGCGACCTGGGGGACCGGATGGTGCGCTGGAACGCGCAGGGGCACTACCTGTTCCCCATCCAGGTGCACGCGGCCATGCGGATGATGACGCCCGTGAAGGCGGCGAACTTCCAGGGAGGTGCCGGATGCAGCCTGCACGGCTTCTGAGGCACGGACGCGGCCAGGCGCTGGTGCTGTTCTCGCTGACGCTCCTGCTGCTGACGTTGATGGTGCTGGGGACGCTGGGCTTCGGCATGCGCGCCAAGGAGCGCGTCGAAATCCAGATGGCGGCGGACGCGGCGGCCTACAGCCAGGCGGTGTCCACGGCGCGCACGTTCAACGCCATCGCGGTGATGAACCGCGCCCAGATTGCCCACATGGTGGCCATGGCGGGCACGCAGTCGATGATCAGCTACGGCAGCCAGCACTACGCCGCGCGGCAGGCGTCCCCTTGCGCCATGCCGTCCACCGTCTGGTCCGGCCTGGACGAGGCGGCGGCCACGCAGGTGGCGCAGTTGCAGGGGCGCGCGAGCACCATGTTCCGCGCGGAGCTGGCCATGTACAACACGCTGGTGGGCACGCACCTGGCGGGCCAGAAGCTCACGAAGCACATCGCCCGGGAGATCAACGGCGAGCTGGAGGCCCCGCCCGCGGGCGCCAACAAGTCGCTGGCGGAGGTGTCGGGCGGGTCGTCCACCGGCACCAGCTTCGAGCAGTTCCAGGAGCAGGAGCGCACCGGCGGCGTGCCGGACAGCTCCGGCGCGGTGGCGCTCGCCGGAGGGCAGAGCACCGTCAACCTGAACGCCACCATGGGCAGCCTGGGCTGGACGTGGGTGCACAACCGGGCGTCCGGCAGCGCGGGCTTCGGCTCGGGCGCCGCGGCGCACAACCCCGGCTTCAAGCGCTACGGCAGCGCCTCCTCGATGGACTCCTCCACGTACGAGACCATCTCCGGCCGCAACTCGTGGGCGCACGACCACGGGCGCGCGGTGGTGGTCACCTGCCCGGACGGCACCGTCGTCCCCGGCGCCGCGACGGACGCGTGGGTGATGTCCGACGAGCTCCAGTCCAAGCAGGACCAGCACGTCTACGGCGCGGGCAAGCCGCCCCCGGGGCAGGGCGCGGAGAACAACACCACCGTGGACGAGCGCCACACGCTGGGCGCCTGCAACGTGTGCCCCGGCATCTGGCCGCACGCGGTGGGCTTCAACGCGGGGCACCTGAACGGCGCCCGCCCGGATGAGAACGACTTCGGCCAGCCCAAGCTGTACGCCATGCTCCACCGCGACTACGCCAGCGCGTCGCGCCGGGCGAAGCCGGACCCGTGGAACCTGCTGTTCACCTTCAAGTTCGCGAACCAGGAGACGGAGTTCGACAACGCCGCGCCGCTGGGGCGCATCCAGCCCACCGGCCTGGAGGACGTGCAGCGCAACCAGGTGGCCCTGTCCGCGGGGCTCGCCTACTACCACCGGCCCCGGCCGGCGGCGGCGGGCGGCGGCTGGGAGGAGCCCCCCAACTTCCTCAACCCCTTCTGGCGCGCCACGCTGGTGAGCACCGAGGGCGCCCGCGACGACAAGCCCGCGCGCAGCCTGCAGCAGGCGGGCTTCACCGAGCACGCGGACGCGCTGCGCCGGCTGGACGCCGCGGGCTACCGGGGCGGCAGCAAGACGGGCGGGCGGTACTGATGGACGCGAGGGCTTCCAGGTCGCGCCGCGGACAGGCGCTCGTCGAGACGGCGCTGGGGTCGCTGGTGTTCGTCACCGTGCTGATGTTCGGCATCTACTTCGCGGAGGTGAGCGCGCTGACGCTCAAGGTGCAGGAGGCCGCCAACTTCGCGCTGTGGGAGGCCACCGGGCACGTGATGCACAACCCACAGAACGGCGTCTTCCAGCGCTCCCACGCCGAAGCGCTGGCGTCCGCGGAGGCCGCCGGGCGCTACCAGGACTTCGACGGGCGCGCGGGCCGCACCAGCGGCGCCATGACGTTCCAACTGGCCCTGGCGCGCGCCACGCGCATCCAGGTGGACTGCGAGCCGACGCGGCCCGCGGGCAGCGACATCCAAATCCTGGGCACCCGCCCACAGGACGCGGATCCGGTCACGACGGCGCTGAGCCAGGCCATGGACGTGCAGTCGGACGGCATCTCGTGCACCGCCTCCACCCGGATGCGCGCGGAGCGGCTGGGCACGTTCATGGAGCCGGAGTTCTTCAAGGTGTCGCACCGGCGCGCCACCGACCCGTTCGTGGTGTGCGCGGCGGGGCGCGCGTCCAACGGGCGCTGCACCCGGCGCTTCTTCATGCTGCTGGACGACTGGGGCCTGTCCACCGTGGCGCAGGGCCAGGAGTGCCCGCTCCAGATCGACAGCGGCGGCGCCTGCGGGAACCTGGACTACTACAACTGGGCGCAGCGCGTGTACCGCGAGAACGGCGGCGGCGGGAACGCGGGCAGCGCGCTGATGGCCGGCGTGGGCGCGGAGGGCGGCGTGAACGAGGACCAGTTCTTCATGAGCTTCCGCGGCCAGGAGAGCCACTACGAGCAGAGCATCGGCGGCTCGCACGCGGGCAACCAGACCGTCTGGGAGACGACGCCCTTCAAGGCCACCAACATCAGCCCCAAGTACGACGTCCACCGCGAGGGCAAGTGGCTGGGAGGCGTGCCGCATTGAGCCGGGCCGGGCGCGTGGCGGGCGCGTCGCTCTGCCTGATGCTGGGCCTGTCCGCCCGGGCCCATGCGTCCCCCGACGCGGGCGTGCCGGACGCGGGCGCACCGGCCGGGCCGCGCTTCGCGTGGCCCCAGCTCCAGGTGCTCGCCCACGTGGAGTCCAGCGACATCGTGGAGGCGGGGGGCATCCCGGTGGCGCTGCGCGCGGTGCACGTGAAGGAGAACATCCGCGACCTGGTGCAGCGCTTCGCGGACGCGTTCCGCGACGGCGGCCTCTACGTGCCGCCCGGCAAGGAGCAGGCGCAGTACGCGAACAACGCCGCCATGCTCACCGCGTTGGACCCGAAGCGGCGCATCACCTACACCGTGGTGATGATGCCGCAGCCGGACGGCACCACCACGCTCTACCTGGGCGAGGCCAACCACGCGCTGGCGCGTCCACAGGACGCATCCGGGGACTTCGCGCCGCTGCCGCCACAGGCGAGCGGCGTGCTGCGCGTCAACGCGGAGGGGTCGCGCACGCTCACCTTCCAGGCGCCGCTCACGGGGCCGCAGGTGGAGGCCTTCTACGAAGCCGCCCTGACGAAGGCCGGGTGGAAGCGCGGCGACGAGCCCGGCGTGTACTCGCGGCCCGGCGCGGAGCTGCGGCTCACGCACCAGCCCTCCAAGGACGGCCAGCGCGACGTGGTGCTCATCCAGCAGCAGCGCGCGCGCTGATCAGGCGCGCAGCTTCTCGCGCAGCGCCTTGGCGCGGCCCTGCATGTCGGGGTCCAGGCCGGTGAGCTCGATGGACTTCAGCCGCTGGTCCAGGCTCTTGGGCAGCTTCTTCTGGAGCGTGCCCGCCTCCTGGAGCGCCTCCAGCTTCGCCAGCGCCTTGTCCACGATGCGCTCGCGCGGGTGGTCCAGGAGGCTGTCGAGGAAGTACGCGTCCTCGGGCATGTCCGGATACTTCTCCAGGTAGTCCACCACGCCCTTCACCCAGTCCGCGCGCGTCTCCGACTCCTGCACCTTGCGCAGCGCGTCCTTCTGGGCCTTGCGCTTGCCCTCGGGGTCGAACGTCTTGGCCAGCCCTTCGGGCAGCTCGCCGCCGGTGAAGAGGGCGTCCGCGGCCGTCTTGTATTTCTGGTAGCTGGCGCTGCGCTCCAGCTTCTGCTGCGCCGGGTCGTCCTGGCGCGAGTGGTACTTGCTCTTGCCGCGCTGCGCGTCCAGCTCGCGGTAGGACTTGTTGCGCTTGCCGGTGAAGCCACCACCGTCGTTGTCGTCTCGGGCCATCTTCATCTCCCCTTGCGGGCGCGCCACAGCGCCGCCAGTCCCCGCCGGACGAGGGTGCGCACCTGCGCCAGCTCCTCGGGAGCGAGGGGGTGCTCCTCGTCCTGCTCCGCCTCGAACAGCGCTTCCTTCACGTATTCCTGGAGGGCGTCCGGCGCGGGCGGCGCGTCCGGTTCCCTGTCCAGGGCCCTGGCATCCACGGCCGAGAGCCCCGGTGGCCAGCCCAGCTCCAGCATGGCGTGCAGCTCGAAGAGCAGGTGGCGGGCGACCCCGTAACCTTCGTCCGTGAGGCCAGCGGCGTCAAGCGCACCCAGCAGGCTGTCCTGCCGGTTCTCGTACGCATGCATCAGCCGCGTGCGCGCCTTGTCGTCGTCCTCCAGGTAACGCCAGGCGGCCTCCACGAATTCGCCGGAGGGCTCGTGCGGATGGAAGGGCGCGGGCGCCTGCAGCCGCTCCTTCTTCGGGCGCGGCGGGCGGGGGCCGTCCTCCAGCCGCACCGCCTTCCCCTCCAGCACCACGTCCCAGAGGCCCAGCAGGTTCTGGTACAGGCGGCGCGCCAGCTCCGCGTCCGGGAAGCGGGGCTCCCCGTCGAAGAGGGTGGGAATCACCTGGCTGGCATCGGCGCCTTCCGCGCGCGCCTCGCGCATGCGCTCGAGCACGCCGGCGGTGTCGCAGGGACTGCCAGCCAGCTCCAGCAGTCCGTCGAGCGTCTGTGCACCCTCGAACTGGCGGACGAAGTCGGGGGCTCGGTTCTTGGAACGGCTCATCGTGGAATGGACGGTAGGCACAAGGCGGGCATCCGCGCACGGGGCAATCACGCCGGGGAAGGGCGCGGCTTCCGTTTCGGGCGCCGCGCCCCTACTGTGCGGCAGTCATGGCCGTGGAAACCTCGTCCGACCCCTTGAAGTCCGCGATGCAGGAGCTCTACCGCGCTCGCGCGGTGGAAGGCCCGCTGGGGGAGAACGGCCTGCGCACCGTCTGGCACCTGTCTCCCCAGGGCGCGGAGTTGATGTCCCTGGTGGACGAGGACGGCCGGGTGCGCCGCCAGGAGCTCACGCTGCTGGATGAACACTGCATCTGGGCCAGCGGCCAGGGCGTGCGCACCGGCCGGGTGGAGGCGGGCGAGGCGCGGCCCGTGTCCACGGAGGTGCGCGCGGACCCGGAGCTGGTGCCGCAGCGCCTGGTCCGCGCCGCGCAGGCGCTCGCCACCTACGAGGGCCAGGACCGTTACATCCTGCACATGCAGCGCGTGCTGGCGCTGGCGCGCGAGGGGCTGGAGATGTCCAGCGTCACGTCGCCAGGGCCCCTGTCCCCGGGCCGCGACCCCGGCGCGCGGGAGACCGTCGCCACGCGGACCGTGACCTTCACGCCGGTGGCGCCGCCCGCGCGCGAGGACGGCCCCGCCGCCGCTTCAACGCCCGCGCCCCAGGTGGCCCCGGAGCCGGAGCCCGTGCTGCTGCGGTACGGTGAGCCGCTGCCCAACGAGGTCCTGCCCCCGGTGGTGCGCAAGTCGGAGGGGCTGGTGATGGTGGCCGTCTTCGGCGTCGCCGTCGTGGTGGGGCTCCTCATGCTGTTCTTGCTGCTGCGGGGAAGCTGAGCCGCAGGGGCGAGCGCTCGCCCATCAGGTGCGTCACGTCCGCGTCGGTGGGGACCGGGCCGGACGTCCTGCGGCCGGTGGTGACGCGCTCCGGGCCCAGCGTGGTGTGCAGCGGGTGCGCGTCCAGCACCAGCAGGACGGCCACCGCGGCGGTGAGCACCAGGCCGCCCACCCAGTCCAGCGCGCGCGCCCGCCGGGCCTCCGCCGCGCGGTACGTCATCAGCCAGGCGAAGCCCAGCACCAGCAGGCAGGAGAAGCAGCTCCAGCGCACCGTGCGCAGCCGCGCCGCCTGCGCCATGCCCTCCGCCATCAGGTCCGGGCGGAGCGCGCCGGGGGCCCGCGACAGGCGCGACAGCAGCGTGAAGAGCTGGTGCGCCTCCAGCGTGCCCACCACCGCCATGCCCGCCAGCGCCGCGGACACCAGGCTGCCCAGGAGCAGGCTGCGGCGCGTGTGGTCCTTCACCGCCCGCGACGTGTTGAGGCGCGCCACGCCCAGCGCCACCGACAGCGCGCCCAGCAGCACCGCGCTCGTCCAGGCGCCCAGCAGCCGGGGGGCCATCGCCTTGCCCAGCCCCGCCGTCAGCGCGAGGCCCGCGTCCGTGGCCGAGGCGGACACCATGGGCAGCGCCGCCTGCATCCGCTCCAGCGACACCTCCGTGCCCAGCAGCCCCAGCGTCCACGGCACCGTCGCCATGCCCACCATCACCGCCAGCGGCACCGCGCGGCCCAGCAGCGTGGAGCCCGCCGCCAGCATGAGCAGCGGCACCTCCACCAGCAGCGCCAGCCCCAGCAGGAGGGAGAAGCCCCCCGCGGAGCTCACCACGCTCACCAGCGTGGCGGGACTGCCCAGGAGCACCGGCAGCGTGCCCCCCAGCACGCACACCGTGGCGGGGACGGCGAACGCCACGACGAACAGCCCGGGCGCGACGTGAGGTCTGACTGGAACAAGCATTTCCAGTGAGGATAGGGGGTCCGTGATTCCTTGTAATTCAGACGGGGGGACGCCCCACGAGCCAGTACACGACAGAGCAGACGGCGCCGGCCAGGGGCGCCAGCACGATGCTCCAGAGCAGCGTCTGTCCGCAGTCCGCGCCCTCGCAGCCGATGCGCCCGTAGGCGAGCACGCCGCCCGCGAGCATGGGCACGTGCATGCCGGCGATGAACAGCCCCAGGCCGCGCAGCACGAGCCCCCGGTACCAGGGCCGCGTCCACAGCCGGAAGACGAACGGGACGAGCACCAGAGTGCCGGTGAACGCGGCGGCCAGCGCGAAGTGCCGGGCGGCCACCGCGACGCACGCGCCCGCGGCCAGCAGCAGGGCGGGCACCAGCAGGAGCGCGTTGAGCGACAGGGGCTCTCGTTCGCGGGGCGGCGTCGGAGGCATGGACCGGGGCGGAAGGCTCGCAGGGCGTGCCCGGTCGCGCAAGCTCGGCGGTGGCGTGGGACGGATGGGCACGGGGGCCCATGAACACCCCTTCGGAAGCGAAGGCCATGGCCCCGCGGGGCGGCGTTCAGGCGGCGACGGCGCCCTCGCCCAACAGGCGCGCGTAGCGGCCCCGCAGCGCGAGCAACTGCTCGTGCGTGCCTGCCTCCACCACCTGTCCGCCCTCCACCACGGCGATGAGGTCCGCGTCGCGCACGGTGCTGAGCCGGTGCGCGATGACCAGCACCGTGCGGCCCTTCATCAGCGCCTGGAGCCCCGCGCCCACCGCCGCCTCGCTGGTGGCGTCCAGGGCGCTCGTGGGCTCATCCAGCAGCAGCAGGGACGGGCGGCGCAGGAAGGCGCGCGCCAGGGCCAGCCGCTGCCGTTGTCCGCCGGACAGGCGGCTGCCCCGCTCGCCCACGGGCTCATCCAGGCCGCCGGGCAGCGCCCGCACGAAGTCCTCCGCGTGCGCCAGCCGCAGCGCCTCCCACAGCGCGTCGTCCGGCGCGTCCGGCTGGCCCAGGCGCAGGTTGTGGCGCACGGTGCCGGAGAAGAGGACCGGCTCCTGCGGCACCCACGCGAGCTGCGCGCGCACGCTGGACGCCTTGAGCGAGGACAGCGGCAGGCCGTCCCACTTCACCTCGCCGCCGCTCGGCGGCAGGAAGCCCAGCAGCACGGAGAACAGCGTCGTCTTGCCCGCGCCGGACGGGCCCACCAGCGCCACGCGCGCGCCCGCGGGAATCGTCAGGTCCACGCCCTTGAGGGCCTCGCGTCCGTCCGAATAGGTGGCGCGCACGCCGGACAGCTCCAGGGCGCGCGACAGGGGCGGCGCCTCCGCGCCCACGTCCGGCGGCACCGGCGAGTCCGCGAGCGCGAACAGGCGCTCCGCCGCCGCCAGCCCCGTGAGCACCTGGGACAGCGTGCCGCTCAGCGACTTCACCGGCTGGTAGAGCAGCAGGGCCGCCGCCATGAACGACAGCAGCCGGCCGGCCAGCGTCGGGTCCATGGACACCGCGCGGGCGCCCCACGCCACCGCCGCCGCCACGCCGACGATGCCCAAGAGCTCCACCGTGGGGCTGAAGGCGCCGCGGATGAAGAGCGAGCGGCGCATCTCCGCCAGGTAGGCCTCGGCCTCCGCGTCGAACGACTCCAGCGCGCGGGGCACCGTGCCGTAGGCCTGCACCACGGGGAGGTTCTGCAACTGCTCGGCGGTGATGGCGCTGAGCGCGCCCAGGTTCGCCTGCGAGCGGGTGGCCACCTTCTTGAGCGACCGCGCGAAGCGGCTCACCGGCACCACCGTCACGGGCACGACGACGAACGTGAAGAGAAAGAGTTTCGCGTCGATGAGGAAGCAGGTCGCCAGCAGTGCGCAAATCTGCAGCCCATCCCTCACGTACGATGACAGCGCCTGGGTGACGGAGAACTCCACCAGGGGTACGTCCGAGGTGAACCGGGAGACAAGTTCTCCCGAGTGGCGCTGCTCGAAGAACGCCGGTGGCTGGGCGAGCAGCCGGCCGTAGAGAAAGCCCCTCAGGTCGGCCATCACCCGCTGGCCCAACCGCTGCATCAGGCCGCCCTGGAGGAACTGGGCGGTGGCCTTCACCAGCGCCACGGCGACCACCAGCAGGGGCAGCCGGGACAGCAGGGCCTCCGGCGCCAGGGTCATCCCCGCGACGGTGACGGGGGCGCCGGTGAGGACGGCGCGCAGCAGGGGCCCGACGATCCACGCGTACGCGGCCGTGGCGGCCGCGGCGGTGAGCGAGGCCAGCGTGCCCGCCAGGAGCAACCGGCGGTACGGGCGCAGGTAGCCCAGGAGCCGGCGATAGACGTGCGCGGAGGGACGGGGTGCCACGGAGGGGGCGCACTCTGTCACCGAGGCGACGGTGCCGTCCAAGCCAAAGGGGAGTGGGAAGCGCGCGTGCATGGCCGCCCGCCCCACGGCCGGTCAGGGAGCGCTCGCGCCCGCCTGCGTTGCCGCATCCCACACACGCGGACAGCTTGAGATGCGCCATGGAAACCAACTCCGAGAAAGAAGTCCTGTTCAATCCCGGCTGCGAGTCCGTCGTGGATGATGAAGAGCGCCGCCGTCTGCTCTGGCTGATGGCCGAGTACTTCCGCACCATCGGCTACTCGGACATCAAGGCCCGGCTCCCTGGCTTCATGCCGCCGCCCGTGCTCTCCGGCACCATTGAAGACCACCGGCCGGACTTCACCTGCCGCCAGTCCGACTCCGCCCGCACGCCCATCATCCTGGAGATCGTCACCCCGGGCATGGTGGATGATCCGACCGCGGAGAACCGCTGGAGCCTGCTGGCGAGCGCCGCGAAGCTCTACAACGCGGAGCTGCACTTCGTGGTCCCCAAGTGGTCCATGAACGGCCCCGTGGACCCGGCCCTCAAGCGCCGCCTCGCTCGCATGGAGCTGACGGTCAACCGCGTCTGGACCGTGTAGCGCACGACCCCTGCTTCACGAAGGGTTGGACCCGGGCCTGGATTGCTGGCGTGTTTCGCTGCGTTATAGTGACTCCGATTCTCTACGCAGCTTGAAAACGCCAGCAAATTCCAGGGGTTCGATTCAATGGCAGGGGCCGCAGGGCAGAAGCGCGACTACTACGAGGTCCTGGGCGTCCAGAAGAATGTCTCGGCGCAGGACCTGAAAAGCGCGTTCCGGAAGGTCGCGTTGCAGTACCACCCGGACCGCAACCCCGGGAACCACGAGGCCGAGGAGAAGTTCAAGGAGGCCTCGGAGGCCTACGAGGTCCTGAGCGATCCAGACCGGCGCACGAAGTACGACCGCTTCGGACACGCGGGCAACCCCTTCGGGGACGCGGGCGGCGGCTTCCAGGGCGTCAACATCAACGACATCTTCGGGGAGATCTTCGGCGACATCTTCGGGGGTGGCGGCGGGCGTGGCCGGCAGCGTCAGAGCCGGGGCGCGGACCTGCGCTACAACCTGGAGATCAGCTTCGAGGAGGCGGCGTTCGGCTGCCGCCCGAAGGTGACCATCCCCCGTCCGAAGAAGTGCGAGACCTGCTCCGGCTCCGGCAGCAAGAGCGGCGCGGCGCCCCGGCAGTGCGCGGCGTGCGGCGGCAGCGGGGAGCTGCGCTACTCGCAGGGCTTCTTCGCGGTGTCCCGGCCGTGCGGTGACTGCGGCGGCTCGGGGGCCACCATCCCGGATCCATGCGCGAAGTGCCGGGGCTCCGGCAAGACGCCGTCGGAAGAGGTCATCGAGGTCGCCATCCCGGGCGGCGTGGACAACGGCACGCGCGTGCGGCTGGGCGGCATGGGCGAGCCAGGGGACCGGGGCGCGCCCGCGGGCGACCTGTACGTGACGGTCATCGTGCGCGAGCACCCGCTGTTCCAGCGCGAGGAGTACGAGGTCTTCTGCGAGGTGCCGGTGTCCTTCACGCAGGCGGCGCTGGGCGCGAAGATCGACGTGCCCACGCTGGACGGCAAGGTGAAGATGACCATCCCGGCCGGCACGCAGTCCGGCAAGGTGTTCCGCCTGCGCGGCAAGGGCATCCCGCACCTGCACAGCCAGCAGCGCGGGGATCAGCACGTGCGCGTCATCATCGAAACGCCCACGGAGCTGTCCTCCAAGCAGCGCGAGCTGCTGGAGCGCTTCGCGGAGGTGTCCGGCGAGGAGACCCATCCCCAGTCGAAGACCTTCTTCGACAAGGTGAAGGAGCTCTTCGGCTGATTCACCTGGGGCTCTTTCCTTCGCAGGGAGAAGGAAAGAGCCATCCATGGTGGCGAGTCACCCCACTGGGACGACGACGACACGAACAGGCATTATTGACGCGGTACGCTCCAAATCCCGGATGAAGCCCGCAACATTGGGAATCCGGTGGTCTGGGTCGTAAACGAAGCAGACCAGTGTCTTGCAGTCAGGGTGTGCTTGATAGCGGGCGATGTCCGCAATGAGTTCGTCGTTCAGGTCCCTGATGCTCAGGTTTTGACGAGTCTTTTTGACTTCGATGACGATCTGCTCCTCTTTGAGGAGGAAATCGAAGCGTGGCCGACCTCCGGCGTGGCTTGGCCCGGTTTCTTCATCACGCACATCAGAGAAAGACACGAGTAGTAACGCGTGAAGGAGATCCTGAACGTCGTACTCATCTGTGATGTTAAGCGTCGGCCGGTCATCATGACGTTGCCGCAGTCGAAGGGCGACTCGATGAAATCTCTGGAGAATGACTTCTAGCTTTTCGAGCGCAGGCGCTTCGACAGGTACGGATGACCGCAGGCTTCGGGCTGCCGATCGGTCTAGGTATTGGACTGCCTCTGCAAGTAGCAGATTCTTCGTGTGTACCTCTTCTCGTCTTTGCTCGGCGAGTTCGTATTCCTCCATGTAGATGATGTTGAAAAATTGCCCGGCGCTCATGGTTCTTTCGACCCAGTCGGAAGCTTCGCCAAAGGCATCTACAAGTGCTGATTTTAAAGTGGCTTTGAACGCAGAGAGTTCTGCTGCGGAGATTGGTGTGGAAGCCATTCTTCTTCCACGGTCCATTAGAGAGCGAAGGTGTGCTGCCCCCTCTGAAGGGGGTAGTGTGGGAGACTGTTGTGTGAGTTCTGGCATGTTGGATTCTGATATGATGGCTACATTCTTATGGGGCATTAAGCCAGAACCAGTCCCCATTGCTTCGAAGTGCTTCCGCTAGAAAGCGTGAGAAGCTTGGTGCGATCTCCGGGCAATACTCCGGATCGGGGAACATCTCGCGATAGCCGTCCCGGATCGAGTAGCGATCTTCCTGTGACGCGCTGACATCCAGGATGATGCAGTTGCCGTCCTTGACCGCGCAGATGGACCACCAGTGAGCGGGTCCTCTGTCGTCGGTGTCCTTCCCGCGAATCGCGACACGCGCGCGGACGATTTGCGCGAGCGGATGGAAACGAAACGGGGGATCGATCCGGTCGAAGAGATCCGCTCCGTCACAATGCAGGTAGAACGCACGCAGGTCCGGATCCAACCTCCATCCCACCCGCTGCTCGAAGGCTTCGATCTGCTCGGCCGTAGCGGGCGGATTCGGAAAATGCCGCTGGGAAATCTCCAGCAGCATCGCGCGCATCGGCTCCGGTTCATTCGCCATAGGGATAATCGACTCCCACGCCATTCCATGGCGGTGCTCCGGCATAGCACTGGCCATAGGAGTCCGTGACGTACTGGTGGAGGTCCTGAGGCAACGGAATCACGTTGTCCCAATCGACAGGGTCGCCACCATGACCCAGGTCGAAGACGTGGTGCCCTTGCCAGGGTGTGCCGCCCGCGTCGCTCGGCCATGCCCCCATGCGCTTCGTCCATTCACGACGGAAGGTGTCGCGGATGTTGTTCCAGCGACTGCGGTTCGCTCGCGTCGCGGCTGGCGCAATGGGTGTGTAGTTGCAGCAGCAGTGCGTCACGCCGTACCGGCTGCCCGCGTGGACGACAGGGCCTTCGAAGTCCATCTTGATGTCCGCCAGCCAGATGCATCCCATGACCACGTTGCCCGTCGCCGCGCACTTGCTCTCGCAGGAGCGCATGAACGCGGGTCTGCATTGCCACGGGCCGTAGTGGATGACCGTGCGGAAATGACCTCCTCCGGGGACGGCAACCAGGGGCCCCACCCACTTCCGACCAGGACCCACCAATGAGGGGGTGACCGAGCCGCAAGCCGTGGAGGCAAGCATCAGGGCCACCATGACCAGGATGCTGCATCGCGAGGACCAGGAGGGGGAGGATTCCACGGCCACGATGTTAGAGCGTCCGTGACCTGCGCCGCGACGGTCCATGCTCGCCCGCCAGGCGTGCGTCCCGGGCCGCGTGAGGGTGCGGTCCCATGGCCACGGGGCAGGGGCTCCCCTCGGTGACGCAGGCGGGCACGCGGGGTGCACTGAAGCGGACGTTCCAGGGGAATCTTCCCCCCGCTCAAGTGTCGACGGAGCCGCACCCGCGCTGCTATGCACCTCGCCATGGAAGTCCTCTCCGCATCGCGCCGCGCGCTCGTCGCCGCGCTGGCCCTGACGTTGACCGCCTGCCCCAAGACGCCTTCCCGCACTGACAGCCGGGACGACACCTCCGGGGGTGACTCCACCCAGCCCAACCGGCCGCGCGTGGAGGTGAGACAGGACGCCACCGCGAACGCCGCGCTCGCGCAGGCCCGCACCCAGGCGCAAGGCAACCCGGACAAGAAGCAGGCCGCGGAGGCCTACCTGTCCGTGCGCAAGGCGTACCCCGCCACCACCGCCGGCCAGGACGCGCTCTACAACGCGGGCGTCCTCTACTTCGAGGCGAAGGACTACGCGAACGCGCGCAAGACCTTCAACGAGCTGCTCTTCGAGAACCCCCTCCACGCCCAGGCCGAGGACGCCAAGCACAAGCTCGCCATCTCCGCCATGGAGGTCGGCGCCTACCGCGACGCGTACCAGACGCTCACCAGCCTGGCCGAGCGCGCGGAGGGCGCGGAGAAGGAGCAGCTCCTGAGGGAGGCCGCGCGCGCCGCGGAGGGCGCGGGCCTGTACTCGCAGGCGCTGTCGTCCGCGGTGAAGGAAGCGGGCGATGCGCGGACGGAGGAGGAGAAGGCCGCCTCGGTGAAGAAGGTGGAGCAGTTGGTGGAGGGCCGCGCCAGCTTCCTCGACATCGCCCGCGTGCAGGAGGGGCTGTCGCCGTCCAACCCCGCGTGGCCGGTGCTCCAGTTCAAGCTGGCGCGCATCTACTACCACCTGCGCGACTGGACCCGCCTGGAGGAGACGCTCCAGACGTTCCTGCGGGACGCGCCCAACAGCACCTTCGCGCCGCAGGCCAGGGAGCTGCTCGCGCGCGCCACCCGCCGCGTGGAGGTGCGCCCGCGCACCGTGGCGGTGCTCCTGCCCATGACGGGCCGCTACCAGCCCATTGGCGAGGCGGTGCTGCGCGGCGTGAAGCTGGGCCTGCAGGGCAGCGACATCGAGCTGGTGGTGAAGGACACGCAGGGCGACGTCAACAAGACGGGCACCGCGATGGAGCAGCTCGCGTTCGACGACGGCGCCATCGCGGCCCTGGGCCCGCTGCTGGTGGACGACACCAAGCGCGCGGCGCTCCTGGCGGAAGAGCTCCAGGTGCCGCTCCTGACGATGAGCCGTCAGGAGGGCGTCACGGACATTGGCCCGTACGTCTTCCGCAACATGCTGACGAACTCCGCGCAGGCGCGCGCCATCGCGGACTACGCGATGAACGTGAAGGGCTACAAGCGCTTCGCGGTGCTCTACCCGAACATCCCCTACGGCGTGGAGCTGGCGAACGAGTTCTGGGACGACGTGGTGTCGCGCGGCGGCGCGGTGCGCGGCGCGGAGTCGTACTCGTACGACCAGACGACGTTCACCGGCGAGGCCAAGCGCCTGGTGGGCCGCTACTACCTGGAGGACCGCGGGGACTACGCGGAGGCCGTGCGCGACGTGCAGGGTGAGAACATCACGGACGCGTACCGCCGCCGCAAGGCCATGGAGAAGGCGCGCAGCGGCGTGGAGCCCATCATCGACTTCGAGGGCCTCTTCATCCCGGACGACTGGCGCCGGGTGAGCCTGGTGACGCCCGCGCTCGCGGTGGAGGACATCGTCACCAACGCGTGCGACCCGCGCGACCTGGAGCGCATCCGCAAGACGACGGGCAAGAAGGACCTGAAGACCGTCACGCTCTTCGGCACCAACCAGTGGTCCAGCCCCAAGGGCCGCTCGGGCCTGCCGGAGCTGCTGGAGCGCGGCGGCAAGTTCGTCACCTGCTCGGTGTACGTGGACGGCTTCTTCGTGGACTCGCAGCGGCCGGCGACGCAGAAGTTCGTGAAGACCTACCGCGACGCGTACAAGGAGACGGGCCGCGACCCGGGCCTGCTGGAGGCCATCGGCTACGACTCGGCGCGCATGGTGCGGCAGGTGCTGGACAAGCAGCGCCCCAACACGCGCGCGGCGATGCGCGAGGCGCTGGCGGGGCTGAAGGACTTCGACGGCGCCACCGGCCGCACCTCGTTCAACGACAAGCGTGAAGCGGACAAGCAGTTGTTCCTCCTGTCCGTGGACAACAAGGGCGTGAACGAGATCAACGTGGAGAAGGAGAAGGCCGCCGTCCGCGGCTCGGGTTCATGAGCCCGCGCACCGGGGGCTTCGTGCTCGCGGGCGCGCTGGCGCTCACGGGCTGCGCGCACACGGCCGCGGGCCTGCCGCCGGACGCGCGGGGCCGGTTGGCGTCCACGCCCGGAGGCTTCCTCTCCGGCGCGGTGGAGGGCTTCGACGGGGAGCCCACCGTGCTCAACCGCAAGGACTTCATCTACGCGTTGGACTTCGCGCCGCGCGGCCAGCGCGTGGCGTACACGCGCCTGGGGGATGACGCGTACCACGTCTCCGTCTGGGACCTGGCGCCCGAGGCGAAGTCCGGGGACGACGGCGCGCCGGTGCTGCGCGCGGATCCATCGGTCAACGTGCAGCAGTACGACCTGGAGGGCGTGGCCTTCTCGCCGGACGGCGCGCGCGTGGCCACGGTGAGCCGCAGCGGCGCGGTGCAGCTCTTCGACGCGGCGACGGGCTCGCAGGTGGGGGTGCTCGCCACGGAGGAGCCGCTGGTGTCGGTGGCCTTCCATCCGGACGGCCGGTGGCTGGCGGTGGGCAGCGCGCAGGGGCTGGTGTCCCTGCTGTCCGTGCCGGAGCTGGCGTTCGGCGCGGAGGCGCGGCTGCACGCGGGGCCGGTGAGCGCGCTGGCGTTCGCGGCGGACGGGACGCTGTACTCGGGAGGCTGGGACAAGCACGTGCGCGCGTCGGACACGCCGGAGCAGCAGATGCGGCCGGACGTGGCGCGCACGCACTTCGAGCGGCGCGGCGGGTTCGCGGCGGTGCAGGGCCGCGTGGACAGCGGGCCGCCGGTGGTGCTGGCGCTGGACTCGCGCACGCCGGTGGTGGTGCTCACCGCGGCCGCCGCGGCGGCGTCCGGCATCGACGCGGCGTCCCTCCAGGACACCGTCACCGTGCCGGGCGCGATGGGCAACACCGTGGCGCGCCTGTCGCGCGGGCGCACGCTGCGCTTCAAGCAACTGACGCTGCCGGGCGTGGACGTGGCGGTGTGCGACGCGTGCGTGCCGCAGGGCAGCCAGGGCGTGCTGGGCGCGCCCTTCGCCGAGCGCGTGGACACGGTCTTCGACGAGACGACGGCGGAGGCGGTGCTCACGCTCAAGGGCGGCGCTCCGCAAGGGGCGGCCACGGCGACGGGGCGGGCGCTCACGCCGCGGCGGGACTTCACCTTCCCGGCGCACGTCAACGACGTCACCGTGGACGCGCGCGGCCAGCGGCTGGGCGTGGCCTTCAGCCAGGAGAAGGCGGAGCGCAACCGCACGGTGTACGAGCGCGAGCGCAAGGGCGTCCAGGAGCTCCAGGGTCCGTGGAACGCGGGCGCGCTGGTGGACGCGGCCTCCGGGCAGGTGCTGCGCAAGTGGGAGTTGCACCACGGCGTGGTGTCCACCGCGGCCATCTCGCCGGATGGGCGCTCGCTGGTGTCGGGCGGGTGGGACCGGCGCGTGTATCTCTTCTCCGAGGGCGCGCCGGACGCGAAGGGCGAGCTGGAGTTCGGCTGGTCCGTGCGGCGCGTGCGCTTCTCACCCGACGGACGCCAGGTGGGCGTGGCCGCGTGGACGCCGCAGAAGGTCACCGGCAACCAGGAGAGCGACCCGGCGGCGGTGGTGGTGGGCGTGCGCTACGCGGCCCCCACCGTGGAGACGCGCGCGGCTCAGTAGTTGAGGAACACGGCGCTGCGCGGGACGCCGCGCTGGCCCAGTTGGGCCATCACGTCCTGCACCATGTCCTGGGGGCCGCACACGAAGGCGATGGCGTGCTCCAGCCGCTCCTCGCCCAGGTGGGCCTGCACGTAGCCGGTGAGGCCCTGCCAGCCGCTGGCGCCGGGGCGGCTCACGGTGCACAGCACGCGCACGCCGTCCGCCTGCCACTGCTGCAACTCATGCTGGTACGCGAAGCCGCCCGCCGTGCGCGCGCCGAAGTACAGCGTCACCCGGCCATACGCGCCGCGCTCCTGGCGCACGGCGGCGATGACGGGGCGGATGGCGGAGATGCCGGAGCCGCTGGCGAACAGCAGCAGGTCTCGGCCGCGCGCCTTCTCCATGGGGAAGCCCGGGCCCGCCGGGAGCGTCACCTCCACGCGCGCCCCCAGGGGCAGGTGCAGCAGCGCGGACGGCAGCGAGCCTTCGTCCTTGAGGAGGAACTCCCACCGCGTGCCGGTGGGGGTGGGCGGCGAGGCGATGGCGAACATGCCCGGCTGCCCACCCGGGAGGCGCAGTTGGACGTACTGCCCCGGGTGGGTGTGCGAGCCCACGAGCGGCGTCCCGCCGACGTCGAGCACCCAGTCGGTGAGGCCATCCGCCGAGGGGGTGCGGGCGGTGACGGTGGCGGTGTGCCAGTCGCTCATGGGGACTTTCTAACCCGTCCTCCTGGCGCGTGCCTCCCCTGCTAGAGTCGTGCCCGTGAAGACCGTGTTCTGGCTGTTCATGTTCCTCGTCGGTCTGGCCGGCGTGGTGATTCCGATCACGTACCTCTACACGGCCAGCAAGCTGCCGCGGCTGGAGAGCGAGTTCGACGTCGAGAGCCAGTTGCGCCATCGCATCGAGGGCGACCGGATGAGCGTGCTGGCCGGGCGGATGGACCAGGGCATCCGGGATCGCTCGTCGGTGACGTTCACGCGTCCGGACTTCTCGCGGATGCCCAAGGACCTGGTGGCGCTCTACATCCGCCAGATGAACTGCCCCACCTACTTCCAGACGCCGCGCGAGGACGGGCGCGCGTGGGCGTGGCGCCTGTTCGCCGGCGTGACGCTGGGCAAGGCGCCCCCCGGGGACGGCGCCTGTGAGCGGCGCCTGGCCATGCGCATCGCGCGGGAGATGGGCATCGAAGGGGACCTGCAACTGTCCGTGGCCGCGCACCGGCTGCACGCCTTCTTCCAGAAGGACCAGCTCGTGGCCTACGACCTGTCCATCATCCGCTTCGAGCGCGGCGTCGTCGGCGTGGAGGACGCGGCCCGCAAGCTCTTCCACCGCGAGCTGGGGGAGCTCCAGTTGGCGGAGCTGGCGGAGCTGCAACTGGCGCTGCCGCCGTACGGCTATTACGGCGACATCAAGGCGTGCAAGAACGCCAGCCTCATCCGGCAGAACCGCGACATGCTGTTGCAGGACCTGGCGGGCTACGCGCTGGTGAGCGAGGAGCGCGCGCGCAACGCCATCGCGCAGCCGGTGGCGTGCCTGTCGGTGAAGTAGCCGGCGCTCAGCGCCGCACGTCCGCGGGCACCTGGGGAAGCCAGCCCACCTCCAGCGCGCCCCACAGGCCCAGCAGGATGGCCTCCGCGGCGTCGTGGCGCAGCGAGGTGGGGCGGGGCGCGCGGGACCAGTCGATGACCCGCCGCGCGAGCGTGTCCGCGGCGTCCTTGGCCTGTGCGCCGCTGCGCTGCTCGCGCGCGTAGAGCAGCCGGTGGCGCCAGTCCTCCGCGGCCACGCGAAGCACGGGCAGGGCGCGGCGCAGGGCCTCGCGCTCCCAGACGTCCGCGATGGGGCCGCCGCCCTCCAGCACGAGCCACGCGAGCGGGGACGCTTCCTGGAGCACGGCGGGCACCGCGCGCTTGAGCCGCGCGTGCGTGCCCAGGTTCTGGGAGCGGTACCACTGAAGCCGCCCGTCCGCGCCGAAGCGCGCGAGCCCGCAGCGCAGGCCCAGGTCCACCGCGAGCAGCGCGGCGGGGCCCGGGGACGCGGGGAGCGTCAGAGGGCTTCCTGCTTGACCTCGTTGAGGTCCTTCACGATGCGCGCCCGGTCCGCGGCGGAGGACTCCTCGGTGGCCAACTGGAGCTGGTAGAGGAACCCGACGAAGTGCTTGCGCTCCGTCTCGCCCAGCTTCGTGTTGGCCTTCACCCTGGCGGCGACGGAGCGGATCTCCGCCAGGAGGTCTTCCTCGGAGGGGATCCGGCTGCCGCGGGACGTCGGGCGGCCCTCTGACGGCGCGGCGTGCTTCGCCGCGACCCTGGGGGCCGGCTCCGCCTGCTTCGCGGGGGCCTCCACGACGGGGGCGGGCGGCGGCGGCGGGGTCGCTTCCCGCACGGGCTCGGCGACGGCCTCCGGCGGAGGCGGCGTGGGCGTGGGGTCCGCCTTCGGGGTGGGCGGCGGCGGCGCGGCGACGGCGACGGCGGGCGGAGGCGTCCCACCCCCGCGCGTGGCGATGACCACGCCCACGGCGGCGAGCAGCACGGCCGCGCCCACGGCGATGGGGGCGAGGCGGCGCAGGGACGACGTCTCTTCCTGCGGCACCACCCTCAGGTCGTCCGGCGGGACCGGCGGCGGGACGTGGGTGGTGGGGCGGCGCGCGTCCGCGTCGCTGACGACGACCGCGGGGGCGGCGGGCTTGGGCGGCGCGGGCTCGACGGGGGCGAGCGCGGTGGGGTTGGTGCGCGTGGCGCGCAGGGTGCGGCGCAGCTTGGCCAGGTGCTGACGCAGGGGGTCCGCGGAGTTGGGGCGCGTCTCCGGGTCCTTGGTGAGCATCTGCAGGATGAAGGCGTCCACGGCGGGCGGCAGGTCGGGGACGAACTCCGACGGCCGGGGCGGGCGCGCCTCCACGTGCTTCATGAGCAGGTCCACCGGGGAGCTGCCGATGAAGGGCAGCCGGCCGGTGATGATTTCGAAGGTGACGACGCCCATGGCGTACAGGTCCGTCATGGGCCCCACGGACTGGCCGCGGGCCTGCTCGGGCGCCATGTACTCCGGCGTGCCGACGACCATGTCGGTGCGCGTCTGCGCGGTGCGGCCGGTGGGGCCTTCGCCGCGCTTGGCGAGCCCGAAGTCCAGCAGCTTCACGTAGCGCGAGCCGTCCGGCTGGCGCACGAGGAAGATGTTGCTGGGCTTCAGGTCGCGGTGCACCACGCCCGCGCCGTGCGCGGCGCCCAGGGCGGCGAGCACCTCATCCAACAGGGACAGGGCCTCCGGGACGGGGAGGCGGCCCTTCTCCGCGAGGATGGCGTCCAGCGGCTGGCCGTCCAGGTACTCCATGACGATGTACTGGCGACCGTCGGGGAGCTGGCCGAAGCCGAAGATGTCGATGATGCCGCGGTGGCGGATGGCGTTGACGGCGCGGGCCTCCGCGAGGAGGCGGGCCACCTGCTCGGACGAGTGCGCCAGCTCGGGGCGCAGCACCTTCACGGCGACGCGCTTGCCGATGAGGGGCTGGATGCCCTCGTAGACGAGCCCCATGCCGCCCACGCCGATGCGCGCGCGCAGCTCGTACTCGCCCAGCTTCAGGCCGATGAGGGGGTCGGTGATGGCGGTCGCTTCGGTACCGGGGTGCTCCACGATGACCTTCGGTTCCGGTGGAGTCGGATGGAACGACGACAGCACGACGGTGCCATCGCGAGGGCACACCGCCGTCTCGGACGGAACGGTGAGGCCGCAGGTTTCGCAGATCAGCTCGGAAGACATCTCCACCACGGGGGAGCGTAACAGGTGAAATCCCGGGAAGCGAAACGCCCGCCCCGGGGCGCCGGGCAAGCAAACAGGCACCTGCCCCCGGGTCGCGTTTTCTCACCCGCTGGTGTCCGGCAGCGGGCGATGTGGTGGGTCAGGGAGCCGTTTGGACACAGCCGCCACGGGTCTCCTGGGAGATGCCGGGGCTTCCCGTGCCGCCGCCGTCGCTGGTTCCACCATCGCCACCGGGGCCCGCGATGACGGTCACCGTGGAGGCCTTGAAGACCGTCGAGTTGGCCCCACACCAGATGCCCACGGACGGTCCACCGCCGCCTCCGCCACCCGCACCGCCGGAGCCGCCCGGACCGCCGTTGCCTCCACGACCTCCATTGCCACTCACGATGTAGTAGTCGGGAGGTGCCCCAGCGACCCGGGAGGTGGACGAGTTGTAGACGCCACCATCGCCGCCCATGCCGCCGGCACCGCCTTCGCCTCGCTCGCCTCCCGCGCCGCCGCTACCGCCGCCCCGGGTCGTGAGCTGCGCGTCCGTGATGGCGACGCTGGAGTCGAGGACGAGCAACGCGATGGATGCGCCACCGCCCTCGCCCCCACGGCCTCCGGTGCCGGGGCATCCACCGCCACCGCCACCGCCTCCGCCAGCCCCTCCCGTCAAGGTGATGGCCAGATTCGAATTGCAGCTCCCGCCACCGCCTCCGCCTCCACCCCCGCCACCCGCGGCGCCTTGCCGGCCGTCCTCACCCGCTTGATTGGCCATCCAGCGGCCATCGGCTGAGACCACGCCGTCTCCGCTGCCTCCATCGCCCGGAGCGCCTGCATCCCCGGCAAGGCCGTCCGCGCCGGGCATGCCGTCGGAGGCGGTGCAGGTACACGTGGTCGCGTTGCACTGGGCGCTTGGAGGAGGCTGCACCCGGGTGGTCGCGCCCCCTTCACCCCCGTCCGCGCCGGCGGCCGCGATGTCGCCCGCGGCGCCCGCGGCGCCCGCTCCGCCCTTGCCCCCCAGGCCACCACTGCTCTTGGGCTCACACGATGTCCCGCCGTTTCCGCCCGGCTGGGGCAACCCGGAGTTGTAGACCGAGGACACGCCCGCTCCACCGTCGGTCCCCTCTTTGCCCGGCGTCCCGGGTGCGCCGCTCTTCCCCATGGCGCCCAGCCCGGCCTCGACGACCAGGCGTCGGAGGTCCACCGAGGGGCTGCCAATGATTCGCAGCGCGATGGAGCCTTCGCCTTCCTGGGTCGCGTTCGAGGAGGCGATGTGCAGCGCATCCAGGAGGACCCCTGCGTCCTGGACGTTCACATCGCGGATGGTGAAGGCCAGCGTTCCTCCGTCGATGAGCGTGGTGCCGCTGCCCGGCAGGCGGTTCCAGACACCTGAGCCCGGACCGTTCCAGCGATAGCCCCCGTAGACGGACACGGGCGTCGTCACCAGGGTCGCTGGCTCGTTGTACGCGCCCACGCCCAGATACAGGTTCGTGCGCCCCGGCTCCGCGGTACGGATCAGCTCGAGTGCACGGGCCAGCGTGCGGACTGGAGCCAGGTGCGAGCCATCATTGGCGTTGTCGCCTCGCTCGGGGTCCACGAAGAAGCCCGCGGCCGCGACGCCATCCACACCGTCGCAGTCCGTGTCCTTTCCCTCATCATCGGGGAGGTCAGGCCCCGAATTGGGAACGGGCTCGCAGTCATAGCCCGCATCCGGGCCACCGTCGGTCCCGGCATCCCCGCTCGCCTGCGGTCCGCAGCGGCCCTCGCCCTGACAGTTCTCATAGGCCGCGTCGAAGTCACTGCAGCCGCCCGCGCCGAGCACCGCACCGAACACCGCGCCCAGCGCGCCGACCTTCCAGAGGTTCCGCATGGCTTTCCCCGTGCTCACGGCCACGTCCCAGCGAAGCTCAGTCCACCGCCCTGCGGTGTGAGCGTCACGGACGGCTGAACGTTCGTCTGCTTCACCGGCAGGAAGTACATCAGCGCGCCCGCGGCGATGGCCGCCGCGCCCACCCCGATCCCCGCCACGCCCAGCGTCTGCGAACGCTTGCCGGAGTCGCGCACCTTCTCCGCGTCCTGCAGGTCCGGATACTCGTTCGTGTTCAGGTCGCTGAGCTTCCCGCGCGACTGCACGTAGAGCACCGTCCCCACGCCCGCGAGCACCACGCCGCCCGCCGCCGGCACCCACGCCCACTTGCGCCGTCCCGGCGTCTCCACCGTCGCCCCCTCCCCGGTCACGCCCAGCGCGGTGGGCGGCTGCACGCCGGGCGTCAGGTCCGGTCCCGGCACGGGCTGCTTCACGCCCGGCGTCACGTTGGGCGTCTGCTGCGCCACGGGCGGCGTCACCGGCGGCGGCGCCACCGGCTCCGGACGCAGCACCCGCAGCGTGATGGGCACCACCTCGTCCAGGGACCGCGTCAGCGCGTCCATCACCTGGTCCTTCTTCACCTCCGGGACGGAGTGCTCGGTGAGGGGCGCGCCATCCTGTGCCGTGTACACGCGCACGCCGGCCTTGTAGCCGTTGAGGTAGGGCAGCACCTCCGTCACCATCACCACGTCCGTCTTCGCCGCCGCGCCCAGCGACGCGATGCACGCCGGCTGCGTGCGCTTGCAGCGCATCATCGCCGTGCGCTGCTTCTTCGGCAGCGTGCGCGTCACGTCCTCCACGCGGATCACCTCCAGGCCCCGGGCCTTGAGCTGCTCGGCCACGTGCTCCTGGGCGATTCCGATGAGGTAGCGCGGCGTCCCCCGCGTCGCGTCCGTGGGCGCCAGCAACACGGTGACGGGTTTCGCGGAGGAGGCGGGTGCGGGCGCCTGGGCGACCACCAGGGTGAGCGCGGCGAGGAAGGGGATCAACACGGGAGCACTTTCTCCCTGACCCGCCCTCCTCGCAAGGTCAGGATTCGCGGACCCATGTGGTGGGACAGGGCCCCACCCACCCGGGGGCGACACCGGTGTCCGGCGCCGGGCTCCCCGCGTGGATGCGCTCCGTCATCACGGCGCGGGAGACCTGGAAGGTCCCCCCGCCGTCGGCTACCGGCGCGGGCGCTCCGGCGGCGGGCGGATCTGCGTCTTCTCGGACGTGTTCAGCTCCGTCCTCGGCCGGTCGTCGTCCTCGTCCTCGTCGTCCGAGGGCGGCGGAGGAGGACCCGGCGGACGGCGCGTGGGCGTGGCACCCGCGCGCAGCGTGTTGGACGGCGGCGGACCGGGACGGGCCGGAGCCGGCGGTGGACGGCGCGGCGGCGGCGTGTTGCGCGCGGGCGGGGCCTCCGCGAGCAGGTCCTCGGACACCTGCACCAGCGGCTCGGACGCCGGCGTGGCGCGGGTGTCCTCCTGCTCCGCGAACGGGTTGCGCGTGGGCGGCGGCGTCTTGTCGTCGTCCTGCGGGGGCGGCGGGCGCGGCGGCAGCGAGGGGCGCAGCGCCGGCGCGGCCTTCGCGGGCGGCGGCGCGGGCGGCGGCGCGGCGGCGGGCTTGGACGGGGGCGCCGGCTGCTTGGGGCCGGCGACCGGGCCGTCCGGGGCCGCGTTGCGGAGCACCTGCTCGAACCGGGCCCAGTCCTCCTTGAAGTGCGCCGGGTCCGGCAGCCCCTGCTCGCGGTGCTTCAGGGACGGGGCCCAGCGCAGGGTGTACGCTTCGCCCACCTGGAAGCTGGGCGGGGGCGGCACGCCGTAGGTGGCCGGGTCGAAGAAGGCGTCGTCCAGGTCGTCGAAGCCGTACGCGCGCGCCTTCTGGATGAAGTTGGGGATGATGCCGGTGGGCGCGTGGTAGCCCAGGATGTTGCCGTGCTCGTCCTTGGCGACGGGCGTGAAGACGAAGATGTCCTGGGTGCGGTACTCGCCCTTCTCCGTGAGGGGCAGCACCTCCGACAGGGCAATCGTCTTGCGGCTGCCGTCGTGGAGGCGCTCGCAGCAGATGACGAAGTTGATGGCGCTGGCCACCTGGGCGCGCACGGCGACCATGGGCAGCTCCACGGACGACATGAGGCACAGGGACTCGATGCGGCGCAGCGTGTCCGTGGGCGTGTTCGCGTGCGTGGTGGCCAGCGAGCCGCCGTGGCCGGTGTTCATGGCCTGCATGAGGTGGAAGGCCTCGCCGCCGCGCACCTCGCCCACCACGATGCGGTCCGGGCGCAGACGCAGCGCGGAGTGCAGCAGGTCGCCCATGTCCACGGCGCCCTTGCCGAACTTGTCGGCGGGGCGGGACTCGAAGGCCACGATGTGGGACTGGTTGAGCTGGAGCTCGGCGGAGTCCTCGATGGTGAGGATGCGCTCCTCGTCCGGGATGAGGGACGAGACGATGTTGAGCAGCGTCGTCTTGCCGGAGCCCGTGCCGCCGGCCACCAGCATGTTGAGCTTGGTGGCGATGCCGGCCTCGATGAGGCGCGCCATGGGCTTGGTCAGCGACTTGAACTTCAACAGCGAGTCGATGGTCAGCTTGTCCTTGAAGAACTTGCGGATGGAGATGGTGGTGCCGTTGCGCGCGATGGGCGGGATCACCACGTGGATGCGGCTGCCATCGGGCAGGCGCGCGTCCAGGCGGGGGCGCTCCTCGGACAGGGGGCGGCCCACGAACTGGGCCATGTTGCGCGCGGCGCCCAGCAGGCCTTCATCGGAGAAGGAGGCATCCGTCTTGATCAGCCGGCCCTTGCGTTCGATCCACACGTCGGTGGGGCCGTTGATCATGATTTCCGACACCGACTCGTCGTCCAGGTAGGGGAGGACGGGCTTGAGGAAGGCGCGGAGCGACTCGGTGTACATCGTCATGGCGGGCGCAAGGCTAGCGCGCCCGGGCCCGGGCCCCAAGCTCCCGCCCTGATTGCCTGCTCGCTTTCCGGTGCGGCGTGCCGCCTCAGGACGCGCGCGCTGGTCTAGGGTGCGGCCCACGGAGGAGTGCAATGAGCCTGGCGGATGGGTTGCCCGAGGACTGGAAGGAAGTACTGCAGGACGCCATCCACGCTCCGTCGTTCACGGAGCTGGAGAACTTCCTTCGCAAGGAGCGCCAGGAGCACACCGTGTTCCCGTCGGAGGAGGACCTGTTCTCCGCGTTCCGCCTCACGCCCTACGCGGACGTGCGCGTGCTGCTCCTGGGCCAGGACCCGTACCACGGCCCGGGGCAGGCCCATGGCCTCGCCTTCTCCGTCCAGCCCGGCGTGCCGCCCCCGCCCTCGCTCGTGAACATGTTCAAGGAGCTCCAGAGCGACGTGGGCGCGCCGAAGCCTCGCGACGGGTCGCTCATCCCCTGGGCGAAGCAGGGCGTGCTCCTGCTCAACACCGTGCTCACCGTGCGCCAGGCCTCCCCCAACAGCCACGCGAAGCACGGCTGGGAGCCCTTCACCGACGCCGTCATCCGCGCCGTCAGCGACAAGCAGGACCCCGTCGTCTTCCTGCTCTGGGGCAAGCCCGCGCAGAAGAAGAAGGCCCTCATCGACACGGAGCGCCACATCGTCCTGGAGGGCGTGCACCCCTCGCCGCTGTCCGCCAGCAAGGGGTTCTTCGGCAGCAAGCCGTACAGCACCACCAACGCCGCGCTGAAGAAGCACGGCCAGCACACCATCGACTGGGAGCTGCCCTCGTAGGAGCGTGCCCCGGGGGTTGGCTATAGTGCCCGCCCACGATGGCCACGACCTTCCTCGAAGACGCCGCACGCACCCAGGCCGCGGAAGCCGTCGCGGCCATTGAGTCCCAGACCGCCGCGGAGGTCGTGGTGTCCGTGCGCCGCGCCTCCGGCGACTACGCCCACACCGATGCCCGGCTGGGCGCCGCCGTCGCCTTCGTCATGCTCCTGGTCCTCCTGTTCATCCCGCAGGAGGTCCACCTCTTCGCCTTCCCGCCCGTGGTGCTCCTCTCCTACGCCGCGGGCGTGATGGGCGGCCGCCTGCTGCCGCCGCTGCGCCGCGCCCTCACCCCGCGCAAGCTCCAGGAGGACGCCGTGCGCACCGCCGCGAAGGCCGCCTTCACGGAGCTGGGCGTTTCGCACACGTCGCGCCGCACCGGCATCCTGGTGTTCGTCTCCCTCTTCGAGCGCCGCGTGGAGGTCGTCACCGACTACGGCGTGGACACCTCGCTCATGGGCGCCGAGTGGCAGGACACGCTCACGCAGGTGTCCGCCGCGCTCGCCGCGTCCACCGCGCCCGAGCCCTTCCTCCAGGCCCTGCGCCGCATCCAGGCGCCGCTCGCGCGCGTGCTGCCCCGCCTGGAGGATGACGTGAACGAGCTGCCGGACATGCCCGGAGCCGTGGCGTGAGGCGCTCGGCTTCCGTCCTCCTCCTCGCCGTCGCCCTGTTCCTCGGGCTGGGCCTCGCCGCCCTCCCGGAGGCCGAGGCGCGCCCCGGCGGTGGCAACTCCTACCGGGGCTCCAGCCGCGGCTCGTCGAGCAGCCGCAGCTCCTCCAGCAGCCGCAGCTCGTCGAGCAGCCGCAGCTCGTCGTCCTCCTTCGGCTCCAGCAGCAGCCGGTCCTCGTACAGCTCCGGCAGCCGCTCCTACAGCTCCAGCGGCGCGTCGTCCTCGAACGGAGGCGGGGCGTTCGGCGGCTTCTGCCTGCTCATCGTCGTCGTGGGCGTGATCGCGATCGTGCTCATGAACGCGAAGTCGGGCGCGGGGCAGCGGGACTGGAGCACCACCGCTCCCCGTGCGCCTCCGCCGCCCCGGCGTCAGGGCTCGCTGCGCACGAAGCTCGCGAACCTGGCCCGCGTGGGGCCCAGGGGCTCGGACGGGTCGACGCAGCCGTTGGATCCGGAGTTCTCCATCGTCCTCTTCGAGGACTTCGTCTACTCGCTCTTCGCCCGCGTGCACGAGGCGCGCGGCGGCGACCGCCTGGACACGCTGGGCGGCTGGCTTTCCGATGACGCCATCGCGTCGCTCCAGCAACTGGGCACCCCGGACGCGGTGAAGGCCGTGGTGGTGGGCGCCGTCACGTACGAGTCCGTGGAGGGCGTCAGCGCGAACAGCCAGCGCGTCCGCGTCGTCCTGCGCTTCGAGGCCAACTACACGGAGGCCACCTCCGGCGCCGAGCAGAGCTGGTACGTCGCGGAGGAGTGGCGGCTGGAGCGCGACGCGTCCGCGAAGTCCCGGGCGCCCGAGGACGCGCGCGCCTTCAAGTGCCCGAACTGCGGCGCGCCGCTGGAGTCCGTGCACGGCCACAAGTGCTCGTACTGCGACACGGTGGTGAACACCGGCGAGTTCGACTGGGTGGTGACGCGCGTGTCGTCGCTGGAGCGCGAGCGGCGCGGCCCCCAGCTCACCGGCACCACGGAGGAGCAGGGCACGGAGCTGCCCACCGTGAAGGACTCGCGCGCGCAGGAGCGGCTGAACGCGCTCCTGCACGACGACCCGGAGTCCACGCCGCTCGCCCTGCGCAGGCGCCTGGAGTTCATCTTCCAGGAGATGCAGACCGCGTGGGCCCAGCGCGAGTGGAAGGGCATGCGGCCCTTCCTCAGCGACAACCTCTTCCAGACGCAGTTGTACTGGATCAACGCCTACCGCCAAGCGGGCCTGCGCAACATCACGGAGGACGCGCACATCACGAACCTGGTGCTCGCGCGCGTGACGCGGGATGCGTACTTCGACGCCGTCACCCTGCGCGTGTTCGCGTCCAGCCTGGACTACACCGTGCGGGACCGGGACGGACAGGTCGTGGGCGGCAGCCGCTCCCGGGAGCGCGCCTACAGCGAGTACTGGACGCTCATCCGCGGCCGGGGCGTGCAGGGCAGGCCCTCCACGCAGAAGCAGTGCCCGTCGTGCGGCGCCCCGCTGTCCATCAACATGGCGGGCCACTGCACGCACTGCCAGGCGCGCGTGACGTCCGGCGAGTTCGACTGGGTGCTCAGCCGCATCGAACAGGACGAGTCCTACCAGGGGTAGGCGAGGGAGCGGGGAGGCGCGCACCCGCTCATCCAGGCCGGGACATCCCCGCCGGGGACACTAGGATGGCGCGCACCATGACCGCGCCCTTCCTCGCCGCCACCCTCGTCGAACCCCTGGAACCCGGGCGCTACCGCTCGCGCTACGAGGCCGCCTGGTACCAGGGCCGGGGCGCCTACGGCGGCGTGGTGGCGGGGCAGGTGCTGCGCGCGCTGGAGCACCACCTGAACGACCCCCAACGGCCGGTGCGCTCGTTCACCGTGCACTTCTGCTCGCCCGCGGCGGAGGGCGTGGCGGACCTGCACACGCGCATCGAGCGCGCCGGCAAGCTCGTCACCCACGCCACCGCGCGCGTGGAGAGCGGCGGCGCGGTGGTGGCCGTCGCCACGGCGACCTTCGGCGCCGCTCGCGGTGGCGCTCCCGGGTACCTGGACTTCGCCATGCCGCGGGTGCCCGCGCCCGGCACGCTCACGCCCGTGCACGAAGACACGCCCATGCCGGACTTCTGCCGCTTCTTCGAGTACCGCTACTGCGTGGGCTCGCCGCCGTACTCGGGCGGGCCCGAGGCGGAGGTGGGCGGCTGGCTGCGGCCTCGCGTCCCCACGGCGCTGGACGCGCCCTTGTGCGTGGGGTTGATGGATGCGTATCCGCCGTCCGTCCTGTCGCGGCTGGACGGCTTCCGCGCGGCGGCGTCCGTGGACTTCAGCGTGCAGTTCTTCCAGACGTTCCCGCTGAAGGGCGCCGCGCCGGACGCGCAGTACCTGCGCACCGGCCGCTCGCGCCAGGCCGCGGACGGCTACACGGAGGAGACCCAGCTCCTCTGGGCGGAGGACGGCACGCTGCTCGCGCAGTGCCGTCAGCTCGTCGCCGTGCTCGGCTGAAGCGCCAGCTCGGCCACCACGGCGTGGTGGTCGGAGACGGCGTCCGGCAGGCGCGCGTCGCGGAACAGCCCCGGGACGCCGGAGTGCACGCCGTGGTGCACGTGCGGATAGCCGGCCTGCTCCGCGATGCGGGCCACCTGATCCACCCGCCCGCTGAAGAGGCTGGCGCGGTCCGCCTCCTGCAACGCCACCACGTCCGCGCCTTCACGGGCGAGCAGCGCCGCCACCCGGTCCAGCGTGCCCAGCAGCGCGGACCGGCCGCGCAGGAAGGGCAGGGGCACGGCGAACGGCGCGCCGTGCGCCACGTTCAGGGTGAGGACCTTGAGCCGCACGGGGCCGGTGCGCGCGTGACGGCTCAGGCGGCGATCTGCTTGCGCAAAAGCCGCGTCAGCTCCGCGGGGTCCACCGGCTTGGGCAACAGCTCCGCGCCGTAGCGGATGGCCACGGGCAGCAGGTCATCCAGGTCCGAGTGGCCGGTGAGGAAGATGAACGGCGCGCGGCACTCCTGCAGCTCGCGCATGGCGACGAGCACGTCGGAGCCGTTCATGTCCGGCATGTTGTAGTCGCACAGGATGGCGGCGACGCCGGTGAGGTCCAGGTGGAAGGCCTCCGCGGGGGACTGCACCGTGAGCACCGTGTAGCCCGCGCCCCGCAGGGTGTCTCCCACGGTCGCGAGCACGAAGAGGTCATCGTCGATGACCAGCACGGTTGGCATGGCGGTCCTCCAGCGCCTGGGCGGCGCGCGCGATGCGCCGGAGTGTATCCGAGCCCGCGCGTCCGCGCGCCACGCCCCACCGTTCAAGTCGCCGGGTTCGGACCCACCCACGTCGTAGGGTGTGGGCAGGGTCCGCGCCCCGGGCCCTCAGCGTTGCGCGGGCGTGACGGGGGAGGGGATGAGGATGAGCTGCTCCTGGGGTGGGTTGAGGTACTCGGCGCCGGTCTCCGTGATGACGGCCATCTCCTCCACGGAGAGGATGCGCAGCGCGTCCGGGCTGCTGCCGTCCTTCCACGCGTAGAAGCCGTCGAAGGCGAACACCTGCCCGGGCTGGAGCTTGCGCAGCGCGGAGCCCGTGGGCGGCTTGCCGGACGCCGCGCCGGACAGGGCGGGGCCGGCGTCATGGGCCCAGTAGCCCACCGGATGGCCCGTGCCCCACATCACCGGCTCGGAGCCCGCTTCGCGCATCCAGTCGCGCTGGGCCTTGTCCACGTCGTAGCCGCGCGCGCCGGGCTTCATCGCCGCGAGCGCGATGCGGCTGCCCTTCTTCGACTTCTCCCACTTCGCCAGCGCCTCCGCGGGCGGCTGCTTCTCCCCCGGCGCCAGCACGTACGCGAAGCGCTGGATGTCCGTCACCCACGTGCCGCCCACGCGGATGCCGAAGTCCGTCTGGATGAAGTCCCCCGGCTGGATGACGCGGTCGGTGGCGTTGGAGTGCCCGCGCGTGGGCCCGCTGTTCACGTTGGGGTTCTGGTCCGGCTGCCACCCGTCCCCCACGCCCAGCTCCGCGATGCGCTTCTTGAGGAAGCGCGCCACGTCCGAGTCCCGCGTCTTGCCGGGCACCACCGTGCGGTACGCCTCCTCCTCCAGCTTCGCGGTGAGGTCCGCCGCCTTGCGCAGGATGTCCACCTCCTCGGGCGTCTTCACGGACAGCCACTCGGAGACCAGGTCCTCGGAGGACACCAGCTTCTTGCGCAGCGCGGGGGACAGCGCCGCCTCCAGCTTCGCGCGCTGCGTGGCGGACAGCCCGTCCGCGATGGACATCCGCTCCGACGAGTTGATGGCCACCTTCGCCGGCTTCGCCTTGGCCAGCCGCGCGGCGATGAGCGCGTTCACGTCCGCGCCACGCTCGAAGGCCACCACCTCGTCCACCACGCCCATGTCCCGGAGCGCCGTGGCCTCGCCCTCGGGGGAGAGCGCGGTGGAGCGCAGCGAGTCACCGTCGCGCAGGAACAGGAACGCGGCGGTGCCGCCCGCGTTCTCCCCGCCCACGTGGGCCGCGAGCGGGTCGTTGTCGTTCTCCCGGCAGAGCACCACCCACGCGTCCACGCCCGCGCGGGCCATGGCCTGGGGCAGCAGCTTCTGGAGCCGCTCCTTGCGCACGCGGGGCCACGCGCCCTCCGCCGCGGGCACGGCGGGCGCCGCTTGGGCGAGGGAGGCGAACAACAGGGCGGAGAGCAGCACGGGCCGGACGCGCGTCGTCATGGCGGAGGCGTTCCTTCAGGGTGGGGGGACGCGCGGATTGTTTCACGGCCGCGTCGCGCGGCAACCCACGCGCCGTGCACCGCGCGGGGCTTCACCCGGAAGTCCAGGAATCACAAGAGACATGTCCGGGACGTGGGCCTGTCCGGGGATGGACGCGGCCCTGCCCTCCGGTCGCGGAGGCGGATGGCTGTCTGTCATTGCGCCGGGACCGCCGGGCGGGCGCGCACGGCGCCAGGGCTTGCGACCGTGCGCGTCGTCTCCAACCCCGGAGTCGCACATGCGTGTCGAAGAAACCAGTGCCGCCGCGGAGTACGTCCAGGGCAACGAGGACCGGGAGCTGCGACGGCTGATGCTCCAGGCCCAGGTGTACGCGCCGCTGACGGAGGGAGTGCTGCGCGGGGCCGGCTTGAAGCCCGGCATGCGCGTGCTGGACGTGGGCTGCGGCGTGGGGGACGTGTCCTTCCTCGCCTCGGAGCTGGTGGGCCCCACGGGCGAGGTGGTGGGCGTGGACCGCGAGGAGCGCGTGCTCGCCTGCGCCCGGCGCCGCGCCGGAGCGCGGAAGCTGCCCCACGTGCGCTTCCAGCAGTGCAGCCTGGAGGCCCTGCCCGTCGGCGCCCCCTACGACGCCGTCATCTGCCGCCTGGTGCTGATGTTCCAGCCGGATCCGGTGTCGTTCGTCCGCCGCATGATGGAGCACCTGCGCCCCGGCGGCGTGCTGGCGGTGCACGAGTTGGAGCTCGCGGCCATGGGCCTGACGCACCCCAGGCTCCCGCTCTTCAACCGCATCTGGAACTGGATGCTGCCCACCTGCGAACGCCTGGGCATCAAGGTCCACATGGGCCTGGAGCTGGTGTCCACGCTGCGGCGGGCCGGGCTGGTGGTGGATGACGGCGTGGTGGGAGGGCGGCTGAGCGTGACGCCGGACTCGGAGCCCACGCAGACCCTGGTGGAGACCGTGCGCACGCTGCTGCCCCACATGGAGCGGCTGGGCGTGGCGCTGCCCATGGAGGTGGACATCGACACGCTGGCCGCCCGCCTCACCGCCGAGCTGCGCTCCAACGGCGGCGTGCTGGTGCCCAGCCTCATGGTGGGCGTCTGGGCCCACCGTCCAGGCCCCGTCTAGCGCGGCCGGCTTCGCACGACTTCACGAGCGGCGGGGGAGTGGGTCGCTTAGAGTGGCCCCATGGCAAAGACGGCATCCCGCAAGTCCCCCGCGAAGGCGAAGAAGCAGCCCGCGCGCCCCGCCGCGCCCGCGAAGCCCCCGGCCCGGCCGGTGAAGGCGAAGGTGGAGAAGGTGGAGCCCCGCCGCGCCTCCGCGTCATCCCCGAAGCCCCCCGTGCTGGAGGCCGAGCCCGTCTTCGACTCCAGCCCCCAGGCGGCCCCGCCCCGGGCCACCCCCAAGGGCCTGCCCGCGGGCGAGCCCCAGGGCCGCGTGCTGCCCTTCGAAATCGACCCGGCGCAGTTGGAGGCCGGCTTCAAGAAGCTCCGGGGCGAGCTGGTCCACTGGACCAACAAGGGCCGCTACACCAAGGTCCGCTTCAAGTTCCGGGGCAAGCAACTGCTGCCCGACCTGCCCCTGGCCGCCGTCGTCGCCGCGGAGGGCCTGTCGTTCTACTGGGGCGGCATCCTGCGCGTGCTCGTGGCCAACGTGGTGGGCAAGAGCGTGCTGGAGGTGGAACTGGTCAACGACGCGGACAAGCGCGTCCAGGCGGGCCGCGAGGCGCTCCTGTCCGGCGACGTGGACCAGGCGCTCACGCTGTTCCGCGAGGCGCTCGCCATGGACCGCGACAACGCCTCCGCGCACCTCAACGTGGGCGTGGCGCTGAAGCTCCGCGGCGACCGCGAAGGGGCGCTCGCCGCGTTCGAGGCCGCGAAGGCGAAGGACCCCGAAGGCGGCGTGGGCGCGGAGGCCGAACGGCTGGCCGCGAACCTCCGCCCGAAGGCCTGAAGACAGGGCCGGAAGGGCCCCGGAAGACGGGCCTGGAAAGGGCCTCCGGTGGGGCTGAAAACGCACCGCCCGGATGTTCCCTCCGGGTGCCCCGGAAAGGCCCCCTCCGACCCCTGGAACCGGGCGGGCGGGCAGCCGTGGCGAGTCCCCCCTGTTTCCCTTATTGACTGAGGGAAATCCGGGGGTTACGAACACTCTCCCATCGGGCGGAGCCCCCCACGCGCGGGGCCCGTCCGCACCTTCCAGAGCCCATGGCTGACGACACCACCGACACGCCGGCAACGCCCCCCGCGCCCCCTCCGTCGAGCGGCGCCGGAGAGCTCATCCCCATCAACATCGAAGACGAGATGCGCCGCTCGTATCTCGACTACTCGATGTCCGTCATCATCGGCCGCGCGCTGCCAGACGTGCGCGACGGCCTGAAGCCCGTCCACCGTCGCGTCCTCTTCGCGATGAACGACCTGGGCAACCTCCACAACCGCGCCTACAAGAAGAGCGCGCGCGTGGTGGGTGACGTCATCGGTAAGTACCACCCGCACGGCGACTCCTCCGTCTACGACGCCATGGTGCGCCTGGCCCAGGAGTGGAGCCTGCGCTACCTGCTGGTGGACGGGCAGGGCAACTTCGGCTCCGTGGACGGCGACTCGCCGGCGGCCATGCGTTACACGGAAGTGCGCATGGAGCGGCTGGCGGAGGACCTGCTCGCGGACATCGACAAGGAGACCGTCGACTTCGGTCCCAACTACGACGACTCGCTGGAAGAGCCGCTCGTCCTGCCGTCCAAGTTCCCCAACCTCCTCGTCAACGGCAGCAGCGGCATCGCGGTGGGCATGACCACCAACATCCCGCCGCACAACATGACGGAGGTCATCAGCGGCACGCTGCACCTCATCGACAATCCGGGCTGCACCGTCCTGGACCTGATGGAGTTCATTGAAGGGCCGGACTTCCCCACCGCCGCCATCATCACCGGCCGCGAGGGCATCCGCCGCGCCTACGAGACGGGCCGCGGGTCCATGACCATCCGCGCGCGCACGGAGATCGAAACGTCCAAGAAGGGCGACCGTGAGGCCATCATCGTCACGGAGATCCCCTACCAGGTGAACAAGGCCCGGCTCATCGAGAAGATCGCCGAGCTGGTGCGTGAGAAGAAGCTGGAGGGCATCAGCGACATCCGCGACGAGAGCGACCGGCAGGGCATGCGCATCGTCATCGAGCTCAAGCGCGATGCCATGTCCCAGGTGGTGCTCAACAACCTCTTCTCCATGACGCAGATGGAGACGACGTTCGGCGCGGTGATGCTCGCCATCGACGGCGGGCAGCCGCGCACGCTCAACCTGAAGGAGCTGCTGGACCGCTTCATCGCGCACCGCCGCGACGTGGTGACGCGCCGCACGCGCTACGAGCTGCGCAAGGCGCTCTCGCGCATGCACATCGTGGAAGGCCTGCTCGTCGCGCAGGACCTCATCGACCTGGTGGTCAGCCTCATCCGCGCGTCGCGCGACCCGGATGAAGCGCGCTGGGGCCTGATGCACATCCTGTCGCCGGAGCTGTACACGCGCGAGCGCTTCCAGAACCTGGAGCGCATCGACTACGCGAAGGCCAAGGCGCAGATGGAGCTGCTGGTCAGCCGCGCGCGCAACGAGGAGCCGGCCTACGGCGGCCTGGAGCACAAGTACGAGGGCGCGGGCTTCAGCGAGGACCAGGCGCAGAACATCCTGGAGATGCGCCTGCAGCGCCTCACCGGCCTGCAGCGCGAGGAGCTCTTCAAGGAGCTGATTGGCCTGGTGCGCGACATCGCGCGCCTGCGCGACATCCTCGCCAACGAGCAGAGCCTGCTCTCCGTCATCAAGGCGGAGCTGATGGAGATCCGCGAGCGCTACGGCGACAAGCGCCGCACGGAGATCACCGGCGCGGTGGATGACTTCACCAGCGAGGACCTCATCGCGGAAGAGACGATGGTGGTCACGCTGTCGCACACGGGCTACGTGAAGCGCTCGCCCCTGTCGGAGTACCGCGCGCAGAAGCGCGGCGGGCGCGGCAAGACGGGCGCGGGGACGAAGGAGGACGACTTCGTCACCAAGGTGTTCGTGGCCAGCACGCACGCGTACCTCATGCCCATCACCACCAAGGGCAAGCTGTACTCGCTGAAGGTGCACCAGATTCCGCAGGGCAGCCGCACCTCGCGCGGCAAGGCCATCGTGAACCTGGTGCAGTTCGGGGAAGGGGAGCGGCTGGCGCAGGTGCTGGTGACGCGCGACTTCCCGGAGAACCGCTACGTCTTCTTCGTCACGAAGAAGGGCGTGGTGAAGCGCACGGACCTGAGCGCGTTCGAGAGCGTCCGCGCCAGCGGCATCATCGCGCTGGGCATCGACGAGGGCGACGAGCTGGTGGGCGTGATGATCACCGACGGCACCAAGGACATCCTCCTGTCCACGGCCACGGGCATGAGCATCCGCTTCAAGGAAGAGGACGTGCGCTCCATGGGCCGTCAGGCCTACGGCGTGAAGGGCATCACGCTGGAGGACGGCGACGAGGTGGTGGGCGCGGACCTGCTGGACAAGGAGCCGGAGGAGGGCCAGGCGCCCGCGGAGCAGAGCAGCGCCATCCTCACGGTGACGGAGAACGGCTACGGCAAGCGCACCGAGGGCGCCGAGTACCGGCAGCAGGGCCGCGGCGGCAAGGGCATCATCGACATCAAGACCACCGAGCGGAACGGCCGCGTGGTGGGCGTGGTGCAGGTGAAGGACAGCGACGAGGTGATGCTCGTCACCAACGGCGGCATGCTCATCCGCATGAAGGTGAAGGAGATCTCCGTCATCGGCCGCAACACGCAGGGCGTGCGCCTCATCGCGCTGGAGAACGGCGAGGAGAAGGTGATGGCCATCTCCAAGCTGCCGGAAGGCGAGGAGTCCGAGGAGGAGACGGAGGCCACCTCGCCGGTGGAGTCGTCCAGCGCCGAGGCTTCCTCGGAGGCCGTGCCGGCGGAGGCCGCTGCGCCGGAGGCTCCGGCGGATGACGCGGGCGCTGCCCCGGAAGGTGAGCCCGGCTCGGAAGGCTGAGCCCAGGCGGTAGGAACCACGGGAGGGCCGGGCATGTGACCCGGCCCTCTTCGTTTTTGTGGGGGACTACTTCTGGGTGACGTCCCCGGGCACGGCGAGGCCGGCGGTCTTCTCGTCGATCCAGAAGATGTTCATGACCCACCAGCGCTGGCCGTCGTTGAAGAGCTGGATGCTGTTGACGCCCTTGGCGATGAGCAGCCCGTCCTGCGTGCCGCGCGCCTCATAGGTGCTCATGACCTGCACCAGCGCGCCGAAGGCGTGCGTCTGGCGAGCGATCTCCTTCTCGAAGAAGCCGTGCGTCGCGGTGCTCTCCTGGCCCCACGCCACGTAGTCCTCCGGGGTGATGGGGCGGGCCGCCAGCGTGGTCGCGCCCGGCGGCTTCGCCAGCGGGATGAGCTGGGCGCCCGGATAGAAGAGGGAGCGGAAGCGCTGCCAGTCGCGAGGCGCGCCCGCCGGTCCGCTGATGACGTCGTAGAGGGCCTTGAGGATGGCGTCCTGGGACTTCACGTCCTCGGGCTTCGCCTTGGGCAGCCGGGCGAGCGCGGCCTGGGTGCGCTCCGCGGAGGCCTTGAGGGGGTTGGGCTTCTCCGGAACAGCGGGGGCCTGGGCGAAGGACGTGGCTCCCAGCAGGACGGCACAAGCGACGAGCAGGCGCGACATGGGGACTCCCGGAAGAGGGATGGAGCGGCGAGGAGCCTAATCCCATGGCGCGGAGGTGCTCGTGGCGGACCGCACGAACCTGTCCGACAGTCGGACAGCTTGGGACCGGGCCGGGCGGCGGCGGGACCCGGTGCTTGGCCCGGCCGGTGCCGCACCGTAGTGTGCCCGCCGTCATGGCCTTCCTCTCGCTCGATGCCCTCACCCTGAAGTTCCCCGGTGCCGCAGCCCCGGCGGTGCGGGACGTGTCGCTGGCGCTGGAGCCGGGCGAGGTGGTGGCGCTGATGGGCACCTCCGGCTCGGGGAAGACGGCGCTGCTGCGGCTGGTGGCGGGCCTGGAGCAGCCGACGTCCGGCACCCTCACGCTCGCGGGCCGCGCGGTCGCCGGGCCGGACGTGTTCGTGCCCCCGGAGCAGCGCCCGCTGCGCCGCGTCCTCCACGACGCGGAGCTCGAGGCTGGCCTCACCGTGCGCGACGTGGTGATGAGCGTGCAGCCGAAGGGCGAAGGCCTGGCGCACGCGCGCGGCATGCTGGCGCTGTTCCAGGTGGAAGACCTGGAGGCTCGCGCCTGCGGAACGCTGTCACGGGGACAGCGGCAGCGCGTCATGCTGGCGCGCGCGCTGGCCTCCGGCACGAAGCTGCTGGTGCTGGATGAGCCCTTCGCCGGCATGGACGCCGGCCTGCGCGCCACCGTCCTCGGGGAGCTGCGCCGCGTGCTCAAGGCCCGAGGCACCGCCGTCCTCTTCGCCACGCACGACGTCGGGGACGCGCTGGCCTTCGCGGACCGGCTGGTGCTGCTGCGCGCGGGCACGGTGGAGCAGCAGGGCACGCCCGAGTCCGTCTACGCGGCGCCGCGCAGCGCCTTCGCCGCGTACTTCCTGGGCGGCACCAACCTGCTGCCCGGCTCGGCCTTCGGCCGCGTCGCGCGCACGGCCCTGGGCAACCTGCCGCTGAGCACGGACGCGCGCGGCGAGGTGATGCTCTCCCTGCGCCCGGAGACGCTGCGGCTCGTCCCCGACACGGACGGCGTCGCGGTGGGCGGCGCCCTGCGCGCGGAGGTGCTGGAGCGCGCCTTCCGGGGCTCGCACGTGGACCTCACCGTGTCCTGCGCGGGCATGGCGCTGGTGGTGCGCGCCGCCGCCTCCGCCCCCTTTCGCGAGGGCAGCCGCGCCCGCCTGGAGGTCGCGGGCCGCGCGGACGTGCTGGAGGAGACATCCGGGGCCGCCCGCTAGCACCCCGGGCGTGCAAGCTCCCGGCACGAATGGTGCAATCACTCGCGTCCCCCATGCGTAGGGAGGGGTATGAACATCGCAGGCCTTCGAGGAATGGGAACCCGCTTCTTCCACTACGTGCGCGACCCTCGGGTGGCGACGTGGCGCAAGCTGGCCGGGCTGCTGGCCGTCCTGTACTTCGTGTCGCCCGTGGACGTGATTCCGGACTTCATCCCCGTGTTCGGCTGGCTGGACGACCTGGGCGTGCTGTCCGCCGCCGCGTTCTTCATGGTGCGCGAGGTCCAGCGCTGGAGCCCCGCCACGCCCGCCGGTGCGCCGTCGTTCGACGGGCTCCCGCGTGACGAGGAGGGCCGCGCGCGCGTGCCCTCGCTGCGCCGGCACTCCTAGCCGTCAGTCGTTGCCGCCGCGGCGGTCCTCGAAGTGCACGAAGTCGATGAGGAACGTCGCGGCCAGCACCAGCGTCCGCACGCGCGGGTCGTGCAGGCCGTCGAACCGGACGCCGAAGTTGTCGGCGTCCGTGAACAGCTCCTTGCCGAACCCGCTCCACTTCTTCGCGATGGTCCCCACCTCGCGGCCCTGCTGCTCCACGTTGAACGTCCACGGCCTGAAGAACGGCCCGCTCAGGTGGGCCAGTTCCTCGTCGTCGGGCCCGAGCACGTCGTAGGCGCGGGTGAAGAAGCGGAAGCGCTGCTGGATGGCGCCCAGGTGCCGCCCCTCGCCGTCCTCCACCTCCAGCCGGGACAGCCAGAAGCGCCACGGGCGGCGCAGCCGCAGGAGCGTCTCCCCGCGCTCGGACTTGAGCTCCATGGTGAAGGGCCGCTTCGCCTTGAGGAAGCCGCGCAGGAGGAACAGGCCCAGCCCGCTGCCCACCTCGCCCGCGAAGAAGAGCGGGCGGCCGTCGTCGCCCACCACCTCGTAGCGGTTGCGGCCCTCGAAGCCGGTGAGGATTTCGCCCCACTCCTTCACCTGCCGCACGCGCAGCGCGCGCTCATCACGCAAGAGGGTCAGCGCCTGGGACTCGACGGGCATGGGCGGCTCCGGGACGGCCGGGTGAAGACAGCCGCCGCAGTCTAGAACTGTCCGAGCACCGCGAGCCCCATCCCCCCGTGCCGCCCCATGGCCGCCGGGACGACGGAGACGGCCGGAGTGTTGTCTGGTGCATCGAAGTCACGCGTGAGGAACGTCGCGGTCCCCAGGCCGGCCAGCACGCCCACGGCGGTCCCCACCAGCAGGGCGTCCCCGTGGTCGTCGTCCAGCGCGAGGAACAGCGCGCTCAAGCCCAGCAGGCCGCCCAGGATGCCGCCCGCGTCGATGAGCAGCACCCGGCCCCGGGAGATGTCCAGGTGGCGCGACACCAGCGCGAAGGTGAGCAGGCCCGCGCCCACCACGCCCTGCTCGATGCCGATGAAGTCTCGCGTCTCTCCGCTCTGGGTGGCCATCAGCAGCCCCGCCACCACGCCCGCCCACAGGCCGCCGGAGTTCGTCAGCGACACCTGCCCGGCGGTGGGCCGCGCGAACTCCGCCACCAGGAGGCCCAGGCCCGTGAAGCCCAGCGCCCCCACCATCACCGCCCCCGTGGCGTTGTCCCCGTCCAGGTCGAACGAGCTCATGGACGCCAGGCCATAGCCGAAGCCCCACACCGTGCCGGAGTTGATGGCCGCCGCCTGGCCCTGCGTCAGCCCGCTCCGGGTGGCGAGCAGCGAAATCGCCGCCCCCGCGCCGCCGCCCAGCAGCGACACCGCCACGTACGCGCGCCCGTCCTCGCAGTGGGAGATGGCGCACAGCAGGATGCCCTGGGTGATGCCGTGCAGCGTCTGCACGACGGTCAGCGACGCCCGGGCGCTCTTGGACGGTCCCTCCTTCGCGCCCACCTCCGGCTCCGCCACCACCGGCCGCGCCAGCGTGTCCTGCGCCAGCCGCGCGGCCGGGTCCAGCCGCGTCCGCGCCAGCCGCGCCAGCTCCGGCGCGTACGGATGCCCGGGGCACACCAGCATCACGCGCTCCAGCAGCTCCAGCGCCTGCGCATCCTGTCCGCGCACCAGCGCGTCGAAGCCCGCCGCGTAGTCGGACTCGGCGGCGCAGGCCTCCTCGCTCGCCACGAGCGGCGGCGCGGAGACGGCGCCGGGAGCCGTGACGGCGGGAGGCGCCGCGGCTTCGCGGGGCGGAGGGCCGGGCTGCGCTGCGACGAGGACGGCCAGGACGAAGGGTGCGAGGACCATGCGGACGCCCACCCTAGTCGACCCCCGCGAAAAGACGGGAGGCCCGGGACCCCGGTCCTCCCGGAAGGGAGGACCGGGGCCCGGGTGACGCCACGCGGCGGGCTACCGCGTCGCCAGCGTCTCCAGGTGCTGGCGGAGCGCGGCCGTGTCCCCCAGCCGTCCATCCAGTCCCGGAAGGGGCTTCGCGGCCTGCTCGATGCGGCCCCGCGTGCGCGGCCCCGCGGCCACCAGCCACGCCACCCCCAGCGCCAGCTCCGCCACGTCCGGCGCCTGGCCCAACTGCGAGGCCAGCGCGAGCAGCGCGTCCACGGCCTTCTTCACCTGCGCGCCGTGCAGCGGGTGGCTGCTGGTGATGCCCTCGCGCAGGAGCACCAGCAGCACCCGCGCGGTGGCGCGGGCCTGGCGCACCGGCTCCGGCCCTTCACCCGCGCCGGCCCACAGCCCGTTCGCCAACTGCCGTCCCAGCAGGCCGCCCACGTCCTCGGTGGGGATGGACCCCTCCGCCACGGACAGCGGCTGGGACTCCTCCTGCTCGTAGAAGACCTCCGCCTTCCCCTGGGCGCGCTCCAGCTCCGGGGCGGACTCCGGGCCGCGAGCGACGGCCTTGGACGGCTTCGCCGCGGACATCAGCCGGTCGAAGAGGCCGCCCTTCTCCTTCTTCACGGACTCCTGCTCCCTGCGCTCCATGGGCGCGGCCCTGCCTCCCACGGCCCCGGCGCCATCCGCGAAGTCCGCCTGGAAGGAGGCACCGGTGGTGGGCTCCGGCCCCAGGTCGCGAGCGGGAGCGGGAGCGGGGGCGGACATGCCTGGCGGGGGCGGGGGCACCGCGCCGCCCCGGGAGCGGCTCGGCGCCGCCCCGGGCGCGGGCATCGGCTTCGACACCCTCCGCTTCATCACGCGCGCCTGCTCCTGCGCGAGCCCGCCCTCCGGCACCTCGTCATCCACGTCCCGCGCGGTCTGGTTGAACATGCTCCAGCCCGCGGGCGCGTTCACCGGCACCACGCGCGTCTCCGGCGTGCCGGACGCGCGGCGCTCGCCCTGGCGCTCCTCCACCACCACGAACGACGTGTAGGGCGTGGCCAACTGGTGCTCGATGGCGAGCCGCACGATGCGCTCCTTCATCGCCTCCGCGCGCCGGCCCACCAGCCCCGCGTCCATCCAGCCCCGGATGCGCTCGGCGGCCCACAGCTTCTCCACCACCGGCCGGTCCGACTGCGCGGGCAGCTCCAACCGCACCGTGAGGGAGAAGGGCTCCCGGCCCGACTTCCCCTTCAGCGTCACGCTGCCCGTGCCCGCCTGCGCATAGCGCCCGAAGAGCGTCCACGGCGTGCCGTCCACCAGCGGCGGCAGCGTGGACGGCGCCAGCTCGCTGGCCTCCACGCCGTCGAAGCGCACCTCCAGGTCGGTGACGCGCGGCGCGAGCGCCCGCGAGAACTGCGCCACCACCTTCTCGTCGATGCGCTCCCCGGGGTGGATGAACTCCACCGCGCCGTCCGTGCGCCGCGCCAGGTCGCGCAGGAGCGCGTCGCTCACGTTGGTGCCGATGCCGAACGAGAACACCCGCCCCGCCCCGCGCGCCGCGAGCACCGCGTTGAGGATCTCCTCCTCGTTGCCCACCTGGCCGTCCGTCAGCAGCACCACCACGCCGTCCGGCGCGGCCTTCATCGCGGTGACCATCGGCTCCAGCAGCTCCGTGCCGCCATAGGCCTTCAGCCCCGCGACCCACGCGTCCGCCTGCTCCAGCGTGCGCTGGGTGAACGGCACCGTCTGCGCGGAGAAGGAGCGGAAGGAGTTCTCGAACGCGATGACGTTGAAGCGGTCGCCTTCACGCAGGTGGCGCAGGCACAGCCGGAGCGCGGCCTGGGCCTGGGGCAGGCTGTCGCCGTCCATGGAGCCGGACGTGTCCACCACGAACACCACCTCCTGCCGGGGCGGCGTCGTCGCCAGGTTCAAGAGGTCCGGCACCACCGTGAGCGCGAACGTGCCCGGGCCTTCCGCCTTCCGGTGCGTGACGACGGGCGTGAGCATCACGTCCGGGTTGGCGTTGCGCATCGTGAGCACCACGTCGCGGTCCAGCGCCACCTCGTCGCCCGCGAAGTCCTTGAGGAGCGAGTCGCGCCGCAGGTTCACCCGCGTGCGCGTGCCGTCCTTCGCGACGGTGATGCGGTGGGACGGGCTCTCCACCACCACGTCACGGCCCACGTCGATGAGCAGGTCCATGCGCAGCCCGTAGTCCACCGCGCCCGTGGGCGGGGTGATGCGGTCCGCGTCCGGCACCCGCGTCGTCGGGGCCGCGCTGCCGTGGCCGGTGCGGTCGCCGTGCACCGCGCCGGGGATGTACCGGGGCGCCACCAGCGTGGGCAGCATCCAGCGCACGCTGCCCTCCTCCGCGGTGAGCGTCTGGAGGAACTCCACCTCCACCCGCGTCTCCTCGCCCGGCAGCAGGTTGCCCACCTGCGCGGTGAAGACGTTGGCGCGCTCCTGGTCCAGCAGCGCCGCGCCGTGGCCTTCGGTGATGGCGTCGTCGTAGGCGCGGAAGGCGGCCTCGCGCTCCTTCACCACGCCGGCCACGCGGCGGCCCGCGCACGTCATGGAGAAGGCGCTGAGCGTCGCGTCGGAGGGCAGGGGGAAGGTGTAGAGGGCCTCCACCGGCCTCTTCTCGTCGTTGCGGTAGCGCTGCGTCACGCGCACCCGCGCGTGCCCCCCGAGCAGCTCACCGGTGACCTCCACTCCCTGCAGGGGCACCTGGGCCCCCTCACGCGTGAACAGCCCACACTTCGCCTGCTCGTTCATGACTGCGTTCCTTCCTGGGACTCCTCGATGAGGGCGCGCACCCGCTCCGCCAGCGCCCGGACCTTCGCTTCCGCCTGCTCCGACACGTGCAATTCCAACCCCGGCGCCAGGAGCCAGCGCTGGTAACGCGCCACCTCCACCGCCGGGTCTTTTCCCGGCCGCTTCAGCGGCATCCGGGGGGGCTCCTCCGGCACCGGCGACGTCCCCGGGCCCACCGGCGTCTCCGCCAGCCGGCGCAGCTCCTCCGGCGACAGCCGCAAGAGCTCCGCCTGGATGGCGTCCAGCGGCAGGAACCGGGCCTGGAGCACCCGGATGGCCTTGAGCCGCACCCGGTGCTCCTCTCCGTAGACCGTGTCCGGCCCCTTGAAGGGCGGCGCGGGCAACAGGCCCCGCTGGACGTAATAGCGGACCGTGCGAGGCGAGACGCCCACCTCCTCCGCCAGCGCGGTCAGCTTCCACTCCGTCTGTGTCTTGGGCGTGCTCACGAACCTGACAGTAGGTTGTGACAGTTCGACTGTCAAGACGTCGGTGGCGATTCGTCAGTGTGGGTGTCGGGATGCGGGAGGTGGCGGCCGGGCGGGCGGTGGGCCAGAAGGGGGCATGAACGTCGGCGTGGAAGGCCTGGACCCCTCCTCCATCCAGCTCATCGGTACGGCGGTGACGCCCGCGGTGATGGTGTCCGGGTGCGGCATCCTGGCCACCGGCCTGGACAATCAGATTTCGCGCCTCACCGCGCGCATGCGGGACATGGTCCGGGAGTGGCGCACGCTGCCGGAGGGCCACGCGCGCCGGTCGCTCCTGCGCGAGGAGGTGGCCATCCTGGACCGCCGCCACGCCATCCTCGCCCGGGCCATCGGCCTCACCTACGCGGCGCTCCTGTCCTTCGTGGTGACGTCGCTCTTGTACCTGCTGCGCCGCAGCGTCGCGGTGCCGGAGGGGCTGCCGGTGATGTCCTTCTCCCTGGGCGTGGGGCTGTTGGGCTCCACGGCGGTGCTGGCCCTGGCGTCGCTGCGCTTGAGCCGCCGCGCCATCACGCTGGAGGGCGCCGAGCTGTTTCGCGACGGGCGGCCGGACGGGCCTCCCGCGCCCTGAATTTGTTCCGCAGCGCACGCGAAGGTGCTAGCGGGGGCCTCCGAGACGCGCGGGTCTGGTACGTCCCGCCCAACCCTCACCGTGGAGCACGTGAACATGGCAAACGCCAAGGTCTTCTTCGACATGTCGATTGGTGGCCAGCCCGCCGGCCGCATCGTGATGGAGCTGTTCTCCGACGACGTTCCCAAGACCGCCGAGAACTTCCGCGCCCTGTGCACGGGCGAGAAGGGCGTCGGCAAGAGCGGCAAGGCGCTGCACTTCAAGGGCACGCCCTTCCACCGCGTCATCCCGAACTTCATGTGCCAGGGCGGCGACATCACGCGCGGCGACGGCTACGGCGGCGAGTCCATCTACGGTGAGAAGTTCGCGGACGAGAACTTCAAGCACAAGCACACGGGCCCGGGCATCCTCTCCATGGCCAACGCGGGCCCCAACAGCAACGGCTCGCAGTTCTTCCTCACCACCGCCACCACCTCGTGGCTCGACGGCAAGCACGTCGTCTTCGGCAAGGTCGTCGAGGGCATGGACGTGGTGAAGAAGATTGAAGCCGTGGGCAGCCAGTCCGGCGCCACGCGCCAGCCCGTGAAGATTGAAGACAGCGGCCAGCTCTAATCCGTCCCGCCGCTCCGTCTCACCCCGAGGGCCCATCCGTGCGACGCGCGGGTGGGCCTTCGCCGTTTCCTCCGGAGGCGCTTCAGGACGGGCCGTGGGACGCGTCCTCGTCCTCCTCCTCGCGGGGCTCCTCCGGGCGGAAGGGCCGGGCGGGCACCGCGCCGAACGCGCGCAGCAGCTCCAGGGGGATGGGCAGGATGGTGTGGTTGCCGCCGCTGGTGATCTCCACCAGCGTCTGCAGGTAGCGCAACTGGAGCGTGGCGGGGTTGCGGCTGAGCACGTCCGCGGCCTGGGCGAGCTTCTCCGCGGCCTGGTGCTCGCCCTCCGCGGCGATGATCTTCGCGCGGCGCTCGCGCTCGGCCTCGGCCTGCCTCGCGATGGCCCGCTGCATCTCGATGGGCAGGTCGATGTGCTTCACCTCCACGTTGGAGACCTTCACGCCCCACGGGCCGGTGCGCGCGTCCAGCACCTGCTGGAGCTCGTGGTTGATGCGCTCGCGCTGGGACAGCAGGTCGTCCAGCTCCACCTGGCCCAGGATGGCGCGCAGGGTCGTCTGGGCAATCTGACTGGTGGCGTAGAGGTAGTCCTCCACCTGGAGCACGGACTTGTCCGCCTGGATGACGCGGAAGTAGACGACGGCGCTGACCTTCACGCTGACGTTGTCCTTGGTGATGACGTCCTGTGGGGGCACGTCGCGCGCCACGGTGCGCAGGTCGATGATGACCATCCGCTCGATGAAGGGGATGAGCCAGCGGAAGCCCGCGCGCTTGAGGCCCACGTAGCGGCCCAGCCGGAACACGACGCCGTTCTGGTACTCGGCGACGATGCGCACGCCGGAGAGGAAGAGGAGGAACAGCAGGGCCACGGGGAGAAGCCACCCCAGCGCTCCGACCAGCTCGTTCATGGCATTGGCTCCGCGACGGTGAGGGTGAGCCCTTCCACGGCGCGCACCACGACGCGGGCGCCCTCGCGGATGGGGGTGAAGGAGACGGCGCGCCAGCGCTCGCCGTGGACGAACACCTCGCCGCCCGAGGGCGTGACGGGGCCCAGCGCCGTGCCGGCCTCGCCGACGAGCCCCGCGTCGCCGCCCCGCTGGGGCAGCCTGCGCGTCTGGGCGCTGCGGTACGCGACGAAGACCGCGGTCCCCGCGAACACGAGCGCCGTGGGCAGCATCACGCCCCACGACATGCGGAAGGACGGGTCCACGAACCAGCCCGGTTCGAAGCGGTCCACCAGGAACACCCCGCCCAGTATCAACAGCCCCACGCCCGCCGTGCCCAGGAGGCCGCTGGTGACGAACAGCTCCGCGAGGATGAGCCCCACGCCCATCAACATCAGCACCAGCGCGCCCGAGCGCACCGGCAGCGTCGCGGACGCCATCAACGCCAGCACCAGCGCCACGCCGCCGATGACCCCCGGCGCCACCCCGCCCGGATGGGACAGCTCCACCACCAGGCCCAGCGCCGCGACGAGGAACAGCAGGTAGATGAGGGACGGCTGCGCGAGCGCGTGCACCACCCGCTGGGACAGCCCCGGCTCCAGCGACACCACGTGGGCCTCGCGGGTGGCGAGCGTCACGGTGTCCCCGCCCGCCACCTCCACGCGGCGGCCATCGATGGCGGAGAGGAACGCGGCCTCGGTGGGCGCGACGAGCTCCACCACGCGAAGCTCCACGGCGCGGTCCGCGGGGACGCTGGCGCTGTCGCGCACGGCGGCGGCGGCCCACTCCGGGTTGCGGCCCCGCTGCCGGGCGATGCCCTCCGCGAAGGCGACGGTGTCGTTCTCCACCTTGCGGGCGAGCTCCTCGCCCCCCTCCTGCTCCACGTCCTCGCCCCCGGCGCCCACCGGGTGCGCCGCGCCGATGTTCGTCCCCGGCGCCATGGCGCTCACGTTCGACGCGAGCGCGATGAACACCCCCGCGCTGCCGGCACGAGAGCCGGAAGGCCCCACCCACACGAGCACGGGGACGTGCGAGCCCAGGAACGCGCGCACCACGGCGCGGGTGGCCTCCAGCGAACCGCCGGGCGTGTCCAACCGCACGAGCAGCGCCGAGGCTCCCCCGTCCTCCGCGCGCTTCACGCAGTCCGAGAGGTACGCGCCCGAGCCGGCGTCCACCACGCCCTCCAGCTCGCACCGCGCGACGAAGGACGATGCATCGGGGGCCGCCGGAGCGGCGAGGCCCACGAAGAGCAGGGCCAGGAGCCAGCCCCGGAGGGCGTGACGGCGCCAGCGCATCCTGTCGACGTGGTCCCGCATGTCCGCCCCCGCGTGCGCGCCCCTCCGCGCACACGCACTCGGACAACGGTGCGCATTGGACCTTCGGATGACCGGGCCATGAAGCCGGGGGCCTGGAGGGCAGGCGGGCGGGAGGGCCCCGGTGCCCCGCTCGTGCATCCAATGTTGGACGTTGCAGGGGATGCGCGTTGCTGGAGGAGGACGCACCTCCCTAGGGTCGGCCTCTCGATCTTCTCCCAGGAGGTTTCATGCGCCGTGCCGTGCTGCTCATCGCTGCTCTGGGCCTGTCCGTTGCTGGAGCGGTGGCCTGCAAGACCACCCAGCCTCCGGGGACGGAGGACCAGATGCCCATCCAGGGCCCGGACACGGCCCGCGAGACCATCCAGAACGTGCCCAATGAACAGGGCGGCCCCGCGGGCCCCATCCAGGCGCCGGACGTGGACGGTGGCTTCCCCCAGGGCGGCGGGTAGTCTTCCGCGCCATGTCGGCGGAGACCACGGTCTACAGGGCGGAGCGCGTGTGGACGCTCGATGCGGAGCGTCCGCGCGCGGAAGCATTGGCGGTGCGCGACGGAAGGTTGCTCGCGGTGGGGACGCTCGCGGAGGCGCGCGCCGCCGCGGGGCCCGGGGCGCGCGAGGTGGACCTGGGCCGCGCCACGGTGGTGCCGGGCCTGGTGGACGCGCACGCGCACCTGCACGGCCTGGGCAGGAGCCTGACCACGGTGCGCTTGGAGAAGGCGCCCTCGGTGGAGGACGTCGTCCAGCGGCTGTCGAAGGCGCCCGCGTCGAGCTTCCAGGGCGACTGGTTGCTCGGCAAGGGGTGGGACCAGAACGAGTGGCCCGGCGCCGCGTTCCCCGGCCGGGAGGCGCTGGATGCGCGCTTCCCCACGACGCCGGTGTTCCTCACGCGGGTGGATCATCACGCGGCCTGGGTGAACGGCGAGGCGCTGCGCCGCGCGGGCATCACGCGGGACACGCCGGATCCGCCAGGAGGCCGCATCCTCAAGGACGCGCGCGGCGAGCCCACCGGCGTCCTCGTGGACAACGCGATGGACGGGGTGGAGGCCGCCATCCCCGCGCCCACGCGCGAGCAACTGGAGATCCGCTTGCGAGCCGCCCTGGAGCGGTGCGCTCGGGTCGGGCTCACGGGCGTGCACGACGCGGGCATGGACCTGCAGGCCTTCCGCACGTTGCAGGCCTGGGACGCCGCGGGGACCCTGCCCCTGCGCGTGTACGCGATGGCGGCGGGGCAGGGCGAGCAGCGCCACGCCTATCTGGAGCAGGGGCCGTGGCAGGGGCGCCACCTGTCCATGCGCTCGGTGAAGTTCCTGGCGGACGGAGCGCTGGGGAGCCGGGGCGCGGCGCTGCACGAGGACTACAGCGACGAGCCCGGCCAGCGCGGCCTGTTGCTCCTCTCGCCCGAGGAACTCGAAGCGCGGGCTCGGGCCTTCATGGCCCGGGGCTTCCAGGTGTGCATCCACGCCATTGGAGACCGTGCCAATACATTGGTCGTGGACGTCCTGCTCCAGGGCGCGGAGCGGACGGGCACGCAGGCCCTGCGCCACCGGGTGGAGCACGCACAGATTCTACGGCTGGAGGACATCCGGAGGTTGGGCGCGGCGGGCCTGGTGGCCAGCGTGCAGCCCACGCACGCCACCAGCGACATGCCCTGGGCCCAGACACGGCTGGGGCGCGAGCGGCTGAAGGGCGCCTACGCCTGGCGCACGTTGAAGGACGCGGGCGCGCACCTGGCGCTGGGCAGCGACTTCCCCATCGAGAACCCGGACGTGCTCGCGGGGCTCTACGCGGCGCGCACGCGGCAGGACGCGAAGGGCTGGCCGGAGGGCGGTTGGTATCCGGAGGAGCGCCTGAGCGCGGCGGAGGCGCTGGAGGGCTTCACGGTGGGGCCCGCGTGGGCGTCCTTCGAGGAGGCGCGGCGCGGGAGGCTGAAGCCCGGCCTGGACGCGGACTTCGTCGCGCTGTCGGAGGACCCGCTGGAGGGGCCCGCGTCAGCGCTGGTGGACGCGCGCGTGCTGGCCACCGTGGTGGCGGGCGCGGAGGTGTTCCGCGCGGACGGGTGACGGGCTTCAGCCGCCGAAGATGTGCGAGCGCGCGGCCTCGGCGATGGCGACGACGGCGGGGTGGCGCAGGCGGCGCTCCACGGTGATGGCGTAGAAGCACTGCTCGATTTCGTCGGTGTGCCCGATGGCGGTGACGTTGAACTGCCTTTGCACCTCGGCGTCGATGATGGAGGGCATGGCGAAGATGCCGTGCCCCTTCTGACCGAAGGCCTGGAGCAGCGCGCTGTCGTCGAAGTCACCGGCGATGAGCGGCCGGATGCCGAGCCGCTCGAACCACAGGTCCAGCGAGCGGCGCACCGACGACTCCTCCGACGGCAGCAGCATGGGCGCGCCGTCGAGCGAGCGCGGGAAGTCCTTGCGCAGGTGCGCGAGCGGCTGGGCGGCGAAGAACGTCACGCCGCACTTGCCCAGCAGGTGGTTGAAGGACCGGACGCTGACGGGCTCGGAGCCGGGCGCGTCCGCGAGCACCACGTCCAGCTCATGCAGCGCCAACTGTGCGAGCAATTGGGGCAGGGGGCTCTCACGGCAGATGATGCGCAGCGAGGGCCCGGCGTCCAGCGCGGGCTTGAGCAACTGCTCGGCCACGAGCTTGGGGATGACGTCCAGCACGCCCACGTTGAGGCGCAATTGCTGGCCGGTGGGCAGGCCGGAGACGACGTTCTTCAGCTCGTTGCCCAGGCGGAAGATCTCATCCGCGTAGCGCATGACGGTGCGGCCCACGTCGGACAGCACCAGCTTGCGGCCCTTGCGCTCGAAGAGCTGGTGGCCCAGGGACTCCTCGAGAAGCTTGATTTGAGCGCTGATGGTCGGCTGGGCGAGGTGCAGCTCTTCACTTGCCTTGGCGATGCTGCCCGCCCGCGCAACCGTCCAGAAATACAGGAGATGGTGGTAGTTGAGCCACGCCATGACTTAGGAATAACCGAAGGTTTTCATCCAAACTAGCTTATTTTTTAAAGTGTCGCCCCCGCTTATCTCTACGTCCGTCACCGCGCGATGGGAGCGCGGGGGACTGATTGGGGAGGTACGCGTCATGGATGCCATCTGCGAGGAGTTCGAGTCCACGGTGGGGGCGGTGGAGGCCGAGGTGGACTCGGCGGAAGTGGAGATGCGGGTGCGGGGGCACCTGGAGCTGGTCCGCCGGCTGGCCTGGAAGTACCGCTGGACGGGCCTGTCGCTGGAGGAGCTGATGTCGGAGGGCAACGTCGGCCTGGTGGAGGCGGCGCGCCGGTTCGAGGAGCGGGGCGTGCCGTTCGGCGCCTACGCGCAGCAGTGGATCCGCGCGCGCATCCGGGCGTACGTGTCCCGCACGTGGAGTGTGGCGGGGGGCCGCGCGCCGTGGATCGTCTTCCAGCTCCGCCGCGAGCGCGCGCGGCTGGAGGCCCGCTGGGGCGAGGGTCACCCGGAGGTGACGAAGCGGCTGGCCGAGGCGCTGGGCAAGAAGGAGGAGGACGTGGTGCGGGGGACGGACGCGCTGGCGAAGGACGTGTCGTTGAACGCGCCGCTGGGCTGGGAGGGGGACGTGACGCGGCTGGACATGCTGGAGTCGGACGAGGACTCGGCGGAGGAGCAGGCGGACCGGGAGGCCTGGGCGGAGAAGCTGCGCCAGAGCGTGGCGGCGGCCTGGCCGGAGCTGGACGCGCGCGAGCGGGCGCTGGTGAAGGAGCGGATGCTGGTGGAGGACGGGGTGAGCGCGGAGTTCCTGGCGAAGCGCTTCGGGGTGACGGCGGTGCGCATCCGGCAGATCGAGCAGGGGCTGCGCCAGAAGCTGCGCCAGCGACTGACGGCGGGGTGCACGGCCTGGGACAGCGAATCCCCCCGGCTGGCGGCCTGAGTGTCGGGCGAGGAGGAGCGATGGTGGAAAGAGGTTGACGTCGCGGGCCAGTAACCGTAAATCGGCGCTGCCGCTCGCGGTGCGCGGTACGCCCAAGTAGCTCAGTCGGTAGAGCAGGGGACTGAAAATCCCCGTGTCGGTGGTTCGATTCCGCCCTTGGGCACACCAGTACGAAGAATCTGAAGGGCGTCGGACTCCGGTCCGGCGCCCTTTTCTTTTGCCCGCGCTGGCGGGCGGCGTCGTTACGGAGGGCTGATGCGTCCGGGGGCGCCATTGGCGCCGGCCACGGTGTGGCAGGAGCCGCAGGCCCCGGTGCCCTGCGGGCTGTTCATGGCCCACTGGGTGCCGCCGTGGGTGACGCGGGCGGTGTAGGGGAGCGCGAAGCCCTTCGCGTCGTCGGCCTTGAGGAAGAAGTTGCCGGAGGCGTTGGCCGTCAGGGTGTAGGCCTTCTGGTTGGCGTCGGTGATGACGACCTGGGCGCCCTCCAGGCCCGCGCAGTCATCCGCCTCGTGCGCGGTGGCCTGGACGGTCCCCGCCACCACGAACTTGGGCCCCTCGCCCCGCTCTGTATGGCATTGGATGCAGTTGCCACCGGGATGCATGAGGGCGTTGCCGCTGTCGCCGCCCGTCCACTTCATGCCCGTGGAGCACTCGGAGGTGCTCACCGCCTCCAGGCTGCCTCCGCCGCATCCAGTGAAAAGACTACCCGCCGACAGACACAGCATGAGTACCGGGGAGATGCGTTGTGACACGTGTCACCTCTGGGAAGACTGTGTTTCATTCGAGGCCTTCGCCGCCCCGCTGTCAACGGCACTCCTGGTACGTGGCCCCGCGGGGTGGGTTGGGATGACGAGAGGGTCCGGGGTGCACATCCGGGCGCGACGCGGTAGATGGGAGTTCCGGAGGTTCATCAACGCAATGGACGCGAACGTGGTGGCGGAGCTGGAGAAGGCGGGCGTGAAGGTGGAGGACCCCATGCGCCTGTTCATCCCCGTGGAACGGGACGAGCAGGGCCAGGTGAAGCCCGTGGGCGACGAGGTGCCCGTGCGCTTCGGTGACGTCACCGCCCACGTGCGCCTGCAGCCCATCTCCGCGCTGTGGACCGGCAACAAGCAGCCCCCCGACTTCACCCGGCCTCCCTTCCCCGAGTACGAGCCGTTCTTCTTCCTCATCGAGGCCACCGCCGCAGGCTTCTGCCGCGACACCCGCCACGCGGAGGTCGATCAGGAGTTCTCCCAGCTCTACCGGCACCTCGCGCGCCGGCCGGACGGCCACCACAAGAACCCGCTCTTCTCCTACCTGCGCGCCGCCGCCCGCCTGTACCTGTCCCTGCGCGACGTCAGCCAGGCGGAGTTCGAGGCCGTGGCCCAGCGCCTCCACCAGTCCGCCAAGCTGCACGCGGGCCACATCGGCAGCACGAACTACTTCCAGGCCGTGCTGCGGCAGGTGCTGGGCGCATAGCGTCCGCATGCCGGGTCGCCAAGCGCCCTTTCGTGGCGGACTGGCGAGATGACCTGAAGACAGGGCTCGCAGGGAGGCCACCCCATGGGTAGCTTTTCCAGCGGATGCCCTCGTCTACCTCCCCCGTGCCAGATGACTTGCTCCAGCAGCGGCTGACGGTTGACCACCTCCGCGAGCTGGCCGGTGCGCAGGTGTTCGAGCAAGCCCGGCGGTGGCTCGCCCGGAGAGCGGTGGACGTGTGGCCCCCTTCCCTGGGCTGCCTCCGGGGAACCGTCACCGAAGGGCGCGTGAACACTTTCAATGCGGCCATCAGCCCGGACCCCGATTCCGAAGAGCTGCTGCTCGGGTGTGAATGCGACAGGTACTGGAACGAAGGGGTCTGCTCGCACGCGATCGCGGTCGGGCTCGCGTGGATCCGCGCCTCCGCTCCCCGTGAGCGAAAGCGCGCGCCCCGTCCTCGACCCACGCAGCCCGCCTCCCCGCGCCTCGCGAAGGCTCCTTCATTGCCCGCCACGCCCGACGCAATCCAGGCGTGGCTCGTGGAGCATCACGCCGAGCGTGCCAGCACGGTGCCCGTGGCGGTGCTGGCGCCCCTGTTGCCCGGGCCCTTCACCCGACGCTGGCTCCCCTTGCTGCGCAAGGCCACGGTGGTGGATGCGCTGGAGCGCACCTCGAAGCTGCGGCGCTTGAAGGGCGCCAATGAGGACGTCCTCGTGAAGGCCGCCTGGCACTGGGTGCGTGACGAAGCAGGACGCGTCTCGCGGGGACTGACCCGTGAAGCCTCCGCGAAGCCCTTGCCGCCGCTGACGGATGACCGCCTCGCGCCGCTGAGAGATGCGCTGACGCGGACCCGCGCGCGGATCCGCACCCAGGCCCTGCCCCGGCTGCTGTCGCCATCACCCACGGTCACCCTCCAGGAGCGCCCCTTGCGGCTGCTCGTGACGGAGCCGGAGCTGGCGGCCTGGACGCCCTCGGGGCCGCGCGTGTCCGGGGAGGACGGGGAGCACGTGGTGCTCGACCCACGCGCCTTGGTGGAGGGACGTCCCGGACTGTCCTGTCCGTGCTCCCCCAACGAGGCGGAGGCCTCCTGCGTCCACGCCTTGACCGCCGTGGACGCGGCGCTGGCGTTCCTGGTGCCGCCGAAGCACGCCGCGAAGCTGTCGGAGGGGCTGTTCGAAGCGCCGGGCCGTGAGCTGCTGTCCACGCTGGAGGCGTCGCTTCTGGACCGGGCGCTTCACGACACGCCCGCGACCGGGGACTTCGTCACCTTCCGGCTGGAGCCCGAGGCCGCTCGCGGCTGGAGGCTGCGGCCCTACCTGCACGTGCCCGCGAAGAAGGGCGGCCTGTCGCAGGGGCGCGCCGTCACCTGGTACGACCGGGACAAGGCGCTCCGGATGCTTCAGGAGCCGGATGAACGCCATGCCTGGTCGCTCCTCGACACGGAAGAGCGGATGGGCAGCAATGGCATGTACCTGGGAACAGGCTTCGATGCGGCCGCGCCCTACGCGCTGCTGCTCCAGGCCCTGCGCTCGCTCGCGCACAGCCCCCGCCTCCGCCTGGCCGGCGCTCCGGACGCGGCCGTGCGGGTGCGGGAAGCGCCGCTGGGTTTCGCCCTGGAAGAGGACGGAAGGGCCCTGCGCCTGCGGCCGGCGGTGGACGGACGCCCCGTGTCCCCAGAGGCCATGACGCCACCTCCCGATGGGCCGGAGGCTCCCCAGCCCTGGCTGCTCGTGGAGCCCGGCGGGCCGAGCGTCACCCTGGTGTCCGTTCCGCTCGCCGCGGTCCCGCTGCTGGAATCCCTGAAGCTCCACGGTGCCTACGTGTCCGAGCGTCAGCGCGACGCGCTGCTGGGCCACCTCTCCGCGCTGGAGGCGGCCTTCCCCGTGGCGCTGCCTCCGTCCCTGGAGCCCCGCTCCGTGGAGGCCAGCCCGGGCCTGCTGGCGCGGCTGCGCGCGGTGGAGGACTCCGCGCTGGAGGTCTCGCTCCTCGTGAGGCCCCTGCCAGAGGCACCTCCCCAGCCCGTGGGCGAGGGCGCTCCCGTGGTCCGCGGCCTGCGCGACAAGGAGCGCGTCATGGTGCGGCGCGACCTGGACGCGGAGCGGAGGGAGGCGGACGCGCTCCTCTCACGTCTGTCATTGCCGGCCGGGATGTATCACTTCACGCGAGACACCGCCGAGGACGCGCTCCCGTTCCTGGAGGCGCTGGAGCCGCTCACGGGGCCCCGCGTGCGCGTCGAGTGGGCGGAGCAGCCGTGGACGGTGACGCGCCCGGAGACCGCGAACGTGCGGGTCCAGGTCCTGCGGGAGCATGACTGGTTCGGCGCGAAGGGCGGCGTGGAGCTGGAGGGCGCGCGCGTGGAGCTGGCGGTCCTGCTGGACGCCGTGCGCCGCCGCCAGCGCTACGTCCCGCTGGGGAAGGGGCGCTGGATGCGCCTGACGGAGGCGCTGCGCGAGCAGCTCACCCCGCTGGCGGACGTGGCGCACCCGGGGCGCAAGGGGCTGGAGGTGAGCGCCGCGGCGGCGCCCGTGCTGGACACGCTGGAGAAGGCGGGCGCGAGCGTCCAGGCGCCCCCGGACTGGCTCCAACTGGCGAAGCGCATCCGCGCTGCCCACGCGCGCGCGGTGCGCGTGCCCCGGGGCCTGAAGGCGGAGCTGCGCGACTATCAGCGCGAGGGCTTCACCTGGCTCGCGCGGCTGGCCTCGTGGGGCGCGGGCGCGTGCCTCGCGGACGACATGGGCCTGGGCAAGACGCTCCAGGCGCTGGCCCTGCTGCTGTTTCGCGCGGCGGCGGGCCCCGCGCTGGTGGTGGCGCCCACGTCCCTGCGCGGCAACTGGGTGCGTGAGGCCGCCCGCTTCGCGCCCTCGCTGCGCGTGCACGTCTGGCAGGACGCGGACCGGGACGCCCTGCCGGCCCGGCTGGGGCCCCGGGACGTGCTGATCATCAGCTACGGGCTGCTGACCCGGGACGCCGCGAAGCTCGCGGACGTGACGTTCGCCACGCTGGTGGTGGACGAAGCGCAGGCGGTGAAGAACCCGGACACGGCCCGGGCCCGCGCGCTGCGCGGCGTGAAGGCGGACGCCCGCGTGGCCCTCACAGGCACGCCCGTGGAGAACCGCCTGTCCGAGCTGTGGAGCCTCTTCCACCTGCTCTTCCCCGGCCTGCTGGGCGGGCGCGAGTCCTTCCATGCGCGGTTCGCCGTCCCCATCGAGCGGGACCGGAGCGCGGACTCGCGCGCGTCCCTGGCCCGGCTGGTGCGCCCCTTCCTCCTGCGCCGGACCAAGGCCCAGGTGGCGCGTGAGCTGCCCCCGCGCGTGGAGACCGTGGTGCCTGTCACCCTGTCGGACGCGGAGCGGCGCGTGTACGACGACGTGCGGCTCGCGGCCCTGGCCCGGCTGGGCGAGGGGACTCCTGGCGGGGACCAGCGCTTCGAGATGCTGGCCGCGCTCACCCGGCTGCGATTGGCCGCCTGTCATCCCCGCCTGGTGGATCCGGACACGGGGCTGTCCTCCTCCAAGCTGGAGCGCGTGCTGGAGCGGGTGGACGAGCTGCTGGCGGAAGGAGGCCGCGCGCTCGTCTTCAGCCAGTTCGTGCGCCATCTGGCGCTGGTGCGAGACGCGCTGGAGGCCCGGGGCATCTCGTTCCAGTACCTGGACGGGCGGACGCCCGCGGCGGAGCGGCAGGCGCGCGTGGAGGCCTTCCAGCGAGGGGAGGGCGCGCTCTTCCTCATCTCGCTCAAGGCGGGCGGCACCGGCCTCAACCTCACCGGCGCCGACCACGTCCTCCATCTGGATCCATGGTGGAACCCCGCGGTGGAGGACCAGGCCTCCGACCGGGCCCACCGCATCGGGCAGACGCGCCCCGTCACCGTGTCGCGGTTCGTGTCGGAAGGCACCATCGAGGAGGCCATCCTCGCCCTGCACGCGGAGAAGCGGGACCTGGCGGACAGCCTGCTGTCGGAGGCGGACGGCGCCGCCGCGCTGTCGCCGCAGCAACTGCTGGGGCTGCTGCGCTTTGGTGGAAACCGCGAGGATGGAGCCCACCTGGAATAGGGTGCGCTTTCGCCCGTTCCCGGGCGCCGCCGTGGTCCTTCCCCAGGAGCAAGGATGTTCCGTCCGCCGTTGTCGTGGTTCGCCTGTCTGGCCCTCCTGGGTGCGCCCCAGGCCGGGGCCCAGGCCGTCTCCGAGTCCTCCGCGAGGCCCGCCGCCTCCACCCCCGCCGCGAAGCCAGGCTCGGACATCCAGGCCCGCACGCTGAAGAACGGGCTCACCGTCATCGTCTGGCCGGACCACGACATCCCCAACGTGGCGCTCGCCAACTGGTTCCGCGTGGGCAGCCGCAACGAGCGCCCCGGCATCACCGGCCTGTCCCACTTCTTCGAGCACATGATGTTCAACGGCGCGAAGAAGTACGGCCCCGGCGAGTTCGACCGCGTCATGGAGGCCAACGGCGGCGCCAACAACGCCTTCACCTCCGAGGACGTCACCGTCTACCTGGACTGGTTCCCGGCCTCCGCGCTGCCCCTCATCCTGGACCTGGAGCAGGACCGGCTCCAGTCGCTCGCCTTCGACCCCAAGGTCATCGAGTCCGAGCGCGGCGTCGTCTACTCCGAGCGCCGCTCGGGCGTGGACAATGACAACAACGGCGCGCTCCAGGAGCAGCTCCAGGCCACCGCCTTCGTCGCGCACCCGTACCAGATCCCCGTCATCGGCTGGCCGTCCGACATCGAGTCCTGGCGCATGGAGGACCTCCAGCGCTACTTCAAGACGTACTACGCCCCCAACAACGCCACGCTCGTCCTCGCGGGAGACCTGGACCCGGACCGCGTCTTCGAGCAGGTGGAGGCCACGCTGGGCACCATCCCCTCGCAGCCCGCGCCGGAGCCCGTGCGCACCAAGGAGCCCGAGCAGCAGGGCGAGCGGCGCATCGTCGTGAAGAAGCTGGCGCAGTCCCCGCTGCTCCAGGTCGCCTACCACGGCCTCGCCGCCAACGACCCGGACATGGAGACGCTGGAGCTGCTGGGCCTCATCCTCACGTACGGGGACTCGTCGCGCCTGCACCGCAAGCTGGTGGACGAGACGCGCATGGCCATCCGCGTCCGCGGCTCCACCGCCGGGGGCTTCGACCCGTCGCTCGTCTGGCTCGCCGTGGACCTGCCGCCGGGCGGTGACCTGGCCAAGACGGAGGCGCTGCTCACCGCGGAGCTGGCCCGCGTGGTGAAGGACGGCGTCACCGACGCGGAGCTGCGCAAGGCGCGCAACGTGGCGCTGGCCACCTTCTGGCGCAAGCTGGAGACCAACAGCGGCCGCGCCCGCGAGCTGGGCAACGCCGCCACCTTCCGGGGAGACTGGAAGACCCTGTTCGACGCGCCCTCGCGCTACGAGCAGGTCACCCGCGACGGCGTGAAGGCGCTGGCCGCCCGCATCTTCAACCCCGACCACCGCACCGTGGGCTGGCTCGTCCCCACCACGGCCCCCGCCGCTCCCGCCAACAAGGAGGCCGCGCGATGAGTGCTCCCTTCCGCCTGCGTTCCGCCGGTCCCCTGATGATGCGCTCCACGCTCGCCGCGCTGCTGTTCACCTCCGCGTGCGCGACCACGCCGGCGCCCGCTCCCACGCCTTCGTCCACGCCGCCCCCCGCGGCGCCGGAGGCCCCGGCCACGCCCGCGCCCGTCACGCCGCTGTCCACGAAGGGTGTGACGCTGCCGGAGACGGCCTCCGTCACGCTGAAGAACGGCGTGCGGCTGCTGCTCGTGGAGAAGCATGAGCTGCCGCTGGTGTCCTTCAGCGCGTGGCTCAAGGGCGGCGCCGTCACCGACCCCGCCGGCAAGGAGGGCCTGGCCGCGCTCACCGCCGAGCTGCTCCAGAAGGGCGCGGGCTCCCGCAACGCCCAGCAGTTCGCCGACGCCGTGGACGGCGTGGGCGGCGAGCTGGAGGTCGTGCCCGCCCGCGAGGCGCTCGTCCTCAACGGCAGCTTCCAGTCCCGCGACACCGCGCTGATGGTGGAGCTGCTGTCGGACATGCTCGTGCGCCCGCGCTTCGACGCGCAGGAGCTGGAGAAGGCCCGCGCGCTGCGCGTGTCCGAAATCGCCTCCGCCAAGGACGGCGACCCGCGCGCGCTCATCGGCGTGTACTTCAACGCCTTCCACTTCCCCTCGCACCCGTACGGCGGCTCCCCGGTGGGCAGCGAGGCGTCGCTGCCGGGCATCAGCCGGGCCGACGTGCTCGGCTGGGCGAAGGCGAACCTGGGCGGGGATCGGCTCATCCTCTCCGTCGTGGGCGACTTCGACGCGAAGCAGCTCGCCGCGAAGCTGGAGGCCGCGCTGGGCGGATGGGCCCCGGCGGCGCAGCCGCTCGCGGCCGTGCCCCCCACCGCGCCCACGAAGGGCCGCCACGTGCTGCTGGTGGACAAGCCCGACGCCACCCAGACCTACTTCGCCATCGGTAACACCGGCATCCGCCGCACCGACCCGGACCGCGTCGTGGCGGAGCTGGGCAACACCGTGCTGGGCGGCCGCTTCACCTCGCTGCTCAACACCGAGCTGCGCGTGAAGACCGGCCTCACCTACGGCGCGCGCTCCTCGCTGGCCCCGGCCCTCCAGCCCGGCACCGTCGTCCTCACGTCCTATACCCAGACGGACTCCACGGGCCGTGCCATCGACCTGGCACTGGACGTGCTGGCGCGCTACCGCCAGGACGGCATGGACGACGCCACGCTCGCCTCCGCCAAGGCCTACGTGCTGGGGCAGTTCCCCCCGACGCTGGAGACGGGCGAACAGCTCGCCATGAAGCTGTCGGAGCTGGCCTTCTACGGCCTGGACGCACAGGACGTGAACGGGTTCGCGGACGCCGTGTCCGCGGCCACCCGCGGCAGCGTGCACACCGTGCTCCAGCGCGTCCTGCCCGCCCGGGAGGACCTGACGTTCGTCCTCATTGGCAAGGCGGAGGCCCTGCGCGACGTGGCCCGGAAGTACGGCCCCGTCACGGAGATGAAGATCTCCGACAAGCGCTTCGCCCCGCCGGCCGCGCCGGGCCGCTAAAGGCAGAGGCAGGTGGGCGCAAGCCTGGAATTGCGCCCACCAGAATTATCCTCCAAAAAGTAAATAATCAGGAAGTCAGACGCTTCGCGTATAGAAGGCAGCGTCTGGTTTTGGCCGGGATCGGACAATCATTGCGATTGCTTGTCACGAAGGCCCATCATGTCCTTGCGACGTCTGTCGTTGTTGCTCGTCCCCACCTGCGCGGCCTGGCTGGGCTGCGGGGATGCCGCGCCTCCCTCCGAGGAGGTGAACCCTCCCGAAATCGCCATGGACCCCCGCGAGGGGACCGCGGTCATCGCCAACGAGGACATGCTGCCGGGCTGTGGCGAGCCCGACGGGGGCACGGGGCCTTTGGACGCGGGCACGTCCGTGCTGGTGACGGCGGACTCCCGCTTCCACTCCAGCGCCGGGGTGACGGTGGTGCCCCAGAGCCTGGCCGGCCGCGACCTGGAGATATTGGTCCCCAACGGCATCGCCTTCGACCGGTACTCCGGCACGCCGGTGGCGGGGGGCATGCGCTTCGACACCGTTCCGGAAGGTGAGTACTTCCTGCGCTCCGGCCGGAACTACTACCTGACGCGCGAGCGCCACTTCGACCTGGGCGTCAACCGCATTGGCCGGCCGGACGCGGTCTACCTGTCGGCGTTCGTGGATTCCCCCGCGTCGGTGGAGCTCTTCAACCTGGAGCCCTGGCAGGACTATGTGTCCATCTCCGAGCAGGGCAGCTCCGTGCAGCTCAGCAGCGCGGACGTGGACCTGTTCAGCGCGTTGTCCGTGTGGGCCCCGGCCGGCGACACGTCCATCGTCGACCCGTACGCCTCCGCGTACCTCAACAACGGCTACGGGGCCCCTGTCCTGGATGCGTCGAAGGGCGACCGCATCTACGTGAACCAGCTCAACTCCGTGCAGGCCGGGACGCTGCCGAGCGGCGGGACCCTGGCGTACCAGTCGGTGGTGAGCAGCGCGCACCTGCCGTCGTTCTCGTTCACCCCGGACGGCACCACCCCGCTGCCGCTGACGGCCACGCTGCAGCCCGTGAGGCAGACGCCCTTCTCCCTGGAGTGGCGCCTGAGCGAGTTCACCCGCTGGCGCTCGGACGCGAACCCCAGCGGCACGCTCAACTACCCGTCGTTGTCGCTGGTGCCCGCGCCGTTCGGCTACCAGGACGGCTGGGTGGGCTATCAGGGGGAGCTGTTCAACATGTGGCTGCCGCGCGGCGAGGACGGCGTCATCGCGAGCCGGCTCGCCTACGGCAATCCCTATCCGTCCAACTGGGGCGTGGTGGGCACCGCGGGCTATTCGTTCCGGGCCGCGACGCCCGTCGTCATCGGGAGCCGGATCCACTACCCCAGCGGCAACATCTACGTCACCGACCGGCTGGACCGCCTCATCGCCGGTCCCATCCAGCCGCCGGTGTCGCCGCCGCGGGAGCTGCGCATCGACGGCGTGGACGCCTATGTGTCGCGCGTGGTGGGCACCAACCAGCCCGTCATCTCCTGGCGGCCTCCCGTCCTGGGCACGGCCCGGAACTACGTGGTGTCCGTCATCCAGTTGATCAGCACCTACGCCGCCAACCCCACGCTGCGCTTCTATGTGCCCGGTGACCGGACGCATGTCCGCCTGCCGCCGGACCTGCTGCTGCCGGGCACCACCTACTACGTGCGCGTGATGGCGGAGGGCTCGCCGAACTACGAGCCCTCGCGCGCCCCGTACGTCACCGCGGAGCTGCTGCCCATCATCACCGCGGACACGTTCAGCGCCGCCTTCACCACGCCGTAGTCCCGGCGTGGCGGCCCGCTACCGCGCCGGCTGGCGGTGGCGGGCCATGCACTGCTGGTAGCGGGCGTCCACCGACTTCGCGAACCACGCGGTGGAGCGCTCCCCGCTCAGCTTCACGCTCTTGAGCGTCACCTGGGGCAATTGGGCGTAGGCGGGCGCCTGGCCCGTCCGGTTCGCGTACACGCGCTTCACCGCCAGGTACGTGTCCGTCTTCTCGAAGTCCGCCGTCTTCTCCTCCTCCACGTCCCGGCGCACCCGGCGCTCGCTCAGGTCCGGCGCGTAGCGCTGACGGAAGAGGAGCAGCGCCTGGAGGCTCTGGCTGTCCTCGCCGCGCGGCTCACCGTCCTTGTCATAGAGCTGGAGGTCGCCGTCGGCCGCCAGGGGGACGCCGGTGAGCCGGCTGACCTGGGCCTGGAGCGCGGCGTTGCGCGAGCTGTAGACGCCGCTGTTGTAGTCCGCGAAGCGGTAGAGCGGCGCGTCGTACGCGGCCTGGAAGCCCAGAAGCCGCGCGGTGCCGTAGCGCACGCCGCCCGCGCGCGTGTAGAGCGACTCGCGCACCGCCACCGGATCCGCGTCCGGGCCCGCCTTCTCCACCGCGTAGCGCACGCTGACCTGCATGGAGCCCGCGGTGGTGACGGGGTTCTGCCCCGCGAACGAAGACGGACCGAACAGCGAGCTGGCCAGGTCCGCGGCCGCGTACGCCGCCGGGTACTCCGCTTCGTAGTACGCCAGCATGTCCCGGAAGAGCCGGTCCAGGTCCCGCTCCGTGCGCAGGGTGTCCAGCCGCGCCCCGAAGGTGCGCTTCGCCCCCTTCGGCTTCGCCGCGAGGACGTCATCCAGAAGCCGCCGCCCCAGGGGGCCCAGCCGCCCCGCGGTGCTGTCCAGCTTCTGACGCACCATCCTGGGCAGCCCCGGCACCGCGGGGTCCGCCTGGAATCCGGACTCCTGCTCGATGATGGCCAGCACCTGGCACACCTCCGGCGCCGCGGCCGGAATCGCCTCCGCGTCCAGCGCCGCCAGCACGTCGCCCGCCCACCCCTCGCGCTCCGCCGCCCCCTTCACCTTCGCGGGCAGCAGCCGCGCCACCTGCGCCACCGACAACGTGGGCGGCGCTGGCACCTGCGTCACCACCGGGGCTCGGGACGCGCAGGCCGTGAGCGCCAGCAGCACCCCCACGCACAGCCGCTCCGCCCACCGGCGTTCGCCGTTCCGCGTCATGTCAGACCCCTGAGGCATCCTTCCGCCCGTCTCATGAAACATTTTTTGAGACATCCTGGATGCAGGACCGTTGTCTCCTGAGATAAGCTGAAGAACAGCAAGATGGCTCAGGTTCGCTAAAGCTGTAATTCCAGCTATTCATGCTTGTTGTGTAGGGCGCGAGAAAGTGACCAAACGTACTTTCTGCAAAAAGTAGTTGATCTGATGAATTCAAGTGTGTCACGTAGCACCCCGCTGTTTCTTCATGGAGGTATCGCGTTGGCTCATCGACTGTTGAAGACGATTGGCGCGGCCTGGTTGGGCGTGGCTCTGACGGCGTGCGGTACGCAGGGTCCCTCGGGGGAAGAGGCTCAGGCGCCTGAGCAGGAGAGGTCGGGCGAGGACATCCAGAGCACGCTGAACGCGCTCGGCGGCGCCCAGGTGGTGGGCGTGCACGCGGACGGCATCCCGGACAGCATCCAGGGCGAGCTCGGCCGCGTGGAGCGGACGCTCAACACGCTGGACGCGAGCCGCCAGGCGGTGGCGCGCGTGGCGCCGGCGTTCCGGCTGAACGCGGAAGACATGGTGCTGCGCAAGTCGAGCACCGACGAGCAGGGCAACCAGCACCTGCGCTTCACGCAGACGAAGAACGGCCTGGAGGTCGTCGGCGGTGAGCTGGTGGTGCACGTGCGTCCGGACGGCACGGTGTTCCGCGCCAACGGCTCCGCGCGTGACGGCGCGAACGTGTCCGCGCTGCCGCGCATCGCGGCCGCGTCCGCGCGTGAGGCGGCGCTGAGCGCGACGGTGGGCACGGGCCTGGAGGCCCAGGGTGCTCCCCGCCTGGTGTACGTGCGCACCGAGGAAGGCGCGCTGCGCCTGGCGTACGAAGTGACGGTGACGGGTGAGAGCAACCTGATGCCGCTGCGCGACCGCGTGTACGTGTCCGCCCAGGACGGCTCCATCGTGCTGCGCGCGCCGCAGATCCACTCCGCGCTCAACCGCAAGGTGTACAGCGCGAACAACGGCACCTCCACCCCGGGCACGCTCAAGCGCAGCGAGGGCCAGGCGGCCATCGGTGACTCCCATGTCGACACCAACTACGACATGCTGGGCTACACCTACGACTGCTACAAGGTGCTCTTCAACCGCGACTCGCTGAACAACGCGGGCGCCACGCTCATCAGCACGGTGCACTACAGCACCAACTACGTGAACGCCTACTGGGACGGCACCCAGATGGTGTACGGCGATGGCGACGGCGTGAACTCCATCGAGCTGGGCAAGGACGCGGACGTCACCGTCCACGAGCTGACCCACGCGGTGACGGAGTACGAGTCCAACCTCACGTACTCCGGCCAGTCCGGCGGCCTCAACGAGGCGATGTCCGACACGTTCGGCGCCGTCTGCGAGAGCCGCGTGAACAACTGGAGCACGGCGGCGGCCATCTGGATGGTGGGCGAGGACGTCTGGACGCCGGGCACGGCGAACGACGCCTTGCGCTACATGGATGACCCGGCGAAGGACGGCGTGTCCAAGGACTGGGCGCCCAACGTGACGTCCAGCACGGACGTGCACTACAGCTCCGGCGTGCCGAACCTGGCGTTCGCGCTGCTCTCCAAGGGCGGCGTGCACCCGCGCGGCCGCAGCAGCATCAACGTGCCGGCCATCGGCGTCGAGAAGGCCGCCCGCATCTGGTACAAGGCCAACACCGACCTCTTCACGGCGAGCACCACGTTCGCGCAGGCGAAGACCTGGACCATCCAGGCCGCCGCGGACCTGGGCTACGACGCGGCGACGCAGGACGCGGTGAAGGCGGCCTGGGAAGCGGTGGGCGTGGGCGTGACGGTGCCGCCCCCGACCTCCACCCCGCTGTCCAACGGCACCGCGGTGACGGGCCTGAGCGACAGCGCGGGCAACGCCAAGTACTTCTCGCTGGCGGTCCCCACGGGCGCCACGTCCCTGTCGTTCACCACCTCCGGTGGCACGGGTGACGTGGACCTGTACGTGCGCTTCGGCGCCGCGCCGGACTCGGCCACCTACGACTGCCGTCCGTACGCCAGCGGCAACGCGGAGACGTGCACCATCACCAACATCCAGGCGGGCACCTACTACGTGATGCTGAACGCCTACTCGGCGTACTCGGGCGTGTCGCTGACGGGCACGTACACCACCGGCGGTGGCGGCGGCAACGTGCTGCAGAACAACGTGCCGGTGACGGGCATCGCCGGCGCCTCCGGCTCCTTCACCAACGAGTGGATCACCCTGGACGTGCCGGCCGGCCGCTCGGTCACCATCACCACCTCCGGTGGCACGGGTGACGGCGACCTGTACGTGAAGTTCGGCTCCTCGCCGACGACCAGCTCCTACGACTGCCGTCCGTACCTGTCCGGCAACACGGAGACCTGCACCCTCTCCAAGACGACCGCGGGCAAGTACTACGTGAAGATCCGTGGCTACAGCGCCTACTCGGGCGTGACGCTCAAGGCCGTCTGGTAGTCGCATCCGCTTCCAGCCCGGCTCCCTTCGTGTGAGGGGGGCCGGGATGAAGACAGGCACCCGGGGAGCCCTCATGGCTTCCCGGGTGTCGTCGTTTCCGGGCCTAGCGCCGGACCTGCACGTCGCGCGCGACGGTGCGTCCGCCCATGAGGACGAACTGCGCGCGCACCGGGGTGCCCTCCTGGATTTCCTTGAGGGGCACGCGCTGGCCCTGGCGCAGGCCGCGGCTGCGCTGGTCGAGCTGGAGCTCGTAGACGGTGCCTTCACCGTCGCGCACGTGCAGGGTGTTCCTGCCCACGCGCGTCACCCGGCCGCTCACCGTGCTGGACGCGATGATGACCTGCTCCAGCGGCCGGTTGGCGGAGGTGTCCGTCACCGCCGCCTGAGCCGCCTTGGCCGCGCCCTCGTACCAGGCCTCGTCGTCGCTGGCCTGCACGGCCTGGGCGCCAATCATCACCCGGCCCTCGGCGGGGGCCTGCGTCGCGGGCTGCTGCCGCGCGTTCGCCTGGGCCGGGGTGCCCTGTGCGGGCTCGTTGACGCGGGGGCCTGGCAGCGGCCGGGCTCCGGGCGGAGGCGCCGCGTCCGGAGGCACCTGCGCGTTCGCCGTGGGGCTCGCGTCGCCGCCGGGGGCACGGTTTCCGTCCACCGTGCTTCGCGCCAGCGCGGGCGTGGCCGGCACCATCCGTCCGCCGCTCGCGGAGTCCCGGGTCCGCAGCGTCGCCGGTTCCGCCGGCACTGCGTCCACGGTGTCGTGCTCCCAACAGCCGGAAGCGAGCGAGCACAGCCCCACCATCCCCCACCACATCCACCGTCCACCCATCCGCCAACCCTCCCGCAGGCGAACCTGCGGACGACCCCCTGCCGTTGCAAGCGGCCCACGTGCGACGGGGTGTCGGGTTCTGGATGGCGCGGGCTCAGGCGGGGAAGGTGGCGGCCACGGCGCGCACGTGCTCGCGCACCCGCGCCCTGGCGGCGAGCAGCTCCGCCGCATCCGAGGGCGTGTAGCCCAGGCACAGCACCACGTCGTCCTCGGGGGCGGCGCGCGTGCCCAGCGCCGCGTAGTCCAGCGAGCGCGGGGTGGGTTCGCCTTCGGCGTCATGGGCGAAGCGGCCGAACACGGCGGCCTGCCCGTCGCGGCCGGGCGCCGTCTCCTTGAGGGCGAAGAGGCTGCGCACGGCGGCGAGCGAGTCGGGGCGCTCGCGCAGCAGGTCCGGGGACGCGGGGCCTCCCAGCTCCCACTCGAGGAGCTTCAGGCAGCCGCGCACGAACTCCACGTCGGTGATGACCAGCCCGTACAGGTACCAGTCCGCGCACGCGGCCTGGACCAGGCGGGCCTGCGCGTCGGTGAGCCAGCCGAAGGACGGACAGGTGAACGTCTCACAGGTGGTGGCGCGGTAGACGCCGCAGTCGCGCAGGTCCGTGCCGCCCGTCACCAGCGGGTGGCCCAGGCAGCCCACGCGCTGGTGCTCCGCGTCCAGGAAGCCCAGCAGGGGACACACCCGCACGATGGGGAAGAGGGCGGGGGCGTCCCGGTTCGCGGTGAGCTCGCGCGCGGCCTCGCCGTAGGCCTCGGGGGTGTGGGGCGTGCGGGAGAGCCGCTCCGTCTGCGCCGTGAGCCTGCGGGTCAGCGCCGCGCGCGAGTGGTCGCGGAAGTTGTAGAGGCCGCAGCAGGCGCCGCACGACGCGCCCTTGCCGGGCTGGCACAGGTGGAAGGAGACGGACATGTCAGAACCAGTCCGGGCGCATGCGCGCGTACGAGTCCTCGCCCGTGCGGCACAGGTGGGCGAGCAGCGGCACGCGCGGCACCTCCACCGCGAACCAGTACTGCGCGGCGGCGAGCTTGCCCTCGTAGAAGGCGGTGTCCTCCGGTGAGGGCGCGCGCGAGAGCCCCCCCTTCGCGGCGGCGGCCTGCTCGAGCCAGCGCCACGCCACGGCCACCACGCTGAAGAGCTCCAGGAAGTCCGTGCTGTGGCGGAGCATCACGTCCACCTCGCCGGCCATGCCGCGCGCGCCCAGCTCCAGCGTGAGGGTCGTGGCCTGCTGGAGCGCGTCCTCCAGCGCGTCGCTCCACGCGGGCTCCACGCCGGCGGCGCGGGCGCGGGCGGCGGTGGCCCGCACCTCCTCGTCGAGCGCCTGGAGCGCGGCGCCGCCCTCCGCCACCGCCTTGCGCCCGAGCAGGTCCAGGCCCTGGATGCCGGTGGTGCCCTCGTGGATGCTGTTGAGCTTCTGGTCGCGCAGCCACGCCTCCGGGAGGTACTCGCTGGAGTAGCCGTAGCCGCCGTGGATCTGCAGCGCGAGCGCGTTGGCCTCGAAGCCCTTCTCCGCGGGGAACGTCTTGGCGATGGGCGTGAGCAGGTCCAGCAGCAGCCGCGCGCGCCTGCGCGTGGCTTCGTCCGGGGCGTGGTGGGCGAGGTCCGCCTGGGTGGAGGTGGCGAGCAGGAGCGCGAGGCCGCCCTCCACGATGGCCTTCTGGCGCAGCAGCATGCGCCGCACGTCCGCGTGTTCGATGATGGGGGACTGGGCGCGCGCGGTGTCGCGGATGCCGGCGGGGCGGCCCTGGGGGCGCTCGCGCGCGTAGGCGAGCGACTCCTGGTAGGCGACGGCGGCGGTGGACACGCCGTTGAGGCCCACCATGATGCGCGCCTCGTTCATCATCTGGAACATGCACGCGAGCCCGCGTCCGGGCTCGCCCACGAGCCAGCCGTGGCAGTCGTTGTTCTCACCGAAGTTGAGGACGAGGCTGGGCAGGCCGCGCCAGCCAATCTTGTGGATGACGCCGGCCACCTGGACGTCGTTGGGGACGAAGGCGTCGCCCTGGGGCCTCTTCGCGGGCACGGCGAAGAGGGACACGCCGCGCGTGCCGCCCTCCGCGCCCTCGATGCGGGCGAGGGTGAGGTGCACGACGTTGTCGGTGAAGTCCTGGTCGCCGCCGCTGATGAAGATTTTGGAGCCCTGGAGGCGGTAGGCGCCGTCCGGCGCGGGCGTGGCGCGCGTCTTCACGTCCGCGAGGCTGCTGCCGGCCTGGGGCTCGGTGAGGGCCATGGTGCCGGTCCACTCGCCGCTGTAGAGCCGGGCCATGAAGGTGTCGCGCAGGAAGGGCGTGCCGAAGACCTCCAGGAGGTGCGCGGCGCCTATCGTGAGGCCCAGGTAGCCATAGGCGCTCAGGTTGGCGGCCATGAGGTAGGCGCTGGCCACGGCGTGCACGGTGAGCGGGAGCTGCTGGCCGCCGACGTCGGGCGGGCGGGTGGCGGTGAGCAGGCCCAGGTCGACCATGCCGGCGTAGAGCGAGCGCATGGCCGGGTGGACGCGCACGCGGCCGTGTTCGAAGACGGGCGGGGCGGCGTCCATGGGCCGGTAGGTGGGGGCGAGCACCTCGCGGGCGAAGCGGCGGGTGCTGTCCAGCAGGAGCGCGAAGGTGTCGCGCGAGTGCTCCTGGAAGGCGGGCAGCGCGCAGAGGGCGGCGGTGTCCAGCGCTTCGTAGAGCTGGAAGTCCACGTCGCGGTCCGACAGCAGGGGGTTGGGGCGGGGCACGCTCATGCCCGCTTTCCCTACCAGGACGCGATGGGGTCGTCGAAGTCGTCGTGCGGCGGGCATTCACCGCCGGACGTGGGGGGAGCGGCGTCCGGGCGTGGGGGCCGTGGAGGCAGCGGGGGCTTGGGCTTCCAGGTGGGGGGTGGGGGCTTGGGGCGTTGGGTGCCGGTGGTGTCTGGCATTGGCGCACCTCCATGTGGGGTGGTCCCGGCGGCGCTCTGGCAAAGGTGCGTCCCATGTCTGTCCATTGCCAGGCGGGGGGCCCCGGGGTCGCAGACACGGGTGGGGGCGGACAGGGAGACAAGGTCCCGCAGGGCGTGTCGGCTCAGGCCTGCGGGAGGGGCAGGCGCGACGCATCGTTGGGAGGTGGAGGTGGTTCAGATGCTCATCGTCGGCGCGATGGTGGTGGGAATCCTGTTGATGATGCTGGTGATAGGTGGGGTCATCGTGGGGGGGGCGCTCGCGCACAAGAACGCGCGCGAGGATGAGGCGCGGTGGGCCCGGGAGGACGCGGAGCGCGCGGCACGGCGCGACCGGGACCGGTCCGGGCCCGTGGGTGGAGAGCCCGTGCACGCGTGATGCGGTCTCCTCGCGTGGATGCGAGGATTCCGCGCCGTGCGATTCGCGCTGCTGTCATGGCTGGTGTTGCTGGTGGGGTGCGCTGGAGGACCGGGCACCATCGCCGAGGTCGAGCGTGCTCGGGGGCCCTGGTCCGAGGTCCCTGCCGTCGAGATGCCGACGGGTGAGCGGTCCATTCCCATTTCGCTGCTGCGCGACGTGGCGGATGCGCTGCTCCGACTGCCGGGGGCGAAGACGTGCGACCCGGGCACGCGGAGACCCATTCCAGGCCTCTCCACGGAGTACTGCTCGACGGTCTACGTGGCGGGAACGCGTGATTCCTTGTCCTGGCGGGTGACCGAGCCCACACGGGAGCGCCACAACCGATGCACGCCCTTCTTCGCGGTGGAAGATGCGGACCACCCTTCCTCTCGGGTCTGGGTCGTGGGCTACATCCACAACCATCCCTGCGGAGCGGTGCCCTCCTCACCGGACCTGGGGGCCTGGCCCACGGATGCGTTCAGGCCCGCCGTCGCCATGGCGGAGGTCCGATTGATTCCAGGCAACCCCGCACCGGCCCGGTTCCAGGACGCGTTTCTCGAAATGGCCTCGGCCGTGGTCGCGGAGCGACAGGATGGAACCCGCATCTTCCTGCGCTACTTTCCCACGGGTGAGATCGAACAATGGAGCGAGGCCCGGCGGGACTGGGTCCTCCTGGGGCGCTGTGCGCCCGCTCCTGCAGGTGGCCTCAGTGTCGCGCCCCGTTGCGAAGGTGGCGCTCTCCGGTTGCTGCGTGAGTAGGGGACGGTGGATGCGACAGGGACATGGATGGCTGGGGCTCCTGTTGATGCTGTCCGGGTGCAGGCATCCCGCGGCCGCGTGGAAGGGCGTCGTCGAATGGCCGGATGAACGCTCGGCCCGGCCCGTGGAGAGCCCGATGCCCGCGGGCGCGGCACAGGCCGCGGTAGGCGCCGTTCGCGAGTTCGTCAGGACGAACCCGCGCCGGTTGTTTTCCGGCTGCGAACATCCCGAGGACGGCCTCAATGTCTCGCTCTTCACGGGGCCGACGCCCGGGCTCTACTACGTGCTGTTGGATCCCGACTTCGAGCGATGCGCGGGACCGCGCCGCCGCATCCTGGATGGATGGTTCTTCTACGCGGTCACTCCCCAGGGGGACGTGGTCGCGGAATCGCCGGGGCCTCCGGATGAGGGCACACCCGCCCAAGAGGCTCCGGCCCCACCGCCCGCGCCGGAGCCACAGGCTCCGGTTCCTACCGGGGACGCGGCGCGTAGTAGCGGCGCAGCCAGCGGCTGAGGCCGTCCAGGCCGGGGAAGAGGACGCGCTCGGTGATGTTCGCCTGGTCGAGCTTGTCCCTGATTTCCCACTTGAGCTTCGCCGGCACCACCAGCCGGCGCACGCCCTGGTGCTGGTGCCCCAGGAACTCGTTCAGGCTCAGCCCCGGCCCGTTCATCACCGAGAACAGCGCGAACTGATTCACGATGCGCGCGTCCAGCGACGGCGGCTCGAAGAACAACACGAACGGGTGCTCGCCCAACCCGTCGAACGTCGTCAGGTCGCCCGCCACCGTCGCCAGCATCTCCGCCGTGAACACGTCCGCCCCCTCCAACCGCAACTGCTCACGCAGCGGCCGGGGCAACTGCTGGTTCGTCTGGTGATAGTCCACGCACCAGACCGCGCCGTCCTGCTCCAGCAGGTCCACGCGCTCCGTCATGAAGTGCAGCGCCACGTAGGGACTGAACGTCCAGTCCAACAGGCGCGTCGGCATCCCGTGATGCTGCGCCAGCGCCAGCCAGTCCCAGATGGACGTCAGCCGCTCCGTGCCCTCCACGCCTCGCGCGTACTTGCGGAAGGCCCGCAGCAGGTCCCGCTCCAGCCGCACGAACGCGCCCTGGCGGTTGAGCGTCGCCGTCAGGTCCAGCGTCGCGTCCGGGACGCCCCGGAACACGAAGCTCGTCCGGAACCGGCCCAGCGGCTCGTTCCAGGAGCCCGCGAACAGCAGGTCCTGCAGCTCCAACCAGGATGTGACCCGACGCTCCTCCATTCGCTGTCCCCTCGCCGCCTGACAAGGTGGGCCGGGTCCTCCCGGGATGCAGGGGCCGGGCGCCCAGGACGCCCGGCCGGTTCAATCACAGACCCTGAAACACAAGACACCTCAGGGCTGCCCGTAGTTCGCCGGCTGCGTGAAGGCGAACGAGCTGGCGCCCGGCGCCTTGTCCTCACGGAACAGCGGGCACTTGGCGCAGGTGAAGCTCTCCCAGTCCTGACGGACCGCCACGTCGATGCAGCCGCCGTAGAAGCGGCAGTGGACGTTGCGGTGCTCCTCGATGGAGAACGTATCGGCCCGCAGCGGGAGGTGGAACTTGGTGGGACGCGGCTGTGGACAAGGCATTGGATTCTCTCTAGCCCCCCTCGTGGGTGCTGATTCCCTCTACTGACTGGTGCGTCGCGTCATTCCCGGCCGTCCGCCGCCTGGAACCTGAACGCCCGCACCCAGGCTCATCGCTGCCAGCAGAAGACGGTGTGGGTGTGACACATTCAAAAGGCACAACAGCCTAATGACGTCGGGCGCCCCTGGCCCGTCCCGCCAGGATGTCTGCCTTCACGCGGAGCAACCAGCCGGGCGGGCCGCCGGAATCTTCACGCCCGGAGCGCTTTCCCGCGAGAATGCGGCGCGTGAGCTCCCCCGCCCGACCCCCTCGCGATTCCTCCCGCTGGCTGAGCGCCCTGGCCGTGCTGTCGCTCGTGCTGCTCAGCGGCTGTTCCGCCTTCTCCCGCGCGGTGCGCGAGGGCGACGGCGCCGTGAAGGAGCGCCACTGGGCGGAGGCCGAGGCCGCCTACCTGCGCGCCCTGGCCGCGGACCCGGAGGCCTCTGAAATCACCGTGAAGCTGCGCGCGGTGCGCAAGGAGTGGGGCGCGGAGGTGTACCAGGAGGCCGGCGCCGCCCACGCCTCCGGGGACCTGCCGTCCGCCACCAGGCTGCTGGTGCGCGTGCTGGAGCTGGACCCCGACCATGATGGGGCCCGCGCGCTGCTCGCCCAGACGCTGGAGGCGCGCGTGCAGGTGGCCCTGGGGCTGCTCAAGGAGGAGAAGCTCCAGGACGCCCGCGCGGAGCTGGACGCGGTGCTGGCCGTGTCTCCGGAGCACGTGAACGCCCGCAAGGGCGTGGACGCCGTGCAGGTGGCGTGGGCGAAGCGCTTCTTCGCCAGCGCGGAGACGCTGGAGAAGTCCGGCAAGCTGGGCAACGCGCTCGTGGCCTACGTGCGCGCGGACCAGGAGCGCGTGGGCGCCACCGCCGCCCGCGAGCGCGCGGAGGCCGTGCGGCAGCGGCTGCGCGACGAGGTGGCCTTCCTGGTGGTGGCCACGCCCGTGGAGGACAACGCCCAGGCCCCCGACGTCGCCCAGCGGCTGAGCGCGGGCCGGCTGGCGTCCGCGCTGCCCACGAAGCTGCCCCTGAAGGTCGTGACGGAGGCGCCCCCGGGCCGCGTGGGCGTGAAGCTGGATTTGTCCCTGGAGCGCGTGCTGCCGCTCAAGGCGGTGGAGGACTCCCAGCGCAGCCAGCGCTACCTCGCGGGCAACCGCTCCGTGCCCAACCCCAGGCGCGGCGACTACGAGAAGAAGCTGCTGGAGGCCGAGCGCACCCTGGAGGGCGTGGAGCGCAAGCAGGCCGCCGTGCTGCGCGAGTACCTGCGCGCCCAGGTGGAGCTGGGCACGCTGCGCGACGCCGCCGAGCGCTGCCGCGAGCGGGAGAAGCGCGAGTGCCGCGCGGCCATCCAGGAGTGCGGCGAGGAGGCCCGCGACGCGAAGAGCCCGGGCAAGGTGCCTGGCGAGTGCGACCCGGAGCGGTGCTCGGGGCAGTGCACCCAGGACGAGGGCCTGATGTCCCAGAAGGCCAAGGCGACGCGCGTGCTGGAGCTGGCGGTGCAGGCGGCGCTGGAGAAGGCGGAGCTCCAGCGCTCCGAGGTGCAGCGCAACCGCGACGCCGTCTTCCGCGAGCCCATCACCGTGGAGGAGCCCATGTACTCGGACTTCGTCTACGACGTGCAGTTGCACCGGCTCACCGTGACGGCCACCGTGACGTCGGTGATGCGCGACCTCCTGGCGCCCCAGCAGGTGCCCGCGCCCAGCACGCAGGACTACGCGGTGCTGCACGAGGACCTGGCGCACAAGGGCTATGACCGCTACGGCGTGCTCGCGGACCCCGTGCAGCTTCGCAACGAGCTGGAGCTGCGCGTGGACGCGGGCGACAAGGCCGTGGCGGACGTGGCGAAGCACGTGAAGGAGCGCTTCGACCTGTACCGGGGCAAGCGCGTGGAGGACGCCCGGCGCGGCATGGTGCGCCCCGGCGCGGAGGACGTGGTGGAGACCGCCGTGCGCGCGCTGCTGCTGACCGCGGACGCGCCGCCGCAGGACATCCTCCAGCCCGTCGCCCGCGCGCGCGGCCTCACCCGGCCGGAGGCCCTCCTGGGCGTGGGGCAGTAGCCGCCTTCAGTCCAGGCTGGCGCTCATCTCCGGGCGCTCCAGCCGCAGCGTCTCCACCCGGCGTCTGCGCGCGCCCGCGATGGTCAGGTGCCACGCGGCGGCGGCCAGGCCCACGCAGAAGCAGCCCGCCCACAGCGCGGTGGCGCCCACGTGGCCCAGCATCGCGCCGCCCAGCGCCGGGGCGGCGCTGGACGCCAGGCCCCACATCATGTGGTACGCGCCCTGGTAGCTGCCGCGCAGCTCCGCCGGCGCCAGGTCCGCCACCACCGACGGCGCCACCGGCGAGTGGACGATTTCCCCCAGCGTCCACACCGCCACCGCCGCCATCGCGAGCGGCACGGTGGCCGGCAGCGCGTGCAGCCCGAAGCCCACGGCGGTGAGCACGCCCGCCACGGCCAGCGCGGTGGAGCGGCGCACCCGGCCCACGCCTCGCACGACCAGGGGCTGGAGCGCGACGATGAGCACCCCGTTGACGGACATCACCAGCCCGTACTCGGCGGGCGTCAGGCCCTGCTGGGTCAGCGTCACCGGCAGGCTCATGAAGCTCTGGTGGAAGAGCAGGGCCAGCGCGAACACCGGCAGGCAGAAGGCCAGGTACACGCCGTCCCGGAAGGGCGTCAGCACCGCCCCCAGCGGGGAGTGCGCCGCGTGCGCCGCCCGCGCCTCCGGGGGCCGCGTCTCCGGCACGAACGCCCAGACGCAGCAGCCGTAGAGGAACGTGGTCACCGCGTCCGCGATGAAGAGCAGCCGGTAGCCCAGCCCCGCCAGCAGGCCCGCCAGCGGCAGCGCGATGGCGAAGCCCAGGTTGATGACCCAGTAGAGCAGCCCGTACGCGCGCGCCCGGTCCTGGGGCGGCACCAGGTCCGCCACCGCCGCGGACACCGCCGGCCGGTATAAATCCCCCAGGATGCCCAGCAGGAAGGCCGCCACCGCGATGCGGCCCGGCGTCTCCGAGTGGCCGATGAGCAGCATGGCCCCCGACCCCAGCCACAGGCCCCCCGCCAACGTCAGCCGCCGGCCCACCCGGTCCGCGAGCATGCCCCCCAGGGGCGCCGCCAGCACCGCGCCCGCGCCGTTGAGGGCCACGATGAAGCCCGCCTGCTCCACGCTGAAGCCGCGCTCGCGCGTGAGGTAGAGCGCCAGGAACGGCGCGACGAAGGACCCCAGCCGGTTCACGAAGGTGCCCACCCACAGGACCCAGTACGTCCGTGGCAGGCCACCCCCGCCCAGCGCTCTCAACACCGTGGCAACGGGATTCATGGCGTGTGCCCGACGGCCGTGGGGTGGAAGGACTGACCGCGGGCGCCCGTCAGCATGCCCCCGATTCCAGCCGCGCGCGAAACGCGACTTCCCCGGGCGCGCCTTCAAGGCGCTGGACATCGCATCCGGGCTCCTCCAGGTTGCCGCGCCAATCCACACCCAGGAAGGCGGGACGCAAGGCGGGCATGGGGCAGGTCATCGGTCTTTTGGGGGTGTGCCTGGTCCTGGGCGTCCTGGCGCGGCGCAGCGGCCGGTTCCCGGAGGGGACGGCGCCCGCGTTCAACGTCTTCCTGCTCAACGTGTCCCTGCCGGCGCTGGTGCTGCGCGCCATGCACCGGCTGGAGTTCGCGCCGGGGCTGGTGGTGGCCGCCGCGGCGCCGTGGCTGCTCTTCGCGGGCGCGACGCTCTTCATGCGGCTGCTCGGGCCGAGGCTGGGGCTGGCGCGCGAGTCGGTGGCGGCGCTCATCCTCACGGCGGGGCTGGGCAACACGGCCTTCGTGGGCCTGCCCATGGCCGCCGCGCTCCTGGGGCCCCCGGGCGTGCCGGTGGCGGTGGTGGCGGATCAACTGGGCTCGTTCCTGGTGCTGGCGACGCTCGCCACGCTGACGGCGGCGAGGGCCCGTGCCCGGACGGAGCTGTCCGTGCGCACGCTCCTCCGCAAGGTGCTGGGGTTCACCCCGTTCCAGGCGCTGGTGGTGGCGCTGCTCCTGCGCCCAGTTCCCTTCCCGGACTGGCTGGAGTCCGTGCTGCAGCGGCTGGGCGACCTGCTCACGCCGCTGGCGCTGTTCGTCGTGGGCTTCCAGTTGCGGCTGAAGGGGCTGTGGCCGCGCGCGCCGGCGCTGGCGCTGGGGCTGTCCTACAAGCTGGTGCTCGCGCCGCTGGCGGTGATGGGCCTGCTGATGCTCATGCCCGGGCTGGCGCTGGTGGTGAGGCAGGCCACGGTGCTTCAAATCGCCATGGCGCCCATGGTGACGGCGGCCATCCTCGCGGCCGAGCACGACCTGGACGCGGACCTGGCGGTGCTGATGGTGGGCGTGGGCATCCCGCTGTCGTTCTTCACCGCGCCGCTGCTGCTGTCCCTGGTGCACTGACGCCCGTGCGGCGGAGGGGTCGCACGGGCGCTTTCGTCATCGCCGCGCCGGGAAGGAGACGTGCCCCCGGGCGGGCTGTCAGCATGGGGAATGCGCCCGTTGCTTCAGGCGAGCGCCGTGGTCTCGAAGGAGAGCTCGACGCCATTGGGCTTCACGCGCATCTGCGGGCGCGACAGCACATGGCACTGCGGGCAATAGCCGTGGGCACCGGCTGGCGTGGCCCGGATGGAGACCGCGCCGCCACACATCATGCAGCCCTCGGGAAGATCGAAGTCCGCGAACCGCTCTCCGCTCTGGGTCTCGAAGTGGGTCATGCCATTGAGTTAACGCAGGATCCGCCCGACACAAGCAGACCGTCGCCGCGCCGCGAGGACCCGGTGTGGCGCCCTGCCCCACCTTTCAGGGACAGAAGCCCGCCCTCCAGGGCAGCCTGCAAAGGTTACCGGCCGGGCTCCCACTGCTCACCCTTGGACAGCGCAAGCTGTTGGTCGGGCTCGCGGGCGCTGGCACGGGGATTTCATGGCGTACCCCCTCGGACAGCAACGGGACGGGGGAGGCGTGGGATGGGTGCAGGGAACACAGTGAAGGTCATGTGCGACCGGAAGGGCTGGCGCGTGGAGGTGGCGCACGCGGGGGGCGTGCGGCGCTACCGGTACGGCAGCGAGTCCCAGGCGCGCTACTTCGCGGCGGTGTTCGAGCTGGGGCCCAGCGTGCTGCCCCCCAAGAACCATGCGCGAAGGCGGCGGGAGCCCCGCTTGGCTCTACCCAATGAGGTCTCTTTCGGAGAGGCTTGGCTGTATGAGTGATGCTCCCAAGCCCAAGCCCTTCATCCTCCCCAACCGGCAGCACGTCACCAAGGAGCCGGATCCCGGCGGCCGTTGGTCCGCGCAGTTCCCGGACATGATTGGTTACACCAGCCAGGGCGGCGGCAAGGTGCCGGCCGACTTCGGGTGGAACACCAACCCCAAGCAGTGGCAGGAGGAGCTGACGCCGCAGACGCTGGCGGAGCGCTTCGAGGAGCTGCGCATCCTGCCTCCGAAGAAGGACGCCCCCGCGCTGCCCGCGCCGGCCACGCCCGCGAAGCCCTGAGCCGGCCAGCCGTTCGCCTCCTGGGCCCGGTGGCACCCGGGCCTGGTCGAGGCGGGGCTCGCTAGCTGAACGGCAGGCTGGCCAGCCGCTCGCGGAAGCGGGCGAGCAGGTCGCGCGCGCCAGCCTCGTTGAGCCCCGCGGAGGCCTCCTGACGGCCCTTGCGCAGGAACGCGTCGAAGGGCGCCGAGCGGCCCGAGAGCGCGCCCGCCGCGGCCACCGCCTCCTCCAGGACGCGCGCCGCGCCCGGAGAGCCCAGCTCCAGGTGCATCTCCACCTGCTCCAGCCGGACGCCGCTCGCGGCCCACACCTCGCGGTCGTGCACGGTGAGCCACGCGCGGGTCAGCTCCTCCATCGCCTCTTCCAGCAGCGCGAGGAAGGGCTCCACCAGCCCGGGCAGCACGTCCGGCCCCAGCTCGGCGCGCGCGCCCGCTTCGCGCAGCCGGCCTCGCGCCGCGACGATCTCGCGCTTGGTGGGGGTCTTCAGCGCGAGCGACGCGGGCAGGGACACGAACGCGGCCAGGCTCTCCTCGGCCTGCCTCGCCAGCGCGGGCCGCTGGGCGTCCGTGGCCTTCGCGGCGCGCTCCAGCCGTCCTTGCAGTGAGCGGCGCAGGTCCGCCGCCGCGCCCCGCAGGGCCACGCGCGCGCCCACCTGGTTCGCGTAGCCGGGCACCACGTCCTCGCGGCGCACGTCCGCGAAGGCCGCGGCGGTGAGGTACACGAGGTCGCCGATGCGGTTGCGGAAGTCCGCGCGCGACGCGGCCAGCTCCGACATCAGCGTCCAGCGGTCGCTCACCACCTCCGGCCGGCGCATCTGCACGCCCAGCTCCTGCAAGCGCCTGGACAGGCGCTCCGCGCTGGCGTGCAGCACGGCCTCCGCCTCCTGCGACAGGCGCTCGTCGGAGCTCGCGGGCGGCGGGGCCCAGCCGCCGTCGCTGGGCGTGGCGGGGCGCGCGGGCGGCGGGAAGGCGTCGCGGATGGCGGCCACCAGCTTGTTGACGTCCGTCAGCGTCTCGCCGATGGCGGGCGCCATCGTCTCCCAGAGGGACAGGTCCGCGGCGTCGTCGGGCTCGGCGGTGGTGGGCTCGTACTTCACGATGCTCAGGTGCCCCAGCCGGTCGATGGCGACCGCGGCGGCCTGGTAGACCTTGCGCAGCCGCGTCGCGAAGTCGCGGTCCATCAAGGCTTCGAGCAGCGCATCCAGGCGGGGCGGCAGGGCATCCTGCGGGGGGCGGTTCTTCGACACGGCCATGACGCGTCACCCTAGCCCAGCCACCCCACGGATACGTCAACGGGGGGAGGTGGGGACCGGCCCCGCGCTTTCCGGCGTACAGTGGAAAGACGGGGAGAAGACGCATGACAGATGGCATCCAGCGCCGGCGATGGGTGGCCGGAGGGCTCGGGCTGTTGTTCGTGGGGGGAGGCCTGGCCTTCATGGCTTCCGGGCGGTGTCTGTCCGCCTGGATGTTCCAGGGCGTGGAGGTGCCGGCGTGTCCGGACGGCGAGCTCCGCCAGACGGTGAGCGTGTCCACCGGCGCGCTCGCGCGCGGGGTCTCCGGCCGGGTGGATGTGCAGGCGGTGGCGCACGGCGTGGACGCGGAGGGCCGCGAGCTCCGGGCCCCGGTCGGCCGGGGCTCCGCGGCGCTGTTCCTGGTGGACGCGGCCGGCAAGGAGACGCCGCTGCCGCCGGACGCGGAGGGCCGCTGGGAGCGCGAAGGAGACGGCCCCCTGTTCGCGCCGGTGACGCTGCCCGCGGTGCCGGACGGCGACTACCTGCTGCGCGCGCGCGTCACCACGCCGCTGGGCGCCGGCACGGTGGACGCGGCGCTGCCCCTGTACGCGCCCGCGCGGGTGCGCGTGCTGACGGACCGGCCCCTCTACGAGCCCGGGCACCGGGTGCGCTTCCGCGCGGTGGCGCTGCGCGCGAAGGACCTGTCGCCGCTCGACGGGCGGCCGGGGACGTGGAAGGTGACGGACCCCTCCGGCGAGGTGGTGCTGGAGGAGCGCGCGCCCGCGGGCCCCTGGGGCGTGGTGGCGGGGGACTTCCCGCTGGACCGGGGCGCGCCCACGGGCACGTGGACGGTGGCGTGGTCCAGCGGCGGCGCCTCCGGTGACGCGGCCTTCACGGTGGAGCCCTTCACGCTGCCGCGCCTGCGGATGGAGGCGAGGAGCCCCCGGCCCTTCTGGCGCGCCGACGACACGCCGGAGGTGACGGGGCAGGTGTCCTACGCGTCCGGCGCGCCGGTGGCGGACTCGGACGTGACGCTGACGTGGAGCCACGCGGGCGCGTGGCCGCCTCCGACGGAGTGGCTCCGGGGCGAGCTGCCCACGAAGGCGCGCACGGACGCCGCCGGCCGCTTCCGCGTGACGCTGCCGCGCGTGCCCCAGGACCTGCGCGGCCAGGCCACGCTGAGCGCGAGCCTGGAGGCGAAGGACCCCACGGGCGAGCCGGTGCGCGGCGGCGTGTCGCTCCTGTTGTCCGAGGACGCGCTGGCCGTGTCCTCCGTGACGGAGCTGGAGGACGGGCTGGTGGCGGGCTTCAACAACCGCGTCTACCTGCGCGCCACCACCGCGTCGGGCCAGGTGCTGCCGGGCGCGGAGGTGACGGTGACGCGCGCGTGGGACCCGCGCGACCCGGGCGTGAGCGCGGTGGCGGACGAGGACGGCGTGGCCGCCTTCCAGTTGGACCCGGGCCCCGCGGTGAACGTGGTGGTGCCGCCCCTGCCGGTGCGCGCGCAGCCGCGCCCGCCGCCCGTGTCGCTCGTGTCGTCGCGGGACCTGCTGGGCGCGCAGGGAGGGCAGGCGTCGCTGGAGGATCAGCTCGCGCTGGAGCGGCTGCTGCCGGTGCTGCACCCCTGCGCGCGCTTCGTCAGCCCGGCCTCCGGCGCGGCCCTGGCGGAGTTCGCGGTGCGGGTGGGCGCGGCCGGGCAGGTGCTGGACGTGGGCGGCGCGGAAGAGGGGCTGGAGGCGTGCATGGCGGCGGCGCTGCGCGCGAAGGGACTGCCGGCGCGCGCGGAGCGGATGCTCCAGTTGCGCTTCCAGGTCCGGGACCCGGGGCTGCCCTCCTTCCGCTGGGACACGCAGGTCGCCTTCGGGGACGAGCGGGGCGTGAGCGAGGGGCTGACGCTCGCCGCGCTGGACGCGCGCTCGTGCCTGCCGTCCACGCTGGACCGCGCCGTGGCCCTGCCCGGCGCGCTGACGTGGCGGCTGTGGGCGGACAAGCCGGAGCTGGCGCTGTCCTGGGTGGCGGAGCCCGCGCCGGAGGACGCGCTCCCGGCGGCGGCGCTGGCGTGCGTGAAGGAGCGCTTCGCGCGCATCCGCGTCCCGGCCTCGATGCGGGCGGAGCTGCTGGCGGGGCGGCGGTTGCCGGAGGCCATGGGCGTGGTGCGCTTCACCGCGCAGCCCACCTACGGCGGAAGCGGCACGCCCCGGCCGCCGCAGGCCACCACGTTCCTGGGCTACGAGCTGAGGGTCCGGGCGAAGTGGGACGGCCAGGACATGGGGGAGACGAAGTTCGTGCTGCGCCCCGCGAACCTGCGGCCGCTGCGCCTGCGCGCGACGCCGGTGCTGGCGAAGGCGGGCGAGTCCGTGAAGGTGGAGCTGCTGCGCGGCCCCGGCTTCCAGGGCGAGCTGCCCCCGACGCTGGAGCTGGTGGCCGGACAGACGCGGCTGAAGGAGAAGGTGGACCCGGCCACGCGCTCCGCGCGCTTCACGCTGCCCCAGGACTTCGAGGGCTGGGCGCAGGTGGAGGGCGTGCCGGCGACCGCGCGCGTGTACGTGGCGCCCCGCGCGTCGCTGTCCGTGGAGGTGTCTCCGGACAAGCCCGCGTACGCGCCCGGGGAGCTGGCGCACCTCCAGGTCCACACGCGCGTGGACGGCAGGGACGGCGAGGCGGCGGTGGGCCTCTTCGGCGTGGACGAGACGCTGTCCCAGTTGGTGGTGCTGCCGGGCGCGGACGCGCTGGACGGGCTGCGGCCCTCGCCCTCCGTGGCCACGCCGGCCTTCGGCGTGCTGGACGGCCAGGCGCTGGCCATGGGGCGCATCCGGGGCGCGAACGCGGCCGCGGCGGCGCTCCTGCGCGTCACGGCGGTGCCCTCGCTGGAGGACGAGGAGCCGCCCCTGACGGCGAGCGCCACGAGCCCCTTCTCCCCGGACGCGGAGCTGACGGAGCCCTTCTACGCGGTGCTGACGGAGCTGCACGCGCGCACGCGCAAGTGGGAGGAGACCGCGCCCGCGGGTGAGACGTTGGACCCCGCGGGGCTCGCGCGCCTGTGGGCGGAGTCGCTGGCCGCGTGCGAGCAGCGCGGGCAGAAGGTGACGGACGCGTTCGGCCGCAAGCTGCGGCTGTCGCGCCTGCCGCGCGATCTGCTGGCCCTCACGGATCCGCGCGCGGTGGTGGTGAATGGAACGCGGTTGCCGGAGGACGTCGTGAACTGGGACGCGTGGGTCGCCCGGGAGGCGCCATGAAGCAGCGCTCGTGGATGTCCGGGGCCGTGGGCCTCGGGGTGGGGTTCGTGCTGGGCGGAGTCACGCTCGCGCTGGTGGCGGGGGATGTCATCCGCCGCACCATGGGCCAGTCCGCCGCCGCGCTCGCGGGGGAGGACGGCGTCGTCGTCACCATGGCGCAACGCCCCGGCGGTCCGGAGGGCATGAAGCGCAAGGCGATGAAGGGCTTCGGCTCGTCGAACGCCTACGACGAGGCCGTCGGTTCGCGGGGGGGCGGCGGACCGGCCGAGGCTCCGAAGGCCGCGGCGCCCGTGATGGAGATGGCGGCGCCTCCGGAGCCGGAGATGGAGGAGGGGGGCGTCAGCGCGGACAAGGGCGGCGCTGGCGCGCCCACCCGCGCGTGGTTCCCGGAGACGTTCCTCTTCGAGCCCCTGGTGGTGACGGACGCGAGCGGCTTGGCGACGGTGCCGGTGCGCGTGCCGGACCGGCTGACGCAGTGGCGGGTGCTGGCGCTCGCGCACTCGCGCTCCGGCGCGCAGGCGGGGGCGGTGACGTCCTTCGCGGGCACGCTGCCCACGTACGTGGATCCGGTGTCGCCGCCCTTCCTGCGCGCGGGCGACACGGTGCGCCTGCCGGTGCAGGTGGTGAACACCACCGACAAGGCCGTGGAGGCCGCGCTCAAGGTGGACGTGAAGGGCGCGCAGGTGGAGGCCGGCGCGCGCACGGTGCGGGTGCCCGCGCGCGGCAGCGTGGTGGAGTGGGTGACGGTGAAGGCCCGGGGCGCGGGGCCGGTGACGCTGCGGGCGTCGCTGGGGGACACGGACGCGGTGGTGCGCGACTTCGACGTGTGGGCCACCGGCCAGCCCGTGGTCCAGACGCGCGGCGGCTCCCTGGCGGCGCCGCGCACGCTGTCCCTCGCGGTCCCCGCGGACGCGCAGGCCGGCAGCGAGCGGGTGCGCCTGCAGGTGTATCCGGGCGCGCTGGGCATGGTGCGCGCGGAGCTGGCGGCGGTGGAGCGCCGGCCGGTGGACGTGGCGGGGGACGCGTACGCGCTGCTGCTCGCGGGCCAGGCGCCGGAGCTCCTGAGGTCGCTGGGCGAGACGGCGGACCCCGCGGCGCTGAAGGCGCTGTCGCTGGTGGCGACGCAGCGGGTGCTGCGCGCGGCGCGGGCGCCGTCGGTGGAAGTGGCGACGCGGCTCGCGGAGGGCGCGCTGGCCCACCCGGACAACCCGGTGCTCTCGCGGCTGGGCGAGCGGCTGGTGGCGCAGGTGGCCCAGGCGCAGCGGCCGGACGGCACCTGTCTGGGCGGCGAGGGCTGGACGCTCCAGCGCCTGCTGGTGGCGACGGCGGACTGCGCCCGCACGGTGCGCGCGGCGCAGGGCACCCCGGAGGGCAGGCAGCGCGCGGCGGCCTTCACCGTGCGCGCGTCGGGCGTCTTCGAGCGCTACCTGCCGCAGGTGAAGGATGGCTACACGGCGGCGGTGCTGCTGGCGGAGGGCGCCGCGGAGGGCAGCGTGGCGGACGCCCTGCGCGCCCGCGTGCGGGAGGCGCTGAAGTCCGGCGCGGACGGCACCGCGTGGCTGCCGGTGGAGCCGGACACGGTGCGCGCGGACGGGGAGGCGCCCTCGGAGGCGGAGGCCACGGCGATGGCGGTGCTCGCCCTCCAGGGCGATGCGAAGGCGCCGCTCGCGGACCTGGGCGCCTGGCTGCTCGCGCACTACACGCCGGGCCTGGGCTGGGGGGATGGGCAGGCCAACCGCGTGGGGCTGCGCGCCGCGCTGGCCCTCTTCAAGGACCCGCTGCCGGCCCGGGTGCGCGTGACGGTGGCGCGCGACGGACAGGTCGTCACGGAGGGCACCTACGACACGCAGGCGCTGCGCCAGGTGCTGGCGCTGGAGGCCGCAGCGCCGGGCTCGGCGGGCACGCACACGTGGACCGTGCGCGCGGAGCCCGCGGTGCCGGGGCTGGGCTTCTCCCTGGCGCTGTCCGCAGCGGTGCCCTGGAAGCGCGAGGTGAGGGGCGGCCTGCAACTGGCCGTGACGGCGCCGGCGGAGGCGCGCGTGGGGCAACTGACGAACGTGCGCGTCCAGGTGGGTGCGCCGTCCTCGCTGCCGCTGCGCTTCCAGCAGGAGCTGCCCGCGGGCGTGCAGGTGGACCCCGCGAGCCTGGTCGCGCTCGTGGCGTCCGGACAGGTGACGTCCTGGGATGTGCAGGATGGAGCGTTGTCCCTGGACCTTTCTCCCAGGGAGCAGGGCGCGCCGGTGCAGGTGGAGTTCCGCGTGCTGCCCACGCTCGCCGGGACGTTGCAGGCGGGCGCGGCGCGACTGGGCGTGCCTGGCCGGCCGGACATCACCGCGTCGCTGCCGCCCACCACCTGGGCGGTGCGCTGAGGCCCTCCGGCGTCCGTGGGGTCATTCTCCACTCACGGCGCCGGTGCTGGTCCCTTCCGTCCGGCCCCGGAGGCGGGTGGAATGGGCGCCTGGCGCGCGGCAGGGGCCCGTCCCGCCGGGTGCCCCCCGCCCGGTGCAATCGCCGCCCTCATGCGTACACTGCAAGGAGTGCGGCGGAGATGCTTCGTGCGCTGCGGCGAGGAAACCGGATGGAGCTTGAAGGCTCCGAACAGGAGGAACTGACCCACGCCCTCCTGGGCGCGTTCACCTCGGTGGAGGAGCTCCACCGGATGGTCCAGGTGAAATGCGGCCGCAGCCTGGTGCCCCCCGTCGAACGGGAGGGGGCGGCGCGGGCGCGGGCGCTCGTGCGCACCGCGGAGGCGGAGGGGTGGACGGACGTGCTGGTGCGCGGCGCGCACGCGGCGGCGCCGAGCCATCCGCGCATCCGCCGCTTCCTCCAGAGCTACCTGTCCTCCGTGCAGCGCAGCGTGTCCGGCAGCGCCCTGGCGCGCATCGTCCAGCAGTCCCGGCTGGCGCTGACGCCGCAGGTCTGGCGCGACCGGCTGGCCACGTTGTCGCGGCGCGTGTGCCGCGTGGAGCTGGAGGGCGGCCGCGCGCTGGGCACGGGCTTCCTGGTGGCGCCGGACGTGGTGCTGACGAACTCGCACGTCATCGAGCACCGGCTGCTGGAGGCGCTGCGCGTGCGCTTCGACTTGAAGGTGCTGCCGGACCGCATCGCGGTGCACCCCGGCCGGGTGTACGCGGTGAAGGCGTGCCTGGCGCAGAGCCCGCACAGCCCGGCGGACCTGATGCACCCGCGCCCGCGCGAGGCCACGCGCGACGAACTGGACTACGCCTTCCTGCTGATCCACGAGGCCCCCGGCGAGGACCGGCTGGGGGACCAGCGGCGCGGCTTCATCCCGCTGGCCCCTTCGTCGCCCACGGCGTTCGCGCCCGGCGCGCTGGCGCTCGTGGTGCAGCACCCCAAGGGGCGGCCCATGCAGGTGGCGCTGGACACGTTCCAGGCGGTCAACCGCTCCCAGACGCGGGTCACCTACTGCACCAACACGCACCCGGGCTCGTCCGGGTCGCCGTGCTTCACGCCGGACCTGGAGCTGGTCGCGCTGCACCACAGCGGAGACCCGCGCCCCGGCCACGAGTCCGCCGAGGACGACGAGGGCATCCCCCTGGACACCATCCGCGCGAGCCTGTCCGGGAGCGTGCTGCGCCGCCTGGGCTGGGAGTGAAACAAGGCCCCGGTCGAACATGCGGGCGCGGAGGAGGGGGCTGCTATCGTCCGCGCGCATGCGCCTCCCCGCTCGAAGCACCCTGGCCGCGAAGGTCCCGCTCTCCACGGGCGTGACGCTGGCGTGCGCCGTGCTCTGCCTGTGGCCCATGCTCGCGGGCGCGGCGCCGCGCTTCGGCCTCGCGGGCCTGTCCTCCAACAACGAGGTGCGCCTGCGCACGTCCACCGCGCACCTGGAGACGGTGCTGCGCGTGGACCTGCTGCCCACGCCCATGGACGCCTCCCCGGAGTCGCCGCGCGACGCGGGCGCGGAGGCCACGCGGGTGACGGTGCTGGTGGATCCGCTGCTCGCGGCGGACGGCACGCAGGTGCCGGTGGCGGTGCGCGTGGGCGCGGCGGAGGGCGTCGCGGAGGTGCCCATCTCCGTGGGGCAGCCGGTGACGGTGACGCTGTCCGCGGACCTGCCCTCGGCCGGTGACTTCCACGGCCGCGTGGTGCTCCTGGGCGACGGCGTGCGGGAGTCCACCCCGCTCATCGTGCGGCGCGTGGCGGCGGCGCCCACGGTGCAGTTCTATCCGGTGGCCCCCGCGCGCGGTTGGACGCTGGGGCCGTTCTCCGGCAAGGCCACGGTGCGGCTGTCCTTCCGGGAGACGGCGGGCGTGGGCGGCGTGGTGGGGCCCGCGGCGGTGGTGCAACTGGACCGAAAGGCGGGCGGCTCGGGTGACGGCGCCGCGCCCGTGCAGGCGCAGGACGCGACGTGGTCCTTCCGCGGACCGGAGGGCCTCCTGGAGGTGCCCGCCTACGGCACCGGCCTCTTGAGCCTGGACGTGGATGGCCTGCCGGAGTCCGGCGAGTACACCGGCACGGTGCGGCTGCTCGTGCCGGAGGGCGGCGCGGTGGAGCAGGCCTTCACCGTCTGGGTGAAGACGCCCGCGATGTTCGGCGCGTTCCTCATCTTCCTGGGCGTGGTGACGTCCGCGGCGGTGCGCTTCTACGTGCAGCGCGTGCGCCCGCGCGTGAACCTGCGCAGCCGCGCGGAGGCCGCGCGCCAGAAGCTCCAGTCCCTGGTGCCCGCCCGTCCCCTGGAGCGCGAGGCCACCGTGGCCGCGTCGCTGCGCCGCCAGGTGGACGCGCTCCTCGCGGACATCCAGCGGCCCTTGAGCGGGCTCGTCGTGCAGGACTCCGTGCTCGCCCTCTTCGAGGCCCGCCTCCAGTTGTTCTCCCTCTGGTCCGTGCTCCTGCGTCAGTTGGAGGGGCTCAGGGGCGTGGCGCTGCTGGACGCGGAGCGCAAGCTCAAGGCGGTGGAGACGCTGCTCCAGAACGACGAGGCCACGTCCGCGGACTTCAGCGAGCAGGCGCAGATGCTGCGCACGCTCGACCTGGAGGCGGTGGCCCGCGCGGTGCTGGAGGCGCGGCTGACGGAGCTGGAGCAGCAGTCGCGCACGCTGGCCTCCCAGCGCGGGGATGACCCCGTGAGCCGCCGGCTCCAGGGCGAGCTGCCCCTGTACGTGCTGCGCGCGCGCCAGCAGTTGCCGGGGCCCGACCTGGAGGCGTCCCGCCGGCTGGTGGAGACCGCGCGCGAGGCGTTCCTCGAAATCCTCCTGACGGACCTGGAGGACGCCCTCACCGCGAAGGAGCTGCCCGGCGGCTTCACGCAGGAGGAGTGGGCGGCGCTGCGCCTGCGCGTGGGCGAGCAACTGGCCCGGGCGCGGGCCCGCGTGCACGCCAGCGTGGACGAGGCGTACCTCTACTACCAGTCCGCGCACGCGCTGTACCTGCGCGAGCTGGTGGACAACCTGGAGGAGGCGCTGACGCAGCTCCAGGCCCAGGCCGGCGGCGGGCTGAACACCCTGGCGGACGACTGGCGGACCGGGGCGGACGCGCGGCTGGCGGCGGCGCGCGAGCACCTGGACAAGGGCGAGGCGAACCTGGCCGCGGCGGAGTACCGCGCCGCCCGCGAGGACTTCTCGCGCCACGTCACGCTCCCGCCGCCCCCGGTGTCCATGGGCGGCCGGCTGGCCCTGGAGTCCGTCCCCTCCGCCGTGACGCTGGACCCCTTCTCGCAGCCGGCCGCGGAGTCGCCCCCGCCGCCCTCGCCGCTGCCCGGCGGGCCCGCCACCGGGAACCTCTCCCCGCTGCCGCCGTCCTCCACGAAGGCGAGCACCGACGTGCTGGTGCACCTGGACTGGATCCCCCTGCCGCGCTCGCGCGACCTGTGGAAGGTGGAGCTCGCGGTGCTGGGGATGATGTCCATCATCGCGGTGCTGCTGGGGCTCCAGGTGCTGGACGTCTTCGCGCCCACGTGGGGCGGCTCCGGCGCGTGGATGACCGCCTTCCTCTGGGGCTTCGGCCTGCACCAGGTGGGCAACGCCACCTTCGACGGCCTGTGGGGCATGGTGTCGCGGCTGGAGAAGTAGCCTCAGGCCTTCTTGCCACGGATGGCGCGCGCGGCCAGCCGGTCCACCAGCGCGGGCGCCACCAGCTTGAGCACCTGGCCCACGCGGCCGGTGAGCGTCATCACCAGCTCCCGGTCGCGGCGCTCCATGGCGCGCAGGATGAGGGCCACGCAGGTGTCCACGTCCATGGTGGGGCCCGCCTCGTCGCGAGGGCTCTGGCCCAGCGGCCGGCCCTCCGGACCCAGCGCGTGCGCGCGGATGTCCGTGGCCACGAAGCCCGGCGACACCACGAGCACGTCCGTGCCGGTGCCCAACAGCTCGATGCGCAGCGAATCGAAGAAGCCCTGCATGGCGTGCTTGCTGCCGGCGTAGCCGGTGCGCATGGGCACGCCCGTCTTGCCCGTGAGCGACGACACGGCGACGAGCAATCCCTTGCGCGCCTTCACGTGCGGCAGCGCGTGGAAGGTGCAGTGCACCGCGCCCAGGTAGTTGATGCGCATGAGGCGCTCGTAGAGGCCCAGGTCCTTCACGTCCTCGAAGCGCGAGTGCATGGTGATGCCCGCGTTGTTGACGAGCACGTCCACGCCGCCGAACGCCTCCACCGTGCGCTCCACCAGCAGGCGGCACGCCTCCGGGTCGCCCACGTCGGTGGGCACCACCAGCGCCTTGCCGCCCGCGGCCTCGCACTTCGCCTTCACGCGCTCCAGCGCCTGGGCATCCCGCGCCGCCAGCGCCACGTTCGCGCCCCGGCCGGCCAGGGTCACCGCCAGCGCCTCGCCGATGCCCGCGGAGGCACCGGTGACAATCACGGTCTTTGCTTGCATGCCCCCATCCTCTCAGGGGGGCGGCCCTTCAGCCATGGCCTCCCGCGAACCGCTCCGCGAAGTGCAGCCCGCCAATGAGCAGCAGCCCGCACAGGAAGCCCACCACGCGCTGGCGCGTGTCCGGGCCCCGGCGCAGCTCCGGCAGCAGGTCCACCGCGCCGATGTAGAGGAACGAGCCTCCGGCGATGGCCAGCACCGTGCCCTGGAGCGAGGGCAGGTACCGGGTGCCCAGCAGCACGCCCGCCGCGCCCACCGCGGCGGTGAGCTGCACCGCCGCCAGCGCGGCCAGCGACCGCGCGCGAGTCCAGCCCGCGGCGCGCAGGAGCGCGTAGTCGCCCACCTCCTGCGGCAACTCGTGGACGATGACGGCGAACGCGGTGGCGAAGCCCGCCTCCGGCGACACGAGGAAGGCCGCCGCGACTGCCGCGCCGTCACCCACGTTGTGCAGCGCATCCGACGCGAGCAGCGCGCTGGGGAGCGTGGGCGAGCCCGGGTGCCCATGCGCGCCGTGCGCGTGTCCGGCGGCGGCCTCCGCGTCGTGGTGGTGATGGCCCAGGCCCCACTCCAGGAGCGCCAGCGCGACGAAGCTGGCGAAGGCCCACGCGAAGGCGGCGTCGCCCTGGGCCTTCACCGCCTCCGGCAGCACCTCCAGGAACACCGCGCTCAGCAGCGTGCCGGCGGCGAAGGCCACCAGCGCGGGCAGCCTGCGCTGCAGCCACGGCTCGGACAGCACTCCGCCCGCGAGCCCGGCCAGGCCGTCCAGCCCCACCGCGATGAAGACGAGCAGGACGGTGTTCGCATCCATCAGGGCGCCATCAGCCACGCGAGCACGGCCTGGGGACTGTCCACATGCACGAAGTGGCCGGCGTCCGGCAGCAGGGCCACGGGGCAGCCCGCGTCCTCCAGGCGCCGGGCGCTCTCCTCGGGCACGTACCGGCTGCGCCCGCCGCGGATGCAGCGCAGGGGCGGGTGCACGGGGCGCTCCACCGCGGGCCAGAGGTCCTCGCCGTTGACGCGGCGGTGCAGCCGCAGGAGCGCGTCGCGGTCGAAGCGCCAGCGCACGCCGTCACCGTCGGGCGTGAGGTTCATGAGCAGCCAGTCCGACAGCGCCTCCGACAGGCCGTTGCCAATGAGGTTCTCCCGAAGGGCCCTGCGGCTGTCCGCGCGCGGCGGGGCCTTCAGGAGGATGTCCAGGACATAGCCGCTGTCCGACAGGTTCAGCGGCACGGGCCCGGGCGCGATGTCGAGCATCGCCACGCTGCGCACGCGCTCGGAGGCCTCCAGGCTCGCGGCCAGGGACACGCGGCCGCCCAGCGAGTGGCCCACCCAGTCCACGGCGCCGGTGAAGCCCCGCGCCTCCAGCGTGTCCACCACGTCGCGCGCGAGCGTGGTCAGGTCCGCCTCCGGAGGCAGCGCGGGGGAGGTGCCGTGGCCGGTGAGGTCGGGCAGCAGGATGCGGCGGCGCGGGTCGGCCTGCGTCCACGCGACGGCCAGCGAGCGCAGGTTGCGCCCCGTCCCGAGGAAGCCGTGCAGCATCACCGTGGGCACGTCACCCGTGCCCACCTGGAAACTTTCGAGCACCACGCCACCACCGCCTTGTGTCGCATGCCTTGACCTGGGGGCACGCCTGCCGCTTCATACCGCGAACCCCTCTGACGTCGAGGTGAACCCGATGGCATCCGTCTCCTGGTTGTTGCTGGCGCTCGGCGCCAACCCCGTCGCTGCTCCGGCCGCGGCCCAGGCTCCGGCCGACCCCAAGGTCGCGGTGGCCACGGTGCTGGACGACTGGCACCGCGCGGCGGCGGTGGCCAACGAGGCGCGCTACTTCGCCTTCTTCACGCCGGACGCGGTCTTCATGGGCACGGACGGCGAGGAGCGCTGGACGGTGGACCAGTTCCGCGCGTGGTCGAAGCCCTTCTTCTCCAAGGGCAAGGCCTGGTCCTTCAAGTCGGTGTCCCGCAATGTCTTCTTCTCGAAGGACGGCCAGGTCGCCTGGTTCGACGAGGCGCTGGACACGCCCAACCTGGGCCCCGCGCGCGGCAGCGGCGTGCTGGTGAAGGACGCGGCCGGCTGGAAGATCGCCCAGTACAACCTCTCCGTCCCCATCCCCAACGACCTGATGGGCGAGGTGACGAACCGCATCGCCACGTACTCCAAGGCAAAGGCAGCCACACCGCCCGCCCCGGCGAGCAAGCCCGCGCCGAAGCCCTGACGCATGCCTGCCTGCGTCATGGTCCGGGTCCATGACAGAACCATGACAAACGCATGGAGGAGCTGAGGCCCTCCGTCATTTCCCACGCTGTACGTTGGAGTCCTTCGCCGCTCTGTACCGGAGGCCCCAACGCATGCGTGTCATCACCCCCGACCTTCTCGTCGCGGCCGTGACGGAACTCTCCCGGGGATCGAAGCTGGTCCGACTGAAGGACGTCCAGGCGTGGTGTGAGTGGAACGGCGTGGACGCGCAGGGCGACGGTCTGCGGAACCAGGCGCTCTGGGAGGCGGAGCGCGCCGAGGCCCGGGGCCAGCGCCGCCTGCTGAAGTTCAAGAGCGGCGAGTGCAAGCAGTCCCGGCTGGGCTGGGCGCTCATCGCCCACGGGCCCAAGGCGCGCGAGCTGGCCACGGACCTGCGCTGGTGCGAGCAGTCCTGGAACGGCATGGACTGGGAGTGGGTGGGCGGAGTCGCCCCCGTCCCCGAGCGCCGCCCCAACCGCGTGCGCACCGTGGAGGAGGCGCCCGCGTCTCCGTGAGCGTGGGGCGTGCCGGGGCGCGGTTCAGACCGCGTCCTGGATGTTGTCCAGGTACGTGTCGATGCCGTGCTTGCCGTCCACGGCGAAGACCTCGCCGTTGCCGGCGGAGTCGAAGGTGTGGACGGTCGCTCCTTCCGGGTACTGGATGGACGGGCCGCCGTTGAGGATGCCGATGCCCGGGAAGAGGCCGGACACGATGCCGCTGACGATGTCCGTCACCGGGTTGAACGCGTGCGTGCCCAGCCACGTGGGCACGGGGTCCTGCTTGTTCACGTAGAAGGTGTAGTTCGGCCCGTCCGGGAAGGTCTTGCCCGCGCCCGCGAAGGTGGAGACGTTGATGTTGCCGAGCATCGCCTCGCGCTTGTCGCGGTTGCCGTCACCGAGGATGGGCAGGTTCCCCCAGAAGCCGCCCATGTCGTCCTGGATGCGGCGGTCCACCTCGCGCAGCGCGCTCGACACGATGGCGCCACCCTGGCTGTAGCCGGTGACGTTGACCTTCTTGCCGGCCTGCAAGTCATTGTAGATGGCGTCCGCCAGCGTCTGGGCCGCCTTGTTGTCGCCGACACCCAGCCGGTCCAGGCCCGTCTGCGCGACGTCCGCGGGCAGCCCCTCCGTGGCGTTGTAGATGGGCACCACGTTGGTGCCCGTCTCGTTCGCCAGCTTCTGGGCCTCGCCCGTGGCGTTCCCGTCCCCCTGCGGCTGCGTGAGGATGCCGTTGACGTGGTACGTCGTCGGCGTCGGGGAGGCGATGGGCTTCTCCGGCTTGAACGGCGGCACCTCCGAGACGGAGAACTTGTCCGGCGGATAGGCGTAGCCGTCCGAGCCCAGGTACATGCCGTCGTAGAGCTTCGGATCCGCGCTCGGGTCGAGCTTCAGCGCGCCGCGCGCCACCTTCGTCGCCTCATCCAACTGCACCGTGCCGGCCTGCACCGTGCCCGTGTTGGACTGGATGGGCGGCAGGTTCGCGTTGCCCGGGCTGGAGGACGGGGCGCGCTTCGCCTCGAAGACGTCCTTGGAGGCCAGCGGACGCGCGAGCGCGTTCTTCGCCACGGGGCCGGACGGTCCCTCCAGGGGGCGCGGCGCCACCGGCCGGACTCCGCCTCTTCCCACTCCGTCGATGGACATGTCCCGGACCTTCCGTGCTCGCGGTTCGAGAGGGTTATCGGGAGATGAGAAGAAGAGTTGTCCCGGTCAGGGCAGAACGCTGACGTGGATGCCGGGCGTGCGGTGCTCCGCCGCGCGCTCCACCACGCGGCCCAGGCGCAAGAGCAGGTGCTCCTCGTAGGGGCGCCCCATGAGGTGCACGCCCACGGGCAGGCCCGCGCGGTCGAAGCCCGCGGGCACGGAGAGGGCAGGGCAGCCGGTGAGGTTCGCCAGGCGGATGAAGCGCATCAGCGCGTCCACCACCGGCAGGTTCGACTCGCCGGCCGGGAGCGTCTCCTCGGGGATGGCGGGCGCGGTGCTCGCCGTCGTCGGCGTGACGATGACGTCCACGTCCGCCATGAGCGCCAGCAGCTCGCGGGTCAGCCGGTGCCGGTGCCGCAGCGCGTGGATGAGGTCCGTGGCCCGGAAGTGGCGCCCCAGCGCCAGGTTGGTGCGCGAGTCGAGCCCGAACACGGACGCGCCGGCCTTCAGCCGCGGCAGCATCGCCTCCGTCATCTCGCTCAGGATGATGCAACTGTGCGTCCAGAGGATCGTGTTCAGGTCCGGCGCGGGCAGCTCCACCACCGTGGCGCCCGCGTCGGTGAGGGCGCGCACGGCCTCGCGGCAGCGCGCCACCACGTCCGGCTCCGCGTCTTCAAAGTAGGGCGTGCAGATGCCCAGCCGGACGCCCTTCAACGCGCCGTCCTCCAGGCCAGACAGGTGGTGCGCGGGCTGCTGCCGGGAGGCGACGTCGTGTCCGTCCGCTCCCGCGACCAGCGCATACGCCGCCGCGACGTCGTCGACGGTGAGGCCCAGGGGGCCCACGTGCGCCACGTTCCAGCACAGCGGCGGCACGCCCGTCTCCGGGATGCGGCCCCAGGTGGCCTTGAGCCCGACGATGCCGCACAGCGCGGCGGGGATGCGGATGGAGCCGCCCCCGTCCGCGCCAATGCTCACCGGACACAGGCCCGCCGCCACCACGGCCCCGGAGCCGCTGGAGCTGCCGCCGGTGATGTGGCCCCGGTTCCACGGGTTGCGCGCGACGCCGTGGTGCGGGTTCAACCCGATGGGGTTGATGCCAATCTCCTGCATGTTGGCCTTGCCCAGGATGAGCGCGCCCGCGGCCTTCAACCGGGCGGCCACGGTGGAGTCCGTCCGGGCCGGCTCGGTGCGGAACGTGGTGCCCAGCGTCGTGGGGAATCCGGCTACGTCCAGCTCGTCCTTGATGACGACGGGCACGCCGTCGAGCACGCTCAACGGCGCTCCGGCGCGCAGCCGCTCCGCGGACGCCTCCGCCGCGCGCAGCACCTCCTCCGGCTTGCGGGAGATGAAGAGCCCCAGGCGGTCCGCGCCCGAGTCCAGCCGCTCGATCGCCTCGTGGACCTTGCGCGCCACGGCCACCGGATCCGCGCTCCCGTCCCGGTAGGCGCGAGCGAACGCCGCGACCGTCTCCCACTTCGGCGTCACGGGCGACGCGGCGGCGGCGCGGGCGGCCTGCTCCACCGGTGTCTGTGTTTCAGCGGGAGGCGCCCCCGGGGGCAGCGGATACTGGAGGGGCGGAGCATCCCCGGCGGACAGCTCGCGCCACTGCTCGATGCCGCTGTCCCGCATCAGCTTGTCCACCAGCGCCGGGCCCACGCCGCCCCGCTCCAGCGTGTTGACCATGGCCTTGAGGGCCATGCCGGAGAGTCGCGGAGCCTTCACCGGAGCGCGTCGGTAGGTCATGGCCTCCGAGCCTACACCCCGTGCACGTCCACGCAGCAGGTCGTTCCCCGCGCCTGGAACACCCCGTAGATTCGGGTCATGCCCAAGATCGCCAAAGGCACCCGCCCGAAGCGCTTCTCCCATCTGTCCAGGACGGAGAGCCTGGCGAGCGTCGCCACCCTCTCCGAGCGGATCCGCACCGAGTTCGACCAGGTGCTCTGCATCCGCAAGACGCGGCGGGTGGAGGATGAAATCAAATACACCCTCCACCCCAGATACAAATACTACCACCTGGGCATCGACCCGGTGGAGCCCGCGCTGGACAAGAACTACTGGCACGCGGCGTTCACCGTGCTGCGGGGGCTGCCCATCCAGGAGTACGACTCCTTCAAGTGCCCGGGGGTGGTCATCAGCAACCAGGCGGAGCTGGCGGGCTGGGGAAAGACGGACCTGGGGCTGCCCACCAAGAACGTCCTCGAAACCCAGTACCCCGGCGCGTTCCCCCGCACCGCGGCGCCGCAGGCCAACGGGAAGACGCTGGGCACCTGGGACCTGGTCAGCGCGAAGCTCCAGGAGATGCGGGCGCGGGTGAACGGCACCCGGCCCGACGTCAGCTCCAGCGGGAAGGCGCGCGGCGTGGAGCGGATGATCACCCTGGATGACGGTGACTCGTTCCCGAGCGGCGTCATCAAGGCGCCCTACCGGAACGCGGCCTCCATCCCCTACGGCGAGGCCCAGGTGCACTACCTCCCCGAGCACGTCCTGGGCGTCTACGCGGAGCTGCTGAGCCAGCAGCAGATCACCGCGTATCAGCAGGCGGACCACGCGCGCACGGCGGAGCTCGCCCTCCAGGACGCCGTGGAGGCCATCCGGGGGGCGCTGGACCTGCGCTTCTACTTGAAGACCACCTGCAAGCTGGCGGTGCCGCTCGTCGAGTACTCCCTGGGCGCCATCACCCTCCACGCCTCCCCCAAGGCGCTCATGACGGCGGCCGAGGCGAAGTGCCCCGCGGCCGTCATCGAGGCCGTGAAGGCGAAGATCCCCATCGGCATGTACGGCGATGACGCCTGAGCGTCAGGAGTGCTTGGGGGAGGGCGGGATCTCGGTGTCGAAGATCTTGTCCGACCCCGGCTTGCCGTACACCATCGTCTCGTGGGTGGCCGGGAAGGTGACGCCCGGGACGTGCGTGCCGGACGCCTCCCAGTAGTGGCCGAAGGCGTCCGTGGGGAGCACGAGCTTGTCGCCCAGGGTGGCGGAGGCCGCCTGGAGCACCTCGTAGCAGGTCCGGCAGGGCGTCTTCACGCCTCCGATGAAGGCCGGGGACGACGCGCTCAACACCCCCAGCGCGTCCAGGTTCATGAGGATGGGGTAGAACAACTGCTCCGCGTGGATGTCCTTCTTCGTGAAGGTCCCGCGGCCCTGCTCCGGCACGACCAGGTAGATGCGGCCCGCCGTCACCGCGGGCGCCGTCCAGTCCGTGTAGGCGTCGCCGTTCTTCGTGATGGTGAGGACCGAGTGGTTCGGGAAGTCCAGCGCGGCCCGGAGCTGCTTGAAGACGTACTTCCATTGATATTGGAAGTACTCCGAGTAGGCCGACTCGGTGTTCTGGGTGAAGGCGGTCTTGTAGGCCGGAAGGCGCTCGGTGTGGCTCGGCTTCAGGTTGCGCTTGGAGGACTTGATGGAGCCCGCGCCATTGCCAATCTTGATCTGCCCGATGACCTGCTTGAGCGTCCCGTGCGTGGTCAGGGAGTTCTCCAACTCCAGCCCGTAGGAGTAGTTGTTGGAGGAGATGAAGAGCGAGCCGTTCGCCCACAGGGCCTGGAGCTCGATGGGGTTCATCGAGGGGCCGCCGTAGTCGATGGTGTAGAGCAGCGTGCAGAGCCGCCGCATGAAGGAGTTGGGGCCCAGCTCGCGGTAGTCCCAGACGACGTCCCGGCCGACGATCTTCGCGGCGTTCACCACCGTGGGCGCGGACTGGCTCAGGCGGGGGTAGCTGGTGCCGTTGACCGTCTCCCGGTGCTGCAACTGGGCCTCATACTGCTGGAGCGTCACCACGCGGCCCGGATGGGTGGCGGAGGTCAGCGGGTTCTGGTCGTTCTTCAGCGCCCCGAACTTCGTGTCGTAGTCCGTCCGGCGCTTCTTCACCTTCCGGTAGGCCCGCTCGGTGTCGATGCGCGCCTTCGCGCCGTCATCGTCCACGGCCTTCACGCTGAAGGTGGGCTCCTGGTCCTGGAAGCCGTCGTCCATCCGCCGCCGCTTGAGGTTCTTCACCGTCGCTTCAGGGGGGATGTCGAGCGAGCCGGTGACGTCGTGCCGCACCGGGTTGAGCAACCCGGCCTTCCTGCGCTTCTGGGCCTTGGCGGGGCCCGTGGTCAGCGGGACGAAGAAGATGGACTGGTTGTCATTGCAGGTCGGGCAGTCCGGACGGACGGCCTTCTGCTGCGAGTAGGTGCTGGGCGCGGAGTACATCCACTGGCCCTTGCACCGGGAGCAGCCGAAGAAGAAGGCCATCGTCTCCAGCCGGTCGACCTGGCTGCCCCCGTCCTTCGCGCAGTGGTTGCACGTGGGCGTGTCCGACGGCAGCTCGCTCTCCAGGAAGAGGCCGGTGGTGTTCAGGCACTTCTGGCACTTGAAGTAGTAGAGCATCGGCCACCCTGGCTGGGGCGCCCCCGCCGTCCCGCCGGAGCGCCAGGAGTCACATGATACATTACGCGGCGTCATGAGCCCGCGCCGCCGAAGCCTCTCGCTCGTCCTGTGTCTGCTGGCGGCCGTCACCGGCTGCAAGAAGGAGCCGCCCGCCGCGCCGTCCAGGCCCGCCATCGGGCTGGTGTTGGGGCTGGGAGGCCGGGGCGACCACGCCTTCAACGACTCCGCCCTGCGCGGACTGGAGCTGTGGGCCGGAGGCGTGAAGTACGAGAAGGCGGGCTACCAGGAGGCCACCGCGTCCGAGCGGCGGGCCTCGCTGGCCCCGGACCTGGCGCCGCGCGGGGGCGAGCTGATGCCGCTGGGCATCACCCCGGTGGTCCTCCAGAGCCGCGTGGCGGAGGACTACGAGCCGAACCTCCAACTGCTCGCGGAGCAGCGCGTGTCGCTGGCGATGGGCGTGGGCTTCATGCTGGAGAACGCCGTGGAGACGGTGGCCCGGCGCAATCCCTCGCTGCCCTTCCTGCTGGTGGACAGCCCGCTCCTGGACGCGCAGGGCCGGGTCATCACGCTGCCCAACGTGCGCACGGTGGTGTTCCGCGAGGAGGAGGGCTGCTTCCTCGCGGGCGCGCTGGCGGGGCTCGTCACCAGGACGGGCCGGGTGGGCATGGTGGGCGGGATGAAGATTCCCCTGGTGCAGCGCTACGAGGCCGGCTTCCGGGCCGGCGTGGCCGCCACGAACCCGGGCGCCACGGTGCTGGTGAACTACACCGGCAGCTTCACGGACTTCGCCCTGGGCAAGCAGGTGGGGCAGGACCTGCTGCTCAAGAACGCGGACGTCGTCTTCGCGGCGGCCGGCGTGGACGGCCTGGGCGCCATCCAGGCGGTGAAGGAGGCGCGCGAAGCCGGCAAGGCCGTGTCTGTGATTGGCGTGGACTCTGACCCGTCACACCTGGCGCCGGAGGCGGTGCTGTCCGCCGTCGTGAAGCACGTGGACCTGGTGGTCTACGAGGCCATCCGCGAGCAGCGCCAGGGGCGCTTCCAGGGAGGCGATGTCTCGCTCGGCTTGAAGGAGGGAGGCGTGGGGCTCTCGCCCGTGCGGCTGGACTTCCCGGGCAGGGAGGACGCGCTGCGCACGGTGGACGCGCTGCGGGCCCGCATCATCGCGGGCGAGCTGAAGGTGCCCACGCAGCCCGACGCCGCGCGGGCGGCGGAGGCGCGGTAGTCCGTCAAAAGAGCGGCCCGCGCGTCTCCACCTGCAGTTGGCCCTCGTTGATGGCCACGCTGAGCCGGCGCAGCAGGTCCACCTGCTGCTGCTGCGTGAGCAGGGGCACGGACGCCGCCAGCTCGCGCGCCTGGGCATCTCTCCACTGGCGGGCGGAGAGGGCCCGCTCCACCACCTCGTTGCCGCGGGCCCAGGCCTCGGCGTTCCGCGTGTCGGGCGCGGGGGGGCTGCTGGGGGGCCGGGTCCTCCCGTTGCGCGGCGGTGGGCGCCTGGGCCTGGAGCGCGCGGGTCACGGCCTGCTCGATGCGCGCGTCCAGGTCCGAGGGCAGCGCCGGGGCGGGCGCACCGGACAGCGCCACGGCGGGACCCTGGCGCTGCGCGAGCACCTGAGGGGGCCGGTTTTCGAGGAAGGGGGCTCAGCGCGTGTCGCGCTCCTTCCGCGTGAACCATTCAGGGAGCGGGCGGGTCGCTCCACCCAGCCGCGCCACCGCGTCCTCCAGCGCGTCCTGGTTGGCCCAGACGATGTCCGCGTCGCCGTGCCTTCCCACCAGGTCCAGGATGAAGTGGCAGAAGAGGCCGCCATCGCGCGCGGCGGCGAAGCCATACGAGCGGCACGCCAGCGGCCGGTGCGCGTAGACGCGGCACGCCCCCGTCTCCCGGTCCAGCAGCGGGCAGGTGTACGGGCGGGCCTCCTGCCGGGCCATGGCATCGACGCGCTCGCGGATCTCCTCCAGCGCCTCCGGGGAGAGCTGCTGGAGCCCTTCCTCCAGGTAGCTCCACTCCAGTTGTGTCATGGGGAGCGGCGCGGCCAGGTGGCGGCAGCAGTGGTCACACCCCCGGCGGCAGGGCCACCAGTCATGGGAACGGGAGATGTCCGCCGCACGCGCCTCCACGCGTGCGTAGACGGCCTCCAGCGCGCGCCGCGCTTCGTCTGACGTGCTCATCGGCGCGCATTTTTATCGCTCCTCAGGCCCCGGCGGTCCATCCGCCGTCGATGTCGATGACCTGCCCGGTGGCGTACTCGCAGGTGGCGAGGAAGTACGCCGCGTCCGCCATGTCGCGCACGGTGCCCGGCGATGACTACCTCCGCGCCCTCGCTGGCGAAGCCAATGCCTGTCCCACCGCCCGTCACGACCGCGATCTTCCCGTCCAATGCGCCCATGTGCGTGCCTCCCTGCAATGACATACGTACGGCCCGGGCGCGGCGGGTCATGGAGCGCGCCCGGGCCAACATGCGTGACGGCGAGTCTCGTCGCGAGCACCGTTAGGCCGCCATGGCCTGACAGGGCAGCGCCCCTGGGGGAAGCCCGGGCCGTGCGCGGCACCCCCGGACCGGGGTAGACACACGGCATGTCCGCCCTGCTCGACAGCGGCGTGCGTCAGGGCGCGGAGGTTCGCTGCCCCGGATGCATCCGCTTCATCCCCGCTGATGCCGCGTGCCCGCACTGCCTCTGTGGCGCCATCCCGCCGGAGCGCTATGGCTCCGCGCGGGCGTTGGTGAAGTCCGGCGTGGACCGCTTCTCCCTGGCGGCCCGCACCGCCGCGCTGGAGCCCGCCCAGGTGGTGGTGCTGGAGGCGCGCTACGCACGGCAGTGGGGCGCGGTGCGGCGCCTCGCGGAGGACGCCCGGCGCATCGAGTCCCTCCTCATCCAGCGCGGCTTCACGCGGGAGCTGGAGGACGCGTGGGCGGTGATACTGCCCATCGAGGATTCGGCCCTGGAGGAGATGCTCGCGCCCTTCAGCCCCATGCCGGACTCGGTGGAGTGGCTGGCGAACAAATCCCCGGATCCAACCCTGCGCCTGCTGGCCGCGCTCGCCTGCGTGCACCAGGGCTCCGGGATGCGGGACGCACGCTTCTCCGTGAGCAACCAGGTGCTGCACGGGGAGGGGCGCATGGCGGTGGAGGCCATGCTCGCGATGACGCGCTGGCGCAACGGCCTCTCTCCGCGCCTGAGCGCCGAGGAGCGCGAGCGGATCCGCACCCTCGCCCTGGGCGTGCTCCATGTGCCGGAGCTGTCCGCGCGCGCCGCGGTCGCCTGGACGCGGGCCTCGCATGAGCCGGCACCCGCGAACGTCACCGAGGCGCTGCACCGGGGCCTGGATGGCTCCGACCCGGAGGTCCGCTTCGAGTGCGCGCTGTGCCTGCGCGACGAGATGGAGGTCTCCCAGGCGCTGGACTCCTCCGACGCGGACGTCGCCGCCTTCGCGCGGCGCGCGTTGAGCCGGTGGGGTTCGCGCCGGCTGCTCGCGCGCCTGGAGCGGGACGGGGACGCGGCCTTCGCCAGGGAGGTCCTCCGCGAGCTCCCCACCCCTCCGCCCGAGGGCGCCCTGGAGGCGCTGCTCACCGTGTCGCTGCGCACGGTGGGGGCGCTCGCGGACGAGCTGCGCTCCTTCGCGACGCGGCGCCCCTTCCGCGAATGGGGACTGGAGGACCAGCGGCGGTGGTCCCGCTGGGCGCGCTCGGTGCTGCGCGACCTGCCCGCGGAGACCGCGCTCGACTTCTTCGGCTGGGCCGCCACGCCTCCCCGCGACGACCCCGAGCCCCCCGAGGAAGAAGAGTCCGAGGCGATGTGGGCCTTCCTGGAGGAGACCGTGCACGCCATCGACCGGGGCACGACGAAGGACCGCACCGCGTGCTTCGGTGCCCCCGGGTTCGCGCGCTTCCTCCACCACTCGGGCGTGGACGAGCAGCGGCGGCTGAACGACTGGGCCCGCGACGCGTACAGCGGAGAGGCCCTGCTGGAGGCGTTGCTCCTGTTCCCCTCCAGGGCCCGGCACCTGGGCCTCGCTCCGGAGCGCCGGAGCTCGGAGGCGCACCCCGACCCGGGGCACGCGGGCCGGCTGCTGATGGCCGTCTGGGAGGGGCCGGGCCAGTACCTGCTGGTGACGCCGCTGTCCCGCGTGGTGCGCTCCTGGCGCTCCATCACCGGAAGCGAGCTGTTCGTCGAGGCCGTGTGGCGGCGCTTCCAGTCCCACCCCGCCGAGCGCGCGGCCCTGCTCACCGCCTTCGCGGCCTGGCGCGACCGCCTGTGGGAGCACCAGTGCGAAGTGGAGCCGGACGCGCTCGTGCGCTTCCAGACCTGGTGGCGCGTGGATCCAGAAGGGCTCTACCGCCAGACGGAGCAGTTGCTGGACAGCGTCCCGGAGGGGGCGCTGCCCGGGCGGCTGCGCGCCCTCTGGGACGCGGCGGAGGAGCAGGTGGGCACGCGCCCGCGCACGGCGGCCCTCTCCGTGTCGAAGGGCGCCATGGCGCTGCGCAACGGGCTGGAGTCCCGCGACGTCCACGTCCTCGACGTCCTGGACGCGGAGCTGGAGCGCTTCGAGTCGTGGCTCCCCGCCTTCGAGCAGCGCGTGCGCGCCACGCCGTCCCCGCCGGAGGAGTCCAACATCCACCGCGACTTCCTGGACGACACGCACGGCGCGCTGCGGATGATGCGGGAGCGCCGCGAGCGCAGGCGGGAGGACCAGGAGCGCGAGCGGCAGCGAGAAATCGACCGTCAGGTGGCCGAGTCCCGCCGCCGCGACCAGGAGCGCCAGCGAGAGCTCCAGCGCCGCGCCGCGGAGGAGCTCCAGGCCCGGCAGGCCGCGGAGCGCGAACAGCAGGAGACGCTCGCCCGCGTGAAGGCGCAGCGCCTGCTGGTGACGCTCCAGCCCCGCGTGCCGCTGAAAGACGTGGACCGCGAGGTGCTCTTCCCGGAGTCCGCCTTCCCCACGCTCGTGGACTACGCGCGGATGATCAAGGCGATGCAGCAGGGCGGAGACGTGATGAAGCTCTTCGAGACCCTGGGGCTCACCCCCGCCACCTGGGCCGCGCAGGCCACCGCCTGGGGGCAGGCGCTGGTGGGCCGCGTGGAGCTGGGCATGCGCTTCGGAGAGCTGCTGACGGCGCCCTGGGAGTGACGTCCCCGGGCGCTGTCGTGGGGGACTCGCCGCGCTACTGCGCGGTGGCGCCGCCGTCGAGGACCATCTCCGCGCCGGTCATCAGCTTGGACTCGTCCGACGCCAGGTAGACGACGGCGTGGGCCACGTCGTCCGGCTCACCGAAGCGGCCCGCGGGGATGCCCTTGAGCATGCGCGCGCGCGTCTTCTCCGCCTGGCCGCCGGCCTGGGCCAGCGCCTCCACCATGGCGGTCTCCACGTAGCCGGGGTGGATGGAGTTGCAGCGGATGCCATAGCCCTTGTAGGCGCAGTGCAGCGCCACGGACTTGGACAGCATGCGCACGGCGGCCTTGCTGGAGCAGTACGCGGGGAACTGCGGCACGCCCACGAGCCCCGCGATGGAGGAGATGTTGATGATGGAGCCCTGGGACCCGCACTCCCTCATCACGCGGATGCCGTGCTTGCAGCCCAGGAACACGCCGTCCAGGTTGACCGAGTGCACGAACCTCCACTCGTCCAGGGACATCTCCTCCACGTCCTTCACGATGCCCATGCCCGCGTTGTTCACGAGCACGTCCAGCCGCCCGAACGTCTCCACCGTGCGCGCCAGCGCGCTCACCCACTGGTCCTCGCGCGTGACGTCCAGCGGGAGGAAGAGGCCGGAAGCGCCCAGCTCCTCCACCACCGCGCGGGCCTCGCCCTCGCGCCGGTCGGTGACCACCACCTTCGCGCCCTCGCGCGCGAGCATCCGGGCGGACGCGGCGCCCAGGCCCCCCGCGCCGCCGGTCACCAAGGCCACCTTGCCTTCGACTCGCTTCATGGTCGTCGTTCCTTCACGTGAGCGGCGGGTGCTTCACGCCGCGGGGTTGGGGGTGAGCAGGATCTTCCCGTTGCGGCCCGGCTCCAGCGCGCGCTTCACCGCGTCCTGGATGCGCTCCAGCGGATAGGTGCCGTCCACGGGCGCCTGGAGCGTGCCCACGGCCATCAGCTCCGCCATCCGGGCGAGCGTGGCGTTCTGCTCCTCACGGGGCGCGTCGCGCAGCCAGCGCGTCAGCCAGAAGCCGCGCAGGGTGACGTCCTTGAAGATGGTGGCCGCCGCGGACAGTTGGGGGCCCTTGCCGCTCATGGCGCCGTAGTTCACCAGCGTGCCGCCGGTGGACAGACAGTCGCCCACGCGGCGCGCGGACTCGCCGCCCACCGCGTCGATGCCCAGCCGCACCTTCGCGCCGCCGGTGGCCGCGCGCACCTGCTGGGGCAGCTCGTCCGTGTCCAGCAGCACCACGTCCGCGCCCTGGGCCTTGAGCTGGTCGGCCAGCTCCTGGCGGCGCACGACGTTGACGGTCTTCAGGCCCATCACCTGCGCCAGGGTGATGAGGTAGCGGCCCACCGCGGAGTTGGCGGCGTTCTGCGCCACCCACTCGCCGGGCTGGAGCGTCACGAACTGGCGCAGCATCAGATAGGCGGTGGGCGGGTTGATGAGCAGCATGCTCGCCTGGAGCAGGTCCAGTCCCGGCGGCACGGGCAGGAGCTGCGCGGCGGGCGCGGTGAGGTGGGTGCGCCAGGTGCCCGCGCCCAGCGGGAGGAACACCAGGTCCCCCACGGCCACGGCGTCGGTGCCGGACACCTCCACCACGCGGCCCACGCCCTCGTTGCCGGGCGTGGCGGGCAGCTTGGGCAGCACGCCGTATTCGCCGGAGAGGGTGAGCAGGTCGGACGGGTTGATGGGCGTGGCGAGCACGGCCAGCCGCGCCTCGCCGGGCTTCAGCGGCGCGGGGGATTCCTCCACCACCTGGACGACGTCGGGGGGCGGCCCGAAGGCCGAGAAGCGCACTGCTTTCATGGCATTGCTCCCGCGCTGTGAAGGCGCCGCCACCCTAACCGCCTTCCGCCCTGCTGCCGAGCGTGCGCTGGGGTGCCACGCGCGGTGTGCATCCGGTGGTGGATGGATCCGCTCCGCCTGCATTCGTCGCCCCGAGGAAGCGGCGCTCTGTCCACCCCCGGACGCGAGCGGGAGGAGGCTGCCGGCCGGCGACGATCGGGCCTCGCCATGACGGTGGGGGCTGCACAGGTTCTGAAGTGGACCCCTCGGTGGGGCGGGTGGGGACGGGCGAGGAGGGCGAGTGTGAGCAACGTGCACCACGAAGGGGCCCTGGCCGGGCCGGGGGCCGTCGCGGGGGAGGGGCTTTGCGCCTCACCGTGCGCCTGGAGACGCAGGCTGCTGACGGTCCTCAAGCCGGTGTTCGCGATGGGCGGCCTGGGGATGTTGGGGGCCCTGGTGCACAAGGCAGGCGCGGGCGAGCTGAAGACCACGCTCCTGGAGGCGCTGCCGCTGCTCCCCTGGGTGGTGCTCATCGAACTGGGACGGCAGACGTGCGACGCCACGGCGACGCGACTGTCCTATGGCGCGCGCGCGGGGCAGGTGCCGTTGTCGGTGTTGGTACGCGCGCAGTTGATTGGAACCGCGGTGTCGAGCATGGCGCCCGCGGGTCGCGCGGCGGCGGAGGCGACGAAGGCCACGCTGCTGACGCCGTACACGGGGGGCGCGTCCGCGACGGCGGCGGCGGCCACGTCGCAGTCGGCGTCGCTGGGAGCCGGAGGGCTCATCTCCTTTCCGTGCGCGCTGGCGGCCTATCTGATGACGGGGTGGAGCGCGTTCACGGTGGCGATGCTGGTGCACGGCGTCGTGTTGCTGCTCGCGTCGCTGGGCGTGCGCGCGGGGCTGCGGGCGAAGCGGCTGGGCGCGTGGATGCGCAGGCGGTGCGGGAAGTGGGGCGAGCACGCGGAGGCGTTCCAGGCCTCGCTGTGCGCCGGAGGGCTGTGTCCGTGGCGGCCGATGATGGCGTTCCTGGGCAGCCGGGTGTTGCAGGTGATGCAGTACGCGGTGTTGGCGCACGCGGTGGGCATCGACGCGACGGTGGTGCAGGCGCTGTTCACGCAGGGGCTCTACCTGGTGGCGCTGGCGATGGGCTCGCTGGTGCCGGGGCAGGTGGGCGTGACGGACGGGATGTTCTCGCTGGCGGCGGGAGCGATGGGGACGACGGCCGCGAAGGCGATGTCCATCGCGTTGCTCGCGCACACGGTGCAGGCGGTGTTCGTGCTGGTGGGAGCGCTCACGCCGCTGGTGTGGCGCGCGAAGGCGAAGGTGACGGCCGCCGCGCCGGTGGTGCCGCCCGTGCTGCCCGCGCCGGTGTACCGCTAGGTCCTGTTCGTCAGTCGACCAGGGAGGGGAACCCGGCCTCCGAAAGCAGACGCCACGGTGCCGTGGGCCAGCGCCACGCCCCAGGAGCTGGATTCTGTCGCCATGAGAAGGTGAGAACTCTCACAGGGATACCCGGCGGCGGCGAACTCCAGAAACCTGTCGGACAGGAGGTCTGCGCGGAATAGCGAGGCCAGTTGGCCGGCTGCCAAGCGACAAGGGGGACAGGAGCTTCGAGCACA